>DASPSJ010000064.1:0-50206 GCA_035623985.1 Allostellaceae bacterium | reverse complement strand
GATGGCGGCGATCGACGAGTACATCCCGCAGCCGGTGCGGGCGAAGGACAAGCCGTTCCTGATGCCGATCGAGGACGTGTTCTCGATCTCGGGCCGCGGCACGGTGGTGACGGGCCGGGTTGAGCGCGGCGTGGTGAAGGTCGGGGACGAGATCGAGATCGTGGGCCTGCGGCCGACGGCGAAGACGGTGGTGACGGGGGTCGAGATGTTCCGCAAGCTGCTGGACAGCGGCGAGGCCGGGGACAATATCGGGGCGCTGCTGCGGGGCACGAAGCGTGAGGAGGTGGAGCGCGGCCAGGTTCTGGCGGCGCCGGGGTCGATCACGCCGCACACCAACTTCCAGGCGGAGGCCTACATCCTGACCAAGGAGGAGGGCGGCCGGCACACGCCGTTCTTCACCAACTACCGGCCGCAATTCTACTTCCGCACGACGGACGTGACGGGGACGGTGAAGCTGAAGGAAGGCACGGAGATGGTGATGCCGGGGGACAACGTGCAGATGGAGGTGGAGCTGATCGCGCCCATCGCCATGGACGAGGGCCTGCGCTTCGCCATCCGCGAGGGCGGCCGCACCGTCGGCGCCGGCGTCGTCGCCAAGATATTGAAGTAACCAAAGCGGGTGCGGAAAGAAGAGGTGCGACATGGCGATAGACAACCAGAACATCCGCATCCGGCTGAGAGCGTACGACCATCGCGTCCTCGATCAGTCGACGAGCGAGATCGTTAACACCGCCAAGCGGACCGGCGCGCGCGTGCGCGGCCCGATCCCGCTGCCGACCAAGATCGAGAAGTTCACGGTCCTGCGCTCGCCGCACATCGACAAGAAGTCGCGCGAGCAGTTCGAGATCCGCACGCACAAGCGCGTGATCGACATCGTCGACCCCACGCCGCAGACGGTGGACGCGCTGATGAAGCTCGACCTCGCCGCCGGCGTCGACGTCGAGATCAAGCTCTGAGGGACATGCCATGCGCACCGGTCTCATCGCCCAGAAGCTGGGCATGACCCGCATCTTCACCGAGGAGGGAAGCCACGTCCCGGTGACGGTGCTGAAGGTCGACAATTGCCAGGTCGTCGCCGTGCGCACGGCGGAGAAGGACGGCTATACCGCGGTCCAGCTCGGCGTCGGCAAGGCCAAGGTGAAGAACGTCACGCAGCCGATGCGCGGCCACTATGCCAAGGCGAAACTCGAGCCCAAGCGCAAGCTGGTCGAGTTCCGCGTGGGGAAGGACGGGCTCATCGAGGTCGGCGCCGAGCTCTCGGCCGAGCATTTCCTCGTCGGCCAGTTCGTCGACGTCACCGGCACCACCAAGGGCCGCGGCTTCTCCGGCGTCATGCGCCGGCACAATTTCGGCGGCCTGCGCGCCACCCACGGCGTCTCGATCTCCCACCGCAGCCACGGCTCGACCGGCCAGCGCCAGGATCCCGGCAAGGTCTTCCGCAACAAGAAGATGGCCGGCCATTACGGCGACGAGCGCGTGACCACGCAGAATTTGCGCGTCATCGCCACCGACGGCGAGCGCGGCCTGATCATGATCGAGGGCGCGGTGCCCGGCGCCGAGGGCGGCTATGTCCTGATCAAGGATGCGGCCAAGCGCGCGCCGCCCAAGGGCCTGCCCTTCCCGGCGGCGTTGCGCACGCCGGCGGCGCCCGCCGCCGAAGCGCCGGCCGAGGGAGCGCCGTCATGAGGCTCGCGGTCAAGACCCTCGACAATGAGAGCGTCGGCGACATCGAGCTCGCCGACGAGGTGTTCGGCGTCCCGGTGCGCAAGGACATCCTCGCCCGCATGGTCCATTGGCAGCTCGCCAAGCGCCGCGCCGGGACGCACAAGACCAAGGGCATCAGCGACGTGCAAGGCACGACCAAGAAGCCCTGGCGGCAGAAGGGCACCGGCCGCGCGCGCCAGGGCAGCCTGCGCTCGCCGCAGTTCCGCGGCGGCGCCGTCATCTTCGGCCCGGTGGTGCGCAGCCACGAGTTCGGCCTGCAGAAGAAGGTGCGCCGGCTCGCGCTCAAGACCGCGCTGTCGGCCAAGCACGCGGAAGGCAAGCTCGTCGTGCTCGACAAAGCCGCGCTCGAGGAGCCCAAGACCGGCCGGCTCGCCGAGCGCTTCCAGAAGCTTGGCTGGGGCTCGGTGCTGATCATCGGCGGGCCGGCGCTCGACGAGAACTTCGCCCGCGCCGCGCGCAACCTGCCGGAGGTCGACGTGCTGCCGCAGCAGGGCGCCAACGTCTACGACATCTTGCGCCGCGACACGCTGGTGCTGACCCGCGACGCCGTCCAGCATCTGGAGGCCCGCCTCAAATGAGCAGGTTCCGCTTCATCCCGCGCCAGGAGGCGAAGCTCACGCGCGACCAGATGTACGACATGGTGCGCTCGCCGGTGATCACCGAGAAGTCCACCATGGGCTCCGAGCACAACCAGGTGACCTTCCGCGTGCCGCTCGCCGCCAACAAGCGCGAGGTCAAGGCGGCGGTCGAGGGCCTGTTCAAGGTCAAGGTCACCGCGGTCAACACCATCCGCGTCAAGGGCAAGACCAAGCGCTTTAGGGGCGCGCCCGGCCGGCGCTCCGACTACAAGAAGGCGATCGTCACGCTGGCCGAGGGCCAGAAGATCGACGTGACCACGGGAGTCTGAGGCGATGGCACTCAAAACCTACAAGCCGACGACGCCGGGCCAGCGTCAGCTCATCATCGTCGACCGCGGCGAGCTGTGGAAAGGCCGCCCGGTCAAGGCGCTCACCGAAGGCAAGCGCGAGCAAGGAGGACGCAACAACCGCGGCCGCATCACCGTGCGCTGGCGCGGCGGCGGCCACAAGCAGCGCTACCGCATCGTCGATTTCAAGCGCGCCCGGCGCGACGTGCCGGCCGAGGTGCAGCGGCTCGAATACGACCCCAACCGCAGCGGCTTCATCGCCCTCATCCGCTACGAGGACGGCGAGCTCGCCTATATCCTGGCGCCGCAGCGCATCAAGGAAGGCGACCGCGTCGTCTCGGGCGAGCGCGTCGACGTGAAGCCCGGCAACGCCATGCCGATGCGCAACATCCCCATCGGCACCATCATCCACAACGTCGAGATGAAGCCCGGCAAGGGCGGCCAGCTCGCCCGCGCCGCCGGCACCTACGCGCAGCTCGTCGGCCGCGATGCCGGCTACGCGCTGCTGCGGCTCTCCTCGGGCGAAGTGCGCATGGTGCGCGCCGAATGCATGGCGACGATCGGCGCCGTGTCCAACCCGGACAAGCAGAACATCAGCATCAGCAAGGCGGGCCGCAACCGCTGGCTCGGCCGGCGGCCCTCGGTGCGCGGCGTGGCGATGAACCCGATCGACCATCCCCATGGCGGCGGCGAAGGCCGCACCTCGGGCGGGCGCCATCCCGTGACCCCCTGGGGCAAGGGCACCAAGGGCACCAAGACACGCAAGAACAAGGCGACGGACCGCTACATCGTGCGGCGCCGCCGGCAGAAGTAACGGAGGAGCAGGTGGCACGCTCAGTCTGGAAGGGTCCGTTCGTCGACGGCTATCTCCTGAAGAAGGCGGAGAAGGCGCGGGCGTCGGGGCGCAACGAGATCATCAAGACCTGGTCGCGCCGCTCGACCATCTTCCCGCAATTCGTCGGCCTCACCTTCGGCGTCTACAACGGCCACAAATTCATCCCGGTGCTGGTGACCGAGCACATGATCGGCCACAAATTCGGCGAGTTCGCGCCGACGCGCACCTTCCACGGCCATTCCGCCGACAAGAAGGCGGTCAGGACCAAGGTGGCGGCGCCGTGAGCAAGAAATCGGCGCCCCGCCGGCTCGCCGAGACCGAGGCCTCGGCCTATGCCCGCGCCCTCAAGGTCAGCGCGCGCAAGCTCAATCTCGTGGCCCAGAGCATCCGCGGCAAGAACGCCGCCGTCGCGCTCAACGAGCTCAGCTTCTCGCCGCGCCGCATCGCCCGCGACGTGAAGAAGGTGCTGCAAGCCGCCATCGCCAATGCCGAGAACAACCATCAGCTCGACGTCGACAAGCTCTACGTCAAGGAGGCGACCGTGGGCCGCGCCTTCGCCATGCGGCGCTTCCACGCGCGCGGCCGCGGCCGCGCCGCCGGCATCGACAAGTATTTCAGCAATCTGACCGTGATCGTGCGCGAGCGCGAGGAGCGGCAGGAGGAGCAGGCTTAATGGGCCAGAAGGTCAACCCGGTCGGGCTGCGGCTCGGCATCAACCGCACCTGGGACTCGCGCTGGTTCGCGCGCAAGGACTACGGCAGCCTGCTGCACGAGGATCTGCGGCTGCGCAAGTTCCTGACCGAGCGGCTGCAGCAGGCGGGCGTCTCGCGCATCGTCATCGAGCGCGCCGCCAAGAAGACGCGCATCACCATCCATTCGGCGCGCCCCGGCGTGGTCATCGGCAAGAAGGGCGCCGACATCGAGAAGCTGCGCCTCGACATCGCCAAGATGACCAACAGCGAGGTCAGCCTCAACATCGTCGAGATCCGCAAGCCCGAGATCGACGCCAAGCTCATCGCCGACGGCATCGCCCAGCAGCTCGAGCGCCGCGTCGCCTTCCGCCGCGCCATGAAGCGCGCCGTGCAGTCGGCCATGCGGCTGGGCGCGCTCGGCATCCGCATCAACTGCTCGGGGCGGCTGGGCGGCGCCGAAATCGCGCGCATGGAATGGTACCGCGAGGGCCGCGTGCCGCTGCACACGCTGCGCGCCGACGTCGATTTCGGCTACGGCACCGCCAAGACCACCTACGGCACCTGCGGCGTCAAGGTCTGGGTGTTCAAGGGCGAAGTGCTGGCGCACGACCCGATGGCGCAGGACAAGCGCGTCGCCGAGCAGAACCAGGCGCGCGTCTGAGGACGGGGGGATCGCAGGATCATGCTGTCACCGAAGCGCACCAAGTACCGCAAGGCGCACAAGGGCCGCATCCACGGCGAGGCCAAGGGCGGCGCCACGCTCAATTTCGGCAATTACGGGCTCAAGGCGACCGAGCCCGGCCGCGTCACCGCGCGCCAGATCGAGGCGGCGCGGCGCGCCATCACGCGCCACATCAAGCGCGTCGGCCGCATCTGGATCCGCATCTTCCCGGACGTGCCGGTGTCGGTGAAGCCGGCCGAGGTGCGCATGGGCAGCGGCAAGGGCACGCCCGAATTCTGGGTCTGCCGCGTCAAGCCGGGCCGCATCATGTTCGAGCTCGACGGCGTGCCGGGCCCGACCGCGCGCGAGGCCTTCGACCTCGCCGCCGCGAAGCTGCCGGTGGCGACCCGCGTCGTGACCCGTCTGGGCGAGGAGGCGATATGAAGGCCGCGGACGTCCGCGCCAAGACCGACGACGAACTCAAGGGCGAGCTCGAGCAGCTCGCCAAGGAGCGCTTCAACCTGCGCTTCCAGAAGGCGAGCGGCCAGCTCGCCAACACGGCGCGGGTGCGCCAGGTGCGGCGCGACATCGCGCGCATCAAGACCGTGCTCGCCGAGCGCGCGCGGGGATAGGGAAAGAGAAGGGCGATGCCGAAGCGAATACTCCAGGGCGTGGCGATGCGGGACGCGCGCGACAAGACCGTGATCGTGCGCGTCGAGCGGCGCGTCATGCACCCCGTCTACAAGAAATTCATCATGCGCTCGAAGAAATACGCCGCGCATGACGAGCAGAACCTGATCAAGGGCGGCCAGACCGTGCGCATCGAGGAGAGCCGGCCGATCTCCAAGCGCAAGCGCTGGGTGGTGCTGGCCGACCAAGCGGCGGCGGCGCCCGCCGACGCCGCGCCGACGGAGGCCAAGCCCGCGGCGAAGAAGCCGGCGAAGCCGCGCGCGCCGCGCAAGAAGGCCGCCCGCGCCGCGGCCGGCGCCGGGGGGTGACCAGCCATGATCCAGATGCAGACCAATCTCGACGTCGCCGACAATTCCGGCGCGCGCCGCGTCCAGTGCATCAAGGTTCTGGGCGGCTCCAAGCGCAAGACGGCGACGGTGGGCGACGTGATCGTCGTCTCGGTCAAGGAGGCGATCCCGCGCGGCCGCGTCAAGAAAGGCGACGTGCACCAGGCGGTGATCGTGCGCACGGCGAAGGAGATTCGCCGCTCCGACGGCAGCGCCATCCGCTTCGACCGCAACGCCGCCGTGCTCATCACCAAGCAGGGCGAGCCGATCGGCACCCGCATCTTCGGGCCGGTGACGCGCGAGCTGCGCTCCCGCAAGTTCATGAAGATCGTCTCTCTGGCGCCCGAGGTGCTCTGAGATGAAGTTCAAGATCAAGAAAGGCGACAAGGTCGTGGTCGTCACCGGCCGCGACAAGGGCAAAAGCGGCGAGGTCCTGCGCGTGCTGCGCGAGGAGAACCGCGTCGTGGTGCAGGGCGTCAACATGGTGAAGCGCCACACCAAGCCCGGCGCCGGCCAGACCGGCGGCATCGTCGAGAAGGAGGCGGCGATCCACGTCTCCAACGTCGCCCATATCGATCCCAAGTCCAGCAAGCCGACGCGGGTCGGCTACAAGATCCTCGGGGACGGCCGCAAGGTGCGCTTCGCCAAGCGCTCCGGCGAAGTCCTCGACGCGTGAGGAAGCGATGCAGACACGTCTCCAGGAGCATTACGAGAAGGTGGTGAAGCCGGCCCTGATGAAGGAGTTCGGCTACACCAACGCCTTGCAGGTGCCGAAGCTCGACAAGATCGTCATCAACATGGGGGTCGGCGAGGGCACCCAGGACGGCAAGAAGGTCGACGCCGCGGCGAACGATCTCGCCGTCATCTCCGGCCAAAAGCCGGTGGTGACCCGCGCCAAGAAATCGATCGCCACCTTCAAGCTGCGCGAGAACCTCCCGATCGGCTGCAAGGTGACGCTGCGCCGCCAGCGCATGTACGAGTTCCTCGACAGGCTCATCAACATCGCGCTGCCGCGCGTGCGCGACTTCCGCGGCGTCTCTCCCAAGAGCTTCGACGGCCGCGGCAACTACGCGCTGGGCCTCAAGGAGCAGCTCGTGTTCCCGGAAGTGAATTACGACCAGGTCGATGCCGTGCGCGGCATGGACATCATCATCGTCACGACGGCGAAGACCGACGCGGAGGCGAAGGCCCTGCTGCGCCACTTCTCGATGCCGTTCATCAACTAAAGGGCAAGCCCCATGGCGAAGACGAGTTCGGTGAACAAGAACAAGCGGCGGGCGGCGCTGGTGAAGCGCCTGGCGGCCAAGCGCGCGCGGCTCAAGGCGATCGCCGAGGATCGCTCGCTCGCTCCGGAAGAGCGCTTCGCGGCGCGGCTCAAGCTCGCCGAGATGCCGCGCAATTCCGCCGCCATCCGCGTGCGCAACCGGTGCGAGCTCACCGGCCGGCCGCGCGGCGTCTACCGCAAGTTCAAGCTCTCGCGCCTGGCGCTACGCGAGCTCGCCTCGGCCGGCCAGATCCCCGGCATGGTCAAGTCGAGCTGGTAAGGGAGAGATACGGCATGTCGATGACCGATCCGCTCGGCGACCTGCTCGCCCGCATCCGCAACGGGCAGCGCGCGCATCAGCCCATGGTGCAGTCGCCGGCGTCCAAGATCCGCGCCAACGTGCTCGAGGTGCTGCAGCGCGAAGGCTACATCCGCGGCTATACCCGCGAGGAAGTGCGCCCGGGCGTGGCCGAGCTCAAGATCGAGCTGAAATACGTCGACGGCGAGCCGGTGATCCGCGAGATCACCCGCATCTCCAAGCCCGGCCGGCGCATCTACTCGCGCGTCTCCGATCTGCCGCGCGTCTATAACGGGCTCGGCATCGCCATCCTGTCGACGCCGCGAGGCGTCATGTCGGACAACGAGGCGCGCGCCGCCAATGTCGGCGGCGAGATCCTCTGTCGCGTGTTCTGAGGTGCAGTGATGTCGCGCATCGGCAAGAACCCCGTCGCCATCCCGCAGGGCGTCACCGTCGAGATCTCCGGCCAGACGCTCACCTGCAAGGGCAAGCTCGGCACGCTCAAGCTGCCCTTGAGCGGCGAGGTCAGCGCCTCCGTCGCCGACGGCAAGGTGACGGTGACGCCGAAATCGGCGACGAAGCGCGCGCGCATGCATTGGGGCACGATGCGCGCCACCATCGCCAACATGGTGAACGGCGTCTCCAAGGGCTACACCAAGAACCTCGAGATCGAGGGCGTCGGATATCGCGCCGCGGTGCAGGGCAAGAATCTCGTCCTCCAGCTCGGCTACAGCCACGACGTCACCTTCCCGATCCCGGGCGAGATCAAGATCACCTGCGAGAAGCCGACCTCGATCACCATCACCGGGCCCGACCGCCAGCAGGTCGGGCAGATTGCCGCCGTGCTGCGCTCCTACCGCGAGCCCGAGCCCTACAAGGGCAAGGGCATCCGCTATGCGTCCGAGCACGTCCGCCGCAAGGAAGGCAAGAAGAAATAGCGAGGCCCGAGCGATGACGAGCAAAGCGAAATCCCTGTTCGCCCGCCGCCAGATGCGGGTGCGCTATCGCATCTCGCGGGTCGCCAAGGGGCGCCCGCGGCTGGCGGTGTTCCGCTCCTCACGGCACATCTACGCGCAGGTGATCGACGACGCGCGCGGCCATACGCTGGCGGCCGCCTCGAGCCTCGACAAGGACCTGCGCAAGGACCTCAAGACCGGCGCGGACCGGGCGGCGGCGGCGGCGGTGGGCAAGCTGCTGGCCGAGCGCGCCAAGGCCGCCGGCGTCACCGCCGTGGTGTTCGACCGCGGCGGCTATCTCTTTCACGGCCGGGTCAAGGCCCTGGCCGACGCCGCCCGCGAGGGCGGCCTCAGCTTCTAGGAAAGGCGCTTCATGGCACGTGCACCAGGCAGCAGCGCAAGGCCCCCCGGCGGCGGCAGGCCGCCGGGCGGCGGCGAGCGAGGCCCGCGCGGCCGCGGCCGCGGCCGCGGCGAGGGCGATCGGGCGCCGCGCGACCGTGATCGCGACCGCGAGGAAGGCGAATTCGTCGAGAAGCTCGTCGGCATCAATCGCGTCGCCAAGGTGGTGAAGGGCGGGCGCCGCTTCGGCTTCGCCGCCATCGTCGTCGTCGGCGACGGCAAGGGCCGCGTCGGCTACGGCGCCGGCAAGGCGCGCGAGGTGCCGGAGGCGATCCGCAAGGCGACCGAGCAGGCGCGCCGCGCCATGGTGCGCGTGCCGTTGCGCGAGGGCCGCACGCTCCATCACGACATCATCGGCCGCTACGGCGCCGGCGAGGTCATCGTGCGCGCGGCGAAGCCCGGCACCGGCATCATCGCGGGCGGCCCGATGCGCGCCATCTTCGAGGCGCTGGGCGTGCAGGACGTGGTGGCGAAATCGGTCGGCACCTCCAACCCGCACAACATGATCAAGGCGACCTTTCAGGCGCTTGGCCGCTCGGTGAGCCCCCGCTCGGTGGCGGCGCGGCGAGGCCGCAAGGTGAGCGAGATCCTCGGCCGGCGCGACAACGCGGCCGAGGCGCGGGAGTAGGCCATGGCGGAAGAGAAGGACGACAAGAAGAAGCCCCCTAAGAAGACGAAGCCCGAGGGCGAGGCGGCCGGCAAGGCGAAGGCCGCGAAACCCGCCGCGGAGGCGGCAAAGGCCAAAGCGGCGCCCAAGGGCGACCTCGCCGCCGCGGCAGCCGAGAAGGCGGCGCGCAAGGCCGCCAAGAAGGCGGCGAAGAAAGCCAGGGCCGCGGCGGCGCGGGCGGCACGGGCGGCGCAACCGAAGCCGGCGAAGCCCGCGCTGGTGGCCAAGGCGCCGCGCCAGCCCAAGCCCAGGCAGCCGCCGGAGAAGACGGTCACGGTGACGCAGATCGGCAGCCCGATCGGGCGCGAGAGCTACCAGCGCGCCACCTTGAAGGGGCTCGGCCTCAACAAGCTGCGGCGCCGGCGCGTCCTCGAGGACACGCCGGCCGTGCGCGGCATGATCGAGCGGGTGAAGCATCTGGTGCGGGTCGAGGCCGGCTGACGGCGGCATCCGCGCGGGCGAAGGCGGTGGACGATGAAGCTCAACGAAATCAAGGACAACAAAGGCGCGCATTACCGCTACAAGCGCGTCGGCCGCGGCATCGGCTCCGGCAAGGGCAAGACCAGCGGCCGCGGCGGCAAGGGCCAGACGGCGCGCACCGGCGTCGCCTTGAACGGCTTCGAGGGCGGCCAGACGCCGCTGCACCGCCGGCTGCCCAAGCGCGGCTTCAACCGCAAGGAGTTCCAGCCGAAATTCCATATCGTCAATCTCGGGCGGCTGCAGGCGGCCCTTGAAGCCGGCCGGCTCAAGCCCGATGTGACGGTGGACGGCGCCGCCCTGGTCGCCGCCGGCCTGTTGCGCCGGGTCGGCGATGGCGTGCGCCTTCTGGCCAAGGGCGAGCTCAAGACGCCGCTCACCATCGAGGTGGTGGGCGCGTCGAAGGCGGCGGTCGCCGCGGTGGAGAAGCTCGGCGGCAAAGTGGTGGTGACCGGCGCCCGGCCGGCCGAGGCCTAAACGCTAGGGGGCGCGGAAGGCCCCCGGGAAGGGATCGATGGCGTCAGCCGCCGAACAGCTTGCGGCGAATATCAATTTCTCCGCCTTCGCCAAGGCGACCGAGCTCAAGAACCGCATCTGGTTCACACTGGGCGCGCTGGTGATCTACCGCCTCGGGACCTACATTCCGCTGCCGGGCATCGATCCGCAGATCCTGCAGGAGATCTTCAGCCGCAACGCCGGCGGCATCCTCGGCATGGTCGACATGTTCTCGGGCGGCGCGCTCGGTCGCATGACCATCTTCGCGCTCAACATCATGCCCTATATCTCGGCCTCGATCATCGTGCAGCTTCTGACCGCGGTCTCGCCGCAGCTCGAGGCGCTCAAGAAAGAGGGCGAGGTCGGGCGCAAGAAGCTCAACCAGTACACCCGCTACGGCACCGTCCTCCTCGCCGCCGTCCAGGCCTACGGCATCGCCGTCGGCCTCGAAGGCGCGGGCGGCGGACGCTCGCCGGTGATCGATCCCGGCCTGTTCTTCCGCTTCACCACCGTGATCACGCTCACCGGCGGCACCGTCTTCCTGATGTGGCTCGGCGAGCAGATCACGGCGCGCGGCGTCGGCAACGGCATCTCGCTCATCATCTTCTCCGGCATCGTCGCGCGCATGCCGGCGGCGCTGGGCTCGCTGCTCGAGCTCGGCCGCACCGGAGCGCTCTCGACCATCTTCATCGTGCTCTTCCTGCTGCTCGCCGTCGGCGTCGTCACCTTCATCGTCTACATGGAGCGGGCGCAGCGGCGCATCCTGGTGCAATATCCCAAGCGCCAGGTCGGCAACAAGATGTTCGGCGGCGAGGCATCGCATCTGCCG
Organism: Allostellaceae bacterium; assembly: GCA_035623985.1. Classification (GTDB taxonomy): domain Bacteria; phylum Pseudomonadota; class Alphaproteobacteria; order ATCC43930; family CGMCC-115725; genus DAHUYF01. Next base: position 38,967 of record DASPSJ010000064.1, on the reverse strand, counting down.
CTGAAGCTCAACACCTCGGGCGTCATCCCGCCGATCTTCGCCTCCTCTCTGCTGCTGCTGCCGGCGACCTTTGCCAGCTTCGGCGGCAGCGATCAAACCGGCATCATCGGCTGGTTCAGCATCTATCTGCGCCACGGCAGCCCGATCTACATCTTCCTCTATGTGGCGCTCATCGTCTTCTTCTGCTTCTTCTACACCGCGATCGTCTTCAACCCGGTCGAGACGGCCGACAATCTGCGCAAATATGGCGGCTTCGTTCCGGGCTACCGCCCGGGCAAGACCACCGCCGATTATCTCGACTACGTGCTGACCCGGCTCACCGTCGTGGGCTCGCTCTACCTCGCCGCGGTCTGCGTGCTGCCGGAGATCCTGGTGTCGCAATACAGCGTGCCCTTCTATTTCGGCGGCACCAGCCTGCTGATCGTCGTCAGCGTCACCATGGACACGGTGGCGCAGATCCATTCGCATCTGCTGGCGCATCAATATGAAGGGTTGATCAAGAAGGCGAAGCTGCGCGGGAGGCGCGGGTGAACATCATCCTGCTGGGACCTCCGGGCGCAGGGAAGGGGACCCAGGCCAAGCGCCTCGAGGAGAAGCTGGGTCTCGCCCAGCTTTCCACCGGCGACATGCTGCGCGCCGAGCGCAAATCCGGCAGTGCGCTCGGCCAGAAGGTCCAGGCGGTGATGGACGCCGGCAAGCTGGTCTCCGACGACATCATCATCGAGCTCATCGCCCGGCGCATCGACGCCCTCAAGGGCGGCAAGGGCTTCATCCTCGACGGCTTTCCCCGCACCGTGCCGCAGGCCGAGGCGCTCGATCGCATGCTGGCGGAAAAGGGGCTGAAGCTCGATGCGGTCATCGAGATGACGGTCGATGAGGCGGCGCTGATCGACCGCATCGCCGGCCGCTTTAGCTGCGCCCAATGCGGCGCCAGCTATCACGACAGCTTCAACCGGCCCAAGCAGGACGGGGTCTGCGACGTCTGCGGCGGCAAGGAGTTCGTCCGCCGCGCCGACGACCAGCCCGAGGCGGTGAAGATCCGCCTCGAGGCCTATCGCCGGCAAACCGCCCCCATCCTGCCCTATTACCGCGGCAAGGGCGTGCTGCGCTCGGTCGACGGCATGGCCGATATCGACGAGGTCGGCCGCCAGATCGAGGCGATCCTCGCCCGGCCGTGACCGGGCGGGCTGGCGACGCCCCAGCACCGCTGGCGCAGCGGCTGCTCTTCACCCTCGGGGCGCTGGTGATCTACCGGCTTGGCACCTACATCCCGCTTCCGGGCATCGATCTCTATGTCCTGCAGGACATGTTCGGCCGCAACGGCGGCGGCTTCCTCGGCAAGGTCGACATGTTCTCGGGCGACGCGCTCGGGCATATGAGCATCTTCGCCCTCCACATCATGCCTTACCTCACCGTCTCGTTCTGGGCGCTCCTGCTGGGCGCGCTCTGGCCACGCTTCGGCGCGTTGAACCGGAGGGGCGGCAGGACGTTCGATCGATACATACGTGCTGCCGCCGTCGTGGTTGCTGCCCTCCAGGCCTACGGCATCGCCGTCGGGCTCGAAAGCGCGGGCGGCGGGCGCTCGCCGGTGATCGATCCCGGCCTGTTCTTCCGCTTCACCACGGTGATCACGCTCACCGGCGGCACTGTCTTCCTGATGTGGCTCGGCGAGCAGATCACCGCGCGTGGCATCGGCAACGGCTATGCGCTTCTCCTCTTCACCGGCATCGTTGCGCGCATGCCGGCGGCACTGGGCTCGCTGCTCGAGCTTGGCCGCATCAGTGCGCTGTCGACACAGTTCATCCTCTTGTTCCTCCTGCTCGCCGCCGCCATCGTCGTCTTCATCGTGTTCATGGAAAGCGCGCAACGGAGCATCCGGGTGCACTACCGCCCGCGGCTCCTCGCCGACAGGATGTTCGAGGGCGAGGGCGCCTATCTCCGGCTGAAGCTCAATCAGGCGGGGATCATCCCTCTCTTCATTGTCCCTCAGCTCCTGCTGCTGCCGGCGACCTTCGCCAGCTACCGCGTGGAGGCTCAGGCGGACTGGATGGATTGGCTCTTCGCCCATCTCAGCCGCGGACAACCCGGCTACCTCCTGGCCTATGCGGTGCTGATCGGCGGATTCTGCTTCCTCTATACGGCGTTGATCTTCCGGCCGAGGAATATGGCGGAGACGTTGCGCAATTATGCGGGTTTCATTCCAGGCTATGAGGAGGAGCGGCAGGCGGCCGACCATCTCACCGGCGTGCTCACCCGGCTGACCCTTGTGGGGGCGCTTTATCTGGCATTGGTCTGCACCTTGCCGGAGATCCTGGTGGCGCAATACGGGCTACCGTTCTATTTCGGCGGCACCACCCTCCTGGTCGTGGTCTGCATCGCCATGGATCTCCAGGCACAATTCAGCGTCGAGCTCGCGGAGGCCGCCAAGGGGCGGTGATCGGCCCCCCAGCCAAGCTGCCGGCTGGACCGGGCGTCCCGGTTGCAAAAATCCGGGAAATCGCTACATAGGGCCTAAGCCTGTGAGACCATTGACTTTGAGCCGCAGATTCCTATAATGCGCGCCCTCGGTTCTGCCGCGGCTTTGCATTGCCGGACATCACACCTAAGGAGAAGCGCAGGTGGCGCGTATTGCTGGCGTCAACATCCCGAGCCAGAAGCGGGTTCCGATTGGGCTCATGTACATCCACGGCATCGGCCGCACGACGGCCGAGAAGATCTGCGCCCAGCTCGGCATTCCGGAGCAGCGCCGGGTGCATGAGCTGACCGACGACGAGGTGCTGCGCATCCGCGAGCTGATCGATCGCGACCACACGGTCGAGGGCGATCTCCGGCGCCAGGTGGCGATGAACATCAAGCGGCTGATGGATCTCGGCTGCTACCGCGGTCTGCGCCACCGCAAGGGGCTGCCGGTGCGCGGCCAGCGCACGCATACCAACGCACGCACCCGCAAGGGGCCGGCGCGGCCGATCGCCGGCAAGAAGACGGTGACCAAGTAATCCCCGGGGATTGGAAGAGATATGGCGAAGCCTGCTGCAGCGCCGCGTCTGCGCCGTCGCGAACGCAAGAACATCACGTCCGGCGTGGCGCATGTCAACGCCACCTTCAACAACACCATGATCACCATCACCGACGCGCAGGGCAACACCATCGCCTGGTCGTCGGCGGGAACCATGGGCTTCAAGGGCTCGCGCAAATCGACCCCTTATGCCGCGCAGGTCGCCGCCGAGGATGCCGGCCGCAAGGCGATGGAGCACGGCATGCGCACGCTCGAGATCGAGGTCAAGGGGCCCGGCTCCGGCCGGGAATCGGCGCTGCGCGCATTGCAGGCGGTGGGCTTCGCGGTGACGTCGATCCGCGACGTCACCTCGATCCCGCATAATGGGTGCCGGCCGCCCAAGCGGCGCCGGGTCTGAGCAGGTCGGCCGGCGCCCGGGCGCCGCGCCGCGTGGACGCGCTTGCCGCTCTCCCGGCGGCCGCCGCGTCCGGAATTGATGGCAGCGGCGTCCCCGTCGCGCCAAACGGCATGAGGTTCCGCTCGTGATTCAGAAGAACTGGCAAGCGCTGACCAAACCCAAGCAGCTCTCGGTCGAGCCCGGGGACGATCCGACGCGGGTCGCCACCGTCGTCGCCGAGCCGCTGGAGCGCGGCTTCGGCCTGACGCTCGGCAACGCGCTCCGGCGCGTGCTGCTGTCCTCCTTGCAGGGCGCGGCGATCAGCTCGATGCAGATCGAGGGCGTGCTGCACGAATTCTCCTCGCTGCCGGGCGTGCTTGAGGACATCACCGACATCGTCCTCAACGTCAAGGGCATCGCGCTCCGGATGCATGGCGAGGGGCCGAAGCGCATGCGCCTCAAGGCGCAAGGGCCGGGCGAGGTCCGCGCCAGCATGATCGAGACCGGCCACGACATCGAGGTGATGAATCCCGACGCGCTGATCTGCACGCTCGACAGCGCCGCCAGGATCTCCATGGAATTCACGGTCGAGACCGGCAAGGGCTACAAGCCCGCGACCGAGAACCGGCCCGAGGATTCGCCGATCGGGCTCATCCCGGTCGACGCGCTCTTCAGCCCGGTGCTCAAGGTCAGCTACCGCGTCGACAACACCCGCGTCGGCCAGCGCACCGACTACGACAAGCTCTCCATGCGCATCGAGACCAACGGCGCGGTGACGCCGGAGGACGCGGTGGCGCTCGCCGCGCGCATCCTGCAGGACCAGTTGCAGCTCTTCATCAATTTCGAGGAGCCGCGCGCCGCGACCGAGGAAGTGCCGGCGCACGAGCTGCCCTTCAACAAGAACCTCTTGCGCAAGGTGGACGAGCTCGAGCTTTCGGTGCGCTCGGCCAACTGCCTCAAGAACGACAACATCGTCTATATCGGCGACCTCGTGCAGAAGACCGAGGCGGAGATGCTGCGCACGCCCAATTTCGGCCGCAAGTCGCTCAACGAGATCAAGGAGGTGCTGGCGCAGATGGGACTCCATCTCGGCATGGAGATCCCGAACTGGCCGCCCGAGAACATCGAGGAGCTCGCCAAGCGCCTCGAAGAGCCCTATTGAGCGCCGCGAGGGTCCCGCCATGCGTCATCGTCTGCACGGCCGCAGCTTCAGCCGCACCTCGGCCCACCGCAAGGCCATGTTCGACAATCTCGCCCACGCGCTGCTGAAGCACGAGCAGATCACCACCACCTTGCCCAAGGCGAAGGATCTTCGCCCCGTGGTCGAAAGGCTGATCACGCTCGGCAAGCGCGGCGGCCTGCACGCGCGCCGCCAGCTCATCGCCACGTTGCAGGACGCGAAGCTTGCCGACAAGGTCATGACGACGCTGGCGGAGCGCTACAAGGCGCGCGCCGGCGGCTATACGCGGGTGCTGAAGGCCGGCTTCCGCTACGGCGACGCCTCGGCCATGGCGGTGATCGAGCTGGTCGACCGCGACGTCGAGGCCAAGGGCCAGGATTCGGGCCCGGTCCAGACCGCGGAGGGCTCCGAGGAAGAGGCCGCCTGACGCCGGTCCCTTCCCTCCGGCCAAAGGGCAGCCCGCGGGCTGCCCTTTTTGTTTCCGAGGACTCGCCGTCATCATCAAACCGTCACGCCTTGACGATCGGATCGTCATATCCCGCCGATAGCTTGTCTCCGCCGCCAGACCTGATTTCGGAGGAGACCCCGCATGTTTCGTCAGACGATCCTCGCCGGGCGCGCCGGCCTCTTGGCCGGCACGGCCCTGGCGATGAGCGGCGCGCTCGCGCCGGGCATGGCCCAGAACGCCTTCATCCCCGACACCCTGGTGGTGAGCCGCATCGTCTACAACGGCGACACCAATCCGGCGCGCGCCGGCGAGACCTTCCCCACCATTTTCAACGATCCCAATGTGAGCGGCATCCAAGGCAGCATCTTTCTCGACAGCTACCTGACGGTGCCGTTCTCGCCTCGCCTCGCCAGCTTTCCGCTGACCCAGAACAGCGCCCGCGGCACCATCATCACGACGAGCTTCAGCTCGAAATCCGAAGGCTCGCTGCACCTCTCCACCAACGGCCAGTTCCTCACCTATATGGGCTATGTCGGCCCCGTCGGCGTCGAGGGCGTGTCCAATTCCGAGACCACGCTCGCCGCGGCGCAGATCACCGGAGCGGCCGGCCCGTTCTTCGACCGCGCCGTGGCGCTGGTCAAATATGACGGCACCTTCCTGGTCCAGAACGAGAATGACGCCTATAGCGGCGACAATCCGCGCGGCGCCATCAGCATCGACGGCACCCAGTTCTACATGGCGGGCAATGCCGACAGCACCGAGAACAAGACCACGCCCGTGACCGGACCCGGCACGACCATCGGTGCGCGCCTCGGCCATCCGGGATCGTCGTCATCGATCCAGCTCGGCACCTATCTTGCCACCGATCGCCCCGACGAATCGGCCAAGCAGCATATCAAGGACAACAACTGGCGCGGCATCGGCATCTTCAACGGCAATCTCTACGTCTCCAAGGGCAGCGGCGGCAACGGCGATGACGGCGTCTTCCAGGTCGAGGACGGAACCGGCAACGGCGTCCCGACCGGCGGGACGACCAACACCATCGTCCAGCTCTTGGGGACGCAGGCGACCAACCCGATCACCGGCGCCAGCTCGCCGCTCACCCCCTTCGGCTTCTTCTTCGCCGATGCGAACACGCTCTATGTCGCCGATGAAGGAAACTCCACCATCACCACGACCGAGCCCGGCGGGACCGTGATCTCCTCCACCACCAGCGACGGCACGACCACCTATACCGATCTCGTCAGCGACCCGCTGGCGGGTCTCCAGAAATGGAGCCTGATCGGCGGCGTGTGGACGCTCGACTATGTGCTTCAGGATGGCCTCGGCCTGAACCAGCCGGTGGATGTCCCCGGCTATGGCGTGCCGACCTATACCACCGGCCTGCGCAACCTGACCGGCCGCGTCAATGGCGAGGGCACCGTCACCATCTACGCCATCACCGCCCAGACCAGCTCGATCTCCGGCGGCGAGCCCGATCCGACCCGGCTGGTGGCGATCACCGACCGGCTCGCGGCAACCTCGCTGCCGCTGCCGCCCGAAGGCGGGTTTCCCGATGACGGGTTGGAGACCTTCGTGACGCTTCAGGCTTCGCGTTCGGGTGAAGTGTTCCGCGGCGTCGCCTTCGCGCCCTGCGCCTCCTGCGAGACGCCGTGATCCCGGCGGCGGGCTGACCGCGCGCCCTCGATCCGGGCGGACCCGCCCGGATCGAGGAGCGCTCGCTTTGCTCGCAGCCCGTGCCGGCGGTGCCGCGACGGTGTAGGCTGGACGCCGACGCGCCATGCCCTACGTCGCTCTTTCGGAGCTCCTGAGCCTTGCCGGTCTGCCGGCGGAGGCGGCCCAATCGGTCGCGTTTACCGGCGCCGATCCCGTGCTGGCGACGCGATTCCGCATCGGCGCCGCCGGCGCCGCCGCCATCGCGGCCGCCGCGGTTGCCGCGGCGGAGATCCACGCGGCGCGCTCGGGCCGGCCGCGCCAGGCGATCGCCGTCGACCTTCGCCATGCGGTGGCGGCGCTGCGTAGCCTCCGCCTCTTGCGCATCGACGGCGCGCCGCCCAAGGACGTCTTCGATCCCATAAGCGGGTTCTATGACGCGCGCGACGGGCGCGCGGTGATGTTGCATTGCAATTTCCCCAACCACCGCGCCGCGGCGCTGGAGGCGCTGGGGCTCGCCTCGGGCGTCATGCGCCAAGCGGTTGCGGCGGCCGTCGCCGGCTGGGAGGGTTTGGCGCTCGAGGACGCCGTGCACGAGGCCGGCGGTTGCGCCGCGCTGGTGCGCTCGCGCGAGGAATGGCACGCCCATCCGCAAAGGGCGGCGGTGGCGAGGCTGAAGCTGCTCGAGATCGAGCGCATCGGCGATGCGCCGCCGGAGGCGCCGGCCGCCGCCGACCGGCCGCTGGCGGGCATGCGCGTGCTCGATCTCACGCGCGTGCTCGCGGGCCCGACCGGCGCGCGCACGCTTGCCGAGCATGGCGCCGAGGTGCTGAAGATCTCGGCGCCGCATCTGCCGTCCAAGCGCGATATGGACATCGACACCGGCCTCGGCAAGCGCGCGGCCTTTCTCGACTTGCGGCGGGAGGAGGATGGCGCGCGGCTCGCCGCCCTCGCCCGCGACGGCGGCGCCGACGTGTTCGTGCAAGGCTACCGCCCGGGCGCGCTCGCCCGGCGCGGCTTCGGCGCCGAGGCGCTGGCGCGGCTCAGGCCGGGGATCGTGGTGGTCGAGCTTTCCGCCTGGGGCCGGCTCGGCCCGTGGTCGACGCGGCGCGGCTTCGACACCATCGTGCAATGCGCGAGCGGCCTGGCGCTGATCGAGGGCGCCGGCGCGCCGCGCCTGATGCCGGTCCAGGCCATCGACTATGTCAGCGGCTATCTCATGGCGTTGGGCGCGATCACGGCGCTGCTGCGCCGGGCGCGCGAAGGCGGGAGCTGGCGCGTGCGCGTCTCGCTGGCGCGGACGGGGCAATGGATTTGCGATCAGGGCCTGCTCGATGCGGCCGAGGCCGCCGCCGCGCCGAAGGAGATGCCGGAGGCGGAGATCGCCGGCTTCAGCGAGGAGATGCCGTCATCCTTCGGGCGTCTGCGCCATCTGGCGCCGGCGGCGCGGATGGCCGAGACGCCGGCGCGTTGGACGAGGCCGCCGGTGCCGCTCGGCCATGACGCGCCGGAATGGCCGCCGCATTAACCCGCTTTGCGCAGCCGCAGCACGAGAAGCGCCGCGCCCGTGTTGGCAAGCCCCACGGCAAGGAAGATTTGCGGCACGGTGAGGCCGAGCTTCAGCATCACCGCGCTCAGCGCGCCGGAGACGACGATGAAGAGGGCGTTCAGCACGTTGTTGGCGGCGACGACGCGCGAGCGGTGGCTCTCCTCGCTGCGGGCCTGGAGCAGCGCATAGAGCGGCACGGTGAAAAGACCGCCGCAGGCCGAGATCAGGAAGAGGTCGGCGAGCAGCCGCCAATCGGCGGCATGGGAGAGAAAGTCCCCGATGCCGATCAGCGCGCCCCCGCCGCTGCCGATGCGCGCGCTGACGCCGTAGAGATCGAGGCTGAAGACCGCCATGCCGAAGGCGCCCAGCGGCGCCAGCCGGGCGCTCACCTCGCCGCGCAGCAGCCGGCCGCAGAGGATCGAGCCGGCGCCGATGCCGACCGAGAACATGGCGAGGAACAGCGTCTCGACATCGGCGTTGGCGCCGAGCGTGTCCTTGGCATAGGTGGGGAATTGCGACAGGAACACCGCGCCCACCAGCCAGAACCAGGAAATCGCGAGGATCGACAGCCACAGCTCGCGCCGCTCGCGGGCGAAGCGAATGATCGCCAGGGTCTCGGCCCAGATGTTGGGATTGATGCGCAGATCCGGCGCGGCGCCCCGGCTGCGCGGGATGAGGCGGCTCGCGGCCCAGCCGGCAAGCGCGAAGGCGAGAAGCGCCGTCGAGACGATGGCCTCGCCGCCGGGCAGGAGGATCAACAGCCCGCCGGCGATGGTGCCGAGCAGGATGGCGAGGAAGGTGCCGGCCTCGACGAGCGCGTTGCCGCCCATCAAATCCTCGCGCCCCAACAGCTCCGGCAGGATGCCGTATTTGACCGGCCCGAAGAAGGTCGCCTGCACGCCGAGGAGGAGGAGCACGGCCAGCTCGAAAGCGACGAAGGCCTCGCCGCCGAGGCCGAAGCCCGCCGCCGCCAGCACCATGACGCCGACTTCCCACAGCTTGACGGCGCGGATGAGCCCCGCCTTCTCGACTTTGTCGGCAAGCTGGCCGGCGGTGGCCGAGGCGATGAAATAGGGAGCGATGAAGATCGCCGTGGCGATGGCGACGACGATCTTGGTCGTCGTGGGATCGGTGAAGGTCCGATAGGTCACCAGCGTCACCAGCGCGGTCTTCAGCAGATTGTCGTTCACCGCGCCGAGGAATTGCGTGATGAAGAGCGGCAGGAAGCGCCGGCTCTTCAGCAGGTGAAGCTGGGTTTCGGCCATGAAGGATCTTGCGGCAGGAAGGAATTGCGGGAGCGGCAGTCAGAGATCACGCAATAATCCCGGCAGGTCTCGCGCGCCATGAAGAACGCGAAGGATCACGGGCGGCGTCTGTGCCGAATTGTAGACCGGAAGGTAGGGGAAGCCGGTCAGCATCAGGAAGCGATAGGGCTCGTCGGCGAGATCGGGGCGCAGCCTGCCGACCTGCGAATGCTCGCCGATGTGCCGGGCCGCTCTGGCAACGGCCTCGCGCAAGGCGCGTGCCGCGGCAGGATTGTCGGCGGCAATCCACCGCACCGCGGCGAGCAGATCGCGTCGGGCGCGCGGTGCAAGCGTGGCCGGGATCATCGCTCAAGATCGTCGATGATCCCATCGATCTCGGAGAGAACGCTGTCGACGCTGACGGTGCCATCGCGCTGAGCCTCTTGCTCCGCCTCCTGCAGCATGGCCTTGAATTGGCGCCGCCGCTCCTCCGCCTCCTGGAGGAGGCGCAGTGCCGAACGGACGACTTCGCTCACATTGTTGTAGCGACCACCCTTGACGCAATCGCGGGCGAAACGCTCCAGCTCGGGTGTCAGATGAACATTGGTCGCCATTGGTTTCCTTTGTATATCAATCTTTGATATATCAAAGATTGATATAGCATGTCCCTTGGGAATCGACAAGTGACCGATCGGCCACGCTAAGCCGTTGCCCGCTCGCTGAAATCCGGGGAGCCGTCATCCTCGTCGGGAAACCGGCGCACCGCCTCGACCTGCGCCAGGCTCGGGCCGCGTGCGCACTCCTGGGCGAGCGCCTCGACCGCCTCGGCGGCGCCGATGAGCAGCGCCTCGACACTGCCGTCGAAGCGGTTGCGCACCCAGCCGCGCAAGCGCCGGCGGCGCGCCTCGTGCCTCGTCCAGGCGCGGAAGCCCACGCCCTGGACGCGGCCGGTGATGACAAGGCGCAAGGCCGCCGCGACCGTCACCGCCGCCTCAGCCGAATTCGAGGATGACCTGGTCGACGGCAAGGCTGTCGCCGGGCTTGGCGCGCAGCTTTGTCACGGTGCCGTCGCGCTCGGCGCGCAGCACGTTCTCCATCTTCATCGCCTCGACCACCGCCAGCTCTTCGCCGGCCTTGACCTCCTCGCCCTCATCGACGGCGATGGAGACGAGCAGGCCCGGCATCGGCGACAGCAGGAAGCGCGAGAGGTCGGGCACGGGCTTCACCGGCATTTGCGACAAAAGCTCCGCCGCGCGCGGCGGCAGCACCTTCATGCCGAGGCTCGCGCCGTCGCGCGTCAGGCGGAAGCCGACGCCGTCGCGGTCGAGCTGGAAGATCACCGGCGCCGCGTCGATCCTGCCGCGGAACAGCGGCTGGCCCGGCTGCCAGCCGGTCGACACGACGCGGCGCCGGCCTTGCGCGTGGGTCACGGCGATGGCGCCGTTCTCGCGCCTGGCGGCGACGCGGTGCTGCGCCTCGCCGAGGCACACCACCCAATCCTTCGGCACGACACGGCCGTGGCCGGCGAGCTGGCCGCCGATGCGCGCCTCGTGCTCGGCGAGGATGTGCTGCGCCGCGGCGGCCACCGTGATCGCTTCGTCCATCGCTTCCGGCGTGATCTCGACGCCGGTGAAGCCGTGGGGAAATTCTTCGGCGATGAAATTGGTCGAAAGCCGGCCCGCGGCAAAGCGCTCCTTGCGCAGCACCGCGGCGAGGAAAGCGACGTTGTGCGAGAGCCCGCGGATGCAATAGGCGTTGAGCGCCTCGCCCAGCCGCTGCGTCGCCTCCCGCCGGCTTCCGCCATAGCCCACCAGCTTGGCGATCATCGGGTCGTAATAGATGCTGATCTCGGCGCCTTCGAAGACGCCGGTATCGACGCGGATGCCGTCGCCTTCGGGCGGCAGGTAGCGCGTCAGCCGGCCGACCGAGGGCAGGAAGCCGCGCAAGGGATCCTCGGCATAGAGCCGCGCCTCGATCGCCGAGCCCTCGAGCCGGATGTCGGATTGGTGCAGCGTCAGCCGCTCGCCGGCGGCGATGCGGATCATCCATTCGACGAGGTCGAGGCCGGTGACCAGCTCGGTCACGGGATGCTCCACCTGGAGCCGCGTGTTCATCTCGAGGAAATAGAAATTGCGCAGCCGGTCGACGATGAACTCGACGGTGCCGGCCGAGCGGTAGTCCACCGCCTTGGCCAGCGCCACCGCCTGCGCCCCCATCGCCGCGCGCGTCGCCTCGTCGAGGAACGGGCTCGGCGCTTCCTCGATCACCTTCTGGTGGCGGCGCTGGATCGAGCATTCGCGCTCGCCCAGATGGATCACGTGGCCATGCGCGTCGCCCAGCACCTGGATCTCGATGTGGCGCGGCTCCTCGATGTATTTCTCGAGGAAGACGCGGTCGTCGGCGAAGCTGGATCGCGCCTCGTTGCTGGCCGAGCGGAAGCCGTCGCGCGCCTCGGCGTCGTTGCGCGCGATGCGCATGCCCTTGCCGCCGCCGCCGGCCGAGGCCTTGATCATCACGGGATAGCCGATGGCGCGCGCGATGCCCACCGCGGCCTCGGCGTCGGGGATGACGGCGAGATGGCCCGGAATGGTGGAGACGCCGGCCGCCTTGGCGAGCTTCTTCGATTCGATCTTGTCGCCCATGGCGGCGATGGCGTGCGTGTTCGGCCCGATGAAGACGATGCCGGCCTTGCCGAGCGCCTCAGCGAAAGCCGCCTTCTCCGACAGGAAGCCGTAGCCCGGATGCACCGCCTCGGCGCCGGTCTTGCGGCAGGCGTCCAGGATGCGGTCGATCCGGAGATAGCTCTCCACCGCCGCCGGCGGGCCGATATGGACGGATTCGTCGGCCATGCGCCGGTGCAGCGCATCGGCATCGGCGTCGGAATAGACGGCGACGGTCCGGATGCCCATGCGGCGCGCGGTGCGGATCACCCGGCAGGCGATCTCGCCGCGATTGGCGATGAGGATTTTTCTGAACATGCCGGCGTCAGTCCCCCCCACCCTTACCCTCCCCCTCAAGGGGGGAGGGGATTTTGACGTGCGTTATTTTCCCCCTCCCCCCTTGAGGGGGAGGGTTGGGGTGGGGGGCGGCGCCGGCGATCGCGAGCATCGTCATAGCGGGATGTTGTCGTGCTTCTTCCAGGGGGTTGCCAATTGCTTCTCGCGCAGCATGGCGAGCGAGCGGCAGATGCGGCGCCGCGTGCCGTGCGGCATGATGACGTCGTCGATGAAGCCGCGGCTGCCGAGGACGAAGGGGTTGGCGAATTTCTGGCGATATTCCTCGGTGCGCGCCTCGATCTTGGCGGGATCGCCGAGATCGCTGCGGAAGATGATCTCGACCGCGCCCTTGGGTCCCATCACCGCGATCTCGGCCGAGGGCCAGGCGAAGTTGACGTCGCCGCGCAGGTGCTTGGAGCTCATGACGACATAGGCGCCGCCATAGGCCTTGCGGGTGATGATCGTGATCTTGGGCACGGTCGCCTCGGCGAAGGCGTAGAGCAGCTTGGCGCCGTGCTTGATGATGCCGCCATATTCCTGCGCCGTGCCCGGCAGGAACCCCGGCACGTCGACGAAGGTGACGATCGGGATGTTGAAGCAATCGCAAAAACGCACGAAGCGCGCCGCCTTGCGCGAGCTGTCGATGTCGAGGCACCCGGCCAGCACCATCGGCTGGTTGGCGACGATGCCGACGGTCGAGCCTTCCATGCGCGCGAAGCCGATGATGATGTTGCGGGCGTAGCTCGGCTGCAGCTCGAAGAAATCGCCTTCATCGGCCACTTTCTCGATCAGCTCGCGCATGTCGTAGGGCTTGTTGGGATTGGCCGGGACCAGCGTGTCGAGCGACATGTCCTCGCGCTCGGGCGAATCCCAGCTCGGCCGCACCGGCGGCTTGGCGCGGTTGGACGGCGGCAGGAAATCGATGAAGCGGCGGAGCTGCAGCAGCGCCTCGACGTCGTTCTCGAAGGCGAGATCGGCGACGCCCGAGCGCGAGGCGTGGGTGACGGCGCCGCCCAGCTCCTCGTGCGTCACCGCCTCATGCGTCACCGTCTTCACCACGTCCGGGCCGGTGACGAACATGTAGGAGCTGTCCTTGACCATGAAGAGGAAATCGGTCATCGCCGGCGAATAGACCGCGCCGCCGGCGCAGGGGCCCATGATCAGCGATATCTGCGGCACGACGCCCGAGGCAAGGACGTTCAGCTCGAACACCTCGGCATAGCCGGCGAGCGAGGCGACGCCTTCCTGGATGCGCGCGCCGCCGCTGTCGTTGAGGCCGATGATCGGCGCGCCGACCTTCATCGCGTGGTCCATCACCTTGCAGATCTTCTCCGCATGGGCCTCCGACAGCGCGCCGCCGAAGACGGTGAAGTCCTGGCTGAAGGCGAAGACCAGCCTGCCGTTCACCGTGCCGTAGCCGGTGACCACGCCGTCGCCGGGGATCTTCTGCTTGGCCATGCCGAAATCGGTCGAGCGGTGCTCGACGAACATGTCCCATTCCTCGAAGGAGCCGGCGTCGAACAGCAGCTCGAGGCGCTCGCGCGCGGTGAGCTTGCCTTTGGCGTGCTGCGCCTGGACGCGGCGCTCGCCGCCGCCGCCGCGCGCCGCCGCGCGCTTCTCCTCGAGCTGGCGAAGAATCTCCTGCATGCTCCCGTCGCTCCCCGGTTTTCCCACGGGATGGGATTGGAGATAGCACCAAACCGGCGGTTAGCGCCAGCCCAAGGCTTCGGCCCCGGCGGAAAGAGGGTGGTTGAAAACCGCCTTGACAGCACTATCGGGCGGCGGGGACGCTGGATCCCTACCTTCGGGGGGCTCGATTTTGGGCGAAACGGACGATCTGGACCGGCTCGCGGAAGGGTTCGCCAAGGAGGGCTTGGCCAAATTCCTGAGCGACACCGACCTTGCCCAGTATGTGGTCGAGTGGGTCGTCGGCGAATTGGGCGCGCCGGCGCAATGGATGGGGCGAGACGTTTGGCCGGCGGTCAGCCGCGCAATAGCCGTATGAAGCCGTGCGCCAGCGCCATGTCGGCCTTGAGCGCGGCGCGGCGCTGGGTCTGCTCGGCGTCCTCGCCCCATTGCTCGATCTCGAAGCTCTCGTCGAGCTGGGAGGCGGCGAAGGCGCCTTCGACGTCGAGCCGCCCTTCGATCAGCGCCAGCGCCACCACCAGCGAGCCGCAGGCCGTCGTCGCCAGATGGAGCGCCGCAAGCTCCAGCGGCGCGTAGCTCTCCGCCGCCGCGGCAAGCGCGCGCAAGGCGACGGCGGATTGCACGATCGGCACGACGCCGACCGTGGTCTCGAGCGGCGCGTCATAGCGCAAGGTCGCCCAGTCGATCAGCGGCTGCCAGGCTTCGTGCTGGCGCCGGGCAAGCTCGGGCGGGTGGCTCGCGCGATAGCAGACGAGATCGGTGCCGGCATATTTCGCAACCTCCGCCGCGACTTCGCGATGCCGCTGGCTCACGAGATCGATCGCGGTGCTGGCAAGGCGCGTCAGCCCCAGTTCGTCGAGCTTCACCTCCAGACCCTGCGCCCGCCATTCCTCGGCGATCGCCTCGGCGAGCGTGCGGCTCGGCAGGATGAGCGGCGCCTTGGCCGGCGTGCGCAGCGGCTTGTCGTCGAGGCTGACGGCGAAGCCGCCGGCTTCCGCCGCCACCGTCACCGTGCGGTAGAAACGCTTCATCGCTCGGGCGCGAGATCGGTGAAGGGATCGCGCTCCTCGGCCTCGTCGAAGCCGAAGAACGCCCAGGTCTCGCGCATATGGGGTGGCAGCGGCGCCACGACTTCGAGCCGGCCGCCGGCGGGATGCGGCAGCGACAGCGCGCGGGCGTGAAGATGCAGCGCGCGTGCATGCGGCACGCCCGCGGGATGCGCCGCGGCGCCGCCATATTTGCCGTCGCCGAGGATGGGCGTGCCGAGGGTCACGCAATGGGCGCGGAGCTGATGCGTGCGCCCGGTGAGCGGCTGCAGTACCAGCCAGGCGAGTTTGTCGCCGGCATGGGCGACGGTGCGGTAATAGGTGACGGCGCGCTTGCCTTCCTCCTCGTCGGGGGCGACGCGCTCGCCGGCGCGTCCGGGCAGCTTCGCCAGCTTCTGGTCGATGCGGCCGCGCCGCGGCTTGGGCAGGCCCACCACCGCCGCCCAATAGATCTTGCGCGCCGCCTTGCCGCGGAAGGCTTCGGCGAGCGCCGCCGCGGCGCGGGCGGTGCGCGCCAGCACCAGCACGCCGCTGGTATCGCGGTCGAGGCGATGGACGAGGCGCGGCCGCTCGGCGGCGCCGAAGCGCAGCGCGTCGAGCATGGCGTCGAGATGGCGTTCGGTGTTGGTGCCGCCCTGGACGGCAAGGCCCGGCGGCTTGTCGATGACGATAACGTCGTCGTCGATGTGCAGCACCGAGCGTTCGAGCATCGCCACGTCGCGCGGCCGAGGCGCGGGCGGCGCGGCGCGCGGCGGCGGCGCGGCCTCGCCCAGCGGCGGCACGCGGATGAGCTGGCCGGGCGCCACCCGGTCGCCGGATTTGGCGCGGTGACCGTCGACGCGCACTTGGCCGGTGCGCAGCAGCTTCTCCAGCCTGCCATGGCCGAGGCCGGGGAAATGCCGCCGGAACCAGCGGTCGAGCCGCAGCTCGCCGTCATCGGCGGCGACGGGGATGGTCTGGACGCCGCTCATGCCGGCGGGGGTGGCCTCGAAAGGGAGTGGCAGACAATAATTCTAGCCGCCACCCGCGGCGGTTGCTACCCCCGCCAGGGGTCGGGGCTCAGCGCCAGTGGCCGCCAACCCACACCCAGGCGCCGCCGCGCCAGGCCCAGGCGCCGGGCACCCAGACGGCATGGGGATGCGGATGGACGTAATGACCGGGCCGCCAGACCCAGCGATAGCCGTTCCAATGCCAGCCGCCGGGCTCCCATACCCAGGCGCCCGGCGGCGGGGCGGGGACGACCTCGACCTGCGGCGCCGGGATGGCGGGCGCCGAGGGCGCACCGGAAGGCGGCGGGGCGCCTGGGGGCGGCGGCGGCGCTCCCGGGGGCGGGGCGGGCGGCGGCGGGGCCTGGGCGGTGGCGGCGGCGATGCCGGCAAGGAGCGCCAGGAGCGAGGCGCCCAGGCGCAAAGACAGGCTGCGGCGGGTCATTGGAAAATTCTCCAAGGGCTTCGAAACGCTGAAGTTTATAGGCGGGCGGCACGGGCGTAATCCCCGCTTCGGCGCCTGCCCTTCCGCCGCAAAAAAAGCAGCGCAGTTTATGTAAAATCACGCTGACATCCGCCAACCAGAAGGGAGACGCCGATGAGCAGCGCCCAGAAGCAAGACCGGCGGGACAAGGTGGTGCTGGTCACCGGCGCTTCTTCCGGCATCGGCCAAGCGATCGCCGCGGCGCTCGCGGCGCAAGGCTGGCGCGTCTTCGGCACGAGCCGCAGCGGTGCGCCGATCGCCGCTCCCGGGATCGAGATGATCGCGCTCGACGTCGATGACGACGCCTCGGTCGAGCGTGGCGTCGCCGCGGTGCTGGCGCGGGCCGGCCGCATCGACGCCGCGGTCAACAACGCGGGCTGGGCGATCATGGGCGCGGTCGAGGACACCGCGATCGCCGAGGCCAAGGCGCAGATGGAGACGAATTTCTTCGGCGTGCTGCGAGTCTGCCGCGCGGTGCTGCCGGCGATGCGGCGCCAGGGCGGCGGCGCCATCGTCAACATCAGCTCGCTCTCCGGCCTCTTCGGCACGCCTTTCAGCGGCCTCTACAGCGCCAGCAAATTCGCCGTCGAGGGAATGAGCGAGGCGCTGCGCTTCGAGACGCGGCAGCTCGGCATCCGCGTGGTGCTGATCGAGCCCGGCGACCATGCGAGCGCGCTCGCCGCCCGCCGCCGCATCGTCGCGGATGCTTCGACCAACCCCGCCTATCGCGACGCTTTCGAACGCTTCAAGGCGGCGCAGGAGAAGGACGAGGCCAAGGCGCCGCCGCCCGAGCGCGTGGCGCAGCTTGTGGCGAAGGTGTTGGCCATGTCCTCGCCCGCGCCGCGCTACACGGTGGGCATGCCGGGCCAGCGCATCGTCGCGCCGTTGAAGCGGTTTTTGCCTGGGCGCTGGTTCGAGCGGGTGGTAGGAATGGCGATGGGGGTGTGATCGAGCCTTGGTTACCTCCCGCAAAGGCCGTGGCGACGCCTTTGCCTCGATTATCATAACTTATCATGGTATGTTATAATATGGATGAAGAGGAGCTTGAGTCGCTGCTTGCCTTGGACGGCGCTGAGTTCGAGATGGCCTCCGGGGTCATTGTCGAGTTCACCATCCGGCGCACCGACCCAACCGCGGAGCGCCCGCACGGGATCAGTTATGCCCTTGTATTGCGTCCGAAACGCGGCGGCGCGTCCTGGGTGCGGTTTGATAACGCGCATGCCGTTCAGGCGCCGGGCCGAAGTTACAGGCGGAAGCGCATAGCCTATGACCATTGGCACCGCACAGGGAAGGACAAAGGCCGCCCTTACAATTTCACGACGGCGATGCAGCTACTTGAAGATTTCTGGCAGGAGGTAAAAAGGACGCTCGATGAAAAAGAAATCCCCAATGACCTATAAGGTCGGCTCGCTTCGCGAGTTTGCCGAGTGGACCAAGCGCGTTGTGCGCGATCAGGCCGGTGCCCGCGAGACGCCGAAAAGGTGGTTCTCCAGCGAAGCAACGGCGCAGTCCGCCGCGATCGATCAAGCGTCGGCCGAAACCATGGTCAAGCTGCTGTCTGCGGGTAACCTTGCCGTCCTCGATGCGATCCGTCGTCACAAGCCTGCGTCCGTGCGCGAACTCGCGGCTTTGACGGGCCGGAAAGAGGCCAGCCTTTCGCGTACGCTCAAGCGCTTCGAGGAGCTTGGCATCATCGCCTTTCGCGACGGTCCCCACCGCACGCGCATCCCGGCGCTCATTGCTCAACGCGTGCATCTCGAAATCGACCTCACTGGCCGCCACAGCGCGGTTGCCGTGGATGGCACTCGCTGACCGGGGCGAGCCGATGTGGAATTGCGGGGACACGGAATTGCGGGGACACAATACTTAACTGACAAGTCCAAATGCGCGAGACGGTCGAATTAGGTATTATGTCCCTTTAATTCGACACTTTTTACCGTTATGGCCGGAGACAATGACCCCGCGCTCATAGCCGCTCCTCCATGATGTGCGCTTGACTCTCTCGCATGAAGTCTGGAGCCGACAAATGATACTTTCGATTATGGCAATCCCTTCTTCCGCCTCAGCTTCTCCCAATACTCGAGCCGCTTCCGGATCTCGCGCTCGAAGCCGCGGTCGATCGGGCGGTAGAAGCTCTGGCGTGGCAGCTCGTCGGGGAAATAGTCG
Organism: Allostellaceae bacterium; assembly: GCA_035623985.1. Classification (GTDB taxonomy): domain Bacteria; phylum Pseudomonadota; class Alphaproteobacteria; order ATCC43930; family CGMCC-115725; genus DAHUYF01. Next base: position 20,176 of record DASPSJ010000064.1, on the reverse strand, counting down.
AGGCCGGAGAAGCCCTCCTCGGTGTCGGGGTCGTAGACATAGCCCTCGCCATAGCCAAGCTCCTGCATCAGCTTCGTCGGCGCGTTGACGCTGTGCATCGGCGGCATCAGCGAGCCGCTCTCCTTGGCGGCGCGCGTCGCTGCGCCGAAGGCCATATAGGCGGCGACCGATTTGGGCGCGGTGGCGAGGTAGATCACGGCCTGCGCGATGGCAAGCTCGCCTTCGGGCGAGCCCAGCCGCTCATAGGCCTGCCAGGCGGCGAGCGCCTGGACGAGGCCCTGCGGATCGGCAAGGCCGATATCCTCCACCGCCATGCGCACCACGCGCCGCGCGATGTATTCGGGATGCTCGCCGCCCGCCAGCATGCGCGCGAGCCAATAGAGCGCCGCGTCGACATCGGAACCGCGCACCGCTTTGTGCAGCGCGCTGATGAGGTTGTAGTGTCCTTCCTGCGCCTTGTCGTAAAGCGGCGCGCGCTTCTGCACTGCCGCCGCCAGCGCCGCGGTGTCGAGCATCGCGCCTTCCGGCAGCAGCGCCAGCTCCTCGGCGAGGTTGAGCAGGAAACGCCCGTCGCCATCGGCCATCGCCTTCAGCGCCTGGCGCGCGGCCTCGTCGAGCGGCAGCCGGCGCTTCAGCGCCTTCTCGGCGCGCGCCAGCAGGACGTCGAGCGCGGCATCGTCGAGGCGGTGCAGCACGAAGACCTGGCAGCGCGACAGCAGCGCGCCGTTCAGCTCGAAGGACGGGTTCTCGGTGGTGGCGCCCACCAGCACCACGGTGCCGGTCTCGACATAAGGCAGGAAGCCGTCCTGCTGCGCGCGGTTGAAGCGGTGGATCTCGTCGACGAAGAGCAAGGTGCCCTGGCCGCCGACGCGGCGCTTCTGGGCGGCGTCGAACACCTTGCGCAGATCGGCGACACCGGAAAACACGGCGGAGAGCGGCTCGAAATGCATCGAGGTCGCCTCGGCGAGCAGCCGCGCGATGGTGGTCTTGCCGCAACCCGGCGGCCCCCACAGGATCATCGAGGCGAGGCGGTGCTGCGCCACCATGCGGCCGATGGCGCCTTGCGGCCTCAGCAGATGATCCTGGCCCACGACTTCGGCGAGCTTCCGCGGCCGGAGCTTGTCGGCGAGCGGGCGCGGCGCCTGGTCCTCGAACAGGCTCATCTCACCCGCGCATCGGCGGCGTGTTCAGCAGCTTGTCGCCGCGCTTCACCGTCACCACCCAGGGCGGCCCTTCGCCGGCGAGCAGCCGCTGGAGCTGCGCCACGCTCTCGACGGGATGCTTGTTGAGGCTGACGACGATGTCGCCGGGCTCGATGCCGAGCTGCTCGGCGATGCCGCCCTCGGCGAGCGCGGTGACGATGACGCCGCGCTGACCGGTGTCGATGCCGAGCTCGTCGGCAAAGGCGGGGTTGAGGTTGGCCACCGTGGCGCCCGAGAGCGGCTGGCGGCCGGAAAGCCGGGCGGGATCGCGCGGCGGCTGGTCCGGCGGCGGCACCAGGGTGGCGACGACGTCGCGGCGCTCGCCCGCGCGCCACACCGTGAGCCGCACCGGCGCATCGGGCGCGGCGATGGCGATGCGGAAGCGCAACCCGTCGGGATCGTCGATCGCGTGGCCGTCGACCGCGAGCACCACGTCGCCCGCCTTGAGCCCGGCCTGCGCCGCCGGCCCGCCCGGGACCACCGTGTTGAGCAGCACGCCTTCGGGCCGCTTCAGGCCCAGGCCCTGCGCGATCTCGGCGGTGACGGCCTGGCCGCCGGCGCCGAGCCAGGGCCGCGTGATCTTGCGGCCGCTCACCGCCGCCTGCAGCACGCCGCGCGCCAGGCTCGCCGGGATCGCGAAGCCGATGCCGATCGAGCCGCCGGATTGCGAGAAGATGGCCGCGTTGATGCCGACCAGCCTGCCGTCGAGATCGACCAGCGCGCCGCCGGAATTGCCGGGATTGATCGCCGCGTCGGTCTGGATGAAGGAGCGGAAATCATTGGCGCCGATGGTGCGGGCAAGCCCGGAGACGATGCCGCTGGTCACCGTCTGGCCGACGCCGAAGGGGTTGCCGATGGCGAGCACGAGATCGCCGACCTCGAGCCCGTCGCTGTCGCCGAGCGGCAGCGCCGGCAGGCTCTCGCCGTGAGGGTCGATCTTGAGCACGGCGAGATCGGCATGCTCGTCGGTGAGCAGGATCTTCGCCTCGAACTCGCGGCGGTCGGCGAGCACCACCAGGACCTCGTCGGCGTCCTTGATGACGTGCTGGTTGGTGACGATGAAGCCGGCCTGGTCGAGGATCACGCCCGAGCCCAGCGAGTTCTCGACGCGCTCGCGCGGCATGCCCAGGGGAAAGCGGTCGCCGAAGAAGCGGCGGAACAGCGGGTCGTTGAACAGCGCCGCCGGACCCGCCGCCGTGTGCACGACGCGGCGCGAGAAGACGTTGACCACGGCCGGCGCCGCTTTCTTCACCACCGGCGCGAAGGAGAGATGGATGGTCTCGCGGCTCGTCGGCACCGCGGGCGCTTGCGCCGCCGCGGGCAGGCCGGCGAGGAGCAGCGCGCAAGCGCCGAGCAGCAGCCACTTCATGCCCGGCATTTTAGGAGGCGGCAGGCGGCGGCGCCAGATTGGCGCGTGTTGGCGCCGATCCAGCGCGGACTCGCTCCCGCTCGGCCGAGCGGCGCCCGCGCCGTTGATCCACGTCAAGGACGGGGCGCCGGATGGGGTGATGATGAACGGGCCACTTTTCCGGAGGCTCTGCCATGGCCTTGAGAACGCTCTCCACGGACACGATCCGCACCCACGCCAAACGGCTCGTAGCACTCGCCGTCTCGCTCGTCTTCGCGCTGGCGGCGCTGCCGGCACTCGCTCAGCAGGCGGCGCCGGATGTGGCTTACGGGCACGGTCACATGATGTGGGGCTGGCATCCCTTCATGATCGTCGGCCCGATCTTCGTGCTGCTCGCCATCATCGGCATCATGACCATCTTCGTGTGGCTGGTGCGCTGGGCGACCCGTGGCTATCCGTTTTATGGCCACGGCTTCCACCATGGCCATGGCGGCTGCCCCTGCTGCGGCGGCGCCGGCCGCGGCCGCGCCGCCCTCGACATTCTCGAGGAGCGCTTCGCCCGGGGCGAGATCGACAAGGCCGAGTTCGAGGAGAAGCGCAAGCTCCTCGGCCGCTAGTATCCGGCAATCAGCCGGTGAGCCAGCGCCGGAAGCTGGCGACGGCGCTCACCTCTGCGACCTGCGAAAGCTGGCAGAGCACATGGTCGGCCTTGCGCTCGTCGCCGCCGACCGGCAGCAGCAGCAGGCGATAGCGCGCGCCGCCGTCGGAGACGGCAAAGCGCTGCTCCGCCTGCGTCGGCTCGCCGCGCCGGGCCGCGCTGCGGCTGCGCGCCACGATCCAGTCGATGACCGTGGCGGTGTACTCGATCTCGCCGTTATTCGCGCCGAGCGGCGTGATCCGCGGCAGCTCGGAGGACCCCACCGCCACCAGCACCGTGTTGGGCCAGGTGGCGGCGACGCGCGCGCGGTCGAGATCGTCGAGCGCGGGGAAGGCGCGCGCATCGCGCAAGCCGTCCCAATAATCGACGATGTCCTCCACGTCTTCCGCTTCGGGCGGCACCGGCGGCGGCTCGGGCAAGGCGGGCGGCGTCTCATCGGCCACCTGCTCCGACAACAGCGGCACCGGCGGCGGCGCTTCCTCCGACGGCTCCGGCTCGAACGCCGCGGGAGCATGCTCCGCCAGCCACGGCTCCGGCAGCCGCTCGATCGCCTCGGGCGCCCCATCCTCCTCGCGCTCTGCCGCCTCCTCCAGCCATGGCGCCTCTTCCGGCAGTTCCGGCTCGATCGGCGCGAAGGCATGCTCCGCCATCGGCGTCTCGGGCAACACCAGCTCCGGCAGCAGCGCCATCGCGTCAGCCGCGTCGGCCGGCTCTTGCTCCGTCGCCGGCTCCCATTGCGGCGCCTCCGCCGCGACCGGCGCAGGGCCGTGCTCCACCGCCGGCATCTCGGGCAGCCGCTCGATCGCATGGAGCTCTTCGGCCGGCTCGTGCTCCGCTATCGTCGTCGCCTCCGAGGGCAGCGGCATCTCCGGCAACAGCAGGTCCGGCAACAGCATGATCGCATCGGGCTCTTCACCCCACTCGCCTTCCGCCGCCGTTTCCAGTTGCAGCGCCGCCTCCGGCGGCGGCGGCGGCAGCATCTCCGGCAGCAGCAGCTCCGACAGCAGCATGACCGTGTCGGGCTCGTCGTCCGGCTCGTCTTCCGCGGCGGCCTCCGGTTGCGGCGCCGCCTCCGACGGCTTCTTCTTCTTCTTCGACAGCAGCAGGTCCGACAGCAGCATGATCGCATCGGGCTCTTCGGCCGGCTCGTGCGCCGCCGCTGCCGCCGGTTGCACTGTCTCTTCCGGCGGTGGCGTCTGCGGCGGCAACAGCTCCGGCAGCAGCACCTCAGCCAAAGGCAGCGCCGCCTCGCGCTGCTCCGGGGCGAGCGGCGCCGGCGGCGGCAGGACGATGACCGGCAGGGAGGCCGCGGCCGAACCGATCTCCGGCCGCGCCTCGCCGCCGGCGGTCAGGTCGCCGCGCTTGCCGCTGGGCGCCACCGGCATCTTCCGCCGCTTGACCCGCACCGAGGTGAGGGAGGCGGCAGGCTCGAGCGGCGCGCGGGGCGAGGCGTCGGGGGTCATTGCGGACGGTCGGGGCGGGTGCGGCCGAAGCCGAGCGCGCTGCAGCCGCCGGCGGGCATGCGGCCTTGCTCGAGACAGGCGCAATGTCCGGCCAGCAGCGGCGGCAGGATGTGGTCGATGTAATGGTCGACGGCGGCGAGCATCAGCGCGTGGTTGCTGCGACCGAGATGGGCCGCGGCAAGGCGCAGGCGCAAATGGCGCTCCGTGCTCATGCGCAGGCTCACCCGCACCATGCCCTCGCCCTTGCCCGCGCGGGGCGGCTTCGGCAGGAACTGGACATTGCCGCCCATGTCGACCGCCGCCTGTGCCATCTCCGGCGCGGCGTTGGCCTTGGGGGCGAGCAGCGATGCGGTGAGCGATGCAGCCTTCATGGCGCCCCTTGCTGGCCGACCATGATCGGCTCGATCTCCTGTTTCGGCGGCGCCGACAGCAGGCTCGAGGGCAGCATGGTGCGGAAGTCGCGGTTGAGCCGGTTGGCGAGGTATTCCCACAGCAGCGTCATCTCCTCTGCCGAGCGCGCCTCGCCGGGCACTTCCATGACGGTGCGCCCGTCGATCATGCTGGCGGCGTAGCCGGTGCGGTGGTGGATGATGACCGGCGCCAGCGTGCCGTGCTGGGAGAGCGCCATCACCGCCTCGGCGGTGATGCGGGCGCGCGGCGTCGCGGCGTTGATGACGAAGACCAGCGGCTTGTTGAGGCGCTCGATCAGCTCGACCGTGGCGCCGGCGGCGCGCAGGTCGTGCGGGCTCGGGCGCGCCGGAATGATGACGAGGTCGGCAAGGCCGATGACCTCGGTGATCGTCGCCTCGATGGCGGGCGGCGTGTCGACCACCAGCAGCTTGATGCCAAGCTCGCGCATGCGCTGGATGTCGGTGGCGAGCCTTCCCGTGCTGGTGCGCGCGAAGAGCGGCGTCTCGGCCGTGCGCGCGTTCCACCATTCCGACAGGCTGCCTTGCGGGTCCGTGTCCACCAGCGCCACGGGGCCGAAGCCGGAGCGGTCGGCCTGGACGGCGAGATGACCGGCCATGGTTGTCTTGCCGGACCCGCCCTTCTGGGACGCGACAGCGATAATGTGCATGTAGTCTCTCCAAACCGCCGGCCGGCGCTTGCGAATTCCTCGCCTTGAACAATCTTCGTTCACTGGCGGCCGGATCGTACAATATTTCCCCGAAGATCGGTGCAAGTATCGGAGAATATTTTCGGCGGTGTTGCTTAAAAACCGAAGGTAAAATGCTTCCGTTGTTGATTTATTACCTGGATTTTTAGAGAAATCGAGAAGTAACCGGGGTGCCGATCAGCCGCGGCGCGGCGTCCGGCCGAAGACCTCGGCGAAGGCCCGGCGCAGGGCCGCGTCCACCTCCGGCATCGCCGCCGGCCGGCCCAGCCGGGCGAGCGAGGTCACGCCGTGCTCGCTGATGCCGCACGGCACGATGCCGCGGTAATGGCCGAGATCGGGGTCGACGTTGAGCGCCACGCCGTGAAAGCTCACCCAATGGCGCACGCGCACGCCGATGGCGGCGATCTTGCTCTCGCGCCCGCCGCCCTCGTCGATCCAGATGCCGACCCGGCCCGGCCGCCGCTCGCCCTTCACCTCGAACCGGGCGAGCGTGCGGATGAGCCATTCCTCGAGCCCGCGCACATAGAAGCGCAGATCGGCGCCGCGGCGGTTGAGATCGAGCATGACATAGCCGACGCGCTGGCCGGGGCCGTGATAGGTGTATTGCCCGCCGCGGCCGCTGCGGTAGACCGGGAGCAGCGTGGGATCGACGAGATCGCGGTCGTGGGCGCTGGTGCCGGCGGTGTAGAGCGGCGGGTGCTCCAGCAGCCAGACCAGCTCCGGCGCGGTGCCGCCGCGGATGGCGGCGACGCGCGCCTCCATCGCCGCGACGGCGGCCTCATAGGGCACCGGCGCGTCGCTGACCTGCCATTCGACCTCGTCCATCGCCGGCTCTCCCGCCGCCATCCCGCCTGCCATCCCGCTTGATATGGCCTTGGGGATTTGGTAATCACCCGCCCCACCAGCGGCAATGCGACATTTCGCGGACGCCGTTGCTGCAATGCGGTCGTGGCGGAATTGGTAGACGCGCTAGCTTGAGGTGCTAGTGCCCGAAAGGGCTTGGAAGTTCGAGTCTTCTCGACCGCACCATCCCCGCAGCCCCGAAGGACGGATCCGGCGCGCGCCCGGCGGCGATGGCCGAGGATGGCTTGGCGCATCGCGATGGTATAGAAGAGGCGCAAACCGGGGAGGGGCCTTCATGGCCGAGGACTTGCGCGAAAGCGCGCTTGAATATCACCGGCTTCCGACGCCGGGAAAGATCGGCATCGTCGCCACCAAGCCGCTCGCCAACCAGCGCGACCTGGCGCTCGCCTATTCGCCCGGCGTCGCCGCCGCTTGCCTGGCGATCGCCGCCGAGGCCGGCGAGGCGTCGAGCCTCACCGCGCGCGGCAATCTCGTCGCGGTCATCACCAACGGCACGGCGGTGCTGGGGCTGGGCGCGATCGGCCCGCTCGCCGCCAAGCCGGTGATGGAAGGCAAGGCGGTGCTGTTCAAGAAATTCGCCGGCATCGACGTCTTCGACGTCGAGATCAACGAGCGCGATCCCGACCGGCTGGTCGAGGTCATCGCCGCGCTCGAGCCCACCTTCGGCGGCATCAATCTCGAGGACATCAAGGCGCCGGAATGCTTCGCGATCGAGGCGGCGCTCAGGAAACGCCTCAAGATCCCGGTGTTCCACGACGATCAGCACGGCACCGCGATCATCGTCGGCGCCGCCATCCGCAACGGCCTCAAGATCATCGGCAAGACGCTCGCCGAGGTGAAGCTGGTGGCCTCGGGCGCCGGCGCCGCCGCCATCGCCTGCCTCGATCTGCTGGTCGATATGGGCTTGCCGGTCGCCAACATCATCGTCACCGACAAATACGGCGTCGTCTGGCGCGGCCGCAAGGAGGAGATGGACCCGCGCAAGGAGCGCTACGCCAAGGACACCAACGCCCGCTCGCTGGGCGAGGTCATCGCCGGCGCCGACATCTTCCTCGGCCTGTCCGCGCCCAACGTGCTGAAGCCGGAGATGGTGGCGAAGATGGCCGGCCGGCCGCTCATCCTGGCGCTCGCCAATCCCGACCCGGAAATCGCGCCCGAGGCGGTGCGGACGGTGCGGCCGGACGCGATCATCGCCACCGGGCGCACGGATTATCCGAACCAGGTGAACAACGTCCTGTGCTTTCCCTTCATCTTCCGCGGCGCGCTCGACGTCGGCGCCACCGCCATCAACGAGGCGATGAAGCTCGCCTGCGTCGAGGCGCTGGCCGATTTGGCGCTGGCCGAGCCGTCGGACGTGGTGGCGGCCGCCTATGGCGACACACCGCTCACTTTCGGTCCGGACTATCTCATTCCCAAGCCCTTCGACCCCCGGCTCATCCTGGAGCTGGCGCCGGCGGTGGCGAAGGCGGCAATGGACTCCGGCGTGGCGACCCGCCCGATCGCGGATTTCGCCGCCTATCGCCAACGGCTCACCCAGTTCGTCTTCCGCTCCGGCCTCGTCATGAAGCCGCTTTTCGACCGGGCGCGCACGGACCCCCGCCGCGTCGCCTTCGCCGAGGGCGAGGACGAGCGGGTGCTGCGGGCGGCGCAGCAGGTGCTCGATGACGGGCTCGCCCGGCCGATCATCATCGGCCGGCGCGAGGTGGTCGCCCGCCGCCTCCAGCGGCTCAATCTCCGCCTCAAGCTCGGCGACACGGCAGAGCTGGTCGACCCGCAGGACGACCCGCGCTATCACGACTATTGGACGCTCTATCACCGCCTGATGGAGCGCAAGGGCGTTTCGCCCGACTTCGCCCGCGGGCTGGTGCGCACGCGCAACTCGGTGATCGCGGCGCTGATGGTACGGCGCGGCGAGGCCGATGCCATGCTGTGCGGCGCCATCGGCCAGTACCACCGCCATCTGAAGCATCTCGTCGACATTCTCGGCCTCGCGCCGGGGGTGAGCGCGCCGGCGGCGCTGAACGCGCTCATCCTGCCCAAGGGCACCTATTTCCTCTGCGACACCTATGTCGTCGACGATCCCTCGGCCGAGCAGATCGCGGCCACGACGATGCGCGCCGCCGAGGCGCTGCGGCAATTCGGCATCGAGCCCAAGGTCGCGTTGCTGTCGCATTCCAATTTCGGCAGCGCCGATGCGCCCTCGGCGCGCAAGATGCGGCAAGCCTTCGCGCTGCTGCGCGAGCGCGCGCCCGACCTCATGGTGGAAGGCGAGATGCATGCGGATGCGGCGGTGTCGGAAGAGATCCGCCATCGCATCTTCCCGAACTCGCTGCTCAAGGGCACGGCCAATCTGCTGATCATGCCGAACCTGGATGCCGCCAACATCGCCTTCAACGCGCTGACGGTGTTGGCCGACGGCCAGCCGGTCGGGCCGATCCTGCTCGGCCTCAACGCCGCGGCGCATATCGTCACGCCCTCGGTGACGGTGCGCGGGCTCGTCAACATGACCGCGGTCGCGGTCTGCCACGCCCAGGTGGCGCGCCCCGCCACGGGCTGAGCAAGGCGCGCCCGCCGCGCCTCGCCTCGGCCCGTCATCGCCGCCGGCGCCACGGCTCAGCGGTGAGGATGGTGGTGGTGACCGGCCAGCAGCTCGTCGGCGGCTTTCTTCTGGTCGTCCGACAGGCTGTCATAGAGCGGCTTGAAGGCGGCGAGGAAGCGCTGCTCGTGTTGCGTGTGCATCTCGCCCATCTTCACCCGCGCCTCCAGGTGCTCGACCGCCGTCTTCGGCTTGTCGCGGTTGGCGCGGAACTGCTCATGGATTTGCGCCATGTCCTTGACGTTCTCGCGCATGGCGTCGGCCACCCGCGCGAAGGCCGCCGCCTGCGCGTCGGTGATCTTGAGCTCGGCCTTGAGGAAGGCGATCCGGCCCTCGATATGCCGGGCGGGATCGAAATGGTGCTCGGGCCGCGCTTGGCCCGGAGGCGGCGCGGCGGTAGCCTGGGCATCGGCGTTGGGCGCGGTGACGGTGGCCAATCCGCCGGCGCCGGCCAGGACGACGGCAAGGGCAAGAGCCGGAAAAGCGGCTTTGCGAATGAACATCAGGGCGTGCTCCTCGTTTGGGCTGCGGTGACTTTAACCGCTTCATTCTAGGGCAAAGACCGGCGGGGCATCCCTGTCGAACTATTCCTTGCCAGGACACCCTTCGCGGGTAGACTGCCGGAGGAGGCATCATGGCGACCAACCGCTATCCATCGCTCGATTTCGACCTCGGCGCCGAGATCGATCAGCTTCGCGACACGGTGCGCGCTTTTGCCGATGACGAGATCGCCCCGCTCGCCGCCGAGATCGACCGCACCGACAAGTTCCCGCGCGCGCTCTGGCCGAAGATGGGGGCGCTCGGGCTGCTCGGCATCACCGTCGAGGAGGATTACGGCGGCACCGGCATGGGCTATCTCGCCCATGTCGTCGCCATGGAGGAGGTGAGCCGGGGCTCGGCCGCCATCGGGCTCTCCTATGGCGCCCATTCCAATCTCTGCGTCAACCAGATCCGCCGCAATGCCAGCGAGCAGCAAAAGCGCCGGTATCTGCCGAAGCTGGTCTCGGGCGAGCATGTCGGCGGCCTCGCCATGAGCGAGCCGGGCGCGGGCTCCGACGTGGTGAGCATGCGCACCCGCGCCGAGAAGAAGGGCGACCGCTTCCTCCTCAACGGCAGCAAGATGTGGATCACCAACGGTCCCGAGGCCGATACCCTGGTGGTCTATGCCAAGACCGAGCCCGCCGCCGGCCCGCGCGGCATCACGGCGTTCCTGGTCGAGAAGGGCATGAAAGGGTTCCGCCCGGCGCAGAAGCTTGACAAGCTCGGCATGCGCGGCTCGCCCACCTCCGAGCTCGTCTTCGAGGAGTGCGAAGTGCCGGAGGAGAACGTCCTGGGCAGGTTGAACGAGGGCGTGCGGGTGCTGATGAGCGGCCTCGATTACGAGCGCGCCATCCTTGCCGCGGGGCCGCTCGGCATCATGCAAGCCTGCCTCGAGGCGGTCATTCCTTACGTCCACGAACGCAAGCAGTTCGGCCAGCCGATCGGCGAGTTCCAGCTCATGCAGGGCAAGCTCGCCGACATGTACACGACGATGAACGCCTGCAGGGCCTACGTTTATGCCGTGGCGCGCGCCTGCGACCGCGGCCAGACCACCCGCAAGGACGCGGCGGGTGCCATTCTCTACGCCGCGGAGAAGGCGACCTGGATGGCGCTCGAGGCGATCCAGGCGCTGGGCGGCAACGGTTACATCAACGAGTTCCCGACCGGGCGGCTGCTGCGCGACGCCAAGCTTTACGAGATCGGCGCCGGCACCTCCGAGATCCGCCGCATGCTGATCGGCCGCGAGCTCTTCACCGAGACGGCGTAACCTCTAATCGAGCGCCGGCGCCGCGCGCTCGACGATGCCGCGGCAATCGATGCTGGCGGGCAGCGTGCCGAAGATGCCGCCGCGCTCGCTCTCAAGCCGGCTGGCGCAGAAGGCGTCGGCGACCGGCGGCGGCGCGAAGCGCACCAGCAGCGCGCCTTGCAGCGCCAATACCAGGCGCTCCGACAGGCGCCGCGCCGCCCCTTCATCGGGCCGCGCGGCGAGCGCCGCCTCGAGCGTCGCCAGGAAGCGGTCGAGCCGCGCATCGCCGCCGCGCGCCGGCGCCAGCTCGGCCTGGAGCGCGTCCCTCGCCTCCGGCGTGCGCGTCAGCGCCCTGAGCACGTCGAGGCACATGACATTGCCCGAGCCTTCCCAGATCGAGTTCACCGGCATCTCGCGGTAAATCCGCGGCATGAGGCTTTCCTCGACATAGCCGTTGCCGCCCAGCACCTCCATCGCCTCGCCGGCGACGGCAATGGCGCGCTTGCACACCCAATATTTCGCCGCCGGCGTCACCAGCCGCCGGAAGGCGGTCTCGGCGGGATCGTCCTGACGATCGAAGGCGCGCGCCATGCGCAGTCCCAACGCCGTCGCCGCCTCGCATTCGAGCGCGAGATCGGCGAGCACGTTGGCCATCAAGGGCTGGTCGACGAGATGGCGTTGGAAGACAGTGCGGTGGCGCGCATGATGCGCCGCCTGCGCCAAGGCCTGGCGCATCAGCCCGGCGCTGCCCACCGCGCAATCGAGCCGCGTATAGGTCGCCATCTCGATGATGCCCGGAATGCCGCGGCCTTCCTCGCCGACGAGAAAGCCGAGCGCGCCTTGGAACTCGACCTCGCTCGAGGCGTTGGAGCGGTTGCCGAGTTTGTCCTTGAGGCGTTGCAGGCGCAACCCGTTCACCTCGCCCTCGGGCGTCCAGCGCGGCAGGAGGAAGCAGGACGGACCCTTGGGCGCCTGCGCCAGCACCAGGAAGGCGTCGCACATCGGCGCCGACAGGAACCATTTGTGGCCGGTGAGGCGATAGGGCTTGCCCGGGCCGCCGCCTTCGACCGGATCGGCGCGCGTGCTGTTGCTGCGCAGATCGGAGCCGCCCTGCTTCTCGGTCAAGCCCATGCCCATGAGCGCGCCGGTCTTCTCGCCGGGCGGCAGGAAGCGCGGGTCATAGCGGCGGCTATAGAGGCGCGGCAGCCATTCCTGCGCCAGCGCGCTCTCCCGGCGCAAGGCCGGCACCACGCCGTAGGTCATGGTGATCGGGCATTGGACGCCGGCCTCGGTCTGGCATTGCATATAGACCTGCGCCGCGCGGGCGACATGCGCGCCCGGCCGCGGCTCGGCCCAGGGCCCGGTATGAACGCCCTCGCCGACCGCGAGCGCCATCAGCGAATGCCAGGCCGGATGGAATTCGATAGTGTCGCGGCGCCGGCCGTAACGGTCGAAGCTTTGCAGTACCGGCGGGTTGCGGTTGGCCTGGACGCCCCAGTCGATCGTCTGGGCGCTGCCGAGGGCTCGGCCGAAGCCGGCAAGCCGCTCTGCCGCCCAGCCGCCGCCTTCGCGCTCCACCGCCTCTTGCAGCGCGCGGTCGCTGGTGAAGACATTGTAATCGACGAGGGGCGGGGGCTGGTTGAAGACCTCGTGGGTGGCGAATTCCGCGGTCGTCGCTGTGCCGTCGTTCATGGCCGATCTCCTCGCTGCGGCATTCTACCCGCGGAACGGGCGCCGAGGGAAATGGGCCGAAGCGGCCGGCTCTATGATGACGACGCCGGCCTTATTCCGTGCTAGCGTTACGTGCATGATCCTGACGCAGGAGCAGGCGATCATCCGCGACACGGCGCGGAACTTCGCCAACGAGCGCTTGAAGCCTTTTGCCGCCGAATGGGATCGCGCGGCCCGCTTCCCGGCGGAGGCGGTGGGCCAGATGGGGCAGCTCGGGCTGCTCGGCATGCTCGTGCCCGAGGCCTATGACGGCGCCGCCACCGACCACGTCTCTTTTGCGCTGGCGCTGGAAGAGATCGCCGCCGGCGACGGCGCCTGCTCGACCATCATGAGCGTGCAGAACTCGGTCGGATGCATGCCGCTGCTCAAATTCGGCACAGCGGAGCAGAAGGAGCGCTTCTTGAAGCCGCTGGCGCGCGGCGAGCTGCTCTGCGCCTTCTGCCTGACCGAGCCCGGGGCCGGCTCCGATGCGGCGGCGATCCGCACGCGCGCGCGGCGCGATGGCAACAAATACGTCCTCACCGGCACCAAGCAGTTCATCACCTCGGGCGCCAACGCCAAGCTGGCGCTGGTCTTCGCCGTCACCGATCCCGGTGCCGGCAAGAAAGGCATCAGCGCCTTCCTCGTGCCGACGGAAAGTCCGGGCTGGCGCGTGGCGAAGATCGAGCACAAGCTCGGCCAGCGCGCTTCGGACACCGCGCAGATCGTCTTCGAGGAGATCGAGCTTACGCCCGATCTGCTGCTCGGCCAGGAAGGCGAAGGCTACAAGATCGCGCTCGCCAATCTCGAGGGCGGGCGCATCGGCATCGCTGCGCAGGCGGTCGGCATGGCGCGTGCCGCCTTCGAGGCGGCTACGGTCTATGCCAAGGAGCGCAAGAGCTTCGGCACCGTCATTGCCAACCACCAGGCGGTCGCCTTCCGGCTGGCCGACATGGCGACGCGCATCGAGGCGGCGCGGCAGCTCCTGCTGCACGCCGCGATGCTGCGCGACGCCGGCCTGCCCTGCATCAAGGAAGCCTCGATGGCCAAGCTCTTCGCTTCCGAGATGGCCGAGCGCGTCTGCTCGGATGCCATCCAGATCCATGGCGGCTACGGCTATCTCCAGGATTTTCCGGTCGAGCGCATTTGGCGCGACGTGCGCGTCTGCCAGATCTATGAAGGCACCAGCGACATCCAGCGCCTGGTGATCAGCCGGCAAGTGTTGGCAAGCTAGCCGGCCGGGACCGAGGGCAAGGGTCCCGCTCGATATCAACCCCGCTAAGGCCGGCGCTTTTTGCTTGCCGGCCGCCGCCCTGTTTTGCATGGTGGCGGGCGGCCCGTCGCCCCTGGGTTGAAGGACTGCCATGCCGGTCATCAGGACCTTGCTCGATCCCCGTTCCGAGACCTTCCGCGCCAATGCGGCGGCGATGCGGGCGCAGGTCGAGGATCTCGCGGCGAAGGTGGCCAAGATCCGCGAGGGCGGCGGCGAGCAGGCGCGCTCGCGCCATCTTGCGCGCGGCAAGCTGCTGCCGCACGACCGGGTGCGCACGCTGATCGATCCCGGCGCGCCCTTCCTCGAATTCTCGCAGCTCGCCGGCTACGGCATGTATGGCGAGGACATCCCGGCGGGCGGCATCATCACCGGCGTCGGCCCGGTGATGGGACGCGAATGCGTCATCGTCGCCAACGACGCCACGGTGAAGGGCGGCACCTATTATCCGATTACGGTGAAAAAGCATCTGCGCGCCCAGGAGATCGCGCGGCAGAATCATCTGCCCTGCCTCTATCTCGTCGATTCCGGCGGCGCCAATCTGCCCAACCAGGACGATGTCTTTCCCGACCGCGAGCATTTCGGCCGCATCTTTTATAACCAGGCGACGCTGTCGGGGCTCGGCATCCCGCAGATCGCGGTGGTGATGGGCTCCTGCACCGCCGGCGGCGCCTATGTGCCGGCGATGTCGGATGAAAGCATTATCGTGCGCAACCAGGGCACGATCTTTCTCGGCGGCCCGCCGCTGGTGAAGGCCGCGACCGGCGAGGTGGTGACCGCCGAGGAGCTGGGCGGCGCCGAGGTGCACAGCCGCGTCTCCGGCGTCACCGACCATTACGCGCTCGACGACGCCCATGCGCTGGGCATCGCGCGCCGCATCGTCGGCCATCTCAACCGGGTGAAGCGGCCGACGCTCGACATCGCGGCGCCGGTCGAGCCGCTCTACGGCGCCGAGGAGATCTACGGCGTCGTGCCGACCGACACGCGCAAGCCCTATGACGTGCGCGAAGTGATCGCGCGCATCGTCGACGGCAGCGAGCTCGACGAGTTCAAGCAGCTCTACGGCCAGACGCTGGTGACGGGCTTCGCGCGGATCTGGGGCTACCCCGTCGGCATCGTCGCCAATAACGGCATCCTGTTCTCCGAGAGCGCACTCAAAGGCGCGCATTTCATCGAGCTGTGCGCCCGGCGCGGCATTCCGCTGGTCTTCCTGCAGAACATCACCGGCTTCATGGTCGGGCGCAAATACGAATCCGGCGGCATCGCCAAGGACGGCGCCAAGATGGTGACCGCGGTCGCCTGCGCCAATGTGCCGAAATTCACCTTGATCATCGGCGGCAGCTTCGGCGCCGGCAATTACGGCATGTGCGGCCGCGCTTACAGTCCGCGCTTCCTGTGGATGTGGCCCAATGCGCGCATCTCGGTCATGGGCGGCGAGCAGGCGGCGTCGGTGCTCGCCACCGTGCGGCGCGACAACATCGAAGCGCGCGGCGGCGCCTGGAGCAAGGAGGAGGAAGACGCCTTCAAGGCGCCGATCCTTGAGCAGTACGAGCATCAGGGCCATCCCTATTACGCCAGCGCGCGGCTCTGGGACGACGGCGTCATCGATCCCGCCGAGACGCGCCGCGTGCTGGCGCTGGCAATCTCGGCGAGCCTCAACGCGCCGATCGAGAAGACCGATTTCGGCGTCTTCCGGATGTAGGGGAATGAGCGAGCCCACCATTCTCATCGACACCGACGCGCGCGGCGTCGCGCGCCTCAGCCTCAACCGCCCGGCGGTGCGCAACGCCTTCGACGACCGGCTGATCGCCGATCTCACAGAGGCGCTGCGCCGGCTTGAAAGCGACCCGGCGGTGCGCGTGGTGGTGCTGACCGGCAAGGGCGAGAGTTTTTCCGCCGGCGCCGATCTCGGCTGGATGCGGCGCATGGCGGGGTATGGCGACGCGGAAAATTTCGCCGACGCCATGGCGTTGGCGGAGCTGCTGCGCCGCTTGAACGAATTCGCCAAGCCGACGGTGGCGCGGGTCAACGGCGCGGCCATCGCCGGCGGTCTCGGCCTTGTCTGCTGCTGCGACGTCGCGATCGCGGCGACGGAGGCGGTGTTCTCGATCTCCGAGGTGCGGCTCGGCCTGGTGCCCGCGACCATCAGCCCCTATGTCGTGGCGGCGATCGGCGCCCGCGCGGCGCGGCGCTATTTCCTCACCGGCGAACGCTTCTCCGCCGCCGAGGCGCGGCGCATCGGCCTCGTCCATGAGCTGGCGCCGCCGGCCGGGCTCGACGCGGCGGTCGAGACCGTCGTCGCCGCGATGCTGGAGGGCGGCGCCAATGCCCAGGCGCGCTCCAAGCGCCTCATCGCCGAGGTGCGGGACCGGCCGCTGAGCGACAGCGTCATGGCGCTCACCGCCCGCGCCATTGCCGAAGCGCGGGCTTCGAGCGAGGCGCGCGAAGGGCTCGCCGCCTTCTTCGACAAGCGCAAGCCCTTCTGGCAGCGCTGAGCCCAGCGATGTTCGCCAAGCTCCTCATCGCCAATCGCGGCGAGATCGCCTGCCGGGTGATCCGGACGGCCCGCGCGCTGGGCATCCGCACTGTCGCGGTCTATTCCGCGGCCGATGCCGGCGCGCTGCATGTGGCGATGGCCGATGAGGCCTATCCCATCGGCCCACCGCCGGCGCGCGAGAGCTATCTCCGCATCGACCGCCTCATTGACGCGGCGCGGCGCTCCGGCGCCGAGGCGGTGCACCCCGGCTATGGCTTTCTGTCGGAGAACGGCGATTTCGCTGAGGCCTGCGCCAAAGCCGGGATCGTCTTCGTCGGTCCGCCGGCCGCCGCGATCCGCGCCATGGGCTCGAAGGCGGCGGCCAAGGCGCTGATGGAGCGCGCCGGCGTGCCGCTGGTGCCGGGCTATCACGGCGAGGCGCAGGACGAGGCCGCTCTTGCCGCGGCGGCGTTGCGCGTGGGCTATCCCGTGCTGATCAAGGCCTCGGCCGGCGGCGGCGGCAAAGGCATGCGCGTCGTCGAGACGCCCG
The DNA here is from genome assembly GCA_035623985.1 of Allostellaceae bacterium. Taxonomy (GTDB): domain Bacteria; phylum Pseudomonadota; class Alphaproteobacteria; order ATCC43930; family CGMCC-115725; genus DAHUYF01. The sequence continues at coordinate 3,136 of DASPSJ010000064.1, read as the reverse complement.
ACAGATTTGCCGCCGCGCTCGCCTCGGCCAAGCGCGAGGCGGCTTCGGCCTTCGGCGACGACCGCGTGCTGATCGAGAAGTACCTGACGCGGCCGCGCCACATCGAGATGCAGGTCTTCGCCGATAGCCACGGCAACGCGCTGCATCTCTTCGAGCGCGACTGCTCGATCCAGCGCCGGCACCAGAAAGTGGTCGAGGAAGCGCCGGCGCCGGGGATGGGCGTCGGGCGCCGGCGCGCCATGGGCGAAGCGGCGGTGGCGGCGGCGCGCGCGGTGGGGTATGTCGGCGCCGGCACGGTCGAGTTCATCGCCGAAGGCGATGCCTTCTACTTCATGGAGATGAACACGCGCCTTCAGGTCGAGCATCCCGTGACCGAGGCGATCACCGGGCTCGACCTCGTCGAATGGCAGCTCCGCATCGCCGCCGGCGAAGCGCTGCCGCTGCGCCAGGAAGAGGTGGCGGCGCGCGGCCATGCGGTCGAGGCGCGGCTTTATGCCGAAGACCCCGCGCGCGATTTCCTGCCGGTGACGGGCAGCCTGCGCCGCTTGCGCGCGCCGGCGCCGGGGCCGGAGTTGCGCATCGACACCGGCGTGCGCGAAGGCGATACGGTCAGCGTTTACTACGATCCGATGATCGCCAAGGTGATCGCCTGGGGCGAGGATCGCGACACGGCGCGGCACCGTCTCGCCTCCGGCCTTGCTCACTACCGCATCGCCGGGCTCACCACCAATCGCGATTTTCTGCTGCGCCTCTTGCGTCATCCCGCCTTTGCCGCCAGCGAGGTCGATACCGGCTTCATCGAGCGTCACCGTGCCGAGTTGCTGCCGCCGCCCTCTCCGGCGCCGCCTCTTGCGCTCGCCGCCGCCAGCTTGGCGCTGCTGCTCGATCAGGCGGCGGCTGCCGGTGCCGGCTCCAACGATCCCTCTTCGCCCTGGCACCGCCGCGACTTCTGGCGGCTCAACGGCGATACATACCAGGATATGCGCTGGGGCGAGGGCGAGACGCGGCACTTGGTGCGGGCCTACTACCGCGGCGAGCGCTATCGCCTGGAGATCGACGGCAAGGCGAGCGATGCCGGCGCAACGCGCCTGCCCGACGGCGACCTCGCGCTCGATCTCGACGGCGTGCGCGCCGAGCTTGCGGTCTCGCGCCAGGGCGACGAGGTGACGGTGGCGGGGGATGACGAGAGCTGGCGGCTTCTCTATATCGATCCCCTGGCGCATCGGGCGGAGGAGGAAGCCGGGGGCGGCCGGCTCAGCGCGCCGATGCCGGGCAAGATTGCGCAGGTGCTGGTGACATCGGGCGCCAAGGTGAAGCGGGGACAGGCGCTGATGGTGCTGGAGGCGATGAAGATGGAGCACACCATCACCGCGCCGGCCGACGGCACGGTGGAGCGCGTCGATTACGCGCCGGGCGATCTCGTCGAGGAAGGCGCCGAGCTCATCGCCTTCGCGACGCCGGATTAGGAGACCGAGCGATGAAGCTGCCGAGGCAGGTTCGCATGGTCGAGGTCGGCCCGCGCGACGGGCTGCAGAACGAGGCGCAGATCGTGCCGGCGGCGACCAAGATCGCGTTGATCGAGCAACTCGCCGATGCCGGCCATACCATGATCGAGGCCGGCAGCTTCGTCTCGCCGAAATGGATTCCGCAGATGGCAGATACCGCCGAGGTGCTGGCGGGGCTGAAGCGCAAGCCGGGGGTGATCTATTCGGTGCTGGTGCCGAACATGAAGGGATTTGCCGCCGCGCTTGCCGCTGGGGTCGAGGAGATCGCCATCTTCGCCGCGGCCTCGGAGAGCTTCTCGCAGCGCAACATCAATTGCTCGATCGCCGAGAGCCTGGAGCGCTTCGCGCCGGTGGCCGAAGCGGCGCGCCGCCACGGCCTGCGCCTGCGCGGCTACATCTCCTGCGTCGTCGACTGCCCCTATGACGGGCCGGTCGCGCCCGCGTCGGTGGCCGGCGTCGCGGCCGGGTTGCTGACGATGGGCTGCTACGAGATTTCGCTCGGCGACACCATCGGCACCGGCACGCCGGGGCGCGTTCAGGCGATGATCGAACGGGTTGCCGAAGCGGTGCCACGGGAGCGGCTGGCCGTGCATTTCCACGACACTTACGGCCAGGCGCTGGCCAATATCCTGGCCTCGCTCGAGCGGGGCATCGCCGCGGTCGACAGCTCCGTCGCCGGTCTTGGCGGCTGTCCCTACGCCAAGGGCGCCTCCGGCAATGTCGCGAGCGAGGATGTGCTCTACCTGTTGAACGGTCTCGGCATCCGCACCGGCGTCGATCTGGGGCGGCTGGCTGCGGCCGGGCGTTTTATCTCCGAGGCGCTCGGCCGGGAGCCTGCGTCCAAAGTGGCGCGCGCGCTCGCCGCCAAGGCGGCTTGAGGCATGGCGCTTCATCTCATCAAGCTCGCCGTCGGCATCGAGGATGTGGCGCAGCTACGCAAAGTGCAGAAGGAGCGCCGGCGCGAGCGCGGGCGCTCGGTGTTCTATACCCGCCATATGCCGCGCCGGCGCGAGGAGATCCTCGATGGCGGCTCGATCTATTGGGTGATCAAGGGCTATATCCGGGTGCGCCAGCGCATCCTCGGCTTCATTCCCGTGGTCGAGGATGACGGCGAGCGCTATTGTCTGGTGCGCTATGATCCCAAGGCCGTGGAGACGGTGTGGCAGCCCAAGCGGGCGTTTCAGGGCTGGCGCTATCTCCTGCCCAAGGACGCGCCGGCCGACCGTCCGGCGCGGGCCGCCACGGAGGACAAGCTGCCCGACGCCATGGCCGAGGAGCTGCGCGCGCTGGGGCTTCTTTAAAGCGTAAAATATCGGCGCGGCGCTCTGGACAATTCTGTGACGGCGTTCTATATCTACCCCTCAGCCGCCTCTGGCGGCTCTTCTGACACGTGTCGATTGCGAACGCCGCACTCTGCGGCGGGCGCGTTGTCGACCGCCGAGGAAGCTCCCGACAGCGGGTGAATGCTTGTTGACTTGCCACAAAGGCGAGCTTATAAGCGCCGCTCCCTTCGGGGGAGAGTTGGTTCTTTGACATAGTAGAGAAGAGGAAGGGATGCGCGGGCGGCGGCGCTTAGGCGCCGCTGTGGTTTGCGCATCTTGGAATGGAATTGTCTTGTCAATTCCGGACGA
>DASPSJ010000057.1:0-9662 GCA_035623985.1 Allostellaceae bacterium | reverse complement strand
GCGCCGCTCTTGCTCGAGGCCAAGATCGCGCTGCCGGACGTCATCGGCCGGCTCGACGGCCTCGCGCTCGACCGCGCGCGCGAGCGCGTCTTCGTCGCCGAGGTCGGCAATGACAGCGTCGGCGTCGTCGATCTCGCGCATCCGACGCTCGTCCGGCGCCTGCCGCATCTCCAGGAGCCGCGCGGCCTCGCCTATCTCGCTTCGAGCGACACGCTCTACGTCGTAAGCGGCCTCGACGGCTCGCTGCGCCTCTTCCATGGCGCATCGCTCGCCGCCGCGGGCGTCATCGCCTTGGGTCCCGAGCCCGACGAGATCCGCGCCGACGCCGCTTCCGGCCTCGTCTATGTCGGCTATGGCGGCGGCGCCATCGCCGTCGTCGACGACATGACGCGCCAGATTCGCGGCGAGATCACGCTCAGCGACCATCCCGCGGGCTTCGCGCTGACGCCGGACGGCAAGCGCCTCCTGGTCAATATCGCCGCCGCGCATGAGATCGCGGTCATCGACACCGCCGCCGACAAGCGCGAGGCGGTGTGGCCGCTGAGCGGCGGCCGCGACAACGCGCCGCTGGCGCTCGACGGCGAGCGCGTCCTCACCGTCTTCCGCCGTCCGCCGCTCCTGGCGGCGCTGTCGATCAAGGACGGCAAGGCGCTGGCGACGCTGCCGAGCTGCGCCGATGCCGGCGCGGTCTTCGTCGACGCCGTCCGCCGCCGCGTCTATGTCGTCTGCGGCGAGGGCGCGGTCGATGTGATCGAGCCCGCCGATGCCGGCTACCGCCGCCTCGCGCGCCTGCCGACGGGACCCGGCGCGCGCACCGCGCTCTTCAGCCCCGAGCTCGACCGTCTCGTCGTCGCCGTGCCCGCCACGCCGGCGAGCGCCGCCACCGAGGCCGCCCCGCGCGCCCCCGCCGCGCTCTGGATCTTCCGCCCGGCGCCGTGACGCGCCTCTTCACAGGAGCCGCTCCGCGATCTGCACCGCGTTGAGCGCCGCGCCCTTCAAGAGCTGGTCGCCGGCGACGAAGAGCGCGATCGAGCGCCCGGAGGGGTCGCTGGCGTCGCGGCGGATGCGGCCGACCAGGATCTCGTCCTGGCCCGAGGCGTCCTTCGGCATCGGGAAGTGGTTTTTTTCGACGTCGTCGACCAGCCGGATGCCGGGTGCTTCGGCGAGCAGCCGGCGCACGGCGTCGGGCGCCATCGGCCGCGCGCATTCGATAGTGATCGCCGCCGAATGCGCGCGCAGCACCGGCACGCGCACGCAGGTGGCGCCGACGCGCAGGCCCTCCTCGCCGAAGATCTTGCGCAGCTCCGCCATCACCTTCGTCTCTTCGCCGTTATGGCCGCTCTCGGGATCGACCGCGCTGTCATGGCTGAAGAGGTTGAAGGCCGCCGGATGGCGCAGGACCTTGGGCGTCGTGCTTTTTCCGTCGAGCGCGGCGCGCGTCCCTTCCAGCAGCTCCGCCATCGCCGCGGCGCCGGCGCCCGAGACCGCCTGATAGCTGGCGAGGATGATCCGCTCGATCGGGTTCTGCCGATGGATCGGCCAGAGCGGCATGGCGACGGTGACGGCGACGCAATTGGGATTGGCGATGATGCCGCGATGGCGCGCGATCTCCTCGGCGTTGATCTCCGGCACCACCAGCGGCACCTCGCCGTCCTGGCGGAAGGCCGAGGAATTGTCGACCACCACCGCGCCTGCCGCCACCGCCAGCGGCGCGTAGCGCCGCGACACCCCGGCGCCGGCGGAGAACAGCGCGAGATCGATGCCGGCAAAGCTCTCCTCCGTCAGCGGCTCGATGGCGATGGTCCTGTCCGCGAAGCGAAGCTCCTTGCCGGCCGAGCGCGGCGAGGCGAAGAGGCGCAGGCTCGCCAGCGGAAAGCGTCGCCGCTCCAGGCAACGCACCAGCTCGACGCCGACGGCGCCCGAGGCGCCGACGATGGCGACGGCCGGCCGGCGGGAAAGGGGGGCATTCATGGCTCGATCTCCTGTTTTGGCCGGAGACGAGCGCCTGACATGACAAAGGCCCCGTCCGGTTCCGGCGGGGCCTTGGGAAGTGCCGGCGCGAAGGCGTCAGCGCAAGATCCCTCGAGCTCCCGCTCTGGGAGTCTTCCGGGTGGTCTTGCACTTAATGATCCGCGATAGCATGCCCACACACCTATCACGGCTGCGGCCGGGCTGTAAAGCCCTCGACATTTTGTTCTTGATATGTTCTAGCTCGTCCTTTACCCTGCGGCGATCATGGACGAGCCTCTGCCCGCCCGGCCGCGCAAGGGGCGCGGCGCCGTCGGCAATCCCGCGCCGCGCTTCGAGCGCGAGAGGCGCGCCGCCATCGATGACGGCTGGCATCAGGCGGACGGCGCCGAGGACGACCCGCCGCCGCTGCGCACCGTGGTTGCGATCGACGCCGCCAAGACGATCATCGCCCGCAACGATTCGCCCGATATCCCCTTCGAGCAATCGATCAATCCCTATCGCGGCTGCGAGCATGGCTGCGTCTATTGCTTCGCGCGCCCGACCCACGCCTTTCTCGGCCTCTCCCCCGGGCTCGATTTCGAGACGCGGCTTTTCGCCAAGAGGGCGGCGCCCGAGCTGCTGCGCGCCGAGCTGCTCCAGCCTTCCTATCGCTGCAAGGTCATCGCGCTCGGCGCCAACACCGATCCCTATCAGCCGATCGAGCGCGAGCATCGCATCACCCGCCGCGTCCTCGAGGTGCTGCGGGATTTCAACCATCCCGTCGGCGTCGTCAGCAAGTCGACGCTGATCCGGCGCGACATCGACATCCTGGCGCCGATGGCGGCCAAGGGCCTCGCCAGCGCCGCCATCTCCATCACCACGCTTGACCGCGATCTCGCCCGCCGCCTCGAGCCGCGCGCCGCCACGCCCCGGCGCCGGCTCGACGCCATCCGCGCGCTCAGCGCCGCCGGCGTCCCGGTGAGCGTGCTCGCCTCGCCGATGATCCCCGCGCTCAACGACCACGCGCTCGAAAGCATCCTCGAGGCGGCGCACGAGGCCGGCGCGGTCGGCGCCGGCTATATCCTGCTGCGCCTGCCGCTGGAGCTGACCCAGCTCTTCGAGGAATGGCTCGAGGCGCATGCGCCGGGCAAGGCGCGCCACGTCATGTCGCTGATCCGCCAGGCGCGCGAGGGCAAGACCTATCGCGCCGAGTTCGGCAAGCGCATGACCGGCACCGGCGCCTATGCCGAGATGCTGCGCCTGCGCTTCGAGACCGCCTGCCGGCGCCTTGGCCTCAACAAGCGGCGCGAGCTGCTCCGCCTCGACACCACGCAGTTCCGCCGTCCGCCGCAAAAAGGCGACCAGCTCGCGCTGTTCTGAGCTAGGAGCGGTAGGGCAGCCACTCGCCCTCGCGCTGGGCGAGGCGGTCGGCGATGATGCGCCAGGCGGCGGGGCTCCTCGCCATGGTGCTGTGCGGGCCCTTGATCTCGATGTTCTCGCGCCCGGGCCCTTCGGCTTCGAGGCAGCTTTGCCAGGCGACGATGCCGTCGCTGCGGGTATAGAGCGCCGTCACCGGCACCGCCGGCGGCAGGTTGAAGCCGGCATAGAGGCTCGAGGAGTGCGGGCTGTGCCAGCGCGCCAGCATGCGATAGATCGGCTCGAGCTGGCTTGCCGTCGGCAGGTGGATCGGGCTTGCCAGCACGATGAGCTGGCGCACGTGGTCCGGCCGCTGCTTTGCCAGCTCGCGGGCAAAGGCGCCGCCGAGGCTGTGGCCGATCAGACTCGCCTTGCGCCCGGTGCGGCGGACGATCGCCTCGAGTCGGCGCTCGAGCCCGTCGAGCGCGCGCTCGGTGGGGCCGAGATTGACGCCCAGCCGCCAGCCATGGACGGCATAGCCGCGCGAGAGCAGGAAGCGGGTGAGCGGCTTCATGTAGCCTTCCCCGCGCAGGAAGCCCGGCACCAGCAGCACCGGATGGCCGTCGCCCCGGGGCGCCGCCCGCGCCGCGTCGCGGATCACGCGCTGCGGCATCGGCGTCGCCGCCGACACCGCCTCCTGCCACAGGCGCTGCACCGGCGGCCGCGCGCGCTTGTCGTCGTGGAACAGCGTCTCCATCGCGCCAGCATGCCGCCCCGCCGCTTGAGGTCAAGCGGCAGTTGTCGGTCGTCAGTTGTCGGTTTTCAGTTTTCAGTGACCGGCCCGGGGGCCAAACTGACGACTGACGACTGACAACTGACCACTCCTTCTCCCATGATCGCCCTCTTCACCGATTTCGGCCTTGCCGGGCCCTATACCGGGCAGGTGAAGGCGGTGCTGCACCGCCTCGCGCCGGGCGTGCCGGTGATCGATCTCTTCGCCGACGCGCCAAGCCGCAACCCCAAGGCCGCGGCCTATCTGCTGGCCGCCTATGGCGCCTGGTTTCCGGCGGGCACGGTATTCCTGGCGGTGGTCGATCCCGGCGTTGGCGGCGAGCGCGCGGCGCTGCTGGTCGAAGCCGAGGGAAAGCGTTACGTCGGTCCCGACAACGGCCTTTTCGAGATCCTCCGCCGCCGCGCGGGCGCGGCGCGGGTTTCGGAGGTCGTCTGGCGGCCGGAAACGCTGTCGGCGAGCTTCCACGGCCGCGATCTCTTCGCGCCGGTCGCCGCCATGCTGGCCCGCGGCGACTCGCTCCAGACCGCGCCGCGCCCGGACGATGTCGGCCGCCGCGCCGACTGGCCCGACGATCTCGCCGAGATCGTCTATGTCGACCATTACGGCAACGCGCTCACCGGCCTGCGCGCGGCGGCGCTCCCGGCCAATGCCGCCCTCATCGCCGCGGGCCGCCGCATTCCCCGCGCCCGCACCTTCTCCTCCGTCGCCGCAGGCGAAGCCTTCTGGTACGAGAATTCGAATGGGCTGGCCGAAATCGCCGTCAATCTCGGCCGCGCCGATGAAGCGCTGGGCCTTGCCATCGGCAGCGGGGTGGAGGTGGCGGGGTAGTTGTCAGTTCTCAGTTATCAGTTGTCAGTAAGGGGCGACTGAAAACTGACGACTGACGACTGAAAACTGATAACTCCTCTTGCCCGACTCGCCTCCCCTCGTGTCTCCTGCGGCGATGCCGGATTTCGCACTGGAGATGATGTGCTCGGGCCTGGTCTGCGGCATCGATGAGGCCGGGCGCGGGCCGCTGGCCGGGCCGGTGGTGGCGGCGGCGGTGATCCTCGACCGGCGGCGGCTCCCTCGGGCGCTGCGTCAGGGACTCGACGATTCCAAGAAGCTCAGCCGGGAAGAGCGCGAGGACTTCGCCCGGCGGCTGGAAGACTGCGGCGCCGAGATCGGCATCGGCGCCGCCAGCGTCCTCGAGATCGACCGCCGCAACATCCTGCAGGCGACGCTCGCCGCCATGGGCCGCGCCGTGGCGGCGCTGCCGCGCCGGCCCGAGATCGCGCTGGTCGACGGCAATGTGCCGCCGCCGCTTCCCTGTCCGGTCCGCACCGTGATCGGCGGCGACGGGCTTTCGCTCTCGATTGCCGCCGCCTCCGTCATCGCCAAGGTGACCCGCGACCGGCTGATGCGCCGCCTGGCGCTGCGCTATGGCGGCTATGGCTGGGAGACGAATGTCGGCTACGGCACCCCCGAGCATCAGCAGGCTCTCAAGCTATTGGGGCTCACGCCACATCACCGACGATCCTTTGCGCCGGTTCAGCTCGTTCTCGGATTTGAGTCGAACGAATCCCGCTAAGCAGTTGATTCTAAAAATTGTTGACGCCGCGACTCGGCGCGCGCAGAGTGGCCGCACGCGATCGGGGGACTATTCATGGCGCCAGCAGACGGGGTATCAGACGGAGAGGTTTTGATCGGCGATTGCATCGAGCTGATGGCGCGCCTGCCGCAAGCGTCGGTCGACCTCGTCTTCGCCGACCCGCCCTACAACCTTCAGCTCAACGGCGAGCTTTTGCGTCCCAATCACAGCCGGGTCGACGGCGTCGAGGAGGAATGGGACCGCTTCGACGGCTTCGCCGATTACGACCGCTTCACCCGCGCCTGGCTGCAAGAGGCGCGCCGGCTGCTGAAGCCCAACGGCGCGCTCTGGGTCATCGGCAGCTATCACAACATCTACCGCGTGGGCGCGCTGCTCCAGGATCTCGGATTCTGGATCCTCAACGACGTCGTCTGGCGCAAGACCAACCCGATGCCCAATTTCCGCGGCCGGCGCTTCACCAACGCGCATGAGACGCTGCTGTGGTGCGCGCGCTCGGAAGAGGCGCGCTACACCTTCAACTACGAAGCGATGAAAGCGCTCAACGAGGAGACGCAGATGCGCAGCGACTGGCTGCTGCCGCTCTGCGTCGGGCCGGAGCGGCTGAAGCGCGACGGCAAGAAGGCGCATCCGACGCAGAAGCCGGAGGCGCTGCTCCATCGCGTGCTCATCGCCTCGACCAGGCCCGGCGACCTCGTGCTCGATCCCTTTTTCGGCACCGGCACCACCGGCGCGGTGGCAAAGCGCCTCAACCGCCGCTTCATCGGCATCGAGCGCGAGGCGGAGTACGCGGCGCTCGCCCGCAGGCGCATCGCCGCCGTCGCCACGGCGCCGGCGGAGAGCGTCACGCTCTCGGCAAGGCGCGAGGAGCCGCGCATCCCCTTCGGCGCCTTGGTCGAGCGCGGCTTGCTCAAGCCGGGCGATCTCCTGGTCGACGCCTCGCGCCGCTTTAGCGCCAAGGTGCGCGCCGACGGCACCGTCGTCTCGGCCGAGGCGCGCGGCTCGATCCATCAGGTCGGCGCCCAGGTGCAAGGCGCGCCCGCCTGCAACGGCTGGGCGTTCTGGCACTTCCTGCATCGCGGCCGGCCGGTTTCGATCGACGTGCTGCGCCAGCAGGTCCGGGCGGAGCTGGGCGCGGCGGCCCAGGCTTGAGCGCCGCCATTGACGGCACCCTCGCTCCCCTCTATCTTTTTGCCATGCAGACCACCGGGTTCAACGGCCTTCGACTTATCGCCCCGACGCTCTGAGGAGTGTCGGGCCGCCGCCGTTTCCTGGTTCCCCGCGTGAGTTCTGCCCCATGCCTTCCGCCGTTTCGCACCGATTTTCCGCCGCGGTCACTGCGCCTCTCCTGACCCTGCTGCGACTTAGCCGCGGCCGCTGAGCCCTTTGCGCTCGGCGGCCCGCCGCCTTCGTTCCGCAGCCCTTCAGGAGTCCCGTGCCGTGACCATGCCCATCGAGAAATACCGCCCCTTCGCTCCCATCCGTCTCCCCGACCGGCAATGGCCGTCGCGGGTCATCGAGCGCGCGCCCGTCTGGTGCAGCGTCGATCTGCGCGACGGCAACCAGGCGCTGGTCGAGCCGATGGGCGCCGAGCGCAAGCGCCGCATGTTCGACCTCCTGGTGAAGCTCGGCTTCAAGGAGATCGAGGTGGGCTTCCCCGCCGCCTCGCAGACCGATTTCGACTTCGTGCGCCGGCTCATCGACGAGCGGCTCATCCCCGAGGGCGTCGCCATCCAGGTGCTCACCCAGTCGCGCCCGGAGCTGATCGAGCGCACCTTCGAGGCGATCCGCGGCGCGCGGCGCGTCATCGTCCATCTCTACAACTCGACCTCGACCCTCCAGCGCCGCGTCGTCTTCGGCCAGGACCGCGCGGGGATCACCGACATCGCCGTCGGCGGCGCGCGCCTCATCCGCGACTGCGCGGCGTCCATGCCCGAGACCGAGATCGTCTATCAGTACTCGCCCGAGAGCTTCACCGGCACCGAGCTCGACTATGCGGTTGAAATTTGCGAGGCCGTGCTCGAGGTCTGGCGTCCGAGCCCGGAGCGGAAGGCGATCATCAACCTGCCGGCGACGGTCGAGATGGCGACCCCCAACGTCTACGCCGACCAGATCGAATGGTTCGGCCGCGCCATCCGCGGCCGCGACCGCATCGTCCTGAGCATCCATCCGCACAACGACCGCGGCACCGCGGTGGCGGCGGCCGAGCTGGCGGTGATGGCCGGGGCCGAGCGCGTCGAGGGCACGCTGTTCGGCAACGGCGAGCGCACCGGCAATGTCGACGTCGTGACCTTGGCGCTCAACCTCTTCAGCCAGGGGGTCGACCCCGGTCTCGTCGTCGACGACATCAACGAGATCGTGCGCACGGTGGAGTACTGCAACCAGCTCCCCGTCCATCCCCGCCATCCCTATGCCGGCGACATGGTCTTCACCGCCTTTTCGGGCTCGCATCAGGACGCGATCAAGAAGGGCCTCGACGACCTCGCCCGGCGCAATGACGCGCTTTGGGAAGTGCCGTACCTGCCGATCGACCCGCGCGATTTGGGCCGCAGCTACGAGGCGATCATCCGCATCAACAGCCAGTCCGGCAAAGGCGGCGTCGCCTATCTGCTGAAGACCGATTACGGCCTCGACCTGCCGCGCCTGTTGCAGGTGGAGTTCAGCGCCCTCGTCCAGGAGATGACCGACCGCACCGGCAAGGAGGCGACGGCCGCCGAGATCTGGCGCCTCTTCAACGCGACATATCTCGATCCCGCCGCTTCCCTCGTCTTGGTCGATTACGAGATGCTGCCCGATGCGCGCGGCCTGCGCCGCCTGGAAGCGGTGATCCGCCGCGACGGCGTCCAGCAGCAGATCTTCGGCACCGGCAACGGCCCGATCGACGCCTTCATCGACGCGCTGCGCGGCCATTGCGGCATCGACCTTTCCCTGGTCGATTACCGCGAGCACGCGCTCACCGCCGGCTCCGCCGCCAAGGCCGCGGCCTACGCCCAGATCCGCGCCCCCGGCGGCGGCACGCTCTTCGGCGTCGGCCTCGACGAGAACATCGTCACCGCCTCGCTGCAAGCGGTGGCGAGCGCCGCGGCCCGCGCCGAGAAGCAGCCATAGCCGCGCCCGCCTCTCGCCGCCCCATAACCGTGAGTTGGGCCTGTCCTTGCGTCCCTGTTCCTGTCCGGCCCGATGTTCGTGGTGCCAAGGATAGGCGTAGGAGATGACGAGACCCGGTTCCGGGTTGGGGATCGGCATGCCGATCCGCTATTTCGGATCGAGCAGGGTATCAAGACGATTATGCCGCGGGTCCATGCGCGATGTGCCGATCGCCTTGACCTTCTTCTCCGAAAGTTCGGCGGTGGCAAAGCTGCGGCGGCTTTCCCGGAAGCGCCGGAACTCCTCATACTCCTCCGCGCCGACAAAGTAGCCGGTGATTTGCCCATGGCTCGACACGGCAACGGGCTCACGCTGGGCGCGCATCCGATAACGACCGAAATTCCGCGTGAATTCTGAAGCCGGAACAGTCTTGGGAATGTCCATGGGTCGCTCCGTTTCGTATGTCAGCTTATACGTAAATCACGCAAATTTTGCAAATTACATAAATCGCGCAAAATAGGAATTTTGACAATAGGGTTGATTGGTCAAATGCGATGGGCCTCGCTGTCGCCGATCCCGCCGGACGTATAGCGGCGCTGCACTCCCGCCCGCCGGCGAAACCGGGGTGTGCAAGCTGCAAGGGCTTCTCAGGAGCCGGAAAAGCAACGCGATCTGCGCCACGCGAAATTGCGTCTGTCTTTTCGGGTGGAGGCTCCCTTGTCGCGCACCGACGGGGCTGGCCCCTATTTGATTCTCATGTCCGTTTTCAAGGCCGAGGACGAGCGGCTCCGTTCGCTGTTGCCAGCGGTAGGGTCTGCAGGCTGCGCACGGCCGGGAGCGGCGGCGAGAGGCGACGGTTGATCAGACTCTGATGCGCGGATTGGCTAC
>DASPSJ010000056.1:0-42124 GCA_035623985.1 Allostellaceae bacterium | reverse complement strand
GCGCCGCAGGTGAAGACGATCGCCATGGTGTTCTCGCGGCCGATATGGTCGGAGACCCAGCCGAAGATCGGCCGCGCCACGCCGTTCAAGATGTTGTCGACCACGCCGGCGGTGACGATCACGGTCGAGGTGGTGAAGACCACCCAGACCGCGGTCTTGGCGATGCCGTAGTCGTTGGCGATGGGATTGACCTGCGCGGTGACGACAAGGCCGCTCGCCGCCACCAGCACGAACATGACGTAGAGCACGTAGAAAAGCGGCGTGCGCAGCATCTCGATCGGCGTGTAGTCGCGCTTGGTCTGCGCCAGCCGCGCCGCGCCCTGCGGCGCCTGGCCCGGGCGCGGCGCCCTCAGCCCCTGCGCCAGCAACAGGCAGATCAGCCCCTGGCCGAGGCCGAACCACAGGAAGGCGCTCTGATAGCCATAGGTGGCGATCACGTGCACGATCGGCGCCACCGTCGCCGCGGCGCCGGCGCCGAAGCCGGCGGCGGTGAGGCCGGCGGCGAGCCCGCGCCGGTCGGGGAACCATTTCAGCGCGTTGCCGACGCAGGTGCCGTAGACCGCGCCCGCGCCGACGCCCGACAGCACCGCGCCGAGATAGAGGATCGGCAGGGTCGTCGCGATGGAATTGATCGCCCAGGCGAGCGCCACCAGCGCGCCGCCGGCGGCGACGACGATGCGCGGGCCGAAGCGGTCGACGAACCAGCCTTCCACCGGCACCAGCCAGGTCTCGGTGGCGATGAAGAAGGTGAAGGCCCATTGGATGCTTTCGCGATCCCAGCCGCGGGCCGTGCTCATGGGATCGACGAAATAGGTCCAGCCATATTGCAAATTCGCCACCATCACCATGCAGATGATGCCGGCGACAAGCTGAAGCCACCGATAGGACGCCGCCGTCCCGCGCACAGTTCCGGTCATTGACAATTCCGTCCCTAGTCTTGTTGTTTTGCCGGCGAGCCCGCAGCGGGCCCGCTCTGGCCACGCGCCTTGGACGCTGCCGCGCCGGCCGGCGGCCATCCCCGCGCTTCGAGGGGAGATTATCACGGAGGAATGAAAATGGAAGCGACTCCCGCTGTCAAATCCTGCCGAAAGCAAATCTTTTTCCGGTCCCGCCATGCAGTCCTGTAGTTGCTTTCCAATTCCTGGAAGAATTTGTTAATGGCAAGATTTCAGTTCCATCGCGGTAATTCTCTTCATGGCGATCGTAGTTAATCCTAGACTTGAAGATATGGTGTATACCAATATCTATTTTTACGCCACGGACTATCGGCGGGAGATCGACCCGCTCCATTCGGAGCCGGCCGGTCAATGTTGTCGCCGGTCGCGCCAGTGCCGGCGCCCGCAACCGCTTCGCCAGGAGGATGCCCATGACGCGCGTGTCGCTCGCTCTCGCCGCCCTGCTCTTGCCGCTGTCGCAGCCGGCGCTCGCCGCCGAGGCGCCGGGCAATGGCGCCACCCTTCTGCATCTCAGCGAGCAGGCGGAGCGCCCGGTGGCGCGCGACCAGCTCCGCGCCGTGCTGCGCGTCGAAGGCGGCGACAGCGACGCGGCGCGCCTTCAGGCGGCGATCGATCGGCGCATGGCTGAAGCGGTGGCGCGCGCCAAGGCCGTCGCCGGCGTCAGCCTCTTCACCAGCGGCTATGCCGTCTATGAGCAGCAGCCCAAGGACCAGCCGCGGCAATGGTATGGCAGCGCCGGCCTGACGCTCACCGCGCGCGACCCGGCGCCCTTGCTGACGCTGCTGGGCGAGCTGCAGCAGAGCGGTCTCTTGCTGTCGTCGCTCGGCTATGAGCTGACGCCGGCGGCGGCGCGCAAGGCGCAGGACGAGCTGACCGCCGAGGCGCTCAGCCGACTGCGCCAGCGTGCCGAGCGCGTCGCCGCCGATCTCGGCCTTGCGGTGCTTCGCCTGCACGACCTGCGCGTCGGCAATGCCACCGGCGCGCAGCCGGCGCCGCGCGTCTTCGCCGCCGTCGCCGGCGGCGCGCCGGCGCCCGTCGCCGAGCCCGGCGAGGCCACCGTCACGGTCTCGGTCGAGGCCGAGTTCGATCTCGGGCCTAAGCGCTGAACCTCAGCCGGCTTCGGCGAGGTGCTGGCGCGTCCAGGCGAGCAGCCGTTGCAGCGGCATCGCGCCGGCGGTGCGGGCGATTTCCTTTCCATGCCGCATCAGCATCAGCGTCGGAATGCTCTGGATGGCGAAGCGCCGCGCGATCTCCGGCGCCGCTTCGGTGTCGAGCTTGGCGACGCGCAGGACGGGCTCCAGCGCCTCGGCCGCCTGCTCGATCACCGGCGCCATGACCCGGCACGGCCCGCACCACTCCGCCCAGAAGTCGATCAGCAGCGGCAGGTCGCTGCTTTCGGCGTGGCGCGCGAAGGTCTCGGAGGTGAGCGTCAAAGGATGGCCGGCGAAGAGCGGCGTGCGGCATTGACCGCAGCGGCCCTTATCGGCAAGCCGGGCGCGCGGCACGCGGTTGAGCGTGCCGCAGGCAGGGCAGGCAAGCGTCAGCGGATCGCGCATTGGAGCCTCCGCCCCCTATATGGGAGCATCGGCGGCGCGGGCCAAGGTCAATGCGCCTCGACGGGGCCTGTGAGCTGCGGCTTGCGCACCAGCGGCATGAAGAGCAGCGCCACGGCGAAGACCGCGGCCATCAGCAGCAGCACGTCGTCGAAGGTGAGCACCAGCGCCTCGCGATAGACGATCTGCGCCAGTTGCTTCATCGCCGCGAGATCGGGATCGCCGGGCAGCAGCCCGCCGAGCCGCGCCGACAGCGCGTCGAGAAAATTGCGCACGCCGGGATGGCCGGGATTGATGTCGGCGGCGAGCCGGTTCCAATGGAATTGCTGGCGCTCGGTCAGCACCGTGTTGATGCCGGCAAGCCCGATGGCGCCGCCGAGATTGCGCATGAGATTGTAGAGGCCGCTGGCGTTCTTGAGTTTGTCCGGCGCCAGCGTGCCGAGCGCCAGCGTGTTGATCGGCAGGAAGCACAGCATGAGCGAGGAGCCGCGCAGCGCCTGCGGCAGCAGCAGCTCGGCAAAGCCCCAGTCGGCCGTCATGAAGGAGGTGAGATAGACGCCGGTGCCGAAGAGCGCGAGGCCCGCCGCCAGCATCAGCCGCAGGTCGAGCGCCTTCGACAGCGCGCCCGCCAGCGGCGCCGACAGCATCTGGAAGAAGCCGGTGACGAACATCACCTCGCCGATCTCCAGGCTGTTGAAGCCGCGCACCTCGGCGAGATAGAGCGGGATGACGTAGACCGAGCCGTAAAGCCCGATGCCGAGGATGAAGCTGAAGAGCGAGCCCACGGCGAAATTGCGGTCGGCGAAGGCGCGCAACTCGACGATGGGATTGCGGTAGACGAGCACGCGCCGGAAGAACAGCGCGGCCGAGACGGCGCAGACGACGCTGAAGCCGAGGATGGCCCGGTCCTCGAACCAGTCGTTGCGCGGGCCTTCTTCCATCACGTATTCGAGGCTGCCGAGGAAGAGCGCCATCAGCGCGAGCCCGGCATAATCGAAGCCGCGGAGCAGCGCGCGGTTCGGCCGGTCGACGTCGACCAGCAGCCAGACGGCGCTGGCGACCAGGATGCCGGGGGCGAGGTTGATGAGAAAGAGCCAGTGCCAGGAGAAGGCCTGGGTGAGATATCCGCCCACCGTCGGGCCGAGCGTCGGCGCCGCGGTGGCGACGAGGCCGATGATGACGCTGACGCCTGCGCGCTTTTCCGGCGGGAAGAGGGTGAAGCTGGTGGCGAAGACGGTGGGGATCATGGCGCCGCCGAGGAAGCCTTGCGCGGCGCGGAAGGCGATCATGGAGTCGAGGTTCCAGGCGCCGGCGCAAAGCGCGCTCGCCAGCGTGAAGCACGCCGCCGACAGCGTGAACAGCAGGCGCGTCGTCAGCACGCGCGAGAGAAAGCCCGACAGCGGGATCATCACCACTTCGGCGATGAGATAGGCGGTCTGCACCCAGCTTATCTCGTCGGCGCCGGCGGCGAGCCCGGCCTGGATCTCGGAAAGGCTGCTCGAGACGATCTGGATGTCGAGCAGCGCCATGAACATGCCGAACACCATGGCGATGAAGCCGGCCCAGTCGCCGGCGCCGAGCGCGCGCGCCGGCGACTGGGCCGTTCTCGCCTCGAGACGCGCGCCGTCCATCAGCGCGCGCTCGCGGTGCGCAGCGCTGGCGCGCTGGCGCCGAGCAGGCTGCCGACGGCACTGCCGTCGGCCTCGCGGGTGTCGACCTCCGCCACCACCGAAAGGCCCGGGCGCAGCAGCCCCGCCAGCGGGTTCGCCGCCGGCACGGCGATGCGCACCGGCAGGCGCTGCACGATCTTGGTGAAGTTGCCGGTGGCGTTCTCGGGCGGCAGCAGGCTGAATTCCGAGCCGCTCGCCGGGGCGAAGCTCTCCACCGTGCCGGCGATGGCGCGGCCCGGAAAGGCGTCGACGGTGATCGACACGCGCTGTCCCGGGCGCATGCGCTGCACCTGCGTCTCCTTGAAATTGGCGACGATATAGACCTCGGGCAGCGGCACCACGGCGAGAAGCTGCGTGCCGGGCTTGACGAGCTGGCCGACCTGGACGCTGCGGTTGCCGACGACGCCGTCCACCGGCGCGCGGATCACCGTGTCCTCGAGGTCGATGCGCGCCAGCTCGAGCGCCGCGCGGAGCTGGCCGAGCTTCGCTTGCGCTTCCTGCTTCTGGCTGCCCAGCACCGGCAGGCGGTTGCGCTCCGCCGCCAGCCCCGCTTTCGCCTTGAGGAGGGCGGCATCGCCCTTGCGCGCTTCAGCCTCGGCGGTTTCCAGCCGTTGCCGGCTCGCCACCGCGCTTTCCGCCAGCGTGCGATAGCGCGCGAGATCCTGCTGCGCGCGCAGCCGGTCCGCCTCGGCGCTGGTCACCGCCGCCTCGGCCTGGGCGATCATCGCCTGCTGCTGCACGATCTCGTCCTCGATGGTGGTGATCGCCGCCTGCTGGGCGGCAAGCTGCGCCTCGGCCTCGGCGCGGCGGGCGGCGAAGTCGCGGTCCTCGATCACCACCAGCACGTCGCCGGCGCGCACGCGCTGGTTCTCCGCGACGCGAATTTCACGGACATAGCCCTGGATCTTGGGGCTCACCACCGAGATGTCGGCTTGGACATAGGCGTTGTCGGTGCTTTCGAGGAAGCGGCCGACGCGCCACCAGTAAAGCCCGCCGGCAACGCCGGCGCCGGCGGCGAGGAGGGCCAGGGCGATGACAAGGGTTCTCTTCATGGCGCGATGCTCGCTGGGCTGGGACAGGGTAAAAAGAACTAGACGGTTCAGTTTCGTTTGACAAATTAAACTCGCTGGTATAGTTTGTCAATGAGAAACTGAACTACTCGGTTCAGATTTTTCAGAAAAAAGCCAAGCGCTTGATCGGAAAGGCATAATGGGAACGGCAGGCAAGCTGGAGCGGGCGCTGGGGGTGCGGGCGATGAAGCCGCGGCAGATCCGCGAGGCGGCGTCGCGGCTGTTTCTCGCCAATGGCTATGGCGCGGTCAGCATGGACGCGATCGCGCGCGAGGCCGGCGTCTCCAAGGCGACGATCTACGCGCATTTCGCCGACAAGGCGGAGCTTTTCGCCGCTCTCGTCACCGAGGAATGTGCGCGCCAATGGCCCGATATCGGCCTGCTCGAGGCCGAGCCCGGCGATCTCCGCGAGACGCTGCTCGCCCTCGGCACGGTCTATGCCGAGCTGCTGGTCTCGCCCAAGGTGGTGCAGACCTACCGCATGGTGGTGGCGGAAGCGCCGCGCTTCCCCGAGCTGGGCCGCGCCTTCTACGAGGGCGGGCCGGGCCTCATCTGCGGCAAGCTCGCCGCATATCTCGCGCGCGCCGCGGCGCAGGGCAAGCTCACGCTCGGCGATGCCCGGCTCGCCGCGCAGCAATTCCTCGCCCTCTTGCGCTGCGAGTACCATCTGCGCGCGGTCATCGACCTCGCGCCGGCGCCGACGCCGGCGGAGATCGCGCGCGTCGCCGCCGCCGCCACCGACATGTTCCTGCGCGCCTACGGGCGCTGAGGGCGCGCGCGTCGGACGCGGCCTTGCCGGCGGGCCGCTTCGAGCCTACGGTCCCGCCGACGGCGCCGACACGGGTTAAGGAGCCTCTTTGAGCGATCCCTCGCTTCCGGCCGATCTTCTTGCGGTGCGCGCGCCTGCGCCGGACTGGTTCCGCTGGGCGCTGGCCTGCCGGCCGCAGTCGCGCAAAATCGCCGTCGCGGGCTGCCCGATCCATTATCTCCTCTGGCCCGCCAAGGAGGAGCGCGCCGGCCCGCGCGGGCTGCTCTTCGTCCATGGCGGCGGCGCGCATGCCCATTGGTGGAGCTTCATCGCGCCCTATTTCACCCGCGGCTTCCGCGTCGCCGCCATCGACCTCTCGGGCATGGGCGACAGCGGCTGGCGCGAGAACTACACCGCCGAGCGGCGCGCGCAGGAGATGCGCGCAGTTATCGCCGATGCCGGGCTCGGCCCCCGCCCCTTCGTCATCGGCCACAGCTTCGGCGGCTTCATGACCGCGAAGGTCGCTTCCGCGTTCGGCGACGCGCTCGGCGGCGCGGTGATCGTGGATTCGCCGATCCGCTCGCCCGAGGAGGAAGAGCAGCAGCCGCTGCCGCCGCCGCGCTGGGCGAACAAGAAGATCTATGAGAGCTTCGAGGCGGGGCTCGCGCGCTTCCGGCTGATGCCGCCGCAGAGCTGCGACAACGGCTTCCTCCTCGAGCACATCGCGCGCCACTCGCTGCGGCCGGTGGCGGGCGGCTGGACTTGGAAGTTCGACGGCGCGGCGATGGGCGCCCGCCGCTTCGGCGAGCCTTTCCGCGAATATCTCCAGGCCGTGCGCTGCCGCGCCGCGCTCATCTTCGGCGAGAAGAGCGCGCTGGTCTCGCGCGCCACCGCCTCCTACATGTCCTCGCTGATGGGGCCGCTCGCGCCCATCGTCGAGGTGCCGGAGGCGCAGCACCACGTCATGCTCGACCAGCCGCTCGCCTTCGTCGCGGCGCTGCGCATGCTGCTGGAAAGCTGGATCCGCGCCGAGCCTTAGCGCGAACGCGCGGCGTTCGCGCTAACCCCCGCCCCGAAGCCACCTCTTCTGACGTTTATCGCGCGCCGCTGACCGCCGTCGGCAAGCCGTGCTCGTGGTCCCTGATGACGCGGCGGATGCGCGCGAATTCTCCTTGCATCACCTGCCAATTCCTCGCGTCGTCGGCATGCCTGTCGCCGGTGAATTTGATCGAGAACATGCATTTCTCGTTGGCGATGACGTCCATGCTGAAATCCCGCAGCGGCTTGCCGCCGTCCTCGTAATTGCTCGTCGCGACGATGGCGGCGGGAAACTCGCGGTCGACGGCGTAGCTGTAGGCCCCTTGGGCGGCCGTCGTCCTTTTGCGCTGCTCGGCGAGTTCGACGAGCGCGCTTTCGACCTCGGCGGATGAAGACCCGGCCGGCAGGTCGGTCCAGCCGATGAGGGCGACGTAGCCGCCGCCCTGCTTGGTGGCGAAAGCCCGGCGCAGATTGGGCAGGGTCTTGTACAATTCGGCCATGGTTGCCGGCCCGACGCGCTTTTCCGTCACTTCCTCGAAAGCGCCCGGGATGAGGCCGCCGATCGTCGCGTAGTCGAAGGAGCAGGCGTCCTGGGCGGCGGGCGCCGGCCCGGCCCGGCGCATGTAGAGGAACAGCTCCTCGCCGTCCTGGCATTTTCCGGCCACTTGCAGGCGCGTCAGCGAGGCCGTCTCGACATAGGTGACGGCCGGCTTGCCGCTGCACGCGGTCGCGGCCGAGGTCGCCCAGGCGCCGGCGATTTTTCCCTCGAGCTCCTTGACGAAGGTCGCGCGCGACCACGCCACGGAGGGCATCGTCGCCCTCAAGGTCTCGTCCGCCGCCGCGGACGCGCCGATGAGGCAGAGCGCGGCGATGGCCGCCGCGAAAGGTGCGGTTTTCACGATGGTCGCCTCGGCTGCCTCGCCCTCCCCCAAAGTAATAGCGGGACGGCGGGAGAGGATCTAAGCCTAATCGACGCCGCGGCGACGCCCTGCCCACGACCGGCGCCCTGCCCGCCGCCTTTGGCGGTGCGAGAGCAAGAGCCGCGGGACGGCCGCCGCGGCCGGAGAGGATGCGTGCCCGCCGCTAATTTTTTCAGCACGCATTATCAAATCAAAGTGCTCTTTCTAGAAAATATCTTGATTTTTCGAGCTTTTACGGGAGAAAATCATAAGCAAAACTTTCTTATTGCAAAGTGCACTTTATATGGCTAACGTAGTGTCACGGTGCGCCGGGAGACCGGCGCCCCTCAGGGAGGAGAAAATGAGCAGCATTCCCAGCGACCAGAGCCCCACGGCCTATGCCTATCCCTTGCTGATCAAGCAGTTGCTGCTTGGCGTCCCGGTCCACGCCGAGCAGGAGATCGTCTATCGCGACAGCCTGCGCTATCGCTATCGCGACCTGCGCCAGCGCATCGGCCGGCTCGCCAGCGCGCTGGCGGGCCTCGGCGTCGCCCCGGGCGACACGGTGGCGATGATGGATTGGGACAGCCACCGCTATCTCGAATGCTTCTTCGCCGTGCCGATGATGGGCGCGGTGCTGCAGACGGTGAATGTCCGCCTCTCCAACGAGCAGATCCTCTACACGCTCAATCACGCCGGCGCCTCGGTCGTCATCGTCCACGCCGATTTCCTGCCGGTGCTGGCGGCGATCAAGGACAAGCTCGAGACGGTGCGCCGCTTCGTGCTGATCGAGGAGGGCGGCCCGGCCGCCGATGCCGGGATCGCCTTTGCCGGCGCCTATGAGGCGCTGCTCGCCGCCGCCGCGCCGGATTACGACTTCCCCGATTTCGACGAGAACACGCGCGCCACCACCTTCTACACGACCGGCACGACCGGGCTGCCCAAGGGCGTCTATTTCAGCCACCGCCAGCTCGTGCTGCACACGATCGTCGAGCTGGCGGCGCTCAGCATGCCGGCCCGGCAGGGGCGCTTCCACGCCGAAGACGTCTACATGCCGCTGACGCCAATGTTCCACGTCCACGCCTGGGGCATCCCTTATGTCGCGACGGTGATGGGCGTGAAGCAGGTTTATCCCGGCCGCTACCTGCCGGATCTGCTGCTGCGGCAGATCAAGGCCGAAGGCGTCACCTTCTCGCATTGCGTGCCGACCATCCTGCACATGCTGCTGAACCATCCGGCCTCGCCGGAGGTCGATCTCAGCCGCTGGAAGGTGATCATCGGCGGCTCGGCGCTGCCGCGCGCCTTGGCGCAGCAGGCGCTCGGTCGCGGCATCGACGTCTTCACCGGCTACGGCATGTCGGAGACCTGTCCCCTGCTCACCCTGGCGCAGGTGCCGAGCGGCCTGCTCGCGGCGGCGGGCGACGACGGCCTTGATCTCCGCGTCAAGACCGGACGGCCGGTCCCGCTCGTCGATCTGCGCATCGTCGATCCCGAGATGCGCGACGCGCCGCATGACGGCAGCGCCACCGGCGAGATCGTGTTGCGCACGCCCTGGCTCACCCAGGGCTATGTCAAGAATGCCGAAGCCTCGGCGCAGCTCTGGGCGGGCGGCTATCTCCACACCAACGACATCGGCAAGATCGACGCGCAGGGCTATCTCACCATCACCGACCGCATCAAGGATGTGATCAAGACCGGCGGCGAGTGGCTCTCCTCGATCGAGCTCGAGGACATCATCGCCCAGCACCCGGCGGTGAGCGAGGTCGCCGTCATCGCCGTCAAGGACGCGCGCTGGGGCGAGCGGCCCTTCCCTCTCATCGTGGCGAAGGCGGGGCGCGCCGGCGAAGTGACCGCGGACACCGTCAAGCGCCACGTCACCGCCTATGTCGAGCGCGGCATCATCTCGAAATACGCCGTTCCCGAGCGCGTGCTCGTCGTCGACGCGCTGGCGCGCACCAGCGTCGGCAAGCTCGACAAGAAGGCGATGCGCGAGAAATACGCGGTCTAGAGCCGGGCAATCCCGTCACGGAGGAAGCAATGTCCACGACTGTAACCATCATGGCGCAAAAGGTCGGGCAGGAGCTCGGCGTCTCCGCCTGGCAGATCATCGATCAGGAGCGGATCGAGGATTTTGCGGCGTGCACCGGCGATCGGCAGTGGATCCACGTCGATGTCGAGCGGGCGCGCCGGGAAAGCCCGTTCGGCGGCACCGTGGCGCACGGCTTCCTCACGCTCGCGACGCTCGCGCCGGCGGCGTTCGAGGTCTGGATCGAGCCCGCCGGCTTCAGCCAGGCCTTCAACTACGGCATCGAGCGCGTGCGGTTCCTCAATCCGGTCAAGGCCGGCGCGCGGATCCGCAACCGCATCAAGCTGCTCGCCCTCGAGCCCAAAGGGGTCGGCCGGCTGCTGATCACGACGGAAAACACCATCGAGATCGAGGGCGAGGAAAAGCCGGCGCTGGTCGCGACGATGCTCGCTTTGGTCGCCGCGGCGGAATGACGAAACCCGCGCAAGGGAGCAGGGGAGATGGCACACGGGAGCGAGGCGGCGCTCAAGGCGCAGCCGGACGAGCTGGCGGCGCGCGCCGCCGAGGAAATGCTCGGTCCCAATCCGTTCGTGGGGCTGCGCCTGGGCGACGTCCTTGGCGCCTTCGACAGCATCGCGCAGGCGAGCGTCCGGCAGCCGCGGCTCGTCCTCGCCCTTCAGGCGGCGCTCGCGGGCGAGCTGCTGGCGATCGCGGTCGGCCGGTCGGAGCGGGCGCCGCCGGCGGGCGACCGGCGCTTCCAGGATGCGGAGTGGCGGAACGATCCGCGCTTCAAGGCCCTGCTTCAGGCCTATCTCGCCTGGGCGGCGCGGCTTGACGACTATGTCGGAAAACTCGGCCTCGGCCGCGGCGCGACCGAGCGGGCGCGCTTTGCCATGAGCCTGCTCAGCGACGCGCTCGCGCCCTCGAACGCGCTCTGGACCAATCCCGCGGCGCTGCGCCGGCTCGGCGAGTCCGGCGGCGCGAGCCTCCTTGCCGGCTGCCGCAACCTGCTCGGCGATCTCCTCGCCAATGGCGGCATGCCGGCGCAAGTCGACAAGCGCGCCTTCCGGCCGGGCGAGAATCTCGCCCTCACGCCCGGCGCCGTCGTCCTGCGCCATGACGTGCTGGAGCTCATCCAATACGCGCCGGCGGGCGAGACGGTGCGGCCTCGCCCCCTCCTCATCGTCCCGCCGCAGATCAACAAGTTCTATATCTTCGATCTCGCGCCCGGCCGCTCGCTCATCGAATACCTCACCAAGAACGGCTTCCAGGTCTTCGTGGCGAGCTGGCGCAACCCGGCGGCGGCGCAGCGCGACTGGTCGATGGACACCTATGTCGACGCGCTCACCGCGGCGATCGACGCCATTTGCGACATCACCGGCAGCGCCGACGTGAACCTCGCCGGCGCCTGCTCGGGCGCGATGACGCTTTCGGCGCTGCTCGGCCATCTCGCCGCCAAGGGCGACCGGCGCGTTCATTCGGCGACGATGATGGTGGTGCTGCTCGACCGCAGCGAGGACTCCCAGCTCGGTCTCTTCGCCACGCCCCAGACGGTCGCCGCGGCGAAGCAGGCCTCGGCCGCCGCCGGCGTGCTCAGCGGCTCGGCGATGGGGCGGATGTTCGCCTGGATGCGGCCCAACGACCTCGTCTGGAGCTATTGGGTCAACAACTATCTCCTCGGCAACGACCCGCCCGCCTTCGACATTCTCTATTGGAACAACGACACGACGCGGCTGCCGGCGCGTTTCCACGGCGAGATCCTCGATCTCTTCACCGCCAATTTGCTCCGCCGGCCGGGCGGGCTCGAAATCCTGGGGACGCCGATCGATCTCGCCCAGGTGACCTGCGACAAATACGTCGTGGCCGGCACCAGCGATCACATCACCCCCTGGCAGGGCGGCTGGCGCGCCGCGCGCCTCTTCGGCGGCCGGACCGATTTCGTGCTCGCCGCCAGCGGCCATATCCAAAGCATCGTCAACCCGCCCGGCAATCCCAAGGCGCGCTACTTCGTCAATCCCGACGACGCCGAGGATCCCGAGCGCTGGCGCGCCGCGGCGACGGCGACCCAGGGTTCGTGGTGGGACCATTGGCGGGACTGGCTCGCGGCGCGCTCGGGCGATCCCGTCGCGGCGCCCGCCGCCCTCGGCAACGCCCGCCACCCGCCGCTCGCCGCGGCGCCCGGCGCCTACGTGCTGGCGCCGTGAGGGAAGCGGCGCCGGCGGCGAGCCCCGCCGTCTTCGACGAGGTCGCGACCATGGCGTTCGACGGCCAGGCGCTGCGCTATGCGCGGCGCCTCGGCCGCGGCGACGCACCGCCGCTTCTCCTGTGCAACGGCATCGGCGCCAATCTCGAGCTGCTTGCGCCCTTCGTCGCGGCGCTTGCCGGCCGCACGGTCGTCGCCTTCGACGTGCCGGGGGTCGGCGGCTCCTCCGTGCCGCTCTTTCCCTATCGCCTGCGCCACGTCGCGCGGCTTGCCGACGAGCTGATGCGCCGCCTCGGCCATGACGGCCTCATCGACGTGCTCGGCATTTCCTGGGGCGGCGCGCTCGCCCAGCAGATGGCCTTTGATCATCCCGAGCGCTGCCGCAGGCTCGTTCTCGCGGCCACGAGCTGCGGCATGTTCATGGTGCCGGGACGGCTCTCGGTGCTGCGCAAGCTGGCAAGCCCGCGGCGCTATCGCGATCCGCATTATCTGCGGCGCGTCGCGCCCGAGATCTATGGCGGGGCGCTGCGCCGCGATGCCGGGCTGATCGACCGGCACGCCCGGCACATCGAGCCGCCGCACGGCCTCGGCTATCTCTACCAGCTCGGCGCGGTGTGGGGCTGGACCAGCCTCCTCTGGCTGCATCGGCTGCGCCAGCCGACGCTCGTCCTGGCGGGGAGCGAGGATCCGATCGTGCCGGCGATCAACGGGCGGATTCTCGCCCGTCTCATCCCTGAGGCGCGGCTGGAGACGATCGCGGACGGCCACCTCTTCATCGTCACCAGCGCGGCGGCCGTGGCGGCGAGCGTGGCGTCCTTTCTGGCGGCGGGCGATGAACGGTAAGACCCCGCCGCTTGCTCCAGAGCAAGTTGACTTTAACCTTGGCCAGGTCCAGCTTGAGGCGATGCAGGATGCCCCGCCGCTCGACCGGTCCAAGCTCCACAGCGCCGCGGAGCTGGCGCGCGAATTCTCGCTCACCACCCAGGGCCTGCGCTTTTACGAGGAGAAGGGGCTGATCGCGCCGGCGCGCGTCGGCAAGACGCGGGTCTACGGCTATCGCGAGCGCGCGCGTCTCCTGCTCATCCAGAAGCTGCGCCGCCTCGGCTTCTCGATCGACGCCATCCGCGACTATCTCAACCTCTACCGCTCCGACGCCAGCGGCGCCGCCCAGTACCGCGTCGGCCTCGAGAAGATCGCGAGCCGCATCCGCGACCTCGAGGAGAAGAAGCGCGACATCGACGAGGCGCTCGCCGGCCTGCGCGCCCTCGAGCTCGAAGCGCAGGAGCGGCTCTCCCGCGCAATGGCCGAGGCGCCGCGGGCGGCCTCGGAGCGCTCGCGGGGGCGGTGAGGGCGGGCTCGTCGCTCTCTCTGCTGGGGACGGGCTCCGGCCCAGGGATACGGCACAATCGCCTGATGAGATGCTCAACCGCCTTGCCGCGATGTGTGGGCGCGCTCGATCCGGCGCGGGCGCAAGAGCCGGCCAACCGGCAGCCGGAGCAAGGGGACGATCTCTGAGACCGCGCCCATCGGCAGACGGTTCGTGGAACGGTTCATTCAGAGCGGCTGTGGTGTCTTGCTTGTCCCTTCTGCGTGCATGAACGATAATCACCAGCGCACATTGTGTCTCTTCGAAGTGACCGTACGCGGCGTATGACAAGATTGTTTGAGGAAGCGACCGATGGCGACCAAACCCAGCGAGTCGAAGAAGGGGTTTTTCGAATTTGGATTCGATGCAATAAGATCTATCCCCGCCATCGTAATGGTGTCGGGCGGTCTATACCTGCTTTACGAGAAATCTACGCTACTCGCAATAACGGCACTAACTGGCGGAGGGGTATTTCTCGGTTGGCTCTGGAAAATTCACAAGCAAGATAAAGAGGCTCGCAAGGGCTATCACGACTTGGTCTACCTCGGAGCTATGATATTCATCGTTGGCGTCGCGTGGTTGAACTGGGACCGAACCAGCGTACTGGACGGCCATAGCGGTGACGATAGGGTTACGACCGTTCCCGTAGTGACGCCGAAATTGAGCAAAGAAGAGCAGCCCGTGCCACCCGACCGCGCTCCTTCAAATGCATTTACGGTATCAGTACCGGCCCAAATTCCATGGGGAGCAAATACCGGCATAGTTTTGACAGCCGGGGACCAGGTCTCGATCTCGGCATCTGGCTCCGTCTACATAGGCGCGCAGCAGAACCACGCTCTCGACAACGAGGGGCCAGATGGGCAGCCCTGGGGCACCTGCGCCGGATCTAACGGTCGGATGCCGTTCGTAGCGCCCGCGCTTCCGTGCTGGTCGCTCGTAGGACGGATCGGCGTTAGCGGTGTTCCATTCGAGATAGGAGCTAGAAGGACGTTCTCCGCCCCAACGACTGGTCCGCTTTTCTTCAGTGTTAACGACAATTTTTTCCCAGACAACTCGGGCGCCTGGTCAGTGATCGTTCAGGTCAGCCGGACACGCTAGTACCTGACGGCGGGAGCGCTGTTCCGGCCCTCACGTGAACAGAATGTCGTATTTTGTTCACATGCTGCGACCGCAACTTTCTGCCCTTTGGCATTAAGACCGCATGGGTCCGCATGATCGGGCGCGCAAGAATCCTGTC
This sequence comes from Allostellaceae bacterium, assembly GCA_035623985.1. Lineage (GTDB taxonomy): Bacteria > Pseudomonadota > Alphaproteobacteria > ATCC43930 > CGMCC-115725 > DAHUYF01. The sequence goes on along the minus strand of DASPSJ010000056.1, from coordinate 27,358 downwards.
ACGTTGGCATGAGCTCTTGAAGATCGTTGAGCGCTCTCGTCAATGCCTTCCGTGAGAACGTATCGCTCCGAAAGGTCGGCAAAGAGCACTTCCGCGAAATGCCTGCCGGCTGCTCCTTTGTCGGTACTTGGAAAGAGGGGGGATAGCGTCCGAAGGAAGTCCAGCTCGTTTGTACGCGCCCACTCAAGCGCCTGCCGCCGCCCGAACCGCATCCGCTGCCGCGCCGCTGAGGCAGCCCAGCGCCACAAGGCTGCGTCGCACCGCTTCTTCGAGCAGCGTGCGCGGCTCGGGGCCGATCAGCGATTCGAGCTTGGTATTGCCGAGCCGGAGCGGCTCGCACCAGAGATAGCGCATCTCGATCGTCTCGCGGAAGGTCTCGCTAAAAGGGGCGGCGAGATAGAGCAGCGCCGCCGGAAACGGCAGGATGGGCGCGCGCGGCGCGCCGGCGGCGCGGCGGATCGCCTCGGCGATTTCGCCGCCTTGCGCGAGCCAGTGGCCGGCGAAATGCACCACCTCGAACGGTGCGAGCCGCGCCTCGATCGCCGCCAGCCGCACCATCGCCTGGGCGAGATCGGGGAGATAGGCGAAGGCATGGCCGACATACCGGCGGCCGGGATAGAGGATGAAACGCACCGGCTTTCCCGGCCGCACCATGGCGTTGCTGAACCAGGAGCTGGGCGCGTGGCCGCCGAAATAGTCGCCGGCGCGCATCACCAGCGAGCGCACGCCTGCGCTCGCCGCCTGCGCCAGCCGCTCTTCCATCGCGACGCGGATGCGGCCCTTGCGTGTCAAAGGATGCTGCGGCGAGCGCTCGTCGACCACTGGCCCGGCATCGGGCCCGAAATTGTAGACAGTGCCCGGCAGCACCAGCCTTGCGCCGGCGGCGCGCGCGGCGGCGATGGAACTCTCCAGCATCGGCAGCGCCAGCCCCTGCCAGTTGCGATAGCCCGGCGGATTGGCGGCGTGGAGGATAAGCCGCGCGCCTTCTGCGGCGGCAATCACCTCGGCGGCACGCATCGCGTCGCCGCCGACCCATTCCACGGGCCCCAGCCGCGCGAAGTCGCGCCGGGCGCGCGCCACGTCCCGGGTGAGCGCGCGCACGCGCCAGCCGGCGGCGATGAGCGCTTTCGCCGTCTCGCCGCCGATGCCGCCGGTGGCGCCGATGACGAGGGCGGTCGGGGTGTCGGTCGCGGTCATGTGGGTCTCTTTCCGTGTCGATGGCGGAAGGATGCCCCGCGCCCGGATAAACGAAAATTGGCTAAGATCGTTTAATCGATATACATTTTCGCATGACCAAGCCCGATCCCGGATGGGAGCTCTACCGCTCCTTCCTCGCGGTGCTGCGCCAGGGGAGCCTGTCGGCCGCGGCGCGCCGGCTGCGGCTGACGCAGCCGACCCTCGGCCGACATGTCGCGGCGCTGGAGGCGGCGCTCGGCGTGGCGCTCTTCACGCGCTCGCCGGGCGGGCTCGCGCCGACGCCGGCGGCGCTCGCGCTGCGCAGCCACGCCGAAGCCATGGAGGCCGCGGCCGAAGCGCTGCGGCGCGCGGCTTCGGGCGAGGCCGAGGAGGAGCGCGGCACGGTGCGGCTTACCGCCAGCGAGATCATGGGCGCCGAAGTGCTGCCGGCGATCCTGGCGCCCTTCCGCGCGCGCCATCCGCAGATCGCGCTCGAACTGGTGCTCAACAACCGCAACGAGGATCTCTTGCGGCGCGAGGCCGATATCGCGCTGCGCATGGTGCGGCCGCGTCAGGCGGCGCTCGTCGCGCGGCGCATCGGCAAGGTCGGCATCGGGCTTTACGCCCATCGCCGCCACGTCAAGGCTTTCGGCTTGCCGCAGGATCTCGAGGATCTCGGCCGGCATCCCCTCATCGGCTTCGACCGCGACGACAGCGCCTGGCGCAGCCTCGGCGCGACCGGCTTGCCGGTGACGCGCGAGATCTTCGCTTTCCGCGCCGACAGCGATCTCGCCCAACTCGCCGCGCTCCGCGCCGGGCTCGGCATCGGCGGCTGCCAGCACGCCATCGCCCGGCGCGAGCGCGACCTCGTGCCGGTACTGCCACGCGAGATCGGCTTCTCGCTCGAAATGTGGCTCGCCATGCATGAGGATCTCCGCACGAGCCGGCGCGTGCGGCTGCTCTTCGATCACCTCGCCGCGGCGCTCGGCGATTACGCGGCGCTCAGCGCGGACGGTCGAGCGTGAACAGCTCCTGCGCACGGCCGACGCCGCGAAGCGCATAGCGGCCGACGGAGACGAAGCCCGCGCACGCCGCGGCGCCGGCCGCCTCGACGAAATCCGCGGAGAGCAGCAAGGGCTGCTCGGCCGAGCGGCACATCGCGGCGATGCGGCTCGCCATGTTCACCGCCGGACCGACGACGGTGAAATCCAATCGCGTGACGCTGCCGATGTTGCCGTAGAACATCGCGCCGGCATGGAGGCCGAGATAGAACTCGGTCGTCGGCAGGCCGGCGCCGGCGCGGCGGGCGTTGAGCGCCGCGACATGGCGCTGCGCCGTCTCGGCCGCGGCCAGCGCGCGGGCGCAGGCGCGCTGGGGCTCGTCCGCGGCGAAGATCGCGAGAATGCCGTCGCCGATCAGCTTCAGCACGTCGCCGCCTTCGCTCGAAATCGCCGAGATGACGGCGTCGGCGTAATCGTTGAGCAAGGGAATGATCTGCTCCGGCGGCGCGGTGTCGGAGATCCGGGTATAGCCGCGGAGGTCGCTGTACCAGATCACCGCGCTGATCTTTTCGGCGGCGCCGCGGCCGATGCTGCCGCTGAGCACGCGCCGGCCGGCATCGCGGCCGAGATAGGTCTCGACGAGCGTCTGGGCGATGCGCGCGAGCGAGGCGGATTTCACCGCGAGGCCGAGCGCGGCGCTCAAGCGGCGGAGCGCGGCGACGTTCGCTTCGCTGAAGCCCGCCGGCGCGTCCGTCGCCCAGGAGGAATAGATGCAGTCCATCTCGCCGATGACGCCGTCGGCGGCAAAGCGATGGATCAGCGCCACGTAATCGACCATGCCGTCGGCGCGCAGCTCGCCGAGGGTGGCGAAGTCCGGCAATTCCGGCGCGTCGAGGCGCTGGCGGAAGAGGCGCTCGCCGGATTCGATCAGGCGATAGAAGGTGCTGCGCCGCCAGTTCTCGGCGGCCTCGCCTTCCTTGGTCGAGCCGTATTCGACGATCCGCGCTTCCTCCGGCGCGTCCGAGCGCCAGCGAAAGGCGCGCCCTTCATGGATCGGGTGCAGCGTGTCGACGATGACCAGGGCGCGCGCCACGGGCAGGCCGGCGGCGCGGGCCCGGCGGCAGAACCCGCTCAGCAGCGCCGTCTCCGGTGCGCCGGCAAGGCCGCTTTCGATCAGCCACTCGGCGATCTCTGCGCGATCGGCATCGCCCATCCTGGCCGCGATCTTAGAGGCGGGCGCGGCGCCGGCCAACCCTGCCGGCCGGAGGGTGATCTATTGCGGCGCGCTCACAACGCCAGCATCAATGTGACGCCGATGCCGGCGATCGCCGCCGCGCCGATCGGCAAGAGCCGCTGGCCGATCCGGCTTTCCGCCGCGATGCCGAGCGCGACGCCCGCAAGCTGCAGCACGCCCGTGGCGCAGAGAAAGCCCAGCGCATAGAGCACCGGCGTCGCGCTCTCCGGCATCTCGGCGCCATGGGCATAGCCGTGGACGAGGCCGAACAATCCCACCACCGCCGCGCCGACCGCCAACGGCGGCCGCGCCGCCACGGCAAGCAGCACCCCCAGCACCGCGACGGAGAGGGCGATGCCGTCCGCGCTGCCCGGCAGGTCCACGCCGGCCAGCGCCAGCGCCGCCCCCAAGGTCATCAGCACGGCGAAGAAGCCGGGCAGCAGCCAGACGGCGCACCGGCCGTTCTGCGCCGCCCACAGCCCCACGGCGATCATCGCTGCGACATGGTCGATCCCGCCAAAGGGATGGGCGAAGCCGTCGCTCCAGCCGCCGCTGCCGACCCAGCCGCCTGGCCCCGCCGCCAGCGCATAAAGCCCGGTCCAGGCGATGGCGCCGAACAGCGCCAGCATGACATGTCCGAACCGGCTCGACCGCATTCCCGCTCTCCCGCACAACCCCCGCCCAGTTCAAAGCAAGATGGGGGCCACGAGCGTGCGCGCAGAAACTGGCGGCTTTTGGCCGCGAAGCTGTCGATTGACGCGGCAGGCTGCGCGCAAACTGGGCAAGGAATGCGCCGAAACGGAGCTTAAGGGGTCTCCGGCGAGCGGCGGGCGAAGAGCGTCGCCGCCAGGAAAAGCGCGAAGAGCAGCGCAAAAGCTGCCGGCAGCCCCTGCGGATTCCAGAGATCCATGGCGATCCCGCCGAGGCTCGGGCCGAGCAGCGAGCCCAGGCCATAGGCGATGATGAGCGCGGCATTGGCGCTCACCATTTCGGCACCGCGGAAGCGCGCCCCGGCCATGGCGAGCGCCACGGGATAGATGCCGGCGGCAAGTCCGCCCCACAGCAGCACCGCGGCAAAGATCGCGACCGTGCCCTGGCGTGCGGCGAGCGGCAGCAGCGCCGCGCCCAAAAGCCCCGCCAGCGCGCAGAGCCGCAGCACCTGGCGCCGCGCCAAGGTGTCGGAGAGAAAGCCGATCGGGACCTGGAAAGCGATCGCGCCCAGGCCGATCGCCGTCAGCAGCGCCGCCGCCAGCGCCGGCGCAAGCCCGACGCGCACGCCCCAGATCGGCAGCAGCGCCAGCCCCGCCGCCTCGAACAGGCCATAAAGCCCGACCGCCAGCGCCACGAAGGGCGCCCGCCGGAAAATGGCGAGCACGCTGCCGGCGGGCTCGCGGCCGAGATCGCGCGCCGACCCGCCGGCGACGATGAGCGGCAGCGCCGCGGCGGCGGTGACGCCGGCGCCGACAAGGAACGGCGCCCAGCCCTCGATGCCGGTGAGCGCCAGCAGCAGCGGCCCCAGCGCGAAGCCGGCCGCCAAGGCGGCGGCATAGAAGCCAAGGACGCGGCCGCGGCTTTCATCGCCCGCCAGCAGGTTGATCCATGCCTCGCCGGCGGTGAAGACGCCGGAGCCGGCCATGCCCAGCAGGAGGCGGAGCACGAACCATGGCGCTAGTCCGTCGAACAGCTTCAACGGCAGGAAGAAGACGATGTCGAGGCCGAGGCAGGCGAGCAGAAAGGGGCGGAAGCCGAAGCGCCGCACCAGCCGCGGCGTCCACAGCGGGCCGAGGATGACGCCGAGATATCCCGCCGCGGCGTTGAGCCCGGTGAGGCTCGCCTCGGTGCCGCGCCCCTCCAGCAGCAGCGAGAGCAGCGGCGCGGCAAAGCCCATGCCGATGCCGAACACCGCCACCGCGGCGATCGCCGCGGCGAGGCTGCGGCGCCGCTGCGCCGCGGTCGGCGGCGGCGGCTCGCGCTCGGCCATCTCGCTCTCCCTTCAGGGGCCGGTGGCGCGCCGCGGAGCGCCTCGGCTATGCTGGCGCGAGAGAAGCAGAATCGCAGGAGGAAAGCCATGGCCGAGCCCGCCGTGCTCTATGCCGTCGAAGACCGCATCGCCACCGTCACCTTGAACCGGCCCGACCGGCTCAACGCCTTCGGCGGCGAGATGGAGGCGGAGCTGCGCCAGGCGATGGTCGCGGCGGCGCGCGACAGCGATGTGCGCGTCATCGTCCTCACCGGCGCCGGGCGCGGCTTCTGCGCCGGCGCCGATATGGAGCGGCTCTCCGGCGCCGCCGGCTCGCGCGGCGCGACAATCCCGCGCGAGGCGCCGCCGCCGCTCGATCTCGGCGCTCCCGCGCGTGCCGACTTCCAGCACCGCTACAGCTATTTCCCCGCCATCCCCAAGCCGATCATCGCCGCCGTCAACGGCCCGGCAGCGGGACTGGGCTTCGTGCTGGCCTGCTATTGCGACCTGCGCTTTGCCGGCAGCGAGGCGATCTTCACCACCGCCTTCGCGCGCCGCGGCCTCGTCGCCGAATACGGCCTCGCCTGGCTGCTGCCGCGGCTGGTGGGGCCGGGCAACGCCGCCGATCTCCTGTTCTCGGGGCGCCGCGTCGGCGCCGAGGAGGCTTGCCGCCTCGGCCTCGTCAACCGCGTCCTCCCGCAGGCCGAGTTCCTGGCGCAGGTGCTGGATTACGCCGACGAGCTTGCCCGCGCCGCCTCGCCGCGCTCGACGCGCGTGATGAAGCGCCAGCTCTGGGAGGGCCTGTTGAGCGGCCTCGGCGCCTCGGTCGAGCTTGCCAATGACGAGATGCGCGCGAGCTTCCTCAGCGACGATTTCAAGGAAGGCGTCGCCCATTTCGTCGAGAAGCGCCCGGCCCGCTTCACCGGGCGATAGGCGCGTCGCATTTTACTTCGCCGCACCGCACCTACTCCACCTCACCCTCCCGCTACGCGGATCTCCCTCTCCGCCCCATTGGGGCGGAGAGGGCCGGGGTGAGGTGCGGCGTGCGAAGCTCGGGCAATTTCAGGTATTTCTGCTTCCAAGGGACGGCCATCAGGACTCCGCGGCGGCGTGCGATCCCGGAAACTGCGCGGTGATGGCGCAGCGCTTCGCCGCCTCGCGGTCCTCGCGCGGCAGGCGGTGGCGGAGCGCGAAGCGCCGCCAGCGCTGGGCGATCGCGGCGGGCGCGATCGCGGGGTTGAGCGGGGCGAGCTGCACCACGTTCTCGCGCAAGGCGCGGGGGCCGATGAAGATCGACCGCCCGATCGCCGCCTCGACCGCCGCTGCCTCGTCGCGCGCCGCTGCGTCCTCGACGAAGGCCGCCCAGTTGACCGCGAGGCAGCCGCCCGGCGCCAGCGCCGCCGCGCAATCGCGCCAGAAGCCCGGCTCGAGGCGCGCCATGCCGCGCCCGTCATAGAGATCGGCAAGGATGGCGTCATAGGCGCCTTTGGCGTCGGCGACGAAATCCTGCGCGTCTGCCTCGATCACCGGCGCCTCGATGTGGAAGAAGCGGCGGGCGAGCGCGATCACCGCGCGGTCGCGCTCGACCGCGGTGACCGCGCACTCCGGCAGATAGGCTTGGAGATGGCGCAGCATGGCGCCGCCGCCGAGCCCCAGCAGCAGCGCGCGCCGCGGCCGCGCCGCCAGCGCCAGCGCGATCAGCATCAGCCGCTCATAGAGAAAGATCAGCCGCTCGGGATGCAACAGATCCATGCCGGACTGCTCGGTGAGCTCGCTGTTGGCGCCGATGGCGCCGAGGATGCGCGTGACGCGCGCGCCCTCGGTCAGGTCGGCGACGAAGAGCGAGCCGCCGAAGCGCGGCGTGCGCCGGAGAAGCTGGATGCGGCAGCCCGGCCCATATTGATCGAGGATGCGCCGGCGCAGCACGGGCGCTAGCGCGCCGGCGCGCCGTGGCGGACGAGCGAGCGTCGGCCGCGGTGCCAATAGAGCGGCGGGCTCTCGGGCGCCGCGCCGCGCCAGGCTTCGACGGCGCAGCGCAGCATGAATTTGGTGACGTTCTGCATCATCGCCGGCGGCTCGCCCTCGACCGGATGCCAGAGGAGGTCGTCGAGCTCTTCGCAGGGCTTGAGCTTGCCCGCGGCATGGCGGCCGTCGGCGAGGAAGAAGCGCGCATGGAAGCGGATCGGCGAGGCGGTCGGCGTGATGGCGCGGCCGACAAGCCGCAGCAGGCCCGGCGCGGGCGCCATGCCGGCGGCGCGATAGGCCGCCTCGACCGGCGACAGCGCGCCGTTTGCTTTCGCCGCGCGGCGCGGCTCGCCGACGACGAGGCCGGTCTCCTCATAGGTCTCGCGCAGCGCCGCCCGCTTCAAGGCGAGGAGCGGCGCGGCGGGATCGGCCAGCTCGCCCGCCCAGCGTCGCGCATCCTCGGGAACCACCCGACCGCCGGGAAACACGTAACGCCCGGGCATGAAGCGCGCGCCCTTGCCGCGTCGCCCCAGCAGCACTTCGAGCCCCGATCTGCGCTCGCGTAGCAGAATGAGGCTCGCGGCATCGCGCGGCCTGACCGGCTTCGTCTCCATGCGCTTTCCTCACGCGATTTTTGCCGCGGCAGTAGATCATGGCGCAAGAGCCCCTGCAAACCGCGGATGGTCGAGGCGCCGACGGCCCGCTATAACCGGAAGCGGCAAAAGCGGCGGGAGAGTCCGTGGCCTACACCCTCTCCGTCATCTCCGACGAGATCGCGCCCGACATCGACACGGCGATCCGCTTCGCGCGCGAACACGGCTTGCGCCATCTCGACCTGCGCTCGGTCGGCGGGCGCAACCTGATCGATTTCGAAGACGATGCGCTGGCGGCGCTGGCGGGGAAGCTGCAAGCGGCGGGGCTCGCCGTCTCCTGCCTGGCCTCGCCGCTGCTCAAATGGCTGCCGCCGGGGATGGCGCTGGCGCCGCGGCGCCACGACGCTTTCGGCTTCGATGCCCGCGCCGTCGACGAGACGCGGCTCTTCCGCCGCTGCTTCGAGATCTGCGAGCGGCTCGGCACCCGCCGCCTGCGCATCTTCAGCTACCTGGCCTATGACGGCTTCGCGCCCGGCGACCTTGCCCGGCCGCTGGCGGCGCTGCTGGCGCTCGCCGAGCGCCACGACTGCCTGCTGCTGCTGGAGAACGAGCCGGTCTGCAACGTCGCCACCGCGCCGGCGCTCCACGACCTCGTCGCCGGCATCGCCCATCCGCGGCTGCGCGCGCTGTTCGATCTCGGCAATCTCCAGGCGATGGGCGCGCCGCCCGGCGATGGCGAGATCGCGGCGCTGGCGCCCTGGATCGGCTACATGCATGTCAAGGACTACGCGCCGGGGAGCGGCATCGTGCCGCTGGGCGAGGGCGTCGCCGACCATCGCCGGGCGCTGGCGATCATCGCCGGCGCCGCGGCGCTCGAGGACATTCCGCTGGCGCTCGAAACGTATTTGCCGGCGCAAGGCTGGGCGGCAAGCGCCGCCTCGCTCGCCGTGCTGCGCCGCTGGCTCGCCGCCTTCCCGGTGCAGGGGACGTGCTGACGCGGCTGTTTCATGGAGGCCAAGTCGCGCTCAGAGGCGCACGACCTTGCCGGGGTTCAGAATAGCGTCGGGATCGAGCGCCTGCTTGATCCGGCGCATGACCGAGATCGCCTCGCCATGCTCGGCGACGAGGCAATCGATCTTGCCGGAGCCGACACCGTGCTCGCCGGTGCAGGTGCCGTCCAGGGCGATGGCGCGCTGCACGATCCGGTCGTTGAGCCGGCTCGCCTCGGCGATCTCCTCGCGCCGCGCGGGATCGAGCAGGATGGCGACGTGGAAATTGCCGTCGCCGACGTGGCTCGCCATGCAATAGGGGAAGCGCGATCGCTCGAGATCGGCGCGGGTCTCGGCGATGCAGTCGGCGAGCCGCGAGATCGGCACGCAGACATCGGTGGCCCAGATGCGCGCTCCCGGGCGGATTGCCATCGCCGCGTAATAGGCGTCATGGCGCGCCTGCCATAGCTTGGAGCGTTCCTGCGGCGTCGAGGCCCAATGGAAGTCGGTGCCGCCTTGCTCGGCGGCGAATTCCTTCACCTGCGCCACCTGCTCCTCCACCCCGCGCGGCGTGCCGTGGAACTCGAAGAACAAGGTCGGCGCCGCGGCATAGTCGAGCTTGGAGAATTTGTTGACCGCCTCCATCTGATTGGCGTCGAGCAATTCGACGCGCGCCACCGGCACGCCGGCCTGGATGGTGGCGACCGCCGTGTTCACCGCCGCCGCGATCGAGGGGAAGGAGCAGACCGCCGCCAGGATCGCCTCGGGAATGCCGTAGAGCCGCAGCGTCACCTCGGTGATGATCCCCAGCGTCCCTTCCGAGCCCACGAAAAGCCGCGTCAGGTCGTAGCCCGCCGCCGATTTCCGCGCCCGCCGCGCCGTGCGGATCACCCGCCCGTCCGCCAGCACCACCGTCAGCGTCACCACGTTCTCCCGCATCGCGCCGTAGCGCACCGTGTTCGTCCCCGACGCCCGCGTCGCCGCCATCCCGCCCAGCGAGGCGTCCGCCCCGGGATCGACCGGGAAGAACAGCCCGGTGTCGCGCAGATATTCGTTGAGCTGCTTCCTCGTCACCCCGGCCTCGACCGTGCAGTCGAGATCCTCTGCCGACACCCGCAGCACCCGGTTCATCCGCGAGAGATCGATGCACACGCCCCCTTCCAGCGCCGCCACATGCCCTTCGAGCGACGTGCCCGTGCCGAAGGCAATCACCGGCACTTTCTCCGCCGCGCACAGCCTGACGATCTCCGAAACCTCTTCGGTCGACTGTACGAACACCACCGCATCGGGCGCCGCCGGCGCGTGATAGCTCTCGTCCCGGCCATGCTGATCGCGCACCGCCGCCGCGGTCGAGAGGCGCTCGCCGAAACGATGCCGCAGCCGCTCGATCACGGCTTGGCTCGCGCGGTTGCGGCGCAGCGCCGGCGCGGTCATGGGCGCGTCTCCTCCTCCGCTGCAATCATAGCGCGAAAAGCCGCCGCAAGACCACGGCGCGTCCTGCGGGATGGCGGCCTTGCCGGCCTTAGGCGAACACGGCCTTCAGCTCGCGCTTCAGGATCTTGCCGTTGGCGTTGCGCGGCAGCGGCTCCTCGCGCAGCACGATGCGCACCGGCACCTTGAAGGCGGCGAGCCGCTCGCCGACGTGGCGCCGGAGCGCCGCCTCGCTGAGGCGCGCGCCGGGCTTCACCTGCACCACCGCGCCGACCTCCTCGCCGAGCACGCGATGGGGAATGCCGACGACCGCCGCGTCCATCACCGCGGGATGGCTGTAGAGCGCGTCCTCGACCTCGACGCAATAGACGTTCTCGCCGCCGCGGATCAGCATGTCCTTGGCGCGGTCGAGAATGTAAAGGAACCCCTCCGCGTCGATGCGCACGAGGTCGCCGGTATGGAGCCAGCCCTTGGTGAAGCTCGCGGCGGTGGCTTCGGGATTGTTCCAATAGCCCTTCACCACATTGGGGCCTTTCACCCAAAGCTCGCCGACCTCGCCCGGCGCCGCGTCGCGCCCCGCGGCGTCGACGACGCGCAAATCGCAGACGGGAACGGCGAGGCCGACGCTGTCGGGCTTGCGCTGGTAATCCTCGGCCGCGTTCTGCGCGGTCAATGACGAGGTCTCGGTGAGGCCGTAGCCGTTGCCCGGCATCGCCTTGGGGAATTTCTCCTGGAGGCGCGCCACCAGCTCCGGCGCCGCCGGCGCCCCGCCATAGCCGACGCTCTCGATGCTGGAGAGGTCGTAGCGGCCGAAGGCGGGATGCTCCAGCACCTGCCAGGCCATCGACGGCACGCCGCCGAAGCCGTTGATCCGCTCGCGTTCGATGAGCTGCATCGCGCGTTCCGGCTCCCAGCGATGCATCAGCACCAGCTTGTTGCCGTTGTAGAGGCTGGAGCAGAGCACGGAATGGCAGCCCGTCGCGTGAAAGAACGGCACCGACAGCAGGGTCGCGGTCTTGGGCGCGGTGCCGGGCGCCGGCAGGGGCTCGCCGCGGCGCAGCAGCGTGCGCGCCTTGGCGAAGGCGGTGCTCACGATATTGGTGCAGATGTTGCGATGGGTGCCGAGCGCGCCCTTGGGCTTTCCCGTCGTGCCCGAGGTATAGAAGATCGTCGCATCGTCCTCGGGATCGATCGCCACCTCCGGCAGCGCGCCGTCCTCGCCGAAGAGATCCTCGAGGCGGCTCATCCCTTGCGGCAAGGCGCCGCCCGCGCGCGCCACCAGCACCGCCTCGAGCGGCAGGCTCGAGCGATGCGGCAGCAGCCGCTCCGCGCGCTCGGCATCGGCGACGACGAGGCGCGCGCCGCAATCGGCGAGGCAGTAGTGCAGCTCCGCTCCCGTCATCCAGGCGTTGAGCGGCACGACGATGGCGCCCGTCGCCGCCGCCGCCCAGAAGGCGACCGACCATTCCGGAAAATTGCGCATGGCGATGGCGACGCGGTCGCCCTTGCGAATGCCGAAGCGCCCGGCGAGCGCCCGCGCCAGCGCCGTCGCGCGCCGGTAATGCTCGGCATAGCTCAGCCTTTCATCCTCATAGACGAGGAAGGGCAGCGCGCCATGGGCGCGGCTTCCTTCGAACACGGCGCGCAGCGAGGCCGGCGCATTCTTCCACACCCGCGTTGGCATGCCGCGGATCATCGCCGTTTCCATGGCAAAAGGCGCATCCTTCTGGGTCAGCGCCGCGACCGCCGCCTCGTTCGATAATCCCGCCACGTCTCCGCCCCGCTTGCCTTTTTGCCTCTCTTCCCGACAGGCTGCGCGCCGAGCCTAGAGGATGGCGCCGGTCTCGCCAATTCTTCCCGGCCGCCGCGGCCAGGCATTATTTACTGGATAATATTGTTAAATCAATCTGATTGACTGCTCTATTTTGTTTAATTACTCTTGCTGGTCATCGCGCCGATTTGACAGCCTCAGCTTGCGGGCGCGTAAAAAATACTGCTAAAAGGGGTGGCCCGTCCGCCCGGTGCAAAGCTGCGGCAGAATCTCAAGATGAGGGCCATGCCATGACCACTTGGAAGCACCCCGAGACCATCGCGCTCCATGCCGGCTACCGCGCCGATCCCGCGACCGGCGCCGTCGCGGTGCCGATCTATCAGACGACCTCCTATCAGTTCAGCGACACCGGCCACGCCGCGCGGCTCTTCGGCTTGCAGGAGCTCGGCAACATCTATACCCGCATCATGAACCCGACCTGCGCCGTGCTCGAAGAGCGCGTCGCTGCGCTCGAAGGCGGCGCGGCGGCGCTGGCGCTGGCCTCGGGCCAGGCGGCCGAGTTCATCGCGCTGCAGAACATCGCCCATACCGGCGACAATTTCGTCACCTCGACCGATCTCTATGGCGGCACCTGGAATCTCTTCGCCAACACCTTCAAGTCGCTCGGCATCGAGGCGCGCTTCGTCGATCCCGAGGACCCCGGCGCCTTCGCCCGCGCCAGCGATGACCGGACGCGCGCCTATTTCGCCGAGACGCTGCCCAATCCCAAGCTCCAGGTCTTCCCGCTCGCCGAAGTGGCGGCGATCGGGCGCCGGCTCGGCATCCCGCTCATCGTCGACAACACCGCCGCGCCCATCCTGTGCAAGCCGATCGAGCACGGCGCCGCCATCGTCGTGCATTCGACGACCAAATACATCGGCGGCCACGGCACCTCGATCGGCGGCGTCATCGTCGATGGCGGCAATTTCGACTGGGCGGCGCACAAGGCGCGCTTCCCCATGCTGAACCTGCCCGACCCCTCCTATCACGGCGCGGTGTGGGCCGAGGCGGCGAAGCCGCTGGGGCCGATCGCCTATATCCTCAAGGCGCGCGTCACCTTGCTGCGCGACGTCGGCGCGGCGATGAGCCCGTTCAACGCCTTCCAGTTCCTCCAGGGGCTGGAGACGCTGCCGCTGCGCATCAAGCGCCATTCGGAGAACACCCAGGCGGTCGCCGATTACCTGGCGCGGCACCGGTCCGTGACCAAGGTCATCCATCCCGCCTATCAGGAAGGCGAGATGCGCCGGCGCGCCGACGCCTATCTCAAGGGCGGCTATGGCGGGCTGGTCGGCTTCGAGCTCAAGGGCGGGCTCACCGCCGGCCGCGCCTTCATCGACGCGCTGAAGCTCTTCTATCACGTCGCCAATATCGGCGACGCGCGCAGCCTCGCGATCCATCCCGGCTCGACCACCCATTCGCAGCTCTCGCCGGAGGATCGGCTGCGCACCGGGGTGAGCGACAGCTATGTGCGGCTGGCGCCGGGCATCGAGCATATCGAGGACATCCTCGCCGATCTCGGCCAGGCGCTCGCCGCCGCCGCCTGAGCCGGCAGGCAAGGATTCGAGAGGCGCCACGGAGACAATGCATTGTCTCCGTGGCGACCCTTGTTCGGCCGGCGCCTCATCCAACAGCTTTTGACGCGCTCGCCGCCGCTTGAGGCGGCGGCGGAGCGTTGCTAGGGTCGGCCGCCTTTCTGCGATGACGCGATCGGGCTTGTCCCGGAGCCGAGGCTCGGCGCCGGCGCGGTCCTTTGCGTCGTCCGGAAAAGGGCGAAAGGGAGCGCAGCGAAGCGATGATCGAGATCGGCCTGGGCAGCGTGCAGAGCTGGGAATGCGACACGATGGGGCATATGAACGTCCAGTTCTACCTCGCGCGCGCCGGCGGCAGCCTGCCGGCGCTGCTGCTGGCGTTGGGGCTGGGGCCGCGCCAATGCCGCGCGCTCGATGTCGAGCTGACGCCGGTCGACCAGCATATCCGCTTTCTTCGCGAGCTGCGTCCGGGCGAGCCTTTCACTCTCTTCGGAAGCGTGCTCGCGGTCGAGGACGGCGCGCTCCGGCTCTATCAGGAGATGCGCAACACGCTCACCGGCGCCGTTGCCGCGAGCTTCATCACCCTGGCGGCGCTGGTCGATGCCGAGCGGCGGTCCCGCGTGCCGCTTCCCGAGGAAGTGAAAGCGCGCGCCGCGGCGCTGGTCGAGGATTTGCCGGAGCACGGCCGGCCGCGCGGCCTGAGGCTCGATCCGCCGCGGCCGCGGCCGGGCTGGGCGGAAGCCGATCGCCTCGGGCTGATGCTGGCGCAGCAGGGAGCGGTCGGACCGCAGGAATGCGATACGCGCGGCCTGATGCTGCCGCGCGCCGTCATCGGCCGCGTCGCCGATTCCATTCCCAACATCGTGGCCAAGACCCGCGGCACCGACCGCTCGGTCTCGGGCATCGGCGGCGCGGCGCTCGAATACCGTCTGATCTATCACGCTACGCCGCGCCAGGGCGATCTGCTGGCGCTGCGCGCCGGCATCAAATCGATCGGCGCCAAGGCCTTCACCTGGGGCCATTGGCTCTTCGACCGCGAAAGCGGCGCGGCGGTGGCCACGGCCGAGGCGGTCGCCGTCACCTTCGACCTCGCCACGCGCAAATCGCTGGCGCTGAGCGCGGCAGTGCGGCGAAGCCTCGGCAAATTCCTGGTGCCGGAGCTGTCGGTGTGATCCACTCCTTTTTCTTGTATTCCCGAAAGAAACTTTCAACCCGTTGATCCAGATCAAAGCGCTCTCCGGCCGCGCGCTGATAGGCTGCGTCAGTTCCTCCCCTGTCGGGGAACCCTTGACGCCGTATCCCCTCGCTGGCGTCGCGGGGCGTCCGGCTGCCGCCGGGCGCCCCGGATTTTTTCCGCGCTCCGGCGCTTCTGGCCGCGGCCGCCGCTTGCCGCTATCCTGGGGCCAGGACCCCAGGGCGGAGATCTCCCCATGACGGAAGCCTTCATCTATGACGCCGTGCGCACGCCGCGCGGCCGCGGCAAGGCGTCGGGCGCGCTGCACGGCGTCACGCCGATAGCGCTCGCCGTCACCGCGTTGAAGGCGGTGCGCGACCGCAACGCGCTCGACACCGCCGCCGTCGACGACGTCGTGCTTGGCTGCGTCGAGCCGGTGGCCGAGCAGGGCGCCGACATCGCCCGCGTCGCCGTGATCGAGGCGGGCTATGCCGAGACCACCGCCGGGGTGCAGATCAACCGCTTCTGCGCCAGCGGGCTCGAGGCTTGCAACATGGCGGCGGCGCAGGTCATGGCCGGGCAAAGCGAGATGGCGATCGGCGGCGGCGTCGAGAGCATGAGCCGCGTGCCCATGGGCGCCTCGGGCGGCGCCTGGGCGATGGACCCGCACGTGGCTTTTCACACCTATTTCGTGCCGCAAGGCGTCTCGGCCGATCTCGTCGCCACCAAATACGGCATGAGCCGTGCCGATGTCGACGCCTATGCCGTCGAAAGCCAGCGCCGCGCCGCGCGCGCCTGGGCGGAGGGCCGCTTCGCCCGCTCGGTGGTGCCGGTGAGCGACATCAACGGCCTTCCCGTGCTGGAACGCGACGAGCACATCCGCGCCGACACGACGATGCAGTCGCTGGCCTCGCTCGAGCCCTCCTTCGCCAAGACCGGCGAGAGCCTCGGCTTCGACGCCGTCGCCCTCCAGCGCTATCCCGAGCTGGAGCGCATCGACCACGTCCACCACGCCGGCAATTCCTCGGGCATCGTCGACGGCGCGGCGGCGGTGCTGATCGGCAACCGCGAGATCGGCGACAAGCTCGGCCTCGCGCCGCGGGCGCGCATCCGCGCCTTCGCCTCGATCGGGTCGGAGCCCACCATCATGCTCACCGGCCCCTCCTTCGCCGCGGAGAAGGCGCTGAAGCGCGCCGGCATGGCGCCGTCCGACATCGATCTCTACGAGCTCAACGAGGCCTTCGCCGCGGTGGTGCTGCGCTTCATGCAGGTGCTCGCCATCGACCACGGCAAGATCAACGTCAATGGCGGCGCCATCGCCATGGGCCATCCGCTGGGCGCCACCGGCGCGATGATCCTCGGCACGCTGCTCGACGAGCTCGAGCGCACCGGCAAGGCCACCGGGCTCGCCACGCTCTGCGTCGGCGCCGGCATGGGCACCGCGACCATCATCGAGCGCGTCTAGGAGGCTCGCCCATGATCGATTACGAGCTCGGCGCCGACGGCGTTGCCGTCATCGCCTGGAACATGGTCGAGCGTCCGATGAACGTGCTCAACGACGCCTCGATCGCGCGCTTTGCCGCCGTGGTCGACGCGGCGATCAAGGACGCCGCGGTGAAAGGCGTCATCATCACCTCGAAAAAGCGCGACTTCCTCGCCGGCGCCGATCTCACCGAGCTGGGACGCGGCGCCGACGCGGCGAGCCTCATGGCCTTCGCCGCGCGCTTCCACGCCGTGCTGCGTTCCATGGAGAAGAGCGGCAAGCCCTTCTGCGCCGCGATCAACGGCACGGCGCTGGGCGGCGGCTACGAGATCGCGCTCGCCTGCCACCGCCGCATCGCCGCCGACGATCCCCGCATCCGCATCGGCCTGCCGGAAGTGACCATCGGCCTGCTGCCGGGCGGCGGCGGCACGCAGCGCCTGCCGCGCCTGATCGGCATTCGCGCCGCTCTGCCGCTGCTGCTCGAAGGCCGCAAGCTCGACCCCGCAAAGGCGCTCGCGGCCGGTCTCGTCGATCAGGTGGCGCCGGCCGGCGCGCTCATCGATGCGGCGCGGCGCTGGCTCCTGGCCGAGGGGCCGCAGAACGCGGTGCAGCCCTGGGACCGCAAGGGCTTCAGGATCCCCGATGGCGGCGTCTTCTCGCCCAAGGGGCAGGAGACCTTCGTCGCCGGCAACGCGCTGCTGCACGAGAAGACCTGGGGCAACTATCCCGCGCCGCGCAACATCGCCTCTTGCGTCTACGAAGGGCTGATCACCGATCTCGACACCGGCCTCAAGATCGAGAGCCGCTATTTCGTCAATTGCGCGCTGTCCAGCGAGGCGCGCAACATGATCCGCAGCCTGTTCTTCTCGATCGGCGACGCCAACAAGCTGGCGGCGCGGCCCAAGGGCGTGCCGGAGCAGCGCTACGGCCGCATCGGCGTGCTCGGCGCCGGCATGATGGGCGCGGGCATCGCTTATGTCAGCGCCGACGTCGGTCTCGAAGTCGTGCTGCTCGACGCCACCCTGGCGCTGGCCGAGAAAGGCAAGGCGCAGGCGCAGGCGCTCCTCGATCGGCGCGTGCAGCAGGGCCGCCTCGGCGCGGCGGAGCGCGATGCCGTGCTGGCGCGCATTCTCCCGACGACAAGCTTCGCGGATCTCCGCGGCGCCGAGCTGGTCGTCGAAGCGGTGTTCGAGGACCGCAAGGTCAAGGCCGAGGTGACGCGCCAGGCCGAGGCGGTGCTGGCGGCGGATGCGATCTTCGCTTCCAACACCTCGACGCTGCCGATCACCGGCCTCGCCGAGGCGAGCGCGCGGCCGGAGAATTTCATCGGCCTGCATTTCTTCTCGCCGGTCGATCGCATGAGCCTCGTCGAGATCATCCGCGGGCGCCGCACGTCCGACTCGTGCCTGGCGCGCGCCATGGATTACGTCCGGCGCATCGGCAAGACGCCGATCACCGTCAATGACAGCCGCGGCTTCTACACCAGCCGCGTCTTCGGCACCTATGTCGGCGAGGGGCTGACGCTGCTCGGCGAAGGCGTGCTGCCGGCGCTCATCGAGAATGCCGGGCGCATGGCCGGCATGCCGGTGGGCCCGCTGGCGCTCGCCGACGAGGTGTCGCTCGAGCTCATGGACAAGGTGAGAAAGCAGACGCGCGCCGATCTCGGCAAGGATTATCGCGGCAATGAGGCGGCCGACGCGGTGATCGATCTCATGGCCGGGAAGCTCGGCCGCATCGGCAAGAAGGCGGGCAAGGGGTTCTATGATTATCCCGCCGACGGCAGGAAGCGGCTTTGGCCGGGCCTCGCCCGGCATTTCGCGCCGCTCGCCGCGCAGCCCCCCGTCGATGAAGTGAAGCGGCGCATGCTCTACGTGCAATCGGTCGAGACGGCGCGCTGCCTTGAGGAGAAGGTGGTGGTCGATCCCCGCGACGCCGATGTCGGCGCCATTCTCGGCTGGGGCTTCCCGCCCTTCCTCGGCGGCACGGTGAGCCAGATGCACAGCATCGGCCTCGACCGCTTCATCGCCGAATGCGACCGCCTGGCGCAGCGTCACGGCGACCGCTTCGCCCCGCCTCGGCTGCTGCGCGACATGGCCGCCTCGGGACGGGCATTCTACGCCGCCTGAAGGAGCTTATCGCTTCGGCAGGCCCTTCGTGCGGGTGAGGCTGGCGCCGTCGAGATTGGCGCCGGCAAGCGCGGCGCCGGTGAAGGTGCAGGCGTCGAG
The DNA here is from genome assembly GCA_035623985.1 of Allostellaceae bacterium. Taxonomy (GTDB): domain Bacteria; phylum Pseudomonadota; class Alphaproteobacteria; order ATCC43930; family CGMCC-115725; genus DAHUYF01. The sequence goes on along the minus strand of DASPSJ010000056.1, from coordinate 8,788 downwards.
CTTCGCTTCCTGCAATTGGGCGCCGGTAAGGTCGGCGCCGGTGAAATCGGCGCCGACGAGGTTGGCGCGCTTCAGATTGGCGCCGGCGAGGTTGGCGCCGACGAAGCGGGCGCGCTCGCCATTGGCGGGGAAGTCGATGTGGTGCGTGCCGACATCGACCAGCGGGCCGAGCTTGGCGCCGGCGAGGTTGGCCTCGTTGAAGCAGGCGCGGCGCAAGGTGGCGCCGCGCAGGTCGGCCTCGCCCAGCGCCGCCTGGCGCAGGTCGGCCGAGGTAAGGTCGGCCATGGTGAGGAGCGCGCGCTGGAGATTGGTGCGATGCAGCTTGGCGCCGGGCAGCAGCGCCATGACCAGACGCGCGCGGACGAGCTGGAGGCCACTGAGGTCGAGCCGGGCGAGCAGCGCCCGCGTGCCCTTCTGGCCTTGGCTGTCGAGCCACAGCGCATGGTCCTTGAGCGCGGTGGCGAGGTCGGGGTCGCTCTTGACGGCGGGCCGGCTGGTGATCGCCTTCTGAAGCTCGGCCAGCTCCAGCGCCTCGGGGTCGAGGATGGCGTCGCTGACATCGGCGCCTTCGAGATCGGCGCCGTGCAGATTGGCGCCGGTGAGCACCGCGGAATGAAAGGTGGCGCCCGAGAGCTTGGCCCTGGCGAAATTGACGCCTTCCAGAATGCTGCCGGTGAAATTGGCGCGGCGGGCGTCGGCGCCTTCGAGCGTGCTGCCGCGCATCACCGCATCGGTGAAGTCGGCGCGCAGATTGCAAGAGCTGCCCTGCGGCAGCGGCGTCGCCTCGCCCTCGCCGTCCTCGCCAACCGGCTCGCGGAAGGCGCGCACGATCTGCGCCTGGCGCGCGTCGTGGAGCACCACCGTCACTTCGCGCAGATCGGTATGGGCAAGCACGCTCCGGTTCATCTCGGCGCCGCGAAAGCAGCTCCCGCGCAAATCGGCGCGCGTCAGGTCGGTGCGGTCGAGCTCGGCCTGGCGCAAATCGGCGAGCGAGAGCTGCGCGCCGCGCAAATTGGCCGCGGCGAGATTGGCGCGGCGCAGCCGGACGGCGGTAAGCTCGGCCTCGCTGAGATTGCAGCCGGCAAGATCGCAGGCGGAAAGATCGGAATAACTGAGCTGCGCGCGTCGGCCGCCGGGTTTACGGGAAAGGAAGCGCTCGTGAAGGTGCACAACCGCCTTTACCGCATCGGGACTTAGGCGCATCCAGTTCCCCGATTCATCTATGACATCCAGCGACATTACACTTGGGGATATCCGATCAATCTTAACAAAGAGCTACTGAAGATTGATTTCGCGCAGCGTAATGTCGGACCGATGTGGCGTCCTATGGCTTTTTTTGGGCAATGGTCGCGACGGCCGTGGCTGTCGGCACGGGCGCGTGCGAACGGCGCAGTCATATCTTCCCGGCGCCGCTGAGGAGAAGGACGCGGACGCTATCAGAAAAGCGAGGGCAGGCGCCCTCGGCCGGACGAGACATCGGCCGAGGGCAAAACCGGTGCGGCGTCGCTTCGCGCTCAGCCCTGGGGTTGCGGCGCTTCCGGCGGGCGGCGGCGCTCGGCCAGGAACTGATCGAACTCCGCCTTGTCCTTGGCCAGCCGCAACCGGTCGAGGAAGTCGCGGAATTCGCGCTCTTCCTCTTCGAGCCGGCGCAAGGTGGCCTCGCGATAGTCGTCGAAGGCGCGGTTGCCGCTCGATGCCGGCCGGTCGTCGTGCCAGCGCCGCATCCGCTCCTGCATCCGCTCGAGGCCGCCATGCTCGTGCCAGCGCGCAAACCGGCCATGCTTCCAGCATCCCATTCTTCCGCTCCATAGGAGAAACGCCAAAAGGGCGAGGCCCAAAGGCCAGAACAGCGCGAAGCCCAGGATCATGAGGGCGATCCAGACTGGCTTGCCGATCTCGTCCAGCCGCTCCGCTACCCCTGCCGCGACGCTCATGATTGCCTCGATGTAAATGTTATTTACATTCACATATGGCGCCCTGGCGCCCTTGTCAAGGCCCCGCCGGCGGGCCGCCGAGGCCGAGGCCCTGGAGGTAGACCAGCGCCCCGGCCTCGAGCAGATCCTCCGGCGACATCGGCAGCGCGCGCCGGCCTTGATCGCCACGGCCGAACAGCGAGGCGATGCCATGGGTCATTGCCCAGATATGCAGCGCCATCATCAGCGTCGGCGGTCGCCGCTCCTTCGGCAGCTTGGCGGCAAGCGCTTCGGCCGCCTGCCGCAGCACCGCCAGCGCTCGTTCGCCCGCCGCGCGCAAGCCGGGATAGCGGTCGAGCGCCAGGCCGGCCTCGAACATCGCGGCATAATAGGCGCGCTCGCCGCGCGCGAAGGCAAGATAGGCGCGGCCGATGCGGTTGAAGGCGGTGAGGGGATCGGGGCGGCCCTCGTCCCAGGCGACGACCAGCGCCGTGTCGAGCAGCGCGAAGCCGCGTTGCGCCACCTCGGCCAGAAGCTCGTCGCGGTCGTGGAAATGGCGATAGGGCGCGGCCGGGCTGACGCCGGCGAGCCGCGCCGCCTCGACGAAGCTGAAACCGGCGGGACCATGCTCGGCAATGAGCCGCAGCGCCGCCTCGACCAGCGCCTCGCGCAGATTGCCGTGATGATAGCCGCGATGACCGCCGCCCTCGCGCCCGTGCTTCGACCAGCCCATGTTAAGCGGTTTTACATCAACCTCCGCTAAGGCTCCTAGGGGCGCGGCGCCGAGCGAGCAACAAACCGGGATGCGCGAGGCCGTCTCGGCGTATGATAGGCGCCTGGTGTTGTGGACTCATCGCAGAGGAAGCCCATGAACGAGCCGACCGCCGACCCGGCGGAGCCGTCGCTCGGCGGCTTGATCCAGGAGCGGGAGGGGTTGTTCCGCCGCATCCGCCGTCATCTCCCGCCCGTCGCGGGCGCGCCGGCACGCTGGCCTGCCGCCGCCCGTCTCCTCGCCGGCGCCTTCCTGCTGGGGCTCGTCGCCCTTCCGGCCTGCGCCGGTGAGCTCGCGCCGTACCGCGCCCTCTATCATCTCAGCCTGGTCTCGGCGAAATCCGGCAGCGGCGTCGTCGCCGCCGGCGGCGCGGTGCTCGATGAATGGGGGGAGACCTGCGACGGCTGGACCGAGCAGGAGCGGTTCCTGATGCGCCTGCAATACGCCGAGCAGGGCGATGAGAAGATCAGGTCGAATCTGGTCAGTTGGGAAGCCAAGAACGGGCTGCGCTACCGCTTCACCGAGCGCCGCGAGACCAAGGGCGAGGACGGGCAGCGGCCCAGCGGCGACGACGACGAGTCCCAAGCCGCTGCCGGCGCCGGGGTGCAAGAGATCCGCGGCGAGGCGAGGCTCGACGGCTCGGACAAGCCCGGCATCGCCACCTTCACCCGGCCCGAAGCGACGACGCTGAGCCTGCCGGCCGGCGCGTTGTTTCCGACCGCTCATACCTTGCTGCTGATCGCCCGGGCGCAGGCCGGCGACCAGATGGTCACGCGCAAGCTGTTCGACGGCTCCGATCTTGCCACCGCGGCGCAAGTCACCGCTTTCATCGGGCCGCCCCAGGCGCCGGGCAAGACCGGGGCGGACATCCCGTCATTGGCCCAGGCGGCGTTGCTCGATCGCCCGTCCTGGCGCATCCGCCTCGCCTTCTTCCCCGCCGCCAGCGTCAACGGACTGCCGGATTACGAGGAGACCATCCGGCTGTTCGACAACGGCGTGGTCGGCGAGATGCTGTTCGATTACGGCGATTACGTCATCCGCGCCAAGCTTGACGACATCGAGGCGTTGCCGCGCCCGGCCTGCTGAGGCCGCTCGCCGCCGGGCAGCGCGCCCTCATGCGCCAGGAGCCAGCGCTTGCGCGCGAGCCCGCCGCCATAGCCGGCAAGCCCGGCATCGGCGCCGATGACGCGATGGCACGGCACGACGATGCAGACGGGATTGGCGCCGTTGGCGGCGCCCACCGCGCGCACCGCCGCGGGCCGGCCGATGCGCGCCGCCAGCGCGCCATAGCTCAGCGTCGTGCCCGGCGCGATCCGCCGCAGCGCCGCCCAGACCTGGCGCTGGAAAGGCGTTCCCTGCGTCGCCACCGGCAGCGCGTCGAGCGCCGTCAGGGCGCCGTCGAAATAGGCCGCCAAGGCCCGCCGCGCCGCCGCCGGCGCCGGCCCCTCGCGCAGCGCGAGGCCGGGACCATACTGCCGGCGCAGCAGCGCCTTCATTCTCGCCGCATGATCCTCCCAGTCGAGCGCGCGCAGCGCGCCGTCGCCGTCGCTCACCAGCAGCATGGCGCCGATCGGGCTCGACACGCGCGCGACGACAAAGGCCTCAGAGAGCGGCATGGGCATCGGATACCTCGCGCATAACGGCGATCGGGCGCGGCGCCGGCGGCGCCTCCGACGCCCAGAGATGGATCGCGGCATAGGCGCGCCACGGCCGCCAGGCCTCGGCGCGGCGCAACAGCTCGGCGGGGCTCGGCCGCTTGCCGTCGGCATCGGCAAGAGCGCGCAACAGGCCGATATCCGCGGCGGGAAAGGCGTCGGGCTCGCGTAGCGCGCGCATGGCGATGTATTGCGCCGTCCACGCGCCGATGCCGTTGAGCGCGCAAAGCCGCGCGATCGCCGCGTCGAGATCGGCGCTGGCGCCGAAGAAGCCCGGCTCGGCCGCGACGGCGGCGGCAAGGCCGGCCAGCGCCGCGGCGCGGGCGCGCGGCATGCCGAGCGCCGCGATGTCGGCGCCGGCGAGCGCTTCGGGCGTCGGGAACGCATGGGTGAGCGAGGCGGGCGCGCCGGCGACGGCAAGGCGCCGGCCATGGCGCTCCACCAGCTTGCCGGCAAGGCCGCGCGCGGCGCCGACGGTGATCTGCTGGCCGAGAATGGCGCGCACCGCCAGCTCGAACCCGTCCCAGGCGCCGGGCACGCGCAAGCCCGGCCGCGCCGCCACCAGCGGCTTGAGCCGCGCGTCCTGCGCCAGATGCGCGGCGATGGCGCCGATATCGGCGGCGAGGTCGAAGACGCGGCGGATGCGCGCGACGATGCCGGGCAGCGCCTTGACCGAGGCGCCATGGATGACCGCGATGAGCGCGTCGCGGCGCTTGTGGCGCGCCACCTCGATCCAGCCCTGGCTGCCTTCGAGCGCGATGGAGCGGCGATAGCGTCCGTCGGCGACCTCCTCCACGCCGGGAATGGCGCGGAGCGCGAGGAAGCGCAGCATCGCTTCCCAATCATAGGGCGGCGCGTAGGCGAGGCTGAGCGCGATCCCGGCCGGCGTCGCGCCCGCGCCGCGTGCGCCGCGCCGGAGCGCGCCGGGCGGGCGGCCGAACAGCCCTTTGAAGGTATGGTTGAAGCGCCGGAGGCTGCCGAACCCTGCGGCGAGCGCCACCTCCGTCATCGGCAGCCGCGTCTCGTGCAGAAGCTGCTTGGCGAAAAGCACGCGCCGCGTCTGCGCCACCGCGATCGGGCTGGCGCCGAGATGCTCGCGGAACAACCGGCGAAGCTGGCGCTCGCCGAGGCCGAGGCGCGCGGCGAGCGCGTCCACCCCCTCGGCCTCGCCGTCGAGCGCGCCTTCGGCGATGAGCGCCAGCGCGCGTTGCACGGTGTTGGACGTGCCGCGCCAGGCGGCAAGCTCCGGCGAGATCTCCGGCCGGCAGCGCAGGCAAGGCCGGAACCCCGCCGCCTGCGCCGCCGCGGCGGAAGCGAAGAAGACGCAATTCTCCGGCTTGGGCGTGCGCGCCGGGCAGATCGGCCGGCAATAGATGCCGGTGGTCTTGACGGCGACGAAGAGCCGCCCGTCGAAGCGGGCATCGCGGGTCGCGAGGGCGCGATAGCAGGCGGCGCGGTCGAGGTTCATGGCGCGATCATAGCGCCGCCGCCGGCCCCGTCTCGCCGTTTTCGGACGTGATTAGGCGGCGTTGTTCGGCGCCCTTGTCGTGCGCGCGCATTGATATTTTTCGTAGATGCAAAATACGGTCGGTTGTGTATAGGGACACCCATGGCCACGGTCTATTTCCCGGCGATCGTCGAAGGCGGCAAACGGTCCGGCTACAGCGTCTTCTTTCCGGACCTCCCGGGTCTCGCCAGCGCCGGCGACAGTTTGCAGGAGGCGGCGCGCAACGCCGAGGAAGGGCTGCGCGGCCATCTCGAGCTGATGGCAGAGGAGGGCGAGCCGATTCGGGCGCCGCGCGATCTCGATGCGATCCCTCGCGATCCCAAGGTGAAGGAAGCCGCGCGCATTCTGGTCCGTGCGGAACTGCCGTCGACCAAAGTGCTGCGCGTCTGAGCAGCGCCGGACCGGCGCCCTGGACCTCGTAATAGATCTCCGCATCCTCGCGCTTCAGCACGGGCATGAGGTCCTCCCGCGGTTGCCTGCGGCGTTCAAGCCGCTGGCGCGGGCAAAGGCAAGGGCGCCCGCGCCCGGCTCTCGACCGCCGGCCCGGTTCACGGCAGACTGGCCGCCCGTGCCGCCTTGTCCTTCGGGAGCCGGACCATGCCCGATATGCCGATCGTCGATTTGCTCGGCCGCGCGCGCCTTCTCGCCGAGAGCGGCGGGCGCGTCAGCGTGCTGTGGCAGCAGCCGGACTCGCTGGTCTTCATCGCCCGCGGCCGCGAGTACCGCAGCGAGTTCCACGTCAATCCCAGCGAGGAGATGATGATCCAGCTCAAGGGCGAGATGCGGCTTCACTACCGCACTCCCGAGGGCGAGGAGAAGGTGGCGGTGATCCCCGAAGGTTCCGCCATCCACACTCCGGCGGGCGTGCCGCATTCGCCGCGCTTTCCGCCCGACGCCTTCGCCCTGATCGTGGAGCGCAAGCGCCGCGACGGCGAGGTCGACCGCTTCCAATGGTATTGCCGGGGCTGCGACGCCTTGCTGCACGAGGAGCATTTCGTCGTGCGCGACTACGCCGAGGATCCCGTCTCCCAGGCCTATCGGCGCTTTTTCGACAGCGCGGCGTTGCGTGCTTGCAAGCGGTGCGGCGAGGTCATGCCGGCGCCCGCGCTTTGAGCCGGGCCCTTACCAGCCGATGCCGCCCAGGGGCACGCCGTCGACGACCGGGACCTGCTTGTTCTCGCCGCTGCCGCTGCACGCCGCGACGGCCATCAGCGCGGCCGCCAAAATCAAGGTCCGTGTCGCTTTCCTCATGGCGCGCCTCCGATCGCTTCGCCGCCGGTCGCCAGCATGTGGTGAGTGCGCCTCCCGCTTCCAGCATCCGGCGGTAAATTCGCCGTGAGGCGGGTTTCTAATGGAGCTTCACCGCCGGCTCGGCGCCGCGCGACAGGCCCCGGGCGAGCGCGCCGAGGAAGGTCTTGCCGCCGCCATGCAGCGCATATTCGTGCATCTTGTAGAGCGAGCGGTACATCAGCCGCGCGAAATAGCCCTCGATGAACATGTTCTTGCCGACCAGGAAGCCCATGAGGCTGCCGACGGTGCTGTACTCGCCCAGCGACACCAGCGAGCCGAAATCGCGATAGACGAAGGGCTCGAGCGGCTGGCCCTGGCGCCGGCGGCGGAGCTGGCGCAGCAGATGCGAGGCCTGCTGATGCGCCGCCTGGGCGCGCGGCGGCACCGGCCCGGCGCCGCCCGGGCGCGGGCAGGAGGCGCAGTCGCCGATGGCGAAGATGTCGGGATCGCGCGTCGTCTGCAGCGTCGGCGTCACCAGAAGCTGGTTGGCGCGATTGACCTCGAGCCCGTCGAGCTGGCACAGCACGTCGGGCCCCTTCACGCCGGCGCACCACACCACCAGCTCCGACGGGATGACCTCGCCGGTGCTCAGCACCACCCCGTCGCTGCGGACCTCGCCGACCTTGGCGCCGGCGCGCACGACGACGCCGAGCCCTTTCAGCAGCGCCAGCGTCGCGTCGGCGATGCGCGGCGGCAGCGCCGGCAGGATGCGCTCGGCCGCCTCGATCAGGACGATGCGGATATCCTTGTCGGGATCGACGCGGTCGAGGCCGAAGGCCACCACCTGGCGCGCCGTGCGGTGCAGCTCGGCGGCAAGCTCGGTGCCGGTGGCGCCGGCGCCGATGATCGCGACGTGGAGCTGGCCCGGCCGCACCGGCTCTTGCTGCGCGTTGGCGCGGATGCAGGCATTGACCAGCCGGCGGTTGAAGCGCGCCGCCTGTTCCGCCGTCTCCAGCGGCACGGCATGGCGGGCGGCGCCGGGCGTGCCGAAATCGTTGGTGACGCTGCCGATGGCGATCACCAGCGTGTCGTAAGGGATGGCGCGCGGCGGCGTGATCTGCCGGCCTTCCTCGTCGAAGGTGGCGGCGAGCAGCACGGCGCGCTTGGCGCGGTCGAGCCCGATCATCTCGCCATAGCGGTATTGGAAGTGATGCCAATGCGCCTGGGCGAGATAATTGAGCTCGTGCTCGGAGGGATCCATGCTGCCGGCGGCCACGGCGTGCAGCAGCGGCTTCCAGAGATGCGTGCGCCCCTTGTCGATCAAGGTGACGCGCGCCTCGCCGCGCCGGCCCAGCGTGTCGCCGAGCCGCGTTGCGAGCTCGAGCCCGCCGGCGCCGCCGCCGACCACGACGATGTTCGGGGGCGGCATTTCCGTCTCACCTTTCCCGTCGCGGAAATAAATCCGTCGCGGCAACGACCCTATCACCGGCGCCGTCCATTGTCTTGCTTTGGCCGCCGGGTCCTTGCCGGCGCCTATGGCACGGAGAGGCGGGGGTCGGGGACAATACTTTGAACTGCACCCCTGCGCTGAGACAAAGAAATCAGGGACAGGTTGCGACGATCGCCGTTTGGGGCCGCTCGCGAGCGGCCCCAAACGGCGGCAAGTTTGCCTCGAACTCGGCGGGGGGTCGATAGGCGAGTGCCGAGTGTA
>DASPSJ010000102.1:0-18553 GCA_035623985.1 Allostellaceae bacterium | reverse complement strand
CCGCCGTTTCGCGTGCGATCCACGATGCGGTCGATGGTAGCTTTGTCCATCAGCTCAGTGAGCGGAATACCCGACACATTCGACAAGCGCACGACCGGGACCATGGTATCGCCATGGCCGCCCATCACGACTGCGGTCACGTTGTCTAGCGAGACTTTCAGTTCCTGCGCAATGAAAGTGCGGAAGCGCGCGCTGTCCAGCACACCGGCCATGCCCACGACGCGGTTCTTGCTGAACTTCGAAACCATGTAGGCGGTCTGGCACATGGCGTCCAGCGGGTTAGTGACTACGATCAGAATGGAGTTCGGCGAATACTTCACGATCTGTTCGGTGGCCGCGCGCACCACATCGTAATTCGCCAGCAGCAGATCATCGCGGGCGCCGATCTCGTGATCGTCACCGCCGGCTTCCCGCGCAAGCCCGGCATGAGCCGCGACGATCTCATCGGCAAAAATGCCGAGGTCGTCGCCACGGTCGGCCGCGCCATCAAGCAGCATTGCCCCGACGCCTTCGTCATCACCATCACCAACCCGCTCGACGTCATGGTCTGGGTGATGCGCGAGGCCTGCGGCCTGCCGCACCACCGCGTCATCGGCATGGCCGGCGTGCTGGACAGCGCGCGCTTCCGCTATTTCCTCGCCGAAGACATGGGCGTGTCGGTGGAGGACGTGACCGCCTTCGTCCTCGGCGGCCATGGCGACGACATGGTGCCGCTCATCCGCTATTCGACGGTGGCGGGCATTCCGCTCCCCGACCTCGTCAAAATGGGCTGGACCACGCAGGAGCGTGTCGACAAGATCGTCCAGCGCACCCGCGGCGGCGGCGGCGAGATCGTCAACCTGCTGAAGACCGGCTCGGCCTTCTACGCTCCGGCCTCCTCGGCGATCGCCATGGCGGAATCCTTCCTGCGCGACAAGAAGCGCGTGCTGCCGTGTGCCGCCTGGCTCACCGGCCAATATGGCGTCAAGGACCTCTATGTCGGCGTGCCCGTGGTGATCGGCGCCAAGGGGGCGGAGCGCGTCGTCGAGATTTCGCTCAACGCCGAGGAGAAGGCGATGTTCGACAAATCCGTCGCCTCGGTGCGTTCGCTGGTCGAGGCGGCCAAGAAGATCACGGCCGGCGCCAAGGCGTGAGCCGGAACCGGGGATGAGGCCCCGACGGCATGCGTAAACCAGCCATGAACCATTGCCGGGCTAGGTTTTCGGCCGCCGACGCCCATCTTTAGGCTGCCGGCGCCGGCGGCAGGGATGCACCGTCCCCCGCCGCCCCGCCCGGCCCTCATCATCGGAACCCCTTCCATGCCGCGACTGGACGAAGCCACATTTCTTAACGGCGCCAACGCCACCTTCATTGCCGAGCTGTACGCCCGCTGGCTCGCCGATCCCGGCGCGGTCGATGCGAGCTGGCGCAGCTTCTTCGCCGAGCTTGCCGAGGAGGCGCCGGCGCTTCTCAAAGAGCTGGAAGGCCCGGGCTGGGGAAGCGAGCGCGGCCATGTCATCACCAACGGCCACGACGCCGCGGCGGCGGCGCCCGCGGGCAACGGCCAGGCGGCGCCGGCGGCGATGCCGGCAGCGGCGGCGGCACCCGCCGCGGCGCCGCAGCAGCAGACGCTCGACGCGCTGCGCGCGCTGTCGCTCATCCGCGCCTATCGCGTGCGCGGCCATCTGCTCGCCGATCTCGACCCGCTGGGGCTGGTGCGGCGGAGTTCGCATCCCGATCTCGATCCCGCCACCTACGGCTTCACCGAAGCGGATTTGGACCGGCCGATCTTCGTCAACGGCGTGCTCGGCCTCGACACCGCCAGCTTGCGCGAGATCCTCGCCGCGCTGAAGGCGACCTATTGCGGCTCGGTCGGCGTCGAATACATGCACATCCAGGAACTCGAGCAGCGCCAATGGATCCAGGCGCGCATCGAGGTGCCGCGCAACCAGACCCAATTCACCCGCCAGGGCAAGCACGCCATCCTCGAGCGGCTGACCGCGGCCGAGATGCTCGAGCGCTTTCTCGACAAGCGCTATACCGGCACCAAGCGCTTCGGCCTCGAAGGCGGCGAGTCGCTGATCCCCGCGCTCGAGCAGGTGATCAAGCGCGGCGGCCAGCTCGGCATGAAGGAGCTGGTGCTGGGCATGCCGCATCGCGGCCGGCTCAACGTGCTGACCAACGTCATGGGCAAGCCCTTCGCCGCGCTCTTCTCGGAGTTCCAGGGCAACCCCGCCAATCCCGCCGACGTGCAGGGCTCGGGCGACGTCAAATACCATCTCGGCACCTCGACCGACCGCACCTTCGACGGCAACACCGTGCATCTGTCGCTGACCGCCAATCCCTCGCATCTCGAGGCGGTGAACCCGGTCGTGCTCGGCAAGACGCGCGCCAAGCAGCGCCAGCGCGGCGATGCCAACCGCGACGAGGTGGTGGGGCTGCTGATGCATGGCGACGCGGCTTTTGCCGGCCAGGGGCTGGTGCCGGAATCGCTGGAGCTGTCGGAACTCGCGGGCTACCACACCGGCGGCACGGTGCATTTCGTGGTCAACAACCAGATCGGCTTCACCACCAGCCCGTCCTACGCCCGGTCGAGCCCTTATCCCTCCGACGTCGGCAAGATCATCCAGGCGCCGATCTTCCACGTCAACGGCGATGACGCCGAGGCGGTGGTGCACGTCGCGCGCATCGCCATCGAGTTCCGCTATCGCTTCAAGAAGGACGTGATCGTCGACATCTTCTGCTATCGCCGCCACGGCCACAACGAGGCCGACGAGCCGGCCTTCACCCAGCCGATCATGTACCGCGCCATCGCGCAGCATCCGACGACGCGGCAGATCTACGCCCGGCGCCTTGTCGCGGAAGGCGTCGCCAGCGAGGACGAGGCGGAGGCGATGGCAAGCGACTTCACGGCCCATCTCGACAGCGCGTTCGAAGCGGCCAAAGGCTATCGGCCGAACAAGGCCGATTGGCTCGAAGGCGCGTGGAGCGGCCTCAAGGCCGCCTCGGGCGAGGCGCGCCACGGCGAGACGGCGGTGCCGGCCGAGCTGCTGAAGGAGGTCGGCGGGGCGCTCGTGCGCGTGCCCGAAGGGTTCAACCTCAACCGCAAGATCGCGCGCCAGCTCGAGGCCAAGAAAAAGGCGATCGAAGCCGGCGAGGGCATCGACTGGGCGACCGGCGAGGCACTCGCCTTCGGCACGCTCTGCGCCGAAGGCACCTTGGTGCGCTTCAGCGGCCAGGATTCCGGCCGCGGCACCTTCTCGCAGCGCCACGCCGTGCTGATCGACCAGGAGAGCGAGGAGCGCTACGTCCCCATCAACCACGTGCGCGAAGGCCAGGCGCCGTTCGAGATCGTGGACAGCCCCTTGTCCGAGGCGGCGGTGCTCGGCTTCGAATACGGCTACAGCCTCGCTGATCCGCACGCGCTGGTGCTGTGGGAGGCGCAGTTCGGCGATTTCGCCAACGGCGCGCAGGTGATCATCGACCAGTTCCTCAGCTCCGGCGAGGCGAAATGGCTGCGCATGTCGGGCCTCGTCCTGCTGCTGCCGCACGGCCATGAAGGGCAGGGGCCGGAGCATTCCTCGGCGCGGCTCGAGCGCTTCCTCCAGCTCTGCGGCGAGGACAATCTGCAAATCTGCAACCTCACCACCCCGGCCAATTATTTCCACGCGCTGCGCCGGCAGGTGCGCCGCGAGTTCCGCAAGCCGCTGGTGATCATGACGCCGAAATCGCTGCTGCGGCATCCCGAGGTGGCGTCCGGCCTCGCCGAGATGGGGCCCGGCACCTTCTTCCGCCGCACCATCGACGAGGCCGATCCGCTGGTCGCCGACGACAAGGTGAACCGCGTCGTGCTGTGCACGGGCAAGGTCTATTACGACCTGCGCCAGGCGCGGCGCGAGCGCAAGATCCGCGACGTCGCCATCGTGCGCCTCGAGCAGCTCCATCCCTTCCCGGCGAAGGCGCTGGCGGACTCGATCGGCCGCTATCGCCACGCCGACGTGGTCTGGTGCCAGGAGGAGCCGCAGAACATGGGCGCCTGGACTTTCCTCGACCGGCGCCTCGAGCAGGTGCTGGTCGAGCTTGGCGGCAAGGCGCGGCGGCCGCGCTACGTCGGACGGCCCGAGGCGGCGGCGACGGCGACCGGCCTCTTGAAGCGGCACGGCGTCGAGCAGGCGAGGCTGGTGGACGAGGCGCTCTCCATCATCTGATGGATGCGATCCGACAAGCGGGGGGAAGGATGGCGACCGAGATCAAAGTGCCCGCGCTGGGCGAATCCGTGACCGAGGCGACGGTGGCGCGCTGGCTCAAGAAGGTCGGCGACAGCGTCGCCATGGACGATCCGCTGGTCGAGCTCGAGACCGACAAGGTGACGCTCGAAGTGAACGCGCCGGCCGCCGGCACGCTCGCCGAGATCGCCGTGGCCGAAGGCGCCAACGTCGCGGTGGGCGCGCTGCTCGGCCGCATCGGCGACGGCGCGGTGAAGCCGGCGCCGGTGGTCAAGCCGCCTGCCGCCGCCGCTGTCGCGGCATCGGCCGAGGCGAGGCCCGTTGCCGCCGCCGCGGCCGCGGCGGCGGGCGGCGCCGACCTGCTCGAACGCTCGGGGCCGGCGGTGCGCAAGCTGGCCGAGGAGAACAGGCTCGATCCCGCCAGGATCGCCGCCAGCGGCAAGGATGGCAGGCTGACCAAGGGCGACGTGCTCGTGGCGCTCGAACGCGCGGCGCCCGCCGCGAAGCCCGCGCCGGCGCCCGCGACGCCGCGCCCGCCCGGCGCGCGCGAGGAGCGCGTGCGCATGACGCGGCTCCGGCGCCGCATCGCCGAGCGGCTCAAGGAAGCGCAGAACAGCGCCGCCATGCTCACCACCTTCAACGAGGCGGATATGAGCGAGGCGATGGCGCTGCGCGAGCGCTATCGCGACGGCTTCGAGAAGAAATACGGCGTGCGGCTCGGCTTCATGTCGCTCTTCGTCAAGGCGTGCATCGTGGCCCTCAAGGAGATCCCGGCGGTCAATGCCGAGATCGACGGCGAGGACATCGTCTACAAGAACCATTACGACATCGGCGTCGCGGTCGGCACCGAGCAGGGGCTGGTGGTGCCGGTGCTGCGCGATGCCGACCAGCTCCATTTCGCCGAGATCGAGAAGAAGATCGCCGATTTCGGCCGCCGCGCGCGCGACGGCAAGCTCGCGCTCGACGAGCTGTCGGGCGGCACCTTCACCATCTCCAACGGCGGCATCTACGGCTCCTTGATGTCGACGCCGATCCTGAACCCGCCGCAATCCGGCATCCTCGGCATGCACAAGATCCAGAAGCGGCCCGTGGCGGTGGGCGACAAGGTCGAGGTGAGGCCGATGATGTATCTGGCGCTTTCCTACGATCACCGCATCGTCGACGGTCGCGAGGCCGTGACCTTCCTGGTGCGCGTCAAGGAGTGCATCGAGAATCCGGAGCGCATGCTGCTCGAGATCTGAGGCGCCCCCCACCCCGGCCCTCCCCCTCAAGGGGGGAGGGGGAAGTCGACCGCGCTGATTTTTCCCTCCCCCCTTGAGGGGGAGGGTAGGGAGGGGGGAGGCTGGCGAAAGGAAGCAGGAGGCAATGACCGAGCAGGCTTACGATGTCATCGTCATCGGCGGCGGGCCCGGCGGCTATGTCGCGGCCATCCGCGCGGCGCAGCTCGGCCTCAAGACCGCCTGCGTCGAGAAGCGCGGCAGCCTCGGCGGCACCTGCCTCAACATCGGCTGCATCCCGTCGAAGGCGCTGCTGCAATCCTCGGAGAAATACGAGGAGGCGCGCCACGGCCTCGCCGTCCATGGCGTCAAGGTCGGCGAGGTCGCGCTCGACCTGCCGGCGATGATGGTGCACAAGGACAAGGTGGTCGCCGACAACACCCGCGGCGTCGAGTTCCTGTTCAAGAAGAACAAGGTCGACTACATCAAGGGCGCGGCGCGCTTCACCGCGCCCGGCAGGCTCGCGGTGAGCCCGATCAACGGCGGCGCGGCGCAGGAATTCGCGGCGCCCTCGATCATCATCGCCACCGGCTCCGACGTGGTGCCGCTGCCCGGCATCGAGATCGACGAGACGGTGATCGTCTCTTCGACCGGCGCGCTGTCGCTGCCGGCGGTGCCGAAAAACCTCGTCGTGGTCGGCGCGGGCTATATCGGGCTCGAGATGGGATCGGTCTGGCGCCGGCTCGGCAGCGCGGTGACGGTGGTGGAATTCCTCGACCGCATCACCCCGGGCATGGACGGCGAGCTGGCGCGCAACCTGCAGCGCGTGCTGGCAAAGCAGGGCTTCGCCTTCCGCCTCGGGACCAAGGTGGTGGCGGCCAGGCGCGACGGGCAAGGCGTCACGCTCGGCCTGGAGCCGGCGCAAGGCGGGCCGCGCGAGGAGCTCAAGGCCGATGTCGTGCTGGTCGCCATCGGCCGGCGGCCTTACACCGAAGGGCTCGGCCTCGAGCTGGCCGGCGTCGCCACCGACAACACGGGCCGCATCACGGTCGATGACGGCTTCGCCACCAACGTCAAGGGCATCTATGCCATCGGCGACGTCATCGCCGGGCCGATGCTGGCGCACAAGGCGTCGGAGGAAGGCGTGGCGCTCGCCGAGCATCTGGCGGGGCAGAAAGGCCATGTCAATTACGGCGCGATTCCCGCCGTGGTCTACACCTGGCCCGAGGTCGCCACGGTGGGGCGCAGCGAGGAAGATCTCAAGGCGGCGGGCATCGCCTACAAGACCGGCAAGTTCCCGTTCTCCGCCAATGCGCGCGCGCGCGCCAATGCCGACACCGAGGGCTTCGTCAAGATCCTGGCCGACGCCAAGACCGACCGCGTGCTCGGCGTGCACATCATCGGCCCCGATGCCGGCACGATGATCGCGGAGGCGGTGATCGCCATGGAATACGGCGCCAGCGCCGAGGACATCGCCCGCACCTGCCACGCCCATCCGACGCTCAACGAAGCGGTCAAGGAAGCCGCGCTGGCGGCGGAGGGCCATCCGATTCATATCTAGGGTATTGCGCCGCACCTGCGCTTTTCTCAATCGTCATGCCCGGGCTCGACCCGGGCACCCACGTGGTGCAACGAGCGCGCTGCGGGACGTGGATGCGCGGGCCAAGCCCGCGCATGACGACAGATGGGGGCGGCGCGGGACGTCACGTCGGGCCGCCGCGCTTGCTCAATCGGTCGACCAGGGCGCGGGCCTTTGGCAGTTGCGCCGCGTAGTACGCAGCGAATGGCGCATGGTTGCCGTCGCGCATGGTCGCAAGAGCCCGCTCGATCTGCGACACGGCCGTCTCCGCCATTCCAGCGTCGCCAAGCCGTTCGGCAAGCGCCATCAGCGCCACGCCCTGATTGCCCGTGCTCATGGCCCAATCGAGCGGCACGCGCTCTCGGGTCCGTTCCGAAAGCGCGTCGCGATAGGCGGCCACGGCCTCCTCGAGGCGGGCGGTGCCGGCCTCGCGCTCGCCAAGCGTTAGGAGCGCGTTGCCGAGATTGTTCTGCGTCATGGCCCATTGGAGCGGCATGTGCTCTCGGGTCCATTCCGAAAGCGCGGCGCGAAAGGCGGTCACGGCTTCCTCGAGGCGAGCAGTGCCGGCCTCGCGCTCGCCGAGCGTCAGGAGCGCGGTGCCGAGATTGTTCTGCGTCGTGGCCCATTGGAGCGGCACGCGCTCTCGGATCCGTTCCGAAAGCGCCGCGCGATAGGCGGCCACGGCCTGCTCGAGCCGGGCGGTGCCGACCTCGCGTGCGCCAAGCGTCTGGAGCGCGGTGCCGAGATTGTTCTGCGTCGTGGCCCAGTTGAGCGGCACGCGCTCTCGGATCCATTCCGAAAGCGCTTCGCGATAGGCGGCCACGGCTTCCCCGAGGCGGGCAGTGTCGGCTTCGCGCTCGCCAAGCGTCTGGAGGGCGTTGCCGAGATTGTTCTGTGCCGCAGCCCATTGGAGCGGCACGCGCTCGCGGGTCCATTCAGAAAGCGCCGTGCGATAGGCGGCCACGGCCTCCTCAAGGCGGGCAGTGCTGGCCTCACGCTTGCCAAGCGTCTGAAGCGCGGCGCCGAGATTGTTCTGTGTCGTGGCCCAATCGAGCGGCAAGCGCTCTCGGGTCCGTTCCGAAAGCGCGGCGCGATAGGCGGCCACGGCCTCCTCCAAGCGGGCGGTGCCGGCCTCGCGCACGCCAAGCGTCTGGAGCGCGTTGCCGAGATCGTTCTGCGTCATGGCCCATTGGAGCGGTACGCGCTCTCGGGTCCGTTCCGAAAGTGCAGCGCGATAGGCGGCCACGGCCTCCTTGAGGCGGGCAGTGCTGGCCTCGCGCTCGCCGAGCGTTGCAAGCGCGTTGCCGAGATTGTTCTGCGTCATGGCCCAGTCGAGCGACGAGGTTGCGCGAGGGACCAGAGCGAGGGCTCGTCCGTAAGCGGCGATAGCTTCCGCGAGCGCTTCGTTATCGCCGAACTTGCGCCCGTGGTCGTAGAGTTCGCTGGCTTGGTTCATTAGAAATCCCCACTGGGCGCTGCGGTCGAAAGAGGCGACCAGAACGGCGGCTTCGGCAAATTTCGCGGCGGCGGCGCGATAGGCGAGCTGCAAATGGTCGATGCGGGCTTCGTCCGCCAGCAATTCCGCCTCGCTGCGGCTCGCTTCCTCGCGCAGCGCGCGGGCGGTTTCGCGACCGCGGTTGAGCACGGCCCGCGCCTGATCGAAATCGCCGCGATCGATGAGCGCCAAAGCCCGTTTCCGGATGGCGGCAAGCTCGGGCCGCTCATTCGTCAGCCGGAGAAGCTGCGCGCGCAGCGCGATCAACTCGTCGGCCGCGGCATCGAGCCGCTGAGGGATTTCATGATCGGGGACATGAGCCTCGCCGAGCTTCACAAGGACGGCGCGCAACGGCGCGGCGGGAACACCTTTGTCGCGCGCGACCTGTTCGGCTAACGCAGCAAATTGTTCACTTAATTTGTCGACCCCCGCCGCCGTCGAGCGGATCAGTCGATCGCTCACGATCTCCTTAAGCTCGGCGTCGGCGACCAGTTCCGCGCGCAGAAACTCCAGGAAGTCCTCGCATGCCGCCGGCAGGCCGGGAACCTCTCTCTTGAAGTAGGCGGCGTAGGCCGTCGCAAGCGCTTCGGCATCGGGATTCTCGTCGAGGGTGAGAAGCTTCCCGATTTCCTCGCCGGCGCGGGTCTCTATGAAGGTTTCGTCGAAGAACGAAGCGGATAAATCGGGATGCTTGTCGGCAAAGCGGGCGAGGGCGCGATTTGCCACTTGCCGCAACGCCTCGCGGCGCTTCCGGTCCTCCCACCAAGCCTTGGGCCGCTTCAGCGCGGCATTGGCGCCCTGGCGCACGATATAAGAGACCACGCCGCCGGCGAGCTTGTCGGCGATATGAGCAATCGAGCCTGGGTCGGGCATGGCGGCGACGCTCGGACCGCGGGTCCGCGTTGCAAAAGTTCGATGCCACTATCGCGCGAGATGTCGGCGCGCACAAGCATGCGGTGCGATGCTTCGGCTGCGCCGCCGGACGCTCTGCCGCGCAGACCCACCTCATCCTAAATCCTTCTCCGCCCTGAAGGGCGGAGAAGGACTTGCAGCGGGGGTGGTGGACGGGGTGCTGAATCATCGTTAGGGATGGCGGACATGGCCAGGGACATGCCCGACCCTCTCCCGCAGGCGGCGGCTGCCGGCGGGGGGCTTGCCGCTTCGCCGGGGGCGCTGGTGGCGGTGCTTTGCCTCGCCGAAGTGCTGGGCATGCTGGGCTCGTCCAGCTTTCCGGCGCTGCTGCCGCAATTCCAAGCCGAATGGAGCCTCTCCAACACCGAGGCGGGGTGGATCAGCGGCATCTTCTTCGCGGGCTATGTCGCGGCGGTGCCGGTGCTGGTGGGCTCGACCGACCGCGTCGATCCCCGCCGCATCTATCTCCTCTCCTTCGTCATCGCCGCCATCGCCTCGCTCGGCTATGCGCTTTTCGCCCAAGGCTTCTGGTCGGCGCTGGCGTTGCGCGCGCTGGCGGGAATGGGACTCGCCGGCGGCTATATGCCGGGCCTCAAGCTGCTCACCGACCGCGTCGGCGGGCCGCGGCAGGGCCGCTACATCGCCTTCTATACCGGCGGCTACAGCCTCGGCACCGCCTTCTCCTTCGCCTTTACCGGCGAAGCGGCGTCCTGGCTCGGCTGGCGGGGCGCCTTTGCCGCGGCGGCGGCGGGCGCGGCGCTGGGCTTCCTTCTGGTGCTGTCGCTGGTGCGACGAGCGACGGAAGAAGAGCTGGCGGGCGAGGCCGCGCCCCGCTGGGCGCTCGATTTCCGGCCGGTCTTCGCCAACCGCGCCGCCATGGCCTTCATCCTGGGCTATAGCGGCCATGCCTGGGAGCTGTTCGCGCTGCGCTCCTGGCTCGTCGCCTTCCTGGTCCAGGCGGCGCGCCTTGCCGGCGACAGCGCCGGCATCGCCAAGGCGAGCGGGCTCACCACCGCGATCGTGCTGATCAGCGCCGGCGCCAGCATCTACGGCGCCGAGCTGGCCATCCGCTCCGACCGGCGCCGCGTCATCGGCCGCATCATGCTGCTCTCGGTGGCGGTGGCGATCGCCACCGGGCTCAGCGCCGGCGCGCCGGTGGCGCTGGTCGCGGCGCTGTGTCTCGCCTATCACATGGTGATCATGGGCGATTCGGCAGCGCTCACCGGCGGCGCGGTGCTGGCGGCGGCGCCGGGCCAGCGCGGCGCCACGCTCGCCGTCCATTCCATCCTGGGCTTCGGCGCGGGCTTCATCGGCCCGCTCGCCGTGGGCCTGGTGCTCGATCTCGCCGGCGGCGAAGGCTCGCGGCTCGCCTGGGCGCTCGCCTTCCTCGCCATGGGCGCGGGCTCGGCCGCGGCCTTCCTGGCGATCCGGCGGCTGTAGATAAGGTCGCGGGCCGGTTCTGCTATGGTGCGGCCGAAAAGGCCGACAAGACAAAGCGGGGAGGAGGGCGTGCGCGGATTGAAGGATCGGGTGGTCATCATCACCGGCGGCGGCGGCGGCATCGGCTCCGCGACCGCGCGGCGGTTCGGCGAGGAAGGCGCCAAGGTGGCGGTGCTCGACATCGACGGCGACGCCGCCGCCCGCGTGGCGGCGGACATCGCCGCGGCGGGCGGCGCGGCGCGGCCTTTCCCTTGCGACATCACCGATTATGCCGGTGTGGCCCGGGCAGTGGCGGCGGCGGAGGCCGCGCTCGGACCGGCGGACGTTCTCGTCAACAATGCCGGCTGGGACGTGTTTCGCCCTTTCCTGAAGACGGCGCCCGGCGAGTGGGAGCGGCTCATCGCCATCAACCTCGTGGGCGCGCTCAACCTGCATCACGTCGTGCTGCCCGGCATGGTGGCGCGCCAGTTCGGGCGGGTGGTGAACATCGCCTCCGACGCGGCGCGGGTGGGCTCTTCGGGCGAGGCGGTTTATGCCGCGTGCAAGGCGGGGCTGCTCGGCCTCTCCAAGACGCTGGCGCGCGAGCATTCCCGCCGCGGCATCACCGTCAACGTCGTCTGCCCGGGCCCGACCGACACCAATCTCTTCGCGGAATACCGCAAAGGCGCCGGCAATCCGGAAAAGCTCGAAGAAGCCTTCCGCCGCGCCATCCCGATGGGGCGGATCGGCAAGCCCGCGGATCTGCCCGGCGCCATCTGCTTTTTCGCGAGCGATGACGCCGCCTACATTACCGGACAAGTGCTGAGCGTGTCCGGCGGATTGACCATGGCCGGCTGAGGCGGAGGCTCTCATGACCTACGAAGACATTCTCTACGACGCGGCGGACGGCGTGGCGCGGATCACGATCAACCGGCCCAAGGTGATGAACGCCTTCCGCGCCCGGACCTGCGACGAGCTGATCCACGCCTTCAACCGCGCGGGCTGGGACAAATCCATCGGCGCGATCGTGCTCGGCGGCGCCGGCGACCGGGCCTTCTGCACCGGCGGCGACCAGAGCGCGCATGAGGGCCAGTATGACGGCCGGGGACTCATCGGTCTGCCGATCGAGGAGGTTCAGTCCCTCATCCGCGACGTGCCGAAGCCGGTCATCGCGCGGGTGCAGGGCTACGCCATCGGCGGCGGCAACGTGCTCGCGACCTTGTGCGACCTGACGATCGCCTCGGAAAAGGCGGTGTTCGGCCAGGTCGGGCCGAAGATGGGCTCGGTCGATCCCGGCTTCGGCACCGCCTATCTCGCGCGCGTCGTCGGCGAGAAGAAGGCGCGCGAGATGTGGTATCTCTGCCGGCGCTACAGCGCGGCCGAGGCGCTGGCGATGGGCCTCGTCAACGTCGTCGTGCCGCATGACCAGCTCGACGCCGAGGTGTCGCGCTGGTGCGCCGAGATCCTGGAGCGCAGCCCCACGGCGATCGCCATCGCCAAGCGCTCGTTCAACGCCGACAGCGAGGCCATCCGCGGCATCGGCGCGATGGGCATGCAGATGCTGAAGCTCTATTACGACAGCGAGGAATCGCGCGAGGGGGTGCGCGCCTTCACCGAAAAACGCAAGCCCGATTTCCGCAGATACGCCAAATGACCCAAGCGCAAGTCAGGCCCGGCAGGAGCGCAGAGCAATCCCATGTGCCTTCTCGTTGGCGATGGAAAAGATCCGCCACGAAGGCACGGAGGGCACAGAGAAGCAAAGAATGGCGCGCTTTATGCGCCAAAATACCCTTCTCCGTGTCCTCCGGTGCGCCACCGTGGTCGGTCTTTCCTGCCAACGCTTCGATAGCCCATGCGACTGCCCTGGATGGGGGCGGGTGGCTCCCGCCGCGGCCGCGATGAACGGCGCGCTGC
This sequence comes from Allostellaceae bacterium, assembly GCA_035623985.1. Lineage (GTDB taxonomy): Bacteria > Pseudomonadota > Alphaproteobacteria > ATCC43930 > CGMCC-115725 > DAHUYF01. The sequence goes on along the minus strand of DASPSJ010000102.1, from coordinate 5,812 downwards.
CCGCTTGGCTGAGCGAGGAGCAGCGCCTTTTCGTCGAGACGGCGCGCCGCTTCGCGCGCGAGCGGATCGCGCCGCACTATCAAAAGCGCGAGCGCGAGCAGCGCATCGATCCCGCGCTCATCCGCGAGATCGGCGGCCTCGGCCTGATCGCGCCCGAGCTGCCGCAGGCTTATGGCGGGCTCGGCCAGCCCGGCGCGACCAGCGGCCTCATCATCGAGGCGATCGGCCATGCCGACGTCAACGTCGCCTATCTGCAGCTCCTGGGCTCGCTCACCGGCAAGATCATCGCCGAGCACGCCGCGCCCGAGCTTTCGCGCCATTGGCTGCCGCGCATCGTTTCCGGCCGGTCGGTCATCGCGCTGGCGCTCACCGAGCCGCGCGGCGGCTCGGACGCGGCGCATCTTGCGCTCGCGGCGCGGCGCGACGGCGAGCGTTACCTGCTGAAGGGCGAGAAATCCTCGATCAGCATGGCGGACCAGGCCGACGCCTTCATCGTCTTCGCGCGCACCGGCCGGCCCGAGGAGGGCGCGCGCGGCGTGAGCGCCTTCCTCGTGCCCGCCGACACGCCCGGCATCGCGCTCGCGCGCTACGACGATCTCGGCAGCAAGGCCATCGGACGCGGCTCGATCTTCTTCGACGACGCGGTGGTGCCGGTGGCGAACCGCCTGGCGGCGGAAGGCGCGGGCTTCGTCCAGGTGATGCAGGGCTTCGATTTCAGCCGCGCGCTCATCGGCCTGCAAGTGCTCGGCGCGGCGCAGGCCTCGCTCGACGAGAGCTGGGCCTATGTCCAGGAGCGCCACGCCTTCGGCGGCCCCTTGGCGCGCCACCAGGGCGTGACCTTCCCGCTGGCGGAGGCGGAGACGCTGGTCGCCGCCGCGCGCCAGCTCTGCTATCACACGCTCCAGCTCAAAGATGCCGGCCGGCTGCACACCGCGGAGGCCGCCATGTGCAAATGGCTGGCGCCCAAGATCGCGGTCGACGCCATCCATCAATGCCTGCTCACGCACGGCCATTACGGCTGGTCGATGGACCTGCCGCACCAGCAGCGGCTGCGCGACGTCATGGGGCTCGAGATCGGCGACGGTACGGCCCAGATCATGAAGCTGATCATCGCGCGCGAAAGGCTGAAGGCGCCGGCGGGCCGGGACTAACGCAAGGGGCGCGAAGACGCCCGTCCTATCAGGGAGGAAGCTCATGCTGCTCGACCAGGAAAAGGAAACCTTGTCACGCCGGCGCGCCGCGATGGTCGCGGCCGGGTATTGGCGCGATCGCACCCTTCTCGACCATCTCGACCGCGCCGTCGCGCAGACGCCGGACAAGACGGCGATCGTCGCGATAAGGTCGGAGACCGGCGCGGAAACCCGGCTCAGCTATCGCGAGCTGCACCGCCTCTCCGACCTGGTCGCGCTCGGCCTCGCGGAGCGCGGCATCGGCAGAGGCGACGTCGTCTCCTTCCAGCTTCCGAACTGGTGGGAATTCCCGGTGCTTCACCTCGCCTGCCTCAAGCTCGGCGCGGTCAGCAATCCGCTGATGATCATCTTCCGCGAGCGCGAGCTGGGCTTCATGCTGAAGCACGCCGAGGCGAAGGTGCTGGTGGTGCCGGCGCGCTTCCGCACTTTCGACCACGCCGCCATGGCCCTGGCGGTGCGCGAGAAGCTGCCGGCGCTGCGCCATCTCTTCGTGGCCGGCGGCACGGGCGAGGGCGCGCCGGCCTTCGACGCGCTGCTCGCGCCGCGGAGCGGCGAAGCGGGCCGGGCGCGGCTGCGCGACCGCCGCCTCGGCCCCGACGAGGTGATCCAGCTTCTCTACACCAGCGGCACGACCGGCGAGCCCAAGGGCGTGATGCACAGCTCCAACACCATGCTCTCGAACCTCGTTCCCTTCGCCGAACGCCTGCATCTCGGCGCGGACGACGTCATTCACATGCCTTCGCCCTTGGCCCACCAGTTGGGCTTCATGTACGGCCTCGTCCTGCCGGTGATGCTCGGCGCCACCGCGGTCCTCCAGGACATCTTCGTCGCCGAGGAAATGGCGCGCGAGATCACGCGGGAAGGGGCGACCTTCACCATGGGCGCGACCCCGTTCCTCAGCGATCTCGCCGACTACGTCGAGCGCAAGGGCGCCGCGACGCCCAGCCTGCGCGTCTTCGTTTCGGCCGGCGCCCCCATTCCGCGCGCGCTGGTGAGCAAGGCGCGCCACGTCCTCGGCGCCGCCATCGTCTCCGGCTGGGGCATGTCCGAGAACGGCGCGGTCACCACCACCGGGATCGAGGATCCCGAAGAGAAGACGACCGCGACCGACGGCTGTCCCCTGCCCGGAATGGAGGTGCGCGTCGTCGACGCGAAGGGTCGGGCGGTTGCGACGGGCGAGGAAGGATATCTCCAGGCGCGCGGCTGCTCCAATTTCCTGGGCTATTTCAAACGTCCGGAGCTCGGCGGGATCGACGCGGAAGGCTGGTTCGATACCGGCGATCTCGCGCGCATGGACGCCGAGGGCTACATTCGGATTTCCGGGCGCTCGAAGGACATCATCATCCGCGGCGGCGAGAACATTCCGGTCGTGGAGGTCGAGAACCTGCTGTTCCGGCACCCGGCGATTTCCGCGGTGGCGATCGTGGGATATCCCGACCCGCGGCTCGGCGAGCGCGCCTGCGCCTTCGTCACGCTGCGCGACGGCGCCTCGCTCAGCTTCGAGGAGATGGTGCGCTATCTCCAGGCGCAGAAGATGGCGACGCCCTATATTCCGGAGCGGCTGGAGGTGGTGGCGGAATTGCCGCGCACGCCCAGCGGCAAGATCCAGAAATTCAAGCTGCGCGCGCTCGCGCGCGGCGGCGGCGGGTGAGGCGCCGGCCGGGTATGGTGGGGGCCTTTGAACTTCAGGCAATAGTCATTATCTATTAGAAACTTATGCTTGATCATAAACTTGATCAATGTCAGGTGTTTGGATATATTGGTGTCAGGTTTTTGCGAATGAGATTTGATGATGCGCGCAGCGAAAACGCTCGAGCAGAGGATCAAAACGCGGATCGACCGCAAAGGCGACGCGGTTTTCCTCACGCGCGAATTTACCGACCTCGGCGGGGAGCGTCAGGTGCTGCGCGCGCTGCGCAAGCTGGTCGACGGCGGCAAGCTGATCCGCCTCGGTTATGGAGTCTATGCACGGGCGGAAATCTCCCCCCTTACCAAAGAGCCGATGCTCGCGGCCGATGGATTTGGCCCCGCCGCGCGCCAGGCGCTCACCAAGCTGGGCGTCCGCTGGGAACCCAGCGCCGCGGAGCGCGCCTACAACGAAGGCCGCAGCACGCAGATCCCGGTGAAGCCAATGGTCCGCTTGCGCGGCCGGTTTGCCCGCAAGCTCCGATACAAATCCATGGAGCTTGCGTTTGAGCAATGACCTGCCGGGCGATCTGAGACCCGTTGTCGATTTCTTCAGCCTTCCCGATACGGCCGTCGTCGAGAAGGACTGGTACGTCGTCAAAGCGCTGGCCGCCATTGCTTCAATCGATCCGGCGCCTCTCGGCCTGGTGTTCGGCGGGGCACGGCTCTGGCGCGCGCCCACCGCGTCATTCGCCGCATGTCGGAAGATATCGGTGCGCCGTGACGGCGCGGGAGGACGATCATGAGTTAGATTCGACCTCCCAAACCTGCTGATCATCGATCGGCGGCTGCAATGCCGCCCGTCTACAGAGAGCAGTAGATCGAAGGGGGCCGCAAAGCTCGATCGGGTGTCGCCGATTGAGTGCCATAAGCAGAGCGGCCTTAACTGTACCGGATACGCCCATCGAGCGTGGGTCGGGCTACCGTAATGTCCATGGTGAGACAACGAAGTGAGTGCAGAAAACCTCTATATCCGACAACGCCTCCAAGTCTTGCGATGGCATGGGAGGCAAAGTAACGCGAACAGAACCGGCGCGGCTCGATGTTCCGCGCTGGTGGGTGCGTACAACGCATTCGGGATGGGAATGGCTCTCCCTGGCCCATCCCCAGAGTCGCAAGGGGCATAGCTCACCACCTAACGACATTAAGATCGAAGATCGGAACACGGGAACTCGGCGCGTCTGCTCAGCACGGAACTGAGCTCGCCGCGACGACCGGAGACGGGCGACGCCGAGGACGGAGCTTTCATAGTAGTCTGCGCATGAGAAAGTCATGCACATGGCGAAGGAAAGCAGGAAGACGATAGACTTGTGTGACGGAGAAAAGATCCATGGACATGGATCGTCAAGCCGATGAGGCTTGGATACTCAGCGTTCAACGCAAACTCTATCAGTGGAGTCAGGCAAATCCTAGCGACAACTGGCGGGACATGTGGGGTTGGTTAACTGACATCCGCACGCTTCGCTGCGCCTGGCGGCGCGTCTCCTCCAATCGAGGGGCACGCACCGCCGGGGTCGACGGGATGACCGTGGGGCGCATCCGCACCAAACCGGGAGAGAAACGCTTTCTGGAAGGGCTAGAAGCCGAATTGCGCTCCGGCGCATATCGGCCCAATCCGTCCAAGCGTGTTCTCATACCAAAGGCCGGAAAACCGGGGAAATACCGACCCCTGGGCATTCCCACGATCAAAGACCGCGTTGTTCAAGGCGCGGTGAAACTCTTATTGGAGCCCATCTTCGAAGCGCAGTTTTGGCATGTATCTTACGGGTTTCGACCCGGACGAAACAGCCACGGTGCTTTGGAGTACCTCCGCCGTGCTGCCTCGCCGCAAAAGCGCGATCGAGACAAGCGACGGAGCCGGTTGCCGTATCCATGGGTTATCGAAGGCGATATCAAGGGCTGCTTCGATCATATTTCGCATCACCATCTGATGAACCGTCTGCGCTCGCGCGTAGGCGACCGTCGGGTGACGCGGTTGATCGCGGAGTTCTTGAAGGCCGGCGTATTAGCTGAGGATCAGTTCCTTCGCACGGACGCTGGAACGCCACAAGGTGGAATCATCTCTCCGCTGCTCGCCAACATTGTGCTCAGCGCAATCGAGGAACGGTATGAGAGATGGGCCTACCACCGAACGAAACTCCATCCTCGTCGCAAAAGAGACGGGGTTATGGCTGCGGCAAGCACACGGGGCGCTGACCGGCAAGCTGGTCGGTGCGTGTTTCTCCCCGTGCGCTATGCAGACGACTTCGTTCTGTTAGTATCGGGCACAAAGGAAGAGGCACTGGCGGAGAAATCCGCTCTGGCCACCTACCTGCACGAAAACACGGGTCTCGAGTTGTCGACAGAAAAGACAAAGGTCACGGCCTTAACGGAGGGAGCCGAGTTTCTCGGATTCCGTCTGGGCGCGTACTGGAATAAATGCTACGGCTTCGGCACGCGCATTCAAGTTCCAAGAGCGGCGGTCGTTGACTTGCGTTACCGGATCAAGCAACTGACAAAACGGAACACCACTCTTGTCAGTCTTGGTGAAAAGCTCCAGGAGATCAACTCCATCCTACGCGGGTGGGCAAATTACTATCGCTACTGCGCCTATGCGTTCGACGTGTTTACCAGCATCGACTGGTACGTCGGAGATCGAATATGGCGATGGTTGCGGTACAAACGCCCAAAAGCAACAGCGCACGAGATTCTGGCCCTTCGCAGGCCGAGTCAATATCGGCGCACGCGAAAGGTATGGCGGGATGGATCTGTCGAGCAATTCGTGCTTGCATGGACTCCGGTCTGCCGGTACCGCCTCGCATGGATGGAAAAGCCTGACTTCGCCATGTCTTCCGGAGAGCCGGATGCGGAACGAAAGCCGCATGTCCGGTTCGGGAAGAGGCGGTGAGAAACCGATCGCTGAAATGCGACGCGGCGCTTACCGCCTACTTTTACAC
>DASPSJ010000088.1:0-39662 GCA_035623985.1 Allostellaceae bacterium | reverse complement strand
GAGGCGGCTACCGTCTGCACATTGGCCGAGGTCTGCTCGGCGGCCGAGGCTACGGTGCCCGCTTGCCGTTGCGTCTCCTCGGCGGTCGCCGACATGCTGGTGGCGGTGGCGCGCAGCTCGGTCGAGGCCGAAGCGAGCGTGTCGAGCGCCTCGCGCACCGAACGGTCGAACTCGGCGATATGGCCTTCGATCGCTTTCTGCCGCTGCTCCTTGTGCTCCTGCTCGGCGCGCTGCTCGGCGGCGAGCGCATCGGCTTTGATCATGCTGTCCTTGAACACCTGAACGGCGCTTGCCATACGACCGATCTCGTCCTTGCGGCCGACACCTTCGATGCTCGCCGACAAGTCGTGCGCGGCAAGCTTGCCCATCGATTGCGTCATGCGCAGGATGGGCGTCGACACTGTGCTGACGATGAAGTAGCCGGCAATGACGCATAGCGCGGCAGCGAGCGCCAGCGCGCCCAGAATCCAAAGCCGCGCATCGGCATAGACTTCGGCGCCAAGCGTCGCCTGTTTCGCGCCTTCGCGGGCATTGAGCTGGATGTCCTCGGCCAGCGAACTGCGAACCTTGGCGAAATCCTCAAACATGGTTTCGTCGTAGAAACGCTCGGCCTCGTCTTTCTTGCTCTGCTGCAACAGCACTAGGAACTTGTCGCCGTCACGGAGATAGGTTGTCCAAGCCGTGAGGTAGCGGTCAACGAGTTGTCGTTCCTCGCCCGGCATGATGGTGGGCTCGTATGATTTCCACGTTTTATCACGTTCGGCAAGCACGCTTCGCAGCCCTTCTTCGGCCCGAGCCACCTCCTCAGGCGTCGTTGAGAAGATGTGTTTTGCCTGCCGTACGCGATATTGCTCGGTGAGCGCCGCGAGAGTGCCGAGGTCGCGCGTAGCCGGCAGCCAATTGTCGCGGATTTCGGCGGCATGGCCGTTGACCGTGGCGAGCCGCTCGAGGGCGAAAAGGCCAAGCCCGACGGCAACCACCAATACCAGCGCGAACGCTCCGGTCACCTTTGCCCTGATCGACCACGAGGAAAGAAAATTCATGAAGAACTCTCCATCGCACCAAGCAGCATCGACGGCGATCCGGATCTTCCGGCGCCGCGCTTCAGTGCAGACAGATTAGGACGGAAGTTTTAAAATACGACAAACGCACGCGACCACATCGCGGCGCATGCGCCTGTACGAGGTGCGCGAAGGTCGCCGCCGCCCGCGCACCGGCGATCTCTCCGGCGCGCGCTCAGGTCGAATAGTCGGCGAAGGCCACCGTGCCGGCGCGCGCGCGATAATCGGTCTTGACGTTGACCAGCGCCACCATGCCGTCGTCGACCCGCTTCTGCGCCCGCTCCAGCGCCGGCCGGATCTGCTCGGCGCGCTCGACATACTCGCCATGGCAGCCGAGCGCCTCGGCCATCTTGTCGAAGCGGGTGTAGCCGAGCTGGCGGCCGGGCTTGTCGCCTTTGGGGTCGGCGGTCCAGCCGCCGTTGAGGCTCACCACCACCAGCACCGGGATGCGGTGGCGCACGGCGGTGTCGAGTTCGAGCGCGTTGAGCCCGAAGGAGCCGTCGCCATGGACGACGATCACCTGCTTGTCGGGCTTGGCGAGCTTGGCGCCGAGGCCGAAGGGCAAGCCCACGCCCATCGTGCCGAAGGGCCCGGAATTGAGGCGGTGGCCCGGGGCGAAGGTCGGCATCGACTGGCGGCCGTAATTGAGGATCTCCTGCCCGTCGACCACCAAGATGGCGTCGCGGCGCATGAAGTTCTTGACCTCTTCGCACAGCCGCAGCGGATGGATCGGCTCGTCATCGCTCGCCTTGTTGGCGCCCGCGGCCATGCGCTTTCCCGCCTCGCCGTCGGCGAGCTTGCGCCGCCACGGGCCGAAGCGCTCGGCATCGACCCGCCCCTTGCTCGCCGCCAGGAGCTGTTGCAGCACCATCTTGCAATCGCCGACGATCGGGATGTCGACGCGGCGCGGCGCGGTGGCGATCTCGTCGGCGTCGATGTCGATGCGCGCGATCTTGGCGCCGGCGGCAAAGCGCGGCGGCGCCGCGTGGTTGATGATGTAGTTCATGCGCGTGCCGATGACGAGGATGAGGTCGGCCTCCTTGAAGGCCGAGGAGCGCATGGTGAGATAGGAATAGGGATGATCGTCGGGCAGCACGCCGCGGCCTTGCGGCGTGGTGTAGAAGGGCACGCCGGTCTGCTCGACCAGCGCCTGCAGCTCTTCCCAGGCCCGCGACCACACGACGCCGCTGCCGGAAAGGATGATCGGCTGGCGCGCCTTGGCGAGCGCGTCGGCCAGCGCCTCCACCTGCGTCGGCTCGCCCAGCGGGCGCGCGCCCAGGATGGGACGGCCGCTCAGCCGCCAATCGACCTGCTCCTCGGCGATCTTGGCGTAGAGGATGTCGCCGGGGAAATCGAGATAGACCGGGCCGGGCTTGCCGCTCATCGCCTTCTGGAAGGCGGCGTTCACCTGCTCGGGGATGCGCTTCAGGTTGTAGACGCGGTCGGCCCATTTGGTGCAGGGCTTCATGATCGCGAGCTGGTCGATCTCCTGGAACACCTGGCGACCGAACTGGCCGATCGGGCTCGAGCCGCCGATCGCCACCACCGGCGCGCAATCGATGAGCGCGTTGGCGATGCCGGTGGTGAGGTTGATGACGCCCGGGCCGCTCGCCGCCATGCAGACGCTCGGCCGCTGCAAGAGGCGGCTGTAGGCGTGCCCCATCATCGCCGCCGCCTGCTCGTGGCGCACGTCGAGCGGGCGGATGCCCTCCTTGATGCAGGACGCCTCCGCCAGCAGCATCGGCCCGCCCATGAGGAAGAACAGGATGTCGGTGCCCTCGTTCTTGAGCGACCGCGCCAGGATCTCCGAACCCGTGAGCTCCGCCATCGTCCTTCCTCCTCTCAGATCACGCCGTCTTGCCGCAGCTTCGCCACCGCGCCGGCATCGAGGCCGAGCCATTCGCCCAGCACCGCCTCATTGTGCTCGCCGAGCATCGGCGCCGGCGTCACCGGCAGCGTGTTGCCGCCATGGCGCACCGGCCAGCCCGGCATCTTGAAATCGCCGCAGTAGGGATGCCGCATCACTTGCAGGATGCCGCGGCGTTCGAAATCGGGGTCGTTGTGCAGCTCGAGCGTGTCGAGCACCGCGCCCGCCGGCACGCCGACGGCGCTGACCAGGCGCATCGCCTCGTGCTTGTCGTGCTGGCGCGTCCAGGCTGCCACGATGGCGTCGACTTCGTCTTCATGCTGGGCGCGCGCCTGCATCGTGTCGTAGCGGGGATCGCCGATGAGGTCGGTGCGCCCGATCACCTCGAGGAGCCGCCGCCAATGCGCCGGATTGGCGCGGCTGGTATAGATATAGACGTAGTCGTTGGGCCCGCCCGGCTTGCAGGGATAAACCCCGCTCGGCGCGACCCTGCCGGTGAGCAGCTTGGAGCCGTTGCGCTGCGCCGGCGCGCCGGAGGTGGCGGTGGCGGAAAAGGCGACGCGGATGTATTGCAGCATCGCGTCCTGCATGGCGAGTTCGATGCGCTCGCCCTCGCCCGTCGTCTTGCGCCGATAGAGCGCGCCCAGGATGCTGATCGCCAGCAGCATACCGGTGCCGGTGTCGCCGAGCGTCGTGCCCGGCTTGACCGGCGGCCGGTCCGCCTCGCCGGTAATGCTCATCAGCCCGCCCGCCGCCTGGGCGATCATGTCGAAGGCGAGGCCGCGCTCGAAGGGGCTGCCGGCGCCGAAGCCCTTGACCTGGGCATAGATGATGCCGGGATTGATCGCGCGCACCGCCTCATAGCCGAGGCCGAGGCGCTCGACCGCGCCCGGTGCGAAATTCTCGACGAAGACGTCGGCGCGCGCGGCCATGTCCTTGACCAGCCCCAGCCCGCGGGGCGACTTCAGGTCGATCGCGACCGACTTCTTATTGGCGTTGAACAGCAGGAAGTACCAGGAATCCTGGCCGGACCCGCCGCGAAAGGAGGCGCGGCCGGGATCGCCGCCATTGGGATTCTCGATCTTGACCACCTCCGCGCCGAGCCAGGCCAGCGCCTCGGTGCAGGACGGACCCGCCTCGAACTGGGTGAGATCGAGGACGCGGATGCCCGCGAGATAGGTCGGAGCCGCGCGGTCTGCGCCCATCGCTGGAAGATCCTTCCATAAGGGCCGGTGGCCGGCCTCTTGCTCAACGGCAAAAGCGTGCCATGGGAGCGAGCGAGGGTCCAGCCGAACCCGACATGGCAGGGCTGCGCCGCCGCTATCGCCGCGGCGCTCCTAGGGAGGGAGCGGCTGCTCCAGCCCGCTTGCCTCGGGCAGGCCCAGCATGAGGTTGAGGTTCTGCACTGCGGCGCCGGAGGCGCCCTTGCCGAGATTGTCGAGCAAGGCGACGAGACGCGCCTGCCCCGCCTTATCCGATCCGAAGACATGGAGCCGCATGCGGTTGGTGCCGTTGAGGCCCTCGGGATCGAGCGTCTTGAGCGCCGCCGCCGCCTCGAGCGAGGCGACCTCGACGAAGCGCTCGCCGCGATAGGCTTCGGCAAGGGCGGCATGAACGTCGGCGAGCCGGGGCGCCGCCGGCAGCGCCTTCAACTGCAACGGCACCTCGACGATCATTCCCTGGGCGTAGCGGCCGACGGCGGGGGCGAAGAGCGGCGCGAAGGCGAGCCCGGCATAGAGATGCATCTCGGCCACGTGCTTGTGCGCCAGCGTCAGCCCATAGATGCGATACGGCACTTTGGTGTAGCCGGGCGAGGTCTCGTCCTCGAATTCCGCGATCATGCTCCGGCCGCCGCCGCTATAGCCCGACACCGCATTGACCGTGACCGGCCATTCCCGCGGCAGCAGCCCTCCTTCGATGAGCGGCCGCACCAGGGCGATGAAGCCGGTGGGATAGCAGCCGGGATTGGCCACTCGGGGCGAGGCCGCGACCGCCGCGCGCTGCGCCGGCGCCATCTCCGGAAATCCATAGGTCCAGCCCGGCTCGGTGCGATGCGCGGTGGAGGCGTCGATCACCCGCACGAAATTGCTTTCGATGAGAGCCATCGCCTCGCGCGCCGCCGCGTCGGGAAGGCAGAGGATGACGAGATCGGCGCCGTTCAGCAGGTCGCGCCGCGCCGCGGGGTCCTTGCGCCGCGCGGGCTCGATCGAGACCAGCTCGATGTCGCGCCGGTCCCTGAGCCGCCGGTGGATTTGCAACCCGGTGGTGCCGGCTTCGCCGTCGATGAAAACCCTGGCCGCCATCTCGACCTCCAAAACCATGGCATGTGAAAAGGGCGCTTCGATCGGAACCGAAGCGCCCTCGCGAAACGACCTCTTCGCGCGCGTCAGCGCTTCGAGAACTGGAAGCTGCGTCGGGCCTTGGCCTTGCCGTATTTCTTGCGCTCGACGACGCGGCTGTCGCGCGTGAGAAAACCTTGCGCCTTGAGCACGGGCCTCAGATCCGGCTCGTAATAAGTGAGCGCCTTGCTGATGCCGTGGCGCACCGCGCCCGCCTGGCCGGAGAGCCCGCCGCCCGCCACGGTGCAGACGACGTCGTACTGGCCGAGCCGGTTGGCGACGACGAAAGGCTGGTTGAGCAGCATGCGCAGCACCGGCCGGGCGAAATAGACCGGGCTGTCGCGCTCGTTGATCGTGACCTTGCCGCTGCCCGGCTTGATCCAGACGCGCGCCACCGCGTTCTTGCGCTTGCCGGTGGCATAGGCGCGGCCTTGCGCGTCGAGCCGGGGCTTCGCCTCGGCCGCCGGCGCCGGCTGCGCCGCTTGCGCGCCTTGCAGCGCCTCGCGCAGGCCGCTCAGGGACTGCTGCAGGTCGGCCATGCTCACGCCCTCTTGTTCTTGCGGTTCATCGCCGCCACGTCGAGCGGCTGCGGCTGCTGCGCCTCATGCGGATGGGTCGGCCCTTTATAGACTTTGAGATGGCCCATGATGCGCCGGCCCAAGGGCCCGCGCGGCACCATCCGCTCCACTGCCTTGATCAGCACGCGCTCGGGGAACCTGCCTTCGAGGATCGCGCCCTTGCTGCGCTCCTTGAGGCCGCCGGGATAGCCGGTGTACCAGCGCAAGACGCTGTCGCGCCGCTTGTTGCCGGTGAGCGCCACCTTCTCGGCGTTGACGACGACGACGTGGTCGCCGCAATCCATATGCGGCGTGTAGCTCGGCTTGTGCTTGCCGCGCAGCCGGTCGGCGATGATCGCCGCCAGCCGGCCGAGCACCAGCCCCTGGGCATCGATCAGCAGCCACTTCTTGTCGATCTCGGACGGCTTGGCGGAATAGGTCTTCATGACGCTCCGAACCTTTGCGAGCGGCGCAGTATGCCCGCAAAACGCCGCCAGTCAAGCGCGGAAATCCCCGGGGCTCGGGCATTTGGCGGGTTTGGTATCATAATACCGCGATCGTCGCTCACTCCTGCGGCCGGCCGGCGAGCAGCCAGAGCTGCGCCAGCTCGCGCGTGCCGTCCGTGCCGGCCACCGCGCCGAGCGCCGCCTCGGCCTTGTCCTTCTTCCCTGCCTGGAGATAGGCGATGCCGAGATGGAGCTTCGCATCCTCGGGGTGCTTGAGGCCGCCCTTTTGCAGGCCCTTCTCGAAGGCGGCGACGGCCTCGTCGTAGCGGCGGTAGCTGGCATAGGCCTCGCCGAGCTTGACCCAGGCGAGGCCGTCGCGGGCGGCGTCCGCTTCGCGCGCGAGCTGCGGCAGGATCTTGACGTCCTCGGCCGATTGCCGGCCCGCCATGGCGGCAAGCCGCTGCTGGCGCTCGGCGTCCGCGCCCTTGCCCAGCACGCCCGCGGCGTAGCCCCTGTCGAGCAGCGCCTTGGCGTCGCCCGGCAGTCCTTCCTGCAAGGCGAGCTGGGCTGCTTCCATGTATTGAGCCGGGGTCTCCAGCGTATCGGTCGCCGCCATCAATCGGTCGAGATCGAGCGCGAGGCGGTCGGCAAAGCCCGGCTGGCGTTGCACCGAGGCCAGGAGGTCGCGCCAATAATCCTTCTTCGGATAGCTTGCCACCAGCCTCTTCAGCGCGTCGCGATAGCCGGTCTCGTTCTTGCTCTTGTACTCGCTGCTCGCCAGGAGCTGGAGCACGGCCTCGCTGGTCTTGCGCCCGGCGCGCTCGTCCTCTTGCAGCAGCGCCCGGCCGGTTCTTGCCGCGCCGGTAAAATCGTCTTGCAGGTAATAGGCCTGCGCCATCAGCAGGCGCGGCCCCTCCGCCTTGCCGCCGTCCTTGTAATAGCGCTCGCCATAAGCGACGGCGCCGGCATAGTTCTTGGCCTGGTAGCTGAGCTGCACCAGCGTCTCGACCCGCTTCAGCGCCTCGGCCGGCGGCAGGATGCCGGTCGCCAGCACCGCCTCGAGCGCCTTGATCGTGCCGGGATAGTCGCCGCTGTCGAGCGCCGCCACGGCGCGCATCGCCTCGATGACATAGACTTCATAAGGCGTCTTGCCCGGCACCGCATCGGCTTCTTGCAGCTTCGCCAGCGCTTCCCTGAAGCGCTTCTGCTTGAGGAGCTGCTCGGCCGCCTGCACCGGCTTGCCGACCTCCTCGCGCGCGCTGAGGCTTCCCTCCGCCGCCCAGGCGCCGCTATTTGTCGCAAGCAGCAGCGCGGCGAGAACTGCGCGAGACAACGGACGAGATCGCCGCCCCTTCCCCAACTCATGCCCCCTCCCCCCTTGAGGGGGAGGGTTTGGGTGGGGAGTAGCCGCGGGCTCCGCGGCCAGCCGCCATGAAATGTCTGATAACATCGAATATGCGGCGACAATCTTTCTCAGCGTGCTTTGCGCGCGCCCCCCTCCTGCCCGAGGCCGTTGGCCTCGGGCATCCTCCCCCTCAAGGGGGGAGGGGCTATCGAGGCGCTGCGAGAATAGGCGCCGGAGGACGGAAAGAGCGCGCATCATCGATCTCGTCATTCCACGAATTGCTCGTTGCCGACGAGCCCGATCTTGACCACGCCCAGGCGCTGGCTCTCGGCCAGCACCATGGCGACGTGGGCGTATTTGGCAAGCTTGTTGGGCGAAAGATGGATCTCGGGCTGCGGGTTCTGCTGCGCCGCCTGGCGCAGGGCGCGCTCGAGCGCCGCGCGGTCGGGAAGCACCGCGCCGTTCCACGAGATCGTGCCGTCGAAATCGATGTCGAGTCTCACCACCTCCGGCTGCACCAGCGCCGGCGGCGGCTGGCCTTGCGGCATGTCGAGCTTCACCGCATGGGTCTGCACCGGGATGGTGATGATCAGCATGACCAGCAGCACCAGCATCACGTCGATGAGCGGCGTGGTGTTGATGTCGATCATCACCTCGTCCTCGCCGCCGGGCCTGCCGGGGGTCATCGCCATGCGGCACGCCTGCGCCGGAACAGCCGTGCCGCGCTCATGGCGTCGCCGGCGCGTCGCGCCGCGGCTCGGTGATGAACGCCACCTTGGCGATGCCGGCGCGCTGGCAGGCGACGACGACGCGGCCGACGAATTCGTAGCGCGCCTCCTTGTCGGCGCGGATATGCACTTCGGGCTGCGGCTGCTCCACCGCGCGCTCCTTGAGCTTTTCCAGCAGTCGTGCGGGATCGGCGAGCCTCGCGTCGTTCCAGTAGACGCCGCCGTCGCGGTCGATGGCGAGGGTGATGTTCTGCGGCCGGGTCTGGGTCGGCTGATTCTGCTCGTTCGGCAGCGCCACCGCCACGCTGTGCGTCACCACCGGGATGGTGATGAGGAAGATGATCAGCAGCACCAGCATGATGTCGACCAGCGGCGTGGTGTTGATCGACGACACCAGCGCGTCCTCGTCGTCACCGCCGGGGCGGGGACCGAATCCGATCGCCACGGTCAGGCGCTCCGCGCCAGCGGCTGCGCCGGCGCGCGCGCGCCGCCGATCAGCAGCGCATGCAAATCGGCGGCGAAGCCGCGCACCCGATCGAGCGCGACTTTGTTGCGGCGGACCAGCCAGTTGTAGCCGAGCACCGCCGGCACCGCCACGGCAAGCCCCATCGCCGTCATGATCAGCGCCTCGCCGACCGGTCCCGCCACCTTGTCGATGCTCGCCTGGCCGGCGATGCCGATCGCCGTCAGCGCATGATAGATGCCCCAGACCGTGCCGAAGAGGCCGACAAAGGGCGCGGTCGAGCCCACCGTGGCGAGGAAGGCGAGCCCGCTTTGCAGGCGGTTGGCGACCGCGTCGACCGAGCGCTGCAACGACATGGTGATCCAGCTATGGAGATCGATCTGCTCGGTGAGCGTGCCCTCGTGATGCTCGCTCGCGCGCAGCCCGTCCTCCACCAGCAGGCGGAAAGCGCTGCGCTTGCCCAGCGCCTTGACGCCGTCGCGAAGGCTCGCCGCCGTCCAGAAGCTGCGATTGGCCTCGCTCGCCTGGCGCAGCAGCGTCGCCTGCTCGACGAGCTTGGTGATCATGATGTACCAGGTGCCCATCGACATGATGGCGAGCGCGATCAGCGTGCCGCGCGCCACCCAGTCGCCGCTGGCCCAAAGCGCCGAGAGACCATAGGGATTCTCGACGATTTCCTGCATCGGAGCGGCGGGCGCGGCGCTTGCAGGCGCGGCCGTCGCGTCGCCGGCCGGCGCCGTATCGCTGGCGGCGGCCGGCGGCGCAGGCGGCGCGGTCTGGGCGCGCGCCATGCCGGCGAGCGCCGCGGCGACAAGCGCCACGGCGAGGCCGGCCATGAGCCGGCGGCATAGGCCGCCGAGAACCGGGGGGTGTGCATGCGTGAAGGACATAGGCCTACCTGAGCTTCCACGTGAATTTGAAGGTGTACCACATCTGCTGCGGCTTGCCGTCGACGGTGCCGGGCAGGAAGCGGTAATTGCCTTTGACGCCGTCCAGCGCCGCCTGATCGAGCCGGTCATAGCCGCTCGACTGCAACAGTTTCTCGTCGATCACTCTGCCGTCGACATCGACCAGCACTTGCAGGATGAGCGAGCCCTGCTCGCCCAGCCGGCGCGAGGTCGGCGGATAGTCCGGCTCCTGGCTGTGGCGCGCATCGATCCGCGGCAGCACCCGCGCCGGCTCGGCCGCCGGCGCCGCGGGCGGCGGCGGCGCCACCGGCTTCACCGGCGTCACCGCGGTGATCGCCGTGCTCTGCGGCGGTGGCGGCTTTTCGATCTGGATTTCCGGCAGCGGCACGAAGGCCGGCGGCGGCGGCGCGAATTGCAACGGTGGTGGCGGCGGCGGCGGCGGTTGTTCCGGCTTTTGCGGCGCGATGATCTCGGTCTCGACCGGCGCGCGAATGATGTCGACCGCGCGATAGGCGAGCCCCGTCACCAGCGCGTAGATCACCGCCGCATGCAGCAGGACGACAAAGCCGATGCCGATCAGCCTCGTGCCGGGCGATGGAGAGAAGGCCGCCGCCATCAGAATTCCTTGGTGATGCCGGCATAGACGCTGCGCCGCGGCCCATAGGCGGGAGCGAAAACGCCGATCCCGGTCTGGCTGCGCAGCAGATAGACCTCGTCGAAGAGGTTGATGAGGTCGGCGCGAACCGTGACCGGCCCGCCCGGCGCCTCCTCGAAGCGGTGCGAGACGCCGAGATTGACCTGCTCGTAGGACGGCACCGTGCCGCCGTTGATCGGACCGTCGCTGCGCGTGGTGCGCAGGCCCGACCCGGCGATCATATCGACGCTGTAGCGCGTGCCGAGCCAGAGATAGGACACGCCGCCCGATGCCGTCATCAGCTCGCTGTGGTCGGTGTTGATGGGACCGTCGGCGGCGCTCATGAGATCGTCCTGGGTGAAGTTGAATTGCGCGGAGATGATCTGCTTGGCTTTCTGCTGGGCGATGGCGAGGTTGCCATAATAGGAGAACGGCCCGTTATCGTAAGTGGTGGTGATCTCGACGCCTTTGTTGACGCCCAGGCGATAGTTGAAGGGCGTCAGCAGTACCGGCGCTCCGAACTGCCCTTCGTCGATCAGGTCATGGGCGTATTTGTAATAGGTGTCGAGGCCGGCTTTGAAGCCGGGAAACAGCTCCTGGGTGACGCCGACGTCGAAATAATGCGAGCGCTCCGGCTTGATGGGCGAATTCTCCGTCACCGACCCCGGCGGGAACGCCGAGGTGTTGACGAACTTCGAGGTCGTCTCCGTCGACACCAGCTCGAAGGAAGGCGGGCTGAAATAATTGGCATAGCCGGCATGGACGACCGTCGACGGTGTCGCCTGCCAGACCGTGTTGAGGCGCGGGCTCAACTGGTTGCCCATGACATAGGTGTTCACCTCGTCGAACCGGGCGCCGTAATTGACCGTCACCGTCGGCACCACCTTCCATTCGTCCTGGATATAGGCACTGTAGGTCCAACCCGTCTTCTCCGTGTCGTCGACGATGCTGATCGGCGTCGGGCCGAAGGTGCTGGTCGCGGCATCGACCAGCGGCAGGACCGAGGAGGTGGTATCGGCCGCCACCTTCTCGCCGGTGAACAGCAAGCCGGCGCGCAGCGTATGCTCGGCCGAGAGCTTGTAGCTGCCGTCGAACTGGAGGCCGTTGGCGAAGCTGCTGCGCAGCGTGTCCTGGGCGATGCCGTTGAAAGCGAGGTCGCCGAGCGCGTCGGGATGATAGCGGATGGTGCTGTATTTGGTGAAGGCGGAAAGCTGGTAATTGAGGTCCTGTTCCGAGCGCAGATAGGAGAGCACGAGGAATTGGCTCGTCTCGGTCTGGCGCTCGTCGAGCGCGGCGGAATTGAAAGCCGAAAGCGGCACGCCGTTGATGGTGCCGTTGGTCGTGGTGACGGCGGTCGGCTGGCCCGGATTGTTCGGGATCTGGAACTGGCCGTCGAACACGCCGGCAATCGCGCTCACCTTGCTCGAGGAATCGATGATCTTGTCGAGATAGGCGAAGGCGTGGGTCTGCTCGGTGTCGTCGTGGATCTGGTTGTATTTCGGCGTCACCGCGTCGATGCCGTGATCGCTTTGCAGGAAGTCGCCGGCGACATAGAGGTTGTAGCCTTCGACGCTGGTGCCGTATTCGACGGAGGGATGGATGGTGCCGTAGCTGCCGCCATAGAGCGTGACCGATCCGCCGGGAGCGAACAAACCGTTCTTGGTCTGGATGTCGATGATCCCCGTGGTCCTGAGGCCATATTCCGCCGGCAGCGCGCCGGTGACGAGGTCGACCGAATTGGCAAAGCGCGGCCCCAGCCCCTGGCCGAAGAAGGTCACCCCTTCCGGCAGGACCACGCCGTCGACGCGATATTGCACGCCCAGATGCTCGTTGCGGATATGGATGGCGCCGTTGGCGAGGTTGTCCTGGTCGACCCCCGGCGCCTGCAGCAGCACTTGGTTGAGCGGATTGTTGTCGCCGCCGGGCTGGTCCTGGATTGCCTCGCGCGACAGCGTGTAGGTGGAAGCGCCGGTCTGCGGCTCGATGCCGAGGCGGGCTTCTTCGAGACGCTTGGCAACGATTGTGACCTCTTCGGCCGGCGGCTGCGTCGCGCCGGACGGCGCCGCCGGCTCGGCCGCGAGCTTGAGGTCGATGCTGCCGCCGCTCTCCGCCGTGACCGTCACCGCGGCGCGTGTCGGAACGAAGCCGGGCATCGCCGCGCTGACGGCGTAGCGTCCCGGCGCCACGCCGGTGAAGCGATAGGCTCCTCGCGCATCGCTCACCGCCGTGCCGGCGATGCTGCCGTCGGGCGCCAGCAGCTTGAGCGCGACGCCGGCCAGCGGATGGCCGGCAGCGTCCCGCGCAACGCCCTCGATCGTCCCGGCGGCCGGCGCGGCAAGCGCCGCGCCATCGGCAAGGGCGGCAAGACCGAGGGTGCAGGCCATGACGGAAAGGAGGGTGCGGTGAAAAGCGTAAATTGCTCGAACAGCGGCGCTGCAGCGCTCCATGAACTTGCTCCATCGCCAAAAATCGACGATTGCCGTCATGCCGAGAGGCATGGCGGCACGGCTCAATCGGCGTCGATGTCAGAGGCTGGGAGGAGCGCGGGTACGAAAGAGAAGATAGGGCGCCGCCGCGAGCCGCAGCGCGTCGGGCGATGCCAGCATCGCCGCCGCAGCCTGCGCGCTGGGCATGACCGGCGGCCCGAGCTCCGGCAGCGCCGCGCTGCCGGCGACATGGAGGCTGAAGCACAGGGTGCAATCATCATGCGCCGGCGCGCCCGGCTGGCCGCCGCCGGGCCAGCCCGCTCCGCCCTCGCCGCCGGCGATGGCGGCTTCGGCGCGGTCGCCGCGGAGATAGCCGAAATCCTCGGCGTGGAAATGGCCGGCGGCGATGACGACCTGCAGCATAAGCGCTGCCAGGGCAAGACAGGCGCCCCACCGCCGCCCTCGCCCCACGCCGCCTCGTCTCGCGCCGCCTTCTGCGCGCATGCACCCCTCTATGGCCGGGAGCATAATGTTACTTTATAACATCGTGCAAGCCGCAACTTTGCTGTTGAAACCCGCGCAAGGAATGATTGAATACAGTATCGGCGTTGCCGCGGAACGGAGAGGAGATCGTCATGAGCTTGGATGAGCCGGCGTTGCTGCGCCGCGATGAGGACGGGATCGCTTGGCTGACGCTCAACCGCCCGGCACAGCGCAATGCGCTCTCCTCGGCGCTGTTGCTGGCGCTGGAGGGCCAGATCGACGCCATCGCCCGGGACCGCAAGGTCAAGGTGGTGGTGATTGCCGGCAACGGCGTCGGCTTCTGCGCCGGCCACGATTTGCGCGAGATGCGCGCCAATCCCGGCCGGCAGGCTTACGAGGCGGTCTTCGCCCATTCCTCGCGGTTGATGATCGCGCTGACCCGGCTGCCGCAGGTGGTGATCGCCCGCGTCCACGGCATCGCCGCCGCGGCGGGCTGCCAGCTCGTTGCGAGCTGCGACCTGGTGGTGGCGTCGACCGCGGCGCGTTTTGCCGTCAACGGCATCAATATCGGTCTCTTCTGCGCGACGCCGATGGTGGCGCTGACGCGCGCGGTCGGGCGCAAGGCGGCGATGGAGATGCTGATGACCGGCGATTTGGTCGAGGCGGAGCGCGCCAAGGCCATCGGCCTCGTCAACCGCGTCGTTCCGCCCGAGCAGCTCGACGCCGAGGTGACGGCGCTGGCGCGGCAGATCGCCCAGAAGCTCACGCTCGCCGTGGTCGTCGGCAAGGAAGCGTTCTATCGCCAGGCCGAGCTCGGCCTCGAAGCGGCTTACGCCTACACCACCGAGGTCATGGCGAAGAACATGGCGGCGCGCGACACCGAGGAGGGGATCGACGCCTTCCTCGAGAAACGCCAGCCGCGCTGGCCGTGCGATTAGGCTTTCGCGATCGATAGGACGCGGCCGGTTCCGCTTGCCCCTGCCGGCAAGAGAGGGAGGGCCGCGCTCCCTGTGAAACCGGATAGAATGACCACGGGTCCCGTGAGAGAGGGGTGCCTCCGGCAAGCCGGCATCACCCTTCGGCCCGCCTCGCGTCTTCGCCGAGGTTGAGCGGGCCGGCAGCTAGGCGGGCGCCGCCCGTCCGGCTATATCCCACCCAATTCGATCGGCCGGCCATGTCCCATGGTGCGCCAGCTCCGGGCGGCGTCGTCAATGACGAATCCTTTAGAGACCAATATCTTGGAAACGTTTCGAGATCGCTGCGCGCCATCGCCATGGTCGGTCCTGGCGAAAACGACGCGCCCATGACGCGCGAGGCGTGCAGACCATGACGGGAGGAAGACATGTCTCAATCCGCCGCTGCGTTCCTCGAGGCCCGCGACTTCCTGCTGCGGCAGCGCGAGGATTACGCCGCCGCCTATGAGGGCTTCCGCTGGCCGCGCCTCGACCGCTTCAACTGGGCGCTCGATCATTTCGACGCGCTGGCGGCGGGCAACGTTCGGCCGGCGCTGTGGATCGTCGATGAGGGCGGCGCGGAGCACAAGCTCTCCTTCGCCGAGCTCAAGGAGCGCTCCGACCGCGTCGCCAATCATCTGCGCGCGCTCGGCATCCGCCGCGGCGACCGCATCCTGCTCATGCTCGGCAACGTCGTGCCGCTTTGGGAGTGCATGCTGGCGGCGATGAAGCTCGGCGCCGTCATCGTCCCGGCGACCACGCTGCTCGCCCGCAACGACCTTGCCGACCGCTTCGCGCGCGGCCATGTGCGCCACGTCGTGGTCGGCGCCGACAACGCCGCGAAATTCGCCGACCTTCCCGGCGACTACACGCGCATCGCCGTCGCCGGCGCCGCATCGGGCTGGCAACGCTACGAGGACGCCTATGACGCGCCGGCGGCTTTCGCGCCCGAGGGCGAGACCAAGGCGAGCGACCCGCTCCTGCTCTATTTCACGTCCGGCACCACGGCCAAGCCCAAGCTCGTGCTGCACAGCCATCAGAGCTATCCCGTGGGCCATCTCTCGACGATGTACTGGCTCGGCCTCGAGCCCGGCGACATCCATCTCAACATCTCCTCGCCGGGCTGGGCGAAGCACGCCTGGAGCTGCTTCTTCGCGCCCTGGAACGCCGCCGCCGCGGTGTTCATGCTCAACCAGCCGCGCTTCGACGCCAAGACGCTGCTCGACGCGCTTCAGCGCTGCGGCGTCACCAGCTTCTGCGCGCCGCCGACGGTGTGGCGGATGCTGATCCAGGAGGATCTCGGTGCCTGGAAGATGCGCCTCCGGAAGCTCGTCGGCGCTGGCGAGCCGCTCAATCCCGAAGTCATCGAGCGCGTGCGCTCCGCCTGGGGCCTCACCATCCGCGACGGCTACGGCCAGACCGAGACGTCCGCCCAGATCGGCAACCCGCCGGGACAGAAGGTGAAGCCGGGCGCGATGGGACGGCCGCTGCCGGGCTATCGCGTGACGCTGCTCGACGCCGAGGACAAGGAGGCCGAGGAAGGCGAGATCTGCCTGCGGCTCGATCCCCGCCCCACCGGGCTGATGCAAGGCTATCAGACCGATGACGGCTCGCTCGCGCCGCTGGCCGGGACGGTCTACCGCACCGGCGACGTGGCGATGCGCGATGCCGACGGCTACTTCACCTATGTCGGCCGCGCCGACGATGTGTTCAAAGCCTCCGACTACCGCATCAGCCCGTTCGAGCTGGAAAGCGCGCTGATCGAGCATGCGGCCGTCGCCGAAGCCGCCGTCGTCCCCTCGCCCGACCCGTTGCGCCTCGCCGTGCCCAAGGCGTTCATCGCGCTGGCGCCCGGCCGCGCGCCCGACCGCGACACCGCGCTCGCGATCTTCCGTCACCTGCGCGACACCCTCTCGCCCTTCAAGCGCGTGCGGCGCATCGAGTTCGCGAGCCTGCCGAAGACCATTTCCGGCAAGATCCGCCGCGTCGAGCTGCGCCGCAACGAGGCGGCGCAGCGCGGCGAGAACCGGCGCGCCGCGCTTGAGTTCTGGGAAGAGGATTTTCCGGAGCTGCGGTAGCTGCGGGCACCCAACGTTCAGCCGTACCGCGCCACTTCGACCAGATTCCCGTCGGGATCCCTGAAATAGACGCTGGTCATCTTCCCCAGCGCGCCGCGGCGCGGCACTGGGCCAAGCTCCACCGCCACGCCGCAGGCTTCGAGATGCGCCACGACCGCGGCGATTGGCGCCTCGGTGACGAGGCAGAAATCGCCGGCGCCGACGGTGGGATGGGTCGCCCGCGGCTCGAACTCCTTCCCGGCGACGTGGAGGTTGATCTTTTGCCGGCCGAAGGCGACCGCGGTCGGCCCGCGTCCTTGCGCGGGCGGCACGACGCGCGCGCCCAGCACGCGCTCATAAAAGTGCAGGCTCGCCGCGAGGTCGCGGACCGTCAGCACGAGATGGTCAATGCGGTCGATCGCGAAGCTCATTCCGCCGGCGCCGCCGCGGGATGCGGCGCGCGCTCGGCCTCGCGCGGCAGGAACAGGCCGGCGGCGACGATGGCGGCGGCGAGCGCGCCGAGCGCGAGGAAGAGCCAGACGAAATCGCCGGTGCGGTCGAAGATGAAGGCCACCAGCGGCAATCCCAGCGAGCTCACCCCCAGCGACAGCACGAATTTGGCGCCGAAGGCGGTGGCGCGCCAGCGGCCCGGCGTGTAGCGCACCAGCAGCGCGTTCTCCGCCGGCGTCGACAGCGACATCAGCGAGAACACCACCGTGGTGGCGGCGAAGAGCGGCAGCCCGGCCAGATTGAGCGAGGCCAGCAGCGCCGGCAGGGCCAGCATCCAGCTTCCGACATAGACCCATTTCAAGGAATAGCGGTCGGCGAGCCAGCCGCCGATCAGCGGCACGACCATGCCTTCGGCGAAGACCAGGCTGGCGAAGCCGCCGGCGCCGAGCGTGCCGCCCGCCGCGAGGTCGCCGAGCCGCTGTTCGAACAGCTTCGGCAGCGCCACCGTCATCGACTGATAGACGATGCCCGCCGCCAGCATGGTGACCGAGAGCGCGAAGAAGGCGCGGACCACGTCGCCGCGATCGGGCTCAGGCTCGGGCTTGAGGTCGGTCTTGGCCGCCCAGACCGCGCCGTGGCGTACCAGCAGGGCAAGCGCCAGGCCGAGGGCGAGCGCCGCAGCGCCGGGGAGGAGGAAGGCGGCGCGCCAGTCGATCCATTGCGTCAGCGCTCCGGCCATGGCCGGCGCGATGCCGACGCCGATGCTGCCGAAAATGCCGTTCCAGCCGAGGATGCGGCCGCGATTTTCGGCGTTGCGCACCAGCCAGGCGATGCCGACGGGATGATAGATCGAGCCGAAGAGCCCGATGAGGCCGAGGCCGATGCCGAGGCCGAGCGGTCCGCTGGCAAGCCCGGTGGCGATCGCCGCGAGCCCGCTGCCGACATAGAACAGCACCATCATCCGCTCGGCGCTCCAGCGGTCGCCGAGAATGCCCGCCGGCAAGGCGCCGGCGCCATAGAGCACGGTGCCCGGCAGCGACAACAGCATCAGCTCGCCGTAGCTCAGCGCAAAGCGCTTCTCCAGCGCCAGCACGACCGTCGGATAGAGCAGCATCAGCAGATGCGTCGTCACGTGCCCGGCATTGGCGAAGACGAGGGCGAGACGGGCCGAGCTCTTGTTCATCCGGGGCTCCGGCGATGGCGGCCCGCGGAACCTGCCCGATCAGCCGCCATCGGACAACCCGTCGCTGTCGTTGTCCTCCGCGGCGCGCTCCTGCGTCTCCTGCACCACCCAATCGAGGAAGGGCTGGTGTCCCGCCACCACCGGCAGCGCCTCGATGCAGGGGCAGTCATAGGAATGAAGCTCCTTCACCCGCGCCATCAGCGCGTCGAGCCGCTCGCCGGTGGTCTTGAGGATCAGCACCGCCTCCTCGCCTTCCGTCACCTTGCCTTGCCACCAATAGACCGACCGCATGCCGGCGATGACATTGGCGCAGGCGGCCAGCCGCGCCTCGACCACGGCGCAGCCGATGCGGCGCGCCTCCTCGGCGTCGCCGGCGGTGACATAGACGAACATTACGGTCAACTTCCGCCCTCCGCTTCTTAACTCTTAACCTCTTGGCGCTTGGCCTTCGCGCTCTCCCCGCTTAACATCGACCCGTCGCAAAGTCGAGGGAGGGAGGCCCGCGATGAGCGCGTTCCGCGTCACCCGCAAGCCGGTGCCGAGCCCGGTGCAGCGCGCCTGGCTGCGGCGCGGCCTTGACCAGCCCGGCGGCAAGCTGCCGCTCTTCGACCGCGACGGCCAGCAGATCGATCCCCGCACCATCCAGGCCTGCATCCAGCAAGGCTGGGCCGAGCCCTGGTTCGAGAACCCGATCAAGCCGGACTGGCTGGTCTGCAAGCTCACCGACGCCGGCCGCGCCACTCTCGCCCGGCAGTCTCCGGCGCGCGTGAGGCTGCCGGCCGAGCCGAGCCCCGCGCTCGCCAAGCCGATCGCCTGAGCCGTTCTCGGCGGCCGCGGGCGGTGTCGCCAGTCGCTCGCGCAAAATCTCAGCTTTTGGCGTCAACGGATTGATGTCGCGGCAAAAATGGTCGGGCATGTCAGATTCGAACTGACGACCCCCAGCACCCCATGCTGGTGCGCTACCAGGCTGCGCTAATGCCCGACCGTGGATGGAAACTATAGTTACCGCCCCGCGCCGGCGCAACGCCTCGCCGGGCGGCGCGCGCTCATCGCCCGCGCTTCTTCAAGAGATCGCGCAGCTCCTGCAGCTCGCGCTTGATCTCGAGCAGCGTGGCGCGCGGGCTCGTCTCCTTGCTTTCGCGGTTGCGCGCCGCGGGCGCCGGCGCGCGCGGCAACGCGCCTTCGCCCTTGAGCGCGCCTTCGCGCAGCAGTTTCTGCACGCCCTTGATGGTGTAACCCTGATCGTAAAGGCATTGACGGATGCGGCGCAGCAGCACGACGTCGTCCGGCCGGTAATAGCGCCGGCCGCCGGCGCGCTTCAGCGGCTTCACTTGCGGAAAGCGCGATTCCCAGAAGCGCAGCACGTGCTGCGGCACCTCCAGCTCCTGCGCCACTTCGCTGATGGTGCGGAACGCCTCGGCCGATTTCGCCTGTCGGCGCGGAGAGCGGTCGGGCCCCGCCGCCGGCGGGGCGTCGAAAAGATCGGGCATGGTCAGGCCTGACGGGTGCTGGGGGCGGCGCCGGGCCTGCTCAGCGCCGTGTTGATCTGATCCTTGAGCACATGCGAGGCGCGGAACACCAGGACACGGCGCGGATTGATCGGCACTTCCTTGCCGGTCTTGGGATTGCGGCCGATGCGCTTGCCCTTGCGGCGCACGGCGAAGCTGCCGAAGGAGGAGATCTTGACCATTTCGCCGCGCGACAAGGCGGCGGAGATTTCGTTGAGCACCGTCTCGACCAGCTCGGCCGATTCGTTGCGCGACAGGCCAACCTCTTGGTACACGGCCTCGCTCAACTGCGCGCGCGTCACCGTCTGCCCGGCCATGGGTATTTTCCTCCCTGCGAGAGAACGTTAAACCCGCACGGGAAATGCGTCAATTACAGATGGTTAAGCGGGGAAGCTTATTCTTGTGGATAAATTCGCGAAAGGCGATCGGCCGGGGCTTCACCAGCGCGCCAGCGCCGCGCCCCAGGTCAGGCCGCCGCCCATCGCTTCCATCAGCACGAGCTGGCCCGGCTTGATCCGGCCGTCTTCCGCCGCTTCGGCAAGCGCCAGCGGCACCGAGGCGGCCGAGGTGTTGGCGTGGCGGTCGATGGTGATCACCACCTTCTCCGGCCGCAAGCCGAGCCTGCGCGCCATGCTGTCGATGATGCGGCGGTTGGCCTGGTGCGGCACCAGCCAGTCGAGATCCCGTGCCGCAAGCCCGTTGGCGGCGAGCGCTTCATCCACCACCTCCGCCAGGCGATGCACCGCGTGGCGGAACACCTCCTTGCCGTGCATGCGCAGGAAGCCGCAGCGACCGGTGGAGGATGGCCCGCCGTCGACGTAAAGCGCGTAGTATTGCGCGCCGTCGGAATGAAGATGGGTCGACAGCAGCCCGCGCTCCTCGGCGCCTGCGCCCTTGTCGCGACGACCGTCCAGCACCACCGCGCCGGCGCCGTCGCCGAACAGCACGCAGGTGCTGCGGTCCTCCCAGTCGAGGATGCGCGAGAAGGTCTCGGCGCCGATCACCAGCGCGCGCCGCGCCTGGCCGTTGCGGATGAAATTGTCGGCGGTGGCAAGCGCGTAGATGAACCCCGAGCACACGGCCTGGACGTCGAAGGCGCAGCCATGCGTCATGCCGAGCCGGGCCTGCACTTTGGTGGCGGTCGCGGGGAAGGTGTTGTCGGGCGTCGCGGTTGCCAGCACGATGAAGTCGATGTCCGCGCCTTTGAGCCCCGCCTGGTCGAGCGCGCGCGTCGCGGCGCGCAGCGCCAGATCCGACGTCAGCTCGCCCGGCGCCGCGACGTGGCGCTGGCGGATGCCGGTGCGCTGCACGATCCATTCGTCCGAGGTGTCGAGCCTTTCCGCCAGCTCGGCATTGGTGACGACGCGCTCGGGCAGGTAAGCGCCGCAGCCGATGATCTGGGAGCGCAGGGCCATGTCGTCTCAGAGCGCGGCGGGCGTTTGCAGCGCCGCCAGGCTCGCGACGCCGGCGCGGATCTGGTCGAGAAAGCCGTTGAGCTTCATGTCGACGGCGACGCCGACGGCGTTGGCGAAGGCGAGCGCGTCCGAGCCGCCGTGGCTTTTCACCGCGATGCCCTGCAGCCCCAGGAAGACGGCGCCGTTGTGGCGCCGGGGATCGAGCCGCTCGCGCAGCTTCTTGAGCGAGCGGGCGGCGAAGATGTAGCCGACGCGCGCGGTCAGCGAATTCTTGAAGGCGGCGCGCAGGAATTCCGAATAGAGCCGCGCCGTGCCTTCCGCCGTCTTCACCGCGATGTTGCCGGTGAAGCCGTCGGTCACCACGACGTCGACCGTGCCCGCGGCGATGTCGTCGCCTTCGATGAAGCCGTGAAAGCGCACCGGCGAGTCGGGGCCGCGCAGCCGCGCGGCCGCCGCGCGCACTTCCTCGTGGCCCTTCAGCTCCTCCGAGCCGATGTTGAGGATGCCCACCGTCGGCTGCAGCAATCCCAGCACGGTGCGGGCGAAGACGTCGCCCATCAGCGCGAATTGCACGAGGTTGTCGGCGTCGCATTCGACATTGGCGCCGAGATCGAGCATCACGCTCTCGCCGCGGCGCGTCGGGAAGAACGACGCCATCGCCGGCCGGTCGATGCCGGGCAGCGTCTTCAGCGCGAATTTCGCCATCGCCATCAGCGCGCCCGTGTTGCCGGCCGAGACGACGCAATCGGCCTCGCCGTCCGCGACCGCGTCGATGGCAAGCCGCATGCTCGAGCGCCGCCCGGCGCGCAGCGCCAGCGACGGCTTGGCGTCGCCGGTGATGCTTTCGTCGGTGTGGTGAATGCTCGCGCGCGCGCCGAGCCGCGGCAGCTTGGCAAGCAGCGGCCGGACGCTGCCTTCGGCGCCGAAGAACCGGAACTGCGCTTGCGGGAAGCGCCGCAGCGCGATGTTCGCGCCCTTCACCACGATTTCGGGGGCGCGGTCGCCCCCCATGGCGTCGAGCGCGATGGTGATCGTGCCGCTCAATGGCGACGCGCCCGGGCCGGATGGCTCATGCCGTCTCCGCCGTGGTCGCCCTCACCTCGCGGCCGTCGTAATGGCCGCAGGCGTCGCAAACGTGGTGCGGGCGCTTCATCTCGCCGCAGTTCGAGCACTCGACATAGCTCGGCGCGGCCAGGGCGTGGTGGGCGCGGCGCATGTTGCGACGCGACTTCGATGATTTCTTCTTCGGGACTGCCATTTGGGATCTATCCGCAAAAGCCCGGTGGGGCGCAAGCCGCGTGTAAGTAGCGAAAAACCCGCTGACTGGCAACCTTGTTGCCGTTTCCCGGCAAGGGTTAATCCTTTTGCTTCCAGCGCGACAGCGCCGCGAAAGGCGAAACGCCGGCCGTGCTCGTCGCGCCCTCCGGCGCCTCGGTGCCGGCGGCGCGCGGAAAGGGGTCGAGCGCCAGCGACAATTGCTGCGCCACCGCCTCGCCGATATCGATGACCCCGCCTTCGACCGGCTCGACCAGCTCCGCCGCGCCGCTCAGCACCACCTCGGAGGAAGCGTCCTGCCCCTCGGCATAGAGGAGCGTGAAGCTCTCCTCCACCCGGCTCGTCAGCTTCTCCAGGCTGACGACGCATTCCTGCGCCACCTCGGCCGAGAGGTCGGCGGAAAGCCGCACCAGCTCGCCCGCCAGCCGCATGAGCCGCACGCGCGCCTCGAGCCGCTCCAAAGCCACCAGCGCAAAGCGCCGTGCCAGCGCCGCGCGCTCGCCGGGATCGGCGGCGATGTCGTAGACCGTCTCGCCCGGCGCCAGCCGGTCGAGCGCCACGGGCCGGGAGAATTCCGTCACGCCGCCTCCAGCGCGGCAAAGCCGATCTCGCCCGTCAGCAGCGCCGCCGCCGGCTGCGCCTCGAGCGCCGCCGCCTGGCGGCGGACATAGGCCGCGGCTTCGCCAAGCTGCGCCGCGCTCGGCGCCGTGGTGCCGTAGAGGTTGCGGCGAAGCGCCGCTTCCAGCGCCGGCGCGTCCGCGAGCCCCTGCTCATAAGCGGCGATGCGGCCATAGAAGCCGGTTGCCATCTCCTTGACGCGGCGCCCGACGCTGAGATCGCCCACCCCCATCTCGCGCAGCGCGCGGTCGAGATCGGCGAACATGGCGTCGAACAGCGCCTGGGCGAAGCCCGCCGTCGCGCCGCGGTCGCGCTTCAGCCGGTTGAGCACGAGGAAGGCATGCAGCGCCAGCAGCTCGAACCTTCCGTCAAGCGTGTCCGGCACGCCCCAGTCGGTATAGAAGACCGGCTGGCGCGCGCGCTCGACGATGCGCCCATAGGCGGCATGCACCGCGGCGCGCCGCGGATTTGGCCGGAACAGCGATGCCAGCATGTCGGTGGTCTCCCGCGCCGGCTGTGGCGCCGGAGCGGTTGACAGTCGCGGCCCCGGCGGTGCAGGTTTGCGCGGAAATAGGTAGCCACAGCCTTCTTGTCAATCGGCCGGCGGCGCGCCGCCCCGGGGGATCGCGGGAGCCATGACGCATCGAAGCCTTCTGCTGGGCGCCGCCCTGCTGGCGCTGGGCCTTGGCGGCTGCAACGTGCCGGTCGATCCCCGCGGCAATTTGCCGACGTCGGAGCAGCTCAGCCAGATCAAGCCCGGCGTCACCGACAAGGCAACGGTGACGCGCATCCTCGGCTCGCCCTCCAGCATCGCCGCCTTCGACGGCGACACCTGGTATTACATCAGCCAGAAAACCAAGGCCGTGGCCTTCTTCAAGCCCGAGCTGATCGATCAGGAAGTCGTCGTCGTCGATTTCAACAAGGACGGCATGGTGCGCGACATCCGTCATCGCGGCATGGCCGACCGCGTCGAGGTGACGCCCGATCCCAACGCCACCCCGGCGCCGGGCCGCGAATTCACGTTCTGGGAGCAGCTCGTCGGCAATTTCGGCCGGTTCAGCGGCTCGAACCAAACCGGCGGCGCCGGCGGCGGTGGCGGCACCGGCACCGGCACACCCGGCGGCGGCCATTACTAGCGCCCCTCGCAAGCGCCGCAGGCGCTTGTCGAGAGCGGCGGCAGCGGTTGCGCAAGCAACCGCGCGGACGCCGCCCCCTCCCCCGGCCGCTATTGCAGCGCCGCCAGGATCGCCAGCAGCAGGATTGCCACGATGTTGGTGATCTTGATCATCGGGTTGACGGCCGGCCCGGCGGTGTCCTTGTAGGGATCGCCGACGGTGTCGCCGGTGACCGCCGCCTTGTGCGCGTCGGAGCCCTTGCCGCCGTGATGGCCTTCCTCGATGTACTTCTTGGCGTTGTCCCAGGCGCCGCCGCCCGAGGTCATCGAGATCGCGACGAAGAGCCCGGTGACGATGGTGCCGAGCAGCATCGCCCCCACCGCGCTGAACGCCGCCGCCTGGCCGCCGATGGCGTCGATCACGAAATAGAGCACCACCGGCGCCAGCACCGGCAGCAGCGAGGGCGCGATCATCTCCCTGATCGCCGCCCGCGTCAGCAGGTCGACGGCGCGGCTGTAATCGGGCTTGGCCGTGCCTTCCATGAGGCCCTTGATCTCCTTGAACTGGCGGCGCACCTCGATCACCACCGAGCCGGCGGCGCGGCCGACCGCGGTCATGCCGAGCGCGCCGAAGAGATAAGGCAGGAGCCCGCCCACCAGCAGGCCCACGACCACGTAAGGGCTCTGCAGCACAAAGCTGACATGCACGTTGGGGAAGTAATAGGCGAGGTCGTTGGTGTAGGCGGCGAACAGCACCAGCGAGGCGAGCCCGGCCGAGCCGATGGCATAGCCCTTGGTCACCGCCTTGGTGGTGTTGCCGACGGCGTCGAGCGCGTCGGTGGTCTTGCGCACCTCCTTGGGCAGATCCGCCATCTCGGCGATGCCGCCGGCATTGTCGGTGACCGGGCCGTAGGCGTCGAGCGCCACGATCATGCCGGCCAGCGCCAGCATGGTGGTCGCCGCCACGGCGATGCCGAAGAGGCCGGCGATGAGATAGGCCACGATGATGCCGGCGCAGATGACGACGACCGGCAGCGCCGTCGCCTCCATCGACACGGCGAGGCCCTGGATGACGTTGGTGCCGTGGCCGGTGATCGAGGCTTGCGCCACGCTGCGCACCGGCCGGTAGACGGTGGAGGTATAGTATTCGGTGATCCAGACCAGGAGGCCCGTCACCAGCAATCCCACCACGGCGCAGCCGAAGAGGCCGGCGCCGGTCGTGGCGGCGACGCCGCCCTTCATCGCCACCGTCGTGCCGAATCCCACGAGATGGGCGAAGACCCCGGCGATCAGCGCCGCCGAGATCACGCCCGAGACGATCAGCCCCTTGTAGAGCGCCGCCATGATCGCGCCGCTGGCGCCGAGACGGACGAAAAAGGTGCCGATCACCGAGGCGAGGATGCACACCGCGCCGATGATCAGCGGCAGCGCCATCATCGTCGTGCGCAGCGGCTCGTCGAAGAAGATGTTGGCGAGCAGCATGGTGGCGACGATGGTGACGGCATAGGTCTCGAACAGGTCGGCCGCCATGCCGGCGCAGTCGCCGACGTTGTCGCCGACGTTGTCGGCGATGACGGCGGGGTTGCGCGGATCGTCCTCGGGGATGCCGGCCTCGACCTTGCCGACGAGGTCGGCGCCGACATCGGCGCCTTTGGTGAAGATGCCGCCGCCCAGCCGCGCGAAGATCGAAATCAGCGAGGCGCCGAAGGACAGCGCCACCAGCGCCTCGAGAACGCCGCGGGTGTCGCCCGGCGGCAGCGACCAGCGCAGGAAGAAGTAATAGAGCGAGACCCCGAGCAGGCCGAGCCCGACCACCAGGAGCCCGGTGACCGCCCCCGCCTTGAAGGCGATGGCAAGCCCGGCGGCGAGCCCTTGGCGGGCCGCCTGCGCGGTGCGCACATTGGCGCGCACCGAGACGTTCATGCCGATATAGCCGGCGGCGCCCGACAGCACCGAGCCCACCAGGTATCCCACGGCGCTGCGCCAGCCGAGGGTCGCCAGCAGGATCAGGAAGATGATGACCCCGACGATGGCGATGGTGCGGTATTGCCGGTTGAGATAGGCCTTCGCGCCTTCCTGCACGGCGGCCGAGATCGCCTGCATCCGCGCCGATCCGGCGTCGGCGGCGAGCACCTGGCGGCTCGTCCAGGCGCCGTAGAGCAGCGCCAGCACGCCGCCGGCAACGACGATAAAATAGGCATTCATCCTTCGGACCCTTCGGCTATTCGGTTGTGAGGTATTGTTGTTCCCCGAGGAAAAGAGCGCGGAACATGCCAGAAGACCGCCGCCGAGGCAACCGGGGGGTGCGCCGGCCTCCGGCTGGAGCTATTCGCCGCCGCCCACCACCGCCAGCCCCTGGTCGCGCCAGCGCAGCATGCCGCCCGCCAGATTCGCCACCTTGGTGAAGCCGGCGCGTTGCAGGATCACTGTCGCCTGCGCCGAGCGCCCGCCCGCCCGGCAGATGGTCACGATCGGCTGCTCCCGCGACAGGCATTGGATCTCCTGCTGCAGCCGGCCCAGCGGCAGCAGCCGCGCGCCCGGGAGGTGGCCGAGCGGCCCGTCGAATTCCTCGGGCTCGCGCACGTCGACGAGCTGCAGCTCCTTCAGGTGCTCCTCCACCCATTGCGGCTGGATCTCCCAGATGCCGGCGAAGGTGAAGGCGATCGGCCCCCAGTTCGGCTCGGCCGCCGCCGCCGCGCCCTGCTCCGGCCGGCCGCAGCGCAGATTGGCGGGAACCGCCACGGCCATCTGCTTGGGATGGGCCAAGCCGAGATTTTGCATGTAGCCGGCGAAATCGTCCTCGCTGAGATTGCCGCCGAGGCGCGGGTTGAGCCGCCGCTCCTCGCCGACGCTGGTGACGGTGATGCCGCGATAGTCATGCGCGGGATAGAGCAGGCAGGTGTCGGGGAGCGTGAAGAGCTGCTGGTGCACCGCGCGGTACATGGCGCGCGCGTCGCCGCCCTGGAAATCGGTCCGGCCGCAGCCGCGCACCAGCAGGCAGTCGCCGGTGAACGCCATGCGCTCGTCGTCGAGCACATAGCAGAGGCAGCCCGCCGTATGCCCGGGCGTCGCGCGCACCGAGAGAGAGCGCTTGCCGAAGGCGACCCGGTCGCCGTGGCGCAGATAGCGGTCGGCGCCTTCGGCGCCGCTCTCGGCGCCGAGCGCAATGGCGCTGCCCAAGCGCTGCTTCAGCAGCCAGGCTGCGGTCACATGGTCAGCGTGCACATGCGTCTCCAGCGTCCAGCGCAGCCGGAGGCCAAGCTCGCCGATCAGCGCCGCGTCGCGCTGCATCTGCTCGAAGACGGGATCGATCAGCACCGCCTCCCCGCCCTCGCTGTCGGCGAGCAGATAGGTATAGGTCGAGGATTGCAGATCGATGAGCTGTCGAAAGATCAGCATGGCCGCCCCCACTTCCGCCGCGATGCCGCTCCGCGGTTTATAGTAATGCAGGCCGCGGGCCGAAGCGAGCGACCCGAATTCCGTAAATTCTACATGCGGGCGATGGCCGTCTCTTGGCGAGGTCCGGGGCGACGCTTAATTCCCTGACGGCGGCGCGTCCTGCGGCGCCCCGGCTCTACCGCTCCTGCTCGACGAGCTGGCGGATCAAGATGGCGTGCACCACGCCCGGGCCCAGCACGCGGTCGGCGGCGGCTTGCAGATGGCGCTTGATCAGCGCTTCGTTGACCACCTTCACGGCGCCGCTGCGCCAGCCATAGATGCGGTAAAGCTCGGTGATGAAGGCGTCGGTGACCTCGCGATCCTTCCGGGTCACCTCGCTCTTGCGATGACCCTCCGCCAGCTCCAGCGACAGCAGCAGGCCCACCTGGCGGGTGACGACGTTGCCCTCCACCACCGGCAGCTCGATCGGCGGCATGTTGAAGAAGTCGGGCACCCCCGGCAGCAGCGGCGGGTCGAACGCCTCGTTCTCGTCCCCATGTCCGGCCGCCGCCGCCGGCAGCGCCACCAGCGCCGCCAGCGCGCCGAGGAGCGCGCGGCGCCGCCACAACGGCAGCTTCGGCGAACAAGCGGGCATGTCGGCCTCCTGGGTGGTCCGCAGGGAGCGGCTTTCGCGGTTGCTTGCGCAATCGCCGGCGCCGCTGCGGACGAACTCCCTACGGGAGTTCGCCTGGGCCCACTCCAGCACGAGATGATTAAGAATTAGAAATGGCGGTAGCCCGCGTGCTCGACCGCAAGATCCGTGCCGTCGCGGTCGAGCACGCGCACGCCGGAGCCCGCCTCGATGCGACCGATGGCGGTCACCCGCACGCCGGTCTCCTGCGCGAGCGCGGCGACCGCCGCCGCGGCCTCTTCGGGCGCGCTGAACAGCAGCTCGTAATCATCGCCGCCGCCGAGCGCCGCCGCGAGCCAGCGCGCATCGCCGCTCACCGCCGCGAGCGCCGCCGGCGAGAGCGGCAGCAGCGCCGCCTCCACCACGGCGCCGACGCCCGAGGCGGCGCAGAGATGGCCGAGATCGGCGACGAGCCCGTCGGAGACGTCGATCATGGCATGCGCGCGCCCGGCGAGCCGCTGCCCCAGCGCGAGCCGCGGCTGCGGCAGGCGGTAGCGGTCGATGAGGAAGTCGCGCGCCGCCCTATCCGCCGGCTCGAGCCTGCCGCCGAGCGCGGCGAGGCCGAGCGCGGCATCGCCGAGCGTGCCGCTGACGAAGACGCGGTCGCCCGCACGCGCGCCGCTGCGCAGCACCGCGCGGCCCGAAGCGACGCGGCCGATCGCCGTCGCCGACAGCGTGATGGGGCCGTCGATCGCGCTCATGTCGCCGCCGATGAGGCCGATGCCGTAGCGCGCCTGGTCCTCGGCAAGCCCGGCGGCGAATCCCTCGAGCCAGTCCTCGCCGAGCCGGCGCGGCAGCGCCGTCACCAGCAGGTAGAAGAGCGGCGTGGCGCCCTTGGCCGCGAGGTCGCTGAGATTGACGCGCAGCAGCTTCTGCGCCACCGCGCCGGGCGGCGTCTCGGGCGGGAAATCGACGCCTTCGACGATGGCGTCGGTCTTGAGCACGTATTGCTCGCCCGGCGGCCCGTCGATCAAAGCGACGTCGTCGACGAGGCCGAGCGCCGCCGGCGCCGCCAGCGGCACGAAGAACCGCGCGATGCGCTCGAACTCATCGAGCGGGCGCGCCGCCGCCACGTCTTCCCTCCTCCAGGTCGCCCGGCCGCAGCGCATGCGCCAGCTTGTCGAGCACGCCGTTGATCAGTCCCGGCTCCTTGCCGGCGAAGAAGGCGTGCGCGATGTCGAGGTATTCGCTGATGGCGACCCGCGCCGGCACGTCGGGGCGCGCCGTCAGCTCATAGGCGCCGGCGCGCAGGATGGCGCGCAGCACCGTTTCCAGCCGCTCCAGCGGCCAGTCCGGCGTCAGCGCGCCCGAGAGCGCGCGGTCGAGTTCGGGCAGGCGCTCGCTCGTGCCGGCGACGATGTCGGCGAAGAGCGCGGGATCGGCCTCGCCATAGCTTTCGCCGTCGATCTCGCGCCCGAGGCGGTGGCCGAGGAACTCGTCGATCACCGCCTGGGGCTTGGCGCCGGACAGGTCGATCTGGTAGAGCGCCTGCACCGCGGCGAGGCGGGCGCGGCTGCGCTTGCCGCCGGCTTGGCGCGGCGGGTCGGGCGGCGCGCTGCTCATCGTCCGACGAGCCCGAAATGGCGCTTCAGCTCGATCATGGCGAGGCAGGCGTTGGCCGCCTCGGCGCCCTTGTTCTTCTTGTCGGCGCGCGCGCGCGCCAGCGCCTGCGCCTCGTTCTCCACCGTGAGGATGCCGAAGCCGACGGCGAGGCCGTGCTGCAGCGCCAGCCGTTGCAGCCCGCCGGCGCTCTCGGCGCAGATGTGCTCGTAATGCGTGGTCTCGCCGCGGATGACGCAGCCCAGCGCGAGATAGCCGTCGAAGCGCGCCTCGCGCGCGCCGCGCGCCTGCGCCTCGACGGCAAAGCGGATCGCCGCCGGGATCTCGAAGGCGCCGGGAACGGTGAAGCGCTCATAGCTCGCCCCGGCGGCGTCGAGCGCGGCGATGGCGCCCGCCGCCAGCTCGTCGGCGATGTGCGCGTAATAGCGCGCCTCGACGATCATGATGTGCGGCGTGTCGGCCATGTCAGCCCCTGCCGCCGGGCCGCTCGATCGGCCGCTGGCCGACGACGGCGAGCCCGTAGCCTTCTATCCCGACGATGGTGCGCTCGGTGTTGGACAGCAGGACCATGTCGCGGATGCCGAGATCGAGCAGGATCTGGGCGCCGACGCCGTAGTTCCTCAGCTCGGCGCCGCCGACGACCTTGCTTTCCAGCAGCTCCGGCATGCGGTCGGAGAAGCTGTTCGATACCGGCTCGCGGATCAGCACGACGACGCCGCGGCCTTCGCGCCCGATCGCCTCCATCGCTCCTTGCAGCAGCCCGGCGCGATTGCCCTTGTCGTGGCCGAGCACGTCCTCGAGCACGTTGAGCGCGTGCATGCGCACCAGCACCGGCCCGGGCGTGGCGATGTCGCCCTTGACCAGCGCGACGTGCTCGACGTTGCTGATCTTGTTGGCGTAGACGTGCATCTTGAAATCGCCGCCGAAGCGCGAATGGAACGTCGTCTCGAAGCGGCGCTCGACGATGCGGTCGTGGCGCCGGCGATAGGCGATGAGGTCGGCGATGGTGGCGATCTTGAGCCCGTGGCGCTGGGCGAAGGCGATGAGCTCGGGCCGGCGCGCCATGGTGCCGTCGTCGTTCATGATCTCGCAGATGACGCCCGACGGGTTGAGCCCGGCGAGCCGCGCGATGTCGACCGCCGCCTCGGTATGGCCGGTGCGCACCAGCACGCCGCCGTCGCGCGCCGAGAGCGGGAAGACGTGGCCGGGAGTGACGATGTCCTGCGGCCCCTTGCCGGAGTCGATGGCGACCGCGACGGTGCGCGCGCGGTCGGGGGCGGAGATGCCGGTGGTGACGCCCTCGCGCGCCTCGATCGACACGGTGAAGGCGGTCTGCAGCCGCGAGCTGTTGAGCTGCGGCATCAGCGGCAATCCGAGCTGCTCGACGCGCTGGCGGGTGAGCGCGAGGCAGATCAGGCCGCGGCCGTGCTTGGCCATGAAGTTGATCGCCTCGGGCGTCGCCATCTGCGCCGGGATGACGATGTCGCCTTCGTTCTCGCGGCTCTCGTCGTCGACCAGGATGAACATGCGGCCGTTGCGCGCGTCCTCGATGATGTCCTCGATCGGCGAGACGACCTCGATGAAGCTCATGCCAGATCCTTTCCGAGCAGCCTTGCGACGTAGCGGGCGAGCAGGTCGATCTCGAGATTGACGAGGTCGCCGGGCTGGACCGAGCCCAGCGTCGTCTTCGCCTGGGTGTGCGGGATGATGTTGACGCCGAAGCGCCGCCCCGTCACCTCGTTGACGGTGAGCGAGACGCCGTCGAGCGCCACCGAGCCCTTGGGCGCGATCGCCTTGTCGAAGGGCGCCGGCACCTCGACGACGAGGCGCAGGCTGTCGCCTTCGCCCCGGCGCGAGATGATCTCCGCCACCGCGTCGACGTGGCCCGAGACCATGTGGCCGCCCAGCTCGTCGCCGAGCCGCAGCGCGCGCTCGAGATTGAGCCGCGTGCCCTCGCGCCAGCGCCCGAGCGTGGTGCGCGCCAGCGTCTCGGCCGAGGCCTGCACGGCAAACCACCCTTCGCCCGTTTCGGTCACGGTGAGACAGGCGCCGGCGCAGGCGATCGAGGCGCCCTGCGCGATGGCGCGCGTGTCATAGGCCGTCGCGATGGCGAAGCCGGTATCGCCGCCCGGCGTCACCGCGCGCACCTGCCCCACGTCGCTGATGATCCCCGTGAACATGGCATCTAAGGTAGGGCTTCCGCCCGCCGCTGTCACGGTAGACCCGACGGCGGCTTCCGCGCGGAAATCGCCTATGGGCCGGGCAGCGGAAAATCCAGGAGCGGGCGCTGATAGGTCTCGCGAACCTCGGAAAAGGCCAGGCCGTCCTTGGTGTAGAGCACGGCGCGATGCTCGAAGAGCGCTTGCGGGATCGGCATGCTGGCGCCGCCGGCAAAGCGGGGGACGGGCCGGGTTTCCCAAGCGTCGGGCAAGGGCCGCCACAGGACGGTTGCCGCAAAGGTGCGGCGCGTGAAGTTGAGCGCGAGCACGGCGCGGCCGAAGGGCGTGTCGGTGGTCTCGAGCAGATGGTTCATCTCGGGCGTCAGCCGGCTCGGCACGTACCAATTGTCCGCCACCGACAGCAGGTGGTCGCCGCAGACCAGCTCGACCCTGCGGTATCGGATCGGCTCGTCCGGACCGACGCCGAGCCGCTGGCGTTGCTCCGGCGTCGCTTGCTCCTTCGCGCCGGGGATCAGATGGGCGACCACCTTGGCCTCGCCGGTGCCGGCAAGGCGATGGTCGCCGCACCATTTGTCGAGCGCCAGGGTCGCGCTGCTGGCGGCCAGAATCTCGCCATTGAGCGTCTGCACCAGCGCCGTCGCTTCGAGCCGGGCAAGGAAAGTATCGGGCCAGGCCGCCGTCTCCGCCTGCGCCGGAAGGAAAGCGGCCGGGCCGGCCAGTGCCGCAACGGCGAGAAGCGTCCGTCCGATCGCGTGTGCCATCGTCATCGAGCCATCCTTCCGAGCGCGCATCGCGGGCCGTGCCGATGTCTATTCGACGAGCATTATCGGCGGCAGCGGAAAGGCGTCGGGGTCCGTCTCGGCGCGCAGCAACGTTTCATCCGGCGCATAGGCGCGCAGGATCAGATAGAATTGGCCGGGCGGCGCCGGCAGCCAATTGGCTTCCTTCTCCGGTCCCGGATCATCCTTCTGAAGGTAAATGGTCAAGGAGCCGTCGGCATTGCGCTGGAGCGTCGCATCGTCGCTGCCAAGCGCGTAGCGGTCGATCGGATTGGGCACGGTGTAATTGTTTGCCGAGGAATAGAGGGTCAGCGACCAGAAGCCCGGCTCGATATAGGGCGGAAGCGCCTTGAAGGTCACGGCATAGCGATGGGCGCCGGACAGCGGCTTGCCGTCGCTGCCGGCAATGCCGCCGATGTAGATCGCTTCGCGCGGCGTGTTCGCCGTGAGCCCGTTGCGCGTCGTCGTCGCGCGGGTGAGGTAATCGGTTCCGAAATTGCCGATGGTCGGCGGCGGCCAGACCCAGCCGTGGCGGAGCCTGCCGCTCGGCAGCAGCGCCAAGGTCGTCCCGATCCCTTCCGCGACTTTCGCCATGATCTCGACGACGGCGGGATCGACCTTGGCGCGGTCCCACGGCTTGCCGGGCACGAGGCCGAGCGGCCTGAACAGCGGCAGCAGCGCCGAGACCTGGTCGCGCGGCGGCGGGTTCTCGATCAGCGCCTCGGCGAGGATTTCCCAGAATTGCAGCGGGTCCTTGAAGGCGAGCGCGCTGACGGGCAGCGTCGTATCACCGAACGCCGGCGCGGCGTAATGATAGGCCGGCGTCGCGGGCGCCTTCCTGCCGATCGCTTGCGCAAGCCCTTCGACGGTGATGGCATCGAGCACCGCCTTGG
Source organism: Allostellaceae bacterium (assembly GCA_035623985.1). Lineage (GTDB taxonomy): Bacteria > Pseudomonadota > Alphaproteobacteria > ATCC43930 > CGMCC-115725 > DAHUYF01. Next base: position 6,351 of record DASPSJ010000088.1, on the reverse strand, counting down.
CCGCCGGCAGGTCGTCCTTGCCGGTGACGTGCACGCGAGGCTGGATCAGGACCCAGCGGGTCGGCGACTCGATGCGCGTCACCCCCGGCGGCAGCCGGCCTCTCCAGCCCGGGCCGACCAGCGCGAAGATGCCGCCCTTGTAGCCGGTCGCGACGCCGCCGACATAGGCGAAGGCGTTCGTCCAGAAATCCACGATCTCGACCATGTAGTAGCGGCCGTTGGAGTCCGGCACGCTCAGGATGATCGGCTGCGGCGCCAGATCCAGAAAGCCGAACCCATAGAGCGTGTTGACGTTCGGCGTCACGTAGCTTGCCGCTTGCGAAAGCTCCGGCGTCGAGATGTCCTCCATCCGCCAGATCGTGTTGGGCGCGGCCTTGGCGTCGGGCCCGACCGCGTCGTTGTATCGCAGGGCATACATGGTCACGAGCGGCGCGCCCCAGGTCGCGGCGCCGAGCGCCAGCGCTCCGCCATAGGCCGAGAGAACCTTTGCCCGCGCCGCGGCGATGTCCGCAGGCCCGGGCGGCTTCTGCTGCGCCTCTTCCTGCGCCGGCTGCGCGCTCGCCCTTCCGCCGGGGAAAAGGCCCGCGGCGATCAGCGCAGCGCACGCGATCGCCCGATGGAGGACGTGGCGCCTCCCGGCGCTCTGCATCGTCTCTGCCGCTTTGCCGATCGCTGTCGCCATGGCTCCATCCCCAGAAAGTGAACGCCTGGTCAAGCCGCGCCGCCGAGCGCCGTGGCATCGGCGCGGGCGACGCCCTACCGCCGCCGCAGCGTCTCCAGCACGTCCTCGCCCACCGTCTCCAGCGACAGCCGCTCGAAGCGCGGCGCCTCGGCGAGATGCGCGAGGCCGAACCCCGCCACCGCGGGAATGCCGTCGCCGCCGATCAGCGCCGGCGCGTGGAACCAGGCGAGCCGGTCGACGAGCCCGGCGCGCAGCAGCACCGCCGCCAGCGTCGAGCCGCCTTCCACCAGCACCCGCGTCAGGCCGCGCCGGCCAAGCTCGAGGAAGGCTATGGTCATGTCCACCAGATGCGCCGGCGTCGCCGGCACCTCGATCAGCTCGACGCCGCATTGAAGCAAGGCTTCGCGCCGCGCCGCGTCGCCGTGGCGCAGGGTGATGAACCAGGTCGGCACCTGGCGCGCCTCGGCGACGACGCGCGCGGTGAGCGGCACGGTAAGCCGGCTGTCGAGCACGATCCGCACCGGGCTGCGATGGTCGAGGCCGGGCAGCCGGCAGGTCAGCAGCGGGTCGTCGGTGATCACCGTGTTGGAGCCGATCATCACCGCGTCATGGCTTGCGCGCAGCAGATGGGCGCGCTCGCGCGCCAGCTCGCCGGTGATCCAGCGGCTCTCGCCGGCGGAGGTGGCGAGCTGGCCGTCGCGCGTCGTGGCGAGCTTCAGCGTGACCAGCGGCCGTCCCTGGCGCACCCGCAGGAAGAAGCCGGCATTGATCTCCGCCGCCGCCTCGGCGCAGAGCCCGATCTCGACCGCGACGCCGGCCGCGCGCAGCCGCGCGATGCCCTGGCCCGAGACGCGCGGATCGGGATCCTCGATCGGCATCTGGACGCGGGCGACGCCGGCGGCGACGAGCGCGTCGGTGCAGGGCGGCGTCCTGCCCCAATGGCAGCACGGCTCGAGGCTGACATAGGCGGTGGCGCCCTGCGCCGCGTCGCCGGCGCGTTTCAGCGCCTCGGTCTCGCCATGCGGCCTTCCGCCCGGCTGGGTCCAGCCGCGACCGACGACGCGCCCGTCCTTGACCAGCACGCAGCCCACCGCCGGATTGGGCCAGACCGAGCCCAGTCCGCGCCGCGCCAGCGCCAGCGCCGCCTGCATATGGCCGAGGTCGTCCATTGCCGGCTATCGCCGGGCGAGCCTCACCTCACCCTCCCGCGACGCGGGTCTCTCCGCCCCTGCGGGGCGGCGAGGGTTGGGGTGAGGCGGGGCGGATCGGGGAGGTGCGATAATCTGTGTCAGTCATCGCCGTCGACGGTGTTGCCGATGCGATGGACGAACTCGCCGAAATCCTTGGCCTCGCGAAAATTGCGGTAGACCGAGGCGAAGCGCACATAGGCCACCTGGTCGAGCGAGGCCAGCGCCTCCATCACCAGCTCGCCGATCATGTCGCTCGGGATGTCGGTCTCGCCGGAGCTTTCGAGCTGGCGGACGATCGAATTGATCACCCGCTCGACGCGCTCGGGCTCGACCGGGCGCTTTCTCAGCGCCACGTGGATCGAGCGCGCCAGCTTGTCGCGGTCGAAGGGCTCGCGCTGGCCGTTCTTCTTGACGACGGTAAGCTCGCGCAGTTGCACGCGCTCGAAGGTGGTGAAGCGCGCGGCGCAATTCGGGCAAAGCCGGCGCCGGCGGATCGCGCCGCGATCGTCGGTCGGGCGCGAATCCTTGACCTGGGTATCCTCCGAGCCGCAAAACGGACAACGCATTCCTGTCCTCCCCCGTGCGATCGCCGCCGCTAGGAGCCTTTCCTAACCCGGATAGACCGGGAAGCCGGCGCAAAGCGCGCTCACCTTGCGTCGCACCGCCGCTTCGACCGCCTGATTGCTCTCGCCCTGCGCGGCCAGCCCTTCGAGCACTTCCGCGATCATCGCTCCGGTCTCGCGGAACTCGCGCTCGCCGAAGCCGCGCGTCGTCGCCGCCGGGCTGCCCAGCCGGATGCCCGAGGTCACCGTCGGCTTCTCGGGATCGAAGGGAATGCCGTTCTTGTTGCAGGTGATGCCGGCGCGCTCCAGCGCCGCCTCGGCGAGCTTGCCGGTGAGCCGCTTCGGCCGGAGATCGACCAGCATGAGATGGCTATCCGTGCCGCCAGAGACGATCGCGAGGCCGGCCTCGACCAGGCTCGCCGCCAGCGCCCGCGCGTTGTCCAGCACGGCGCGGGCGTAGCTCTTGAACGCCGGCCGGAGCGCCTCGCCCAGCGCCACCGCCTTGGCGGCGATGACGTGCTCCAGCGGCCCGCCCTGCAGCCCCGGGAAGACGGCGCTGTTGATCTTCTTGCCGATCTCCTCGTCATTGGCGAGCACCATGCCGCCGCGCGGGCCGCGCAGCGTCTTGTGCGTCGTCGTCGTCACCACATGGGCGTGCGGCAGCGGGTTCGGGAAAACCCCGCCTGCCACCAGCCCGGCGAAATGCGCCATGTCGACCATCAGCACCGCGCCGACCTCATCGGCGATGCGGCGGAAGCGCGCGAAGTCGATGACGCGGCTATAGGCCGAGCCGCCGGCGATGATGAGCTTCGGCCGCTCCGCGCGCGCGATGCGCTCGACCGCGTCGTAGTCGATGAGGCCGCTGTCGCGATGCACGCCGTAGAAGATCGGATGGAACCATTTGCCCGAGAGGTTGACCGGCGAACCGTGGGTGAGATGCCCGCCGGCGGCGAGATCCATGCCGAGGAAGCTGTCGCCCGGCTTGAGGCAGGCCATGAACGCCGCCTGGTTCGCCTGCGAGCCGGAATGCGGCTGGACATTGGCGAAGCGGCAGCCGAACAGCTTCTTGGCGCGGTCGATGGCAAGCTGCTCGACCTCGTCGACGAAGGCGCAGCCGCCGTAATAGCGCCGGCCGGGATAGCCTTCGGCGTATTTGTTGGTGAGCACCGAGCCCTGCGCCTCGAGCACCGCGCGCGAGACGATGTTCTCCGAGGCGATCAGCTCGATCTGGTCGCGCTGGCGCCCGAGCTCGCGGCCGACCGCGGCGGCGATCTCGGGATCGCTTTCGGCAAGCGTGGCCGAGAAGAAGCCGGGGACCTGGGCGACGGGGACGGCGGTGCTGCGGGAGGACATGACGCGGACCTGGCTGTGGGGATCAGGGGACGGAGCGGTCAGGAAAGCTTCGCCACGCGGCGCGCGTGGCGGCCGCCGTCGAAGCCGGTGGTGAAGAACGTTCTGAGGCAGTCCTTGGCCACTTCGGGACCGAGCACGCGGCCGCCCAGCACCAGAACGTTCGCATCGTTGTGTTGGCGCGCGAGGCGCGCGGTCAAGCCGTCATGCACCAACGCGCCGCGCAGCGCGCGATGGCGGTTGACGGCGATCGACATGCCGATGCCGGTGCCGCAAATCAGCACGCCGCGCTGGGCGCGGCCGCTCTCGATCACCTGCACCAGCGTCCGCGCCATGTCGGGATAATCGACCGCGTCATTGTTCATCGTGCCGAGATCGAGCACCTCCAGGCCGAGCGCCTGCAGCTCCGGCACCAGGAGGCTTTTCAGATCGAAGCCGCCGTGATCGGCGGCGATGGCAACCGTTTCGGGCATCGACATCGACAGAAACGAAACCGCGCCGTTATCCTACCAGATGTCGCGGTCGCTTGCCAGCCGCCTACCATCCGTCGCGTCATTGCCGGTCGTTCGACGGCATTTCCCCACAAACGGGAAATGGACGGGCACGAAAGTCCGACTAAAACGCGGCAGCAAACCCCAAAATCTTTATCGGCTGTCGCGGCGATACTGCCGCTTCATCTTGCCGATGCTCGATCTTTCCCGGTCATCTCGGTCTTTCCTAGTGTTCATTATTCTCGCGCCAAGTGGTTTTGATTGACAGATGGAATTCGTCCTGCAATCATGCCGGCGAATTCTCACTCTTGATTGGGGGGCTTCGGTAATGGCAGAGCAAACGCCGAATAAGGTGGCGGAGGAGGAGTTGCTGCGCATGACGGCGGACGTCGTCGCCGCCTATGTCAGCAACAATACGCTGCCGACGGGTCAGATTGCCGAAGTGATCGGCACCGTCTATCTCTCGTTGAAGGCGCTCGAAGGCAAGGCGGCGGAAGCGAAGGCGGAGCCGCTGCGTCCGGCCGTGCCGGTGCGCAAGTCGATCACGCCCGATTATCTCGTCTGCCTCGAGGACGGCAAGAAGCTGAAGATGCTGAAGCGGCATCTGCGTTCGACCTACAACATGACGCCGGACGAGTACCGCCAGAAATGGGGGCTGCCGGCCGATTATCCCATGGTGGCGCCGAACTACGCGCAGCAGCGCTCGGCTTTCGCCAAGAAGATCGGCCTGGGCCGCGGCACCGGCCGCCAGGCCGGCAAGCGCACCGTCGCCACCAGCACCAAGAAGTAATCCGGCGCCGCGCTTCGTCGGCGCGCGCGAGCCCCCCTCACGCCTTTGCGAACCGGCCGCGGTCATGCGGCGCCAGGAAGTCGAGCGCCGGGCCGCCGGGCACGATGCGCGTCGGGTTGATCGCGGGCATGCTGATGTAATAGTGCCGCTTGATGTGATCCATGTTCACGGTCGCGGCCACGCCCGGCACCTGGTAGAGCTCGCGCAGATAGTTGGACAGGTTGGGATAGTCGATGATGCGCCACAGGTTGCATTTGAAGTGGCCGTAATAGACCGCATCGAAACGCAGAAGGGTGGTGAACAGCCGCCAATCGGCCTCGGTCAGCCGGTCGCCCGCGAGATAGCGCCGGCGCGACAGCCGCTCCTCGAGCCCGTCGAGCGCGGCGAAGAGATCGCGGAAGGCCTCGTCATAGGCCGCTTGGCGCGTGGCGAAGCCGGCGCGGTAGACGCCGGCATTGACGCCTTTGAAGACGACGTCGTTGATGGCGTCGATCTCGCCGCGCAGCTCCGCCGGATAATAATCGCGGCGCTCGTCGGTGAACGCCGCGAAGGCGGCATTGAGCATGCGCATGATCTCCGGCGATTCGTTGTTGACGATGGTGCGCCGCTCCTTGTCCCACAGCACCGGCACCGAGACGCGGCCGCTGTAGCGGGGATCGGCCAGCAGATAGATTTCGCCCAATCGCCGCTTGCCGTTGACGGTATCGGGGACGGCGCCGGGACCGTCGCCGAACTCCCAGCCCTGCTCGCCCATCACCGGCTCGACCACCGACATCGACACGACGTCCTCGAGGCGCTTCAGCACGCGCATGATCACGGTGCGATGCGCCCAGGGGCAGGCGAGCGAGACGTAGAGGTGATAGCGGCCGCGCGCGGCGGCAAATCCGCCTTCGCCCGAAGGGCCGGGACTGCCGTCGGGCGTGACCCAGTTGCGAAAGCGCGGCTCGGTGAAGCGGAATTCGCCGCCGGCGCCGGTCTCGTGCCATTGGCTGCGCCAGACGCCGTCGACGAAATATCCATGTGCCATGGGTCTGCTCTCCCGCGCCGTGCGGCGCCTGGCCGGATGCGCCGGCGCCAAGCATAGCAGCAAGCAACGCGCCCGGCCCAGGGTGGGGTGTTCCCCCTAGGCGGCGGAAGCCCGGACCGCTAGCCTGGATTTCCACGGACCGGAATTGGCCTAACATCGGAGCCTGCATGCCGGTGCTGGACGAAGCGGAGAGATTGTCCGTTCCACCAGGGGACGGCGACCGGTTTGTCGAGGATATCGGAGGCGAGGACGATGGGG
>DASPSJ010000042.1:0-66652 GCA_035623985.1 Allostellaceae bacterium | reverse complement strand
TCCCCATCGTCCTCGCCTCCGATATCCTCGACAAACCGGTCGCCGTCCCCTGGTGGAACGGACAATCTCTCCGCTTCGTCCAGCACCGGCATGCAGGCTCCGATGTTAGGCCAATTCCGGTCCGTGGAAATCCAGGCTAGTGTTGTGACTCTGACGGTTCGCTCCCTTGAAGTCATGGCCGGGCCTGCCTGCGCGAAGCCGAAGCGGCTTCGCTTCGGCGGAGGCAGGCCGCCCGTAGGGCGAGTCCCGACATGACGATTGGAGAGGCCGGGAATCATTTGTCGGACACAGTACACGAGCCGCGCGGGTTGCACAGGGGTAGGAGTTCACCGTCTTCCCTATTGGCGTGCTCAAATCCGGCGCATCGGCACGGGCATGGCCGCGGGAAGGGCAGCGACCGGGTCTCATAAAAATTGAAGCAGCTTGTCTTCTTCTCCTGAGATCGAGGACTCCCCCCACGCTGCGCGTGCGGAGAGGGACAGGAGAGCACATCCGCTTCCGACGGAACGGACCTTGCCCTACCGCACCTCCAGCGGCGGCATGGTGAGCGTGCCCGGCGGCGCGGTGGCGAGTTCGAGCCGTTCGACCACGGGCTGCAATGCCGCCAGCATGCGGTCGAGGACGGCAAGCCGCGCCGCTAGGCTCTGCTCGCCGCCCGGCGGGCCGCGGCCCAAGAGGCGGGCGATGATGGCGGCGGGGGTGTCGCTCGGCGGCGGGAAGGTCTTGAGGCTGACCTCGCCGTCGGCGGCGATGCCCGCCGCCTGCTTCGCCAGCGCCAGCGCCGCGTCGAAGCCGCCGAGCACGTCGACGAGGCCGCGCGCCTTCGCGTCCTCGCCGGTCCAGACGCGGCCCTTGGCGACCGCCTCGACGGCGTCGGCGCCGAGCTTGCGGCCGTCGGCGACGCGCTGCTTGAAGACGTCGTAGACGTAGTCGAGCGAGCGCTCGAAGCGCTCGCGTTCTTCCGGCGTGAAATCCTCGACGACGCTGTCGATGCCGGCGTTGCGGCCGATCGCGGCGGTGTCCCAGGTGACGCCGAGCTTCTCCGACAGTCCGCCCAGCAGCACCTTGCCGCCGACGACGCCGATCGAGCCGGTGAGCGTCGCCGGCTCGGCGACGATCTTGTCGACGCCGGCGGCAATGTAATAGCCGCCGGAGCCCGCCACGTTGCCCATGCTGACGACGACCGGCTTGCCCGCCTCGCGGGCGCGCGCCACCTCGCGCCAGATCGTCTCGGACGCCGTGGCCGAGCCGCCGGGGCTGTCGATGCGGAAGAGAATGGCGCGGACGCTCTCGTCTTCCGCCGCCAGGCGGAAGGCGCGGGCGATGGTGTCGGCGCCCATCACGCGCGAGCCCGAGAGCGGGCTCTCGGAGCTGTCGCCGCGGGTGATGAGTCCGGCGCCGTAGACGACGGCGATGGTCGGGCCGGTCCGATGCGGCCGGTCGGCGAGGGCGAGATAGCGCTGGAGCGAGACGAGCGACGCATTCTCGCCGGCGCGGGTGCGCGCCGCGCTCATCGCGTCGTCGCGATATCCGAGATGGTCGACGAGATGCGCGTCGAGCGCCTGTTGGGCGGTGAACGGCCCCTGGTCGATGAGCGCGCGCAGCCGCGGCTGGTCGAGGCGGCGGCCCTCGGCGATGCCGGCCACCATCTGGCCGTAGATCGAGCGCAGCAGCGATTCCGTCTCCTCGCGGTGCGCCGGCGTCATCTTGGTCTCGGTCAGCGTGTTCATCGCCGTCTTGAATTCCTCGCGATGATCGAAGCGCGGCGCGATGCCGAGCTTGTCCAGCGTGCCGCGGAAGAACGGCATCTCGAGCCGGAGGCCGGCGATGCCGACTTCGCCGACCGGCTGCAGCCAGATCTCGTCGAAGGCGGCGGCGAGGTAATAGCTGCGCATGCCCGAGCCCAGCTCGCCGAAGCTGTCGGCATAGCCGAAGGCGAACTTGCCCTTGGCGCGGAAAAGGGCGACGGCGTCGCGCAGCTCCTGCGCCTCGGCCGTGCCGGTCGCGCCGTCGCCGAGGCGCGCGACGAGGCCGGCGATGCGCGGGTCGCCGCGCGCGCGCTCGACGGCGTCGAGCACGTCGCGCAGGCTCGTCTGCTCGCCCAGCAGCACGCGCTCGATGCCGTCGTCGGGCGCCCCCTCCCGCAGCGGCCCGGTGAGGTCGACCAGAAGCACGTTGCGCTCGGTCAGCGGCTTCTCGCGCGGCGCCGCGAAGAGCCAGAGGCCGGCGCCGAGCAGGATGAACGCGAAAACCAGGAAGCCGATCGAGGCGAAGAAGCCGAAGATGACGCGGCGCATGGCGGGGCTCCGGCTAGCGGGCGAGGCGGTGGTACTCGCGGTTCGGCATCAGGTCGAGCGCATAGGCCATGCGGTTCGACAGGTTGAAGAAGGCGACGGTCTCGGCGAGATCGAAGACGTCCTCGGCGCCAAGGCCCGCCTCGGCGAGCTGGGCGCGGTCGGCCTCGCCCACGTCATGCGGCGCGACGGTGAGCTTCCAGGCGAAATCCAGCATGGCGCGCTGGCGCCGGTCGAGCTTGGCGACGCGATAATTCATCGCCATCATCTCGCCCAGCTCGGCGTCGCCCGACAGCCTGCGCACCGCCTGGCCGTGGGCGACGAGGCAGTAATAGCAGCGGTTGGCGCAGGAGACGACGACGGCCACCATCTCGCGCTCGAGCTTGCTCAAGCCGGAGCGCCCGAGCATCAGCTCGTCATACATCGCCATGAAGTTGCGCAGCTTCCGCGGCCGCAGGCTGTAGGCCTGCAGCACGTTGGGCACGAAGCCCAGCTTCTCGACGCATTTGGCGTAGGCGGCCTTGAGATCGTCGTCGAGCGCGGCGGGATCGCCCAGCGGAAGCGCCGAGACGTGGTCGGGTTGCGGCATGGGTTCCTCCTTGTCGCTGGCGGCTCAGCCGCACTGGGCGCGCTGGCGCAGCAGATGATCGGCGAGCACGACGGCCATCATCGCCTCGCCGACCGGCACGGCGCGGATGCCGACGCAGGGGTCGTGGCGGCCCTTGGTGCTGACTTCGACCTCGTTGCCGCGGACGTCGACCGAGCGCCGCGGCGTCAGGATCGAGCTGGTCGGCTTCACGGCGAAGCGCAGCACGATGTCCTGCCCGCTGGAGATGCCGCCGAGGATGCCGCCGGCATTGTTCGACAGGAACCTCACCTCGCCGCGCCGCATGCGCATCTCGTCGGCGTTCTCTTCGCCGCTGAGCTCGGCCGCGACGAAGCCGGCGCCGATCTCGACCGCCTTGACCGCGTTGATGCTCATCATCGCCCGGGCGAGATCGGCGTCGAGCTTGTCGTAGACGGGCTCGCCCAGGCCCGCCGGCACGCCGCTCGCCACCACCTCGATCACCGCGCCGGTCGACGAGCCGCGCTTGCGCACCTCGTCGAGAAAGCCCTCCCAGAGCTGCGCCGCCTGCCGGTCGGGCGACCAGAACGGATTGTCCTCGACCGCGGCCCAGTCCCAGCGCGCGCGGTCGATGCGGTGCGGCCCGAGCTGGATGAGCGCGCCGCGGATGACGATCGAGTCGCCGAGGATCTTGCGCGCGACCGCGCCGGCGGCGACGCGCGAGGCGGTCTCGCGCGCCGAGGCGCGGCCGCCGCCGCGATGGTCGCGGATGCCGTATTTCTTCCAGTAGGTGTAATCGGCGTGGCCGGGGCGGAAGCTGTCCGTGATCTCGTCGTAATCCCTGGAGCGCGCGTCCTCGTTCGCGATCAGCAGCGAGACCGGCGTGCCCGTCGTCTCGCCTTCGAACACGCCGGAGAGGATCTGCACCCGGTCGGCCTCGCGGCGCTGGCTGGCGAAGCGCGACTGGCCCGGCCTGCGCCGGTCGAGCCAGTGCTGGATGTCGGCCTCGGCGAGCGGCAGGCGCGGCGGCACGCCGTCGACGACGCAGCCGATCGCCGGTCCGTGGCTCTCACCCCAGGTGGTGAAGCGGAAGACGGTGCCGAAGCTGTTGCCGGCCACGGCTCCTACACCACGGAGACGTCCGGCGCGTCGACCGCCTTCATGCCGATGACATGATAACCGCAATCGACGTGGTGCACCTCGCCGGTGACGCCGGCGCCGAGATCGCTGAGCAGGTAGAGCGCGGCGCCGCCGACCTCGTCGAGCGTGACGTTGCGCTTGAGCGGCGAGTTGAGCTGGTTCCATTTCAGGATGTAGCGGAAATCGCCGATGCCGTGCGCGGCCAGCGTCTTGATCGGGCCGGCGGAGATGGCGTTGACGCGGATGTTCTGGCCGCCGAGGTCGACGGCGAGATAGCGCACGCTGGCTTCGAGCGCCGCCTTGGCGACGCCCATGAGGTTGTAGCGCGGCACGACGCGCTCGGCGCCGAGATAGGTGAGCGTCAGCAGCGCGCCGCCGGCGCTCATCATCGCCGAGGCGCGGCGCGCCAGGTCGGTGAAGGAGTAGCAGGAGATCTCGAGGCTCCTGAGAAAGTTGCCGCGGCTGGTGTCGACGTAGCGGTCCCTGAGCTCGCTCGGATCGGCGAAGGCGATGGCGTGGACGGCGAAATCGAGCCGGTCCCAGCGCGCGCCGATCGCGGCAAAGAGCCTGTCGAGGCTCGCTTCCTGGGTGACGTCGCACTCCATGACGAGATCGCTGCCGATGCTCTCGGCGAGCGGACGCACGCGCTTGCCGAGCGCATCGCCCTGATAGGTGAAGGCAAGCTCGGCGCCTTGCGCCGCGACCGCCTTGGCGATGCCCCAGGCGATCGAGCGGTCATTGGCGACGCCCATGATCAGACCGCGTTTCCCCTGCATGAGCGCCCGTGCGTCCATCATACGCCTGTTGCCCCCCGTGAGTGTTTCACCCTTCCCCCGGCAAGCGGCGATCCTACACGATGGGCGAGGGGGGCGGAAAGCATCGCTCTGCCGAAGGGTTCCGGGCGCCGCTCAATCGAAGGCGCGGCGGACGCTGTAGGGGTGCTTCGTCCCCCAGCGCTCCAGGAATGCCGTAAGCTCGGCATCGGGCGGATCGGGCAGCATGACGCGCAGCTTGACGTACTGGTCGCCGGCCTTGCCCGCGGCGGCGATGCCCTTGCCTTTGAGGCGGAGCGTCGCGCCGCTGTTGGAGCCGCGCGGCACCTTGACCGCGACCGGCCCGTGAATGGTCGGCACGGTGATGCGCGCGCCCAGCACGGCCTCGGTCAGCGTCACCGGCAGCTCGACATGGATGTCGTGCTCCTTGCGCTGAAAGAAGGGGTGGGGCTCGACCTCGACGTCGAGATAGAGGTCGCCCGGGGCGAGTCCGCGGGGTCCGCGCGGCCCCTGGCCCTTGAGGCGCAGGCTCTGGCCGCTGTCGATGCCGGCGGGCACGACGATGTCGACGTTGCGGCCGTCGGCCGCGACGATGCGCCGCTTGCCGCCGAGCGCCGCCTCGATGAAGGAAAGGCGCAGCGCGTGGCTCGTATCGCCCAGCCGCTCCTCGCTCTCGCGCCGGCTGCGGCCGAGGATCTCGGCGATGATCTCGTCGAAGGAGAAGCCCGATTCGGCGCGCTGGTAGGCGCGGGCGCCGCGCGCGTGGAAGCCGCGCTCCACGCCGCCGGCATCGATCTCGCCGCGATCGAAGCGCGCCCGCTTCGCGGGGTCGGACAGCAGGTCGTAAGCCGCGGAGATTTCCTTGAACTGCTGCTCCTTGGCGCGGTTGCCCGGGTTCATGTCGGGATGCAGCTTTTTCGCCAGCCGGTGATAGGCCTTCTTGATGGCGTCGTCGGAGGCGTTGCGGGCGACGCCTAGGACGACATAGGGATCTCTCATGGCCAAAACCGCTTACCTCGCTCGCCGCCGCCGGGGGCGCCCATCTTGGCGGCTGTGCCCGGCAGGGGCAACCGGCGCCTTCGAAATTCCCGCGCTTCGGTCTATGGTGAGAGCGCAGGAGGTGCCGTGACCAGCATTCCCTACCGCCGGCCTTTCGACGAGTTCGTCCAATGGTTCGCCGAGGCCCAGGCAAAGGAGCCGCGCGACGCCAGCGCCATGGTCGTGGCCACGGCCGGCGCCCAGGGCGCGCCGGCGGCGCGCATGGTCCTGCTGAAGGGCGTCGACGAGCGGGGCTTCGTCTTCTACGGCAATCTCGACAGCCGCAAAGGCAGGGAGCTTGCCGAAAATCCGCGCGCCGCGTTGTGCTTCCACTGGAAGTCGCTGGGCCGACAGATCCGGATCGACGGCGCGGTCGAGGGCGTGAGCGCGGCGGAAGCGGATGCCTATTTCGCCAGCCGCCCGCGCGAGAGCCAGATCGGCGCCTGGGCCTCGGCCCAGTCGCGCCCGGTGGCAAGCCGGCAGGCGCTGGAGGAGCGCTTTGGCGAGACTGCCCGGCGTTTCGGCGACGGGCCGGTGCCGCGGCCGCCGCGCTGGTCGGGCTGGCGCGTCGTGCCCGAGCGTGTCGAGTTCTGGCATGAGCGGCCGCACCGGCTGCATGACCGCCTCGTCTATATCCGCGAGGGCGAGGGCTGGCGCAGCGAGCGGCTCTTCCCATGAGCTTCGCCGAGCGAACCTCCCGGGCCGGCGCGCTGATGCGGAGCGCGACCGTGGCGTCGATCACCGTGGCCGCGGTGATGGTCGTGGTGAAGCTCGTCGCCTGGCTGTTGACGGACTCGGTGAGCCTGTTGTCGAGCTTGCTCGATTCGCTGCTCGACGCCGCCGCCTCGATGGTCAACTTTTTGGCGGTACAGCAGGCGCTCGTTCCCGCGGACAGAGAGCATCGCTTCGGCCACGGCAAGGCCGAGCCGCTGGCGAGCCTCGGGCAGGCGGCCTTCATCGCCGGCTCCGCCGTGCTGCTGATCATCCAGGCGCTGCAGCACCTCTTGACGCCGCAGCCGGTGAGCAACACCGGCATCGGCATCGCCGTCATGGTCTTCGCCATCGCCGTGACGCTCGCGCTGGTGGCCTATCAGCGCTCCGTGGTGCGCCGCACCGGCTCGCTGGTGGTGCGCGCCGACGAATTCCACTACCGCACCGACCTCGTGCTCAACGGCAGCGTCCTCGTCTCGCTGTTGGCCACGCGCTGGCTGGGCTGGGTCTATCTCGATCCGCTGTTCGGCGGCGCGATCGGCTTCTGGATCGTCTACGGCGCCTGGCAGGTCGGCCGGACGGCGACCGTCCAGCTCATGGACCGCGAGTTGCCGGACGAGGCCCGCGCCCGGATCCGCGCCATCGCCTTGGCGCACCCGCAGGTCAAGTCGGTGCACGACCTGCGCACGCGCGCCGCCGGCCCCAACGCCTTCATCCAGATCCATGTGGAGATGGACGGCAGGCTCACCCTCGACGAGGCGCATCGCATCTCCGACGCGGTCGAGGCCGAGATTCTCGCCGCCTTCCCGCAGGCCGAGGTGATGATCCACCAGGATCCCGAAGGCATCGACGAGCGGCGGCTGAGCTTCCCGCCGCCCGCCGCGTCTTCTAAGCTCGCCTCATGACCGCAGAGCGCAAGACGCTCCTCCTCACCGGCGCCAGCCGCGGCATCGGCCACGCCACGGTGCGGCGCTTCAGCGAGGCCGGCTGGCGGGTGATCACCAGCTCGCGCGAAGGCGTGCCGGCGGAATGCAAGCGCGATCCCAACTGGACGCATCACGTCACCGCCGATCTCGCCGACGCCGGCGCCGTCGAGCGCTTCATCGCCGACGTCAACGCGATCATCGATGGCGGCGCGCTCGAGGCGCTGGTCAACAACGCCGGCGTCTCGCCCAAGACGCCGTTCAAGGAGCGGCTGGGCTGCCTCAACGGCGATCTCGGCGACTGGCGCGAGGTCTTCCAGCTCAATTTCTTCACGCCGCTGAGCCTGGCGCGCGGCCTTGCCGCGGCGCTGGCGCGCGGCAGGGGCGCCATCGTCAACGTCACCTCGATCGCCGGCCACGCCGTCCATCCCTTCGCCGGCTCCGCCTATTCCACGTCCAAGGCGGCGCTCTCGGCGCTGACGCGCGAGATGGCGGTGGAGTTCGCCCAGCTCGGCGTGCGGGTGAACGCGGTGGCGCCGGGCGAGATCGAGACGGCGATGCTCTCGCCCGAGACCGAAGTGCTGATCCCGCGCATCCCGCTCCACCGCCTCGGCACGCCCGAGGACGTGGCCTCCGCCATCTTCTATCTCTGCGCCGCCGAGTCCGGCTATGTCACCGGCACCGAGCTTTTCGTCACCGGCGGCCAGCATCTTTATTGAGAGGGGAGGCGCGCGATGGCGGTAGCCCTGGTCTCCATCCTCTGCCGCGATCGCGTCGGCGTCGTCTCGGCGATCGCCGACTGCCTGTTCTCCGCCGGCGTCAATCTGCGCGACACCACCTTTGCCGTGCTCGGCGAAGGCGCCGAGTTCACCGCGATCTGCGAGCTGCCCGAGGGCATCGGCGCCGCCTGGCTGCAGGACGAGCTGGCGCATCTGCCGGAGCTCGACGAGCGCGCCCAGGTCCGCGTCGTGCCTTACGGCTTCGACCCGCGCCCGGGGCCGATGGGCCGGATCACGCACCGCATCGAGGTGAGCGGCGGCGACCAGCTCGGCCTCATCGCGCGGCTTTCCGAGATCTTCGCCCAGAACGGCGCCAACATCGTGCGGCTTGACGCGCAGAAGCTGGCGGAGAGCGAAGGCGGGCGCTACGTCACGCGCTTTGCCGTGTGGCTGCCGCCCGACCGCGCCCAGCTCTGCCTCGCCGCGGTGGCCAACACCGCCGGCAGCCTCGGCCTCACCAGCCATGCTGAGGAGCTGGCGCGCTAGGCGGTAGCTTGCCCTTGCCGCTGCAATCCGCGGGTGTAGAGTAGGCGCGCGAGCCGAGGAACGCGCGGGATCGCAGGATTGCCATGAGCGCCGGCTCGCAGGAGGTGGCGCATGCTCGATCGGCTGGAAAAGATCGCGGTCGCCGCGCGTGGCGGCAAGGCATTGTTGGCATTGGCTTTGATGCTGGCGCTCGCGGCTGCGCCGGCGGTTTGCGCCGAGAAGCGCTACGCGCCGGGGGTCAGCGACGCCGAGATCGTCATCGGCCAGACCATGCCTTACAGCGGCGCCGCCTCGGCCTGGGGCGCCGACGGCCTGGCCGAGCTCGCCTATCTCAAGATGATCAACGATCAGGGCGGCGTAAACGGCCGCAAGATCCGGCTTATCAGCCTCGACGACGGCTACAGCCCGCCCAAGACCGTCGAGCAGACGCGCAAGCTCATCGAGCAGGATCAGGTCGCCTTCATCTTCAGCTCGCTCGGCACCGCGCCCAACACCGCGATCCAGAAATACCTCAACGAGCGCAAGGTGCCGCAGCTCTTTGTCGCCACCGGCGCCAGCAAATGGGCCGATCCCGCGCATTTCCCCTGGACCATGGGCTGGCAGCCCAACTATGTCAGCGAGGCGCGCATCTACGCGCGCTACATCCTCGAGCACAAGCCCGAGGCCAGGATCGCCGTGCTCTATCAGAACGACGATTACGGCAAGGACTATCTCGCCGGGCTCAAGGACGGGCTCGGCGAGCGGTACGACAAGATGGTGGCGACGACGGCGAGCTATGAAGTGAGCGACCCCACCGTCGATTCCGAGATCGTCGCCTTGCAGGCCACCGGCGCCGACGTGTTCGTCGACATCGCGGGGCCAAAATTCGCCGCGCAGGCGATCCGGCGCGCCTATGACATCGGCTGGCGGCCGCTGCACTTCCTCAATACGGTCGGTAGCGCAGTCGGCGCGGTGCTGCAGCCGGCGGGGCTCGAGAAATCGGTCGGCATCATCACCGCGCGCTATTACAAGGATCCGACCGATCCGCAATGGCAGGACGATCCCGCCTTCAAGGACTGGCTCGCTTGGATGGGCAAGTACAATCCCGGCGCCAGTCTCGCCGACTATTACAACGTGCTCGGCTACAACCTCGCCATGACGCTGGTCCAGGTGCTGAAGCAGTGCGGCGACGACCTCTCGCGCGAGAACGTCATGCGCCAGGCCGCCAATCTGCACGCGCTGGCGCTGCCGATGCTGCTGCCCGGCATCACCATCAACACCAGCCCCACCGACTACCGGCCGATCAAGCAGTTGCGGCTGGTGCGCTTCGACGGCAAGACCTGGGAGCCCTTCGGCGAGGTCATTGCCGACCAGATGTAGCGGGGCTTGCGCGCCCGCGCGGATGGGGCGGAGCCGTCAAGGCTGCTCCGCCGCCGATTTCTCGGCTATTCTGGCGCTGCAAAGAGCGGGGAGACGGTCGTGCGCGCAAGAACAGCGATGGCTTTGACGGTGCTGGCGGGGTTGAGCGCCGGCTGCGCCCCCACCCTCGAAGGGTCCGGCGAGGGCGGCGGCACGATCCGGCAAAATCAATTGCGGCAGACTCGCGTGGAGCTGGGTCCCCTACCGCTGCGCCTGGGCGCGGCCGAGGACAACGTGCCGGCGATCGCCGATCGATATTGCGGCCAGTTCGGACGCTCGGCGCACATCGCGCGCGAAAACGTCGGGCTGCTCTGGACGGACGGCTTCGCCTTCGAGTGCATCGAGTGAGCCGCCGTCCGGGCGCGGGCGCTCTCTCCCGTCAGTCCGACAGGCCGGCCGTCGCCACCAGCACCGGCTCGGCGCGGTAGAGCGCCGGGAAGAGGCGCTTCAGGGCCTCGATCTTCGGCAGGTCGTTGATGACGATATAGGGATAGGTCGGGTTCCGCGTCAGGAAGTCCTGGTGATGGGCCTCGGCCGGATAGAAGGCCTGATCGGGCTCGACCCGGGTCACGAGCGGGGCGGGGAAGGCGTGCGCCGCGTTGAGCTGGGCGATATAGGCGGCCGCCGTCGCGGCCTGCGCCGCGCCCATGGGAAAAATCGCCGAACGATATTGGGTGCCGATGTCGGGGCCCTGGCGGTCGAGCTGCGTCGGGTCGTGGGCGACGGAGAAATGGACTTGCAGGAGGCGTCCGTAAGTGATCTTGCGGGGATCGAAGGTGATGCGGACCGCTTCCGCATGCCCGGTCGTGCCGCTGCTCACCATCTCATAATGCGCCGTGTCCTTGTCGCCGCCGGCATAGCCCGAGACGGCGTTGGCGACGCCTTCGACATGCTGGAAGACGCCCTGGACGCCCCAGAAGCAGCCGCCGGCAAGGACGGCGACCTCGGAGGTTGCCGGTCCCGCCGGCTCGTCCTGCGCCGGTGCCGGGATCGCGCGCGCCTCCTCGGCCGGCGACGCGACCAGCCAGGCAAGGCTCGCCGCCGCCACCAGCCCGATCGCTCCGCCCGACAGCAACAGACGCCGTGTCAGCATGACGGCAGGCCTCCTCTTCCCACGGGCTTTGGCATGGCTATCGCAGGAAAATACGCGCCGGCGCGTCCTTTTGTTACGGGTGCGGCGAGCTTCACGCGCATGTGATCGGCCTCTATCGGCCGCGCTCGAGGCCGGCGACGATCGCTTCCGCGCGGCGGAAGAGACCGGGGTCGATGACCAGCCCCGAGGCGCCGGCGTTCTCCTCGACCTGCTCGGGCCGGCTCGCGCCGACGATGGCCGAAGCGACGGTCGGCTGGCGCAGCACCCAGGCGAGCGAGAATTGCGACAGGCTGCAGCCGGCGTCCTTGGCGAGCGGCTTCAGCCTTTGCACCGCCTCGAGCACCCGCGATCCCAGCCAGGACAGCATGAATTGTCCCATGCTGGTGCTGGCGGCGCGGGAGTCGGGCGGAAGCGCGGCGCCGGGCAGATACTTGCCGGTGAGGACGCCTTGCGCCAGCGGCGACCAGACGATGTGCGAGATCCCCTTCGCCGCGCAGAGCGGCATGACCTCGGCTTCCGGCGCCCGCCAGAGCAGCGAATATTGCGGCTGGCTCGAGACGAAGCGCTCCGTGCCCGCGACGGCGAAGGCGCGCTCGATCTGCCGCGGCGACCACTCGCTGAACCCGATGTATCTCGCCTTGCCCTGGCGCACCGCTTCGCTGAGCGCCTGCATCGTCTCCTCGACCGGCGTCTCGGCGTCGTAGCGATGGCACTGATAGAGATCGACGTGGTCGGTCCGCAACCGCTTCAGCGAGGCGTCGATCTGCTTGCGGATCTGCGCGCGCGACAATCCCTTGTCGCTGGCGCTCATGGGAAAGAAGACCTTGGTCGCCAGCACGTAGGACTGGCGCGGCCGCCCGGCCAGAATCTCGCCCAAGAGGCTTTCCGCCGCGCCGCGGCCGTAGACGTTCGCCGTGTCGATGAAATTGATCCCCAGCTCGAAGGCGCGATCGACGCAGCGGGCGGCGCGGTCGCGATCGACGCCGACGCCGTAGGTCAGCCACGAGCCGAGGGAGATCTCCGAAACCTGCAGGTCGCTGGTGCCGAGCTTGCGGTATTTCACGGGAGTGGCCTCCGTACCGGTGGCGTCCCATCTTAGCGCTTCGGCGGCTTGTCAGGGAATTCGCGGGCGGACATAGTTGCCGGAGCGCAAGGCGAGAGGCCGGCGCATGGGGAGGAGACGACATGGATTGCTGTGGTCATGCGCATAGCCATGCGCTGACGCGCCGGAAATGGATGTGGGGCACGGTCCTGGCCTCTGTCGGCGCGATGCTCGGCGGGAGCGTGGGCCGGCGCGCGGCCGCCGCCACGCAAGCGGCTTCGGACACCGCCGCCGCGGCGCGCGATGTGCTCGCCAAATTCATCTCCGTCGACGTTCACACCCATGGCGGGGTGAACGGAATCGTGTCCACGGCCCCGCCGAATGAGGACATCGCGAAGGGCATGCGGGCGGGGTCGCTGGCGGTGGCCTGCCTCGCCGACGTGCCGGATGGCCCCCTGCTGCGGCGCAACGCAGCCGGCGTGCTCACCGCCATCGGCACGCCGGAGCCGGGCATGCTCTATCGCCACCATCTCGATCGCCTGTCCTGGATGGACGAGACGGTCGCGAAGCATGGCCTGCGCCGTGCGCTGGGCGCCGGCGATCTCGAGGCGGCGCATGCCGCCGGCCAGCCGGCGATCGTCATGGACGTGGAAGGGCTCGACTTCCTCGAAATGAAGCTCGAGCGCCTGGAAGAAGCGCATCAGCGCGGCGTCCGGCACCTGCAGCTTGTGCATTACACGCCGAACGACATCGGCGATTTCCAGACGGGGGCGGTGACGCATCACGGGCTCACCGCCTTCGGCGCCGAGGTGATCCGTGCCTGTCACCGGCTGGGCTTCGTCTGCGACGTTGCGCATGCGACCGAGGACATGGTGAAGCAGGCGGTCAAGGTGGCGACGAAGCCGCTGCTGCTCTCGCACACCGCGGTCTCGGGATCGAAGGCGATGGGCCCCACGCCGCTCGCCGGGCGGCAGATCAGCCCCGACCATGCGCGGGCCATCGCGGAGACCGGCGGCTCCATCGGCATCTGGCACTTCTTCCCGAGCCTCGAGAAATATGTGGACGGGCTGAAGGAGATGGTTGAGATCGTTGGCGTCGACCATGTCAGCATCGGCACCGACCAGCAGATCGCTCCCGGCAGCCTGCAGGATTACGGGCAATGGGTTTCGCTGGTCGCGGCGATGCTGCGCGGCGGCTTCACGCCCGAGGAGGCCGGCAAGATCGCCGGCGGCAATTATATGCGGATCTTCCGCGCCGCGGTCGGTTGATCGCCGCTCCCGCTATCGCCGCGGGGCGGCAGTCGCGCCATCGGCACCGAGGCCGCACAGCGCGAGGCTGAGCGTCCTGAGGCGCCTTCGCGCCGCGGCGTCATAGGCCTGGGCGTCCGCCCGCGCCTCGCGCAGCCCGTTGAAATAGAGCCCGCTTCGATCCCCAAGGGCCGGCGATGCCGCGAGGTTCAGGATCGCCTCGGCGCCTTCCTCGACCGTGCTCCACGGCGTGGTGCCGGACTGGCGCACCATGGTCGTGTCCATGTAGGTCGCCGGGTGCAGGCAGTTGATGACGACGCTCGAGCCCCGAAGCTCCTCGGCGAGATCGATGGTGAACAGGATCTGCGCGAGCTTGCTCTGGCAATAGGCGCGCGCGCCGCTGTAGCCCTTGGTCAGCATGACGTCGGCGAAGTCGATCGCCTGCTGGCCGGCCGAGGAGACGTTGACGATGCGCGACGGCGCGCTGTCCTTGATCAGCGGCAGCAGCAGGCGGGTGAGCAGGAAGCCCGCGAGATAATTCACCGCAAAGCGCAATTCGTGCCCGTCGGCGCTCGTCTGGCGCGCAGGGCCGCCGCTGGCGGAGCCGATGCCGGCATTGTTGATCAGGAGATCGAGGCGGTCGGTCTTTTGCCGCACCGTCTCGGCCAGGCGCCGGACCTCGGCCAAAGCCGCGAGATCGGCCTCGAGAAACTCCGCCGCGCCGCCGCCTCGCGCGATCTCGGCGACGAGGCCGGCGCCGCGCTCGCGGTTGCGGCCGTGCACCAGGACCCGCGCGCCCGCCGCGGCGAGCCGTCTCGCCACCAGCCGGCCGACGCCGTCGGTCGAGCCGGTGACCAGCGCCGTCTTTCCGTTCGGTTTCTCCATCTCACCCTCTCTCATCCGTGCCGCAGCCGGATAGATCGCGGCCTCGCGCCGGCCTATCCTCCCCGCCATGAGCAAGACCGGCTTGTCCGGCGTCGACTGGGCGGACATAGGGGCGGCGCTCGATGCGCGGGGACATGCGACGCTACAAGGCGCGCTGGCGCCGGCGCAATGCCGCGATCTCGCGGCGCTTTATGCCGAGGAGGCGGCCTTCCGCAGCCGCGTCGTCATGGCGCGCCACGGCTTCGGCCGGGGCGAGTACAAATATTTCCGCTACCCCCTGCCCGAGGCGGTCGAGCGGCTGCGCCAGGCGGCCTATCCGCCTCTGGCGGCGATCGCCAATCGCTGGCGCGAGGCGCTCAGCGAGGCGCCGGGCTTTCCGCCGACGCTCGCGGCGTATCTCGCGCAATGCCATGCCGCCGGGCAGGCGCGGCCGACGCCGCTGCTGCTCAAATACGGCGCCGGCGACTACAACTGCCTGCATCAGGATCTCTATGGCGAGCGCGTCTTCCCGTTGCAGATGACGGTGCTGCTGAGCGATCCCCGCGACTTCATGGGCGGCGAGTTCCTGCTGGTCGAGCAGCGCCCGCGGATGCAATCGCGGGCCGAGGTGGTGCCGCTCGCTCAGGGCGAGGCGGTGATCTTTCCCGTGCGTCATCGCCCGGTCCAGGGCACGCGCGGCTTCTACCGCGTCAGCCTGCGCCACGGCGTGAGCCGCCTGCGCTCGGGCGAGCGGATGACGCTCGGGGTCATTTTCCACGACGCGGCGTAGCAAGCGCTTGCGCTGCATGGACGACGTGCGTCCTTCGAGACGCGCGCTTCGCGCGCTCCTCAGGATGAGGCGAGATTGAATCGGGCATCGTCGGTCGGTGCCATTCTCCGTGCTTCCTCATCCTGAGGAGCGGTCCGAAGGACCGCGTCTCGAAGGACGCACGAAGGTCATGCAGCGTGAGCTCCAGGCGCCGCTCAGACCTCGACGACTTTGCCGTCCTCGGCCGCTTCGACCGGGAGATCGCCGATCCGCGCCAGCATGTCGGGGCTGAAATGCGTGAGGATCAGGCGCTTCGGCCGGATCGCCGGCAGATGCGGCGCGAGGCTCTGCCAGTCGAGATGATGGCGGATCTTCTTGTCGTGGAAATAGGCCTCGGCGATGAAGAGGTCAGCGTCCTGCGCCGCCGGGATCAGCGCCTCGGTCCATTCGGTGTCGCCGGTATAGGCCACCACCTTGCCGCCGCTTTCGAGCCGGAGCGCGAAAGGCGGCGCGCCGCAGGCATGGCGCACCAGATGGGGCGTTACCGTCACACCGCCGATCGCCCGCCGCTCGCCGGGGACAAGCTCGATCAGCTCCACCGCGAAGCGGCGCTCGACCGCCGTCGAGCCCGGAAACAGCGCCTCCATGGTGACGGCGAGGCGCTCTTCGAGGCCGGGCGGGCCGGCGACGATCAGCGGCGCCGTGCGGCGGCTGACGAGCTGCGCGTCGAGGAGGAAGAACGGCAGCCCGGCGAAATGATCGCCGTGCAGATGGCTGATGAAGATGCTGGCGATGGCGTTGGGATCGACGCCGAACTTGCGCAGCGCGATCATCGAGGAGGCGCCGCAATCGATGAGGAAGGCGCTCTCAGCGTCGCTCACGTAAAAGCAGGTGTTGAAGCGCCCGCCGCTGCCGAAGGCGTCGCCGCAACCCAGGAACTGCACGCGCATCGGCCGCGCTCAGCGGCCGCGCAGCCAGGCGATGCGCTCCTCGGCCACGGCGATGTCGCGCTCGAGCCAGTCGCGGAAGAGGCCGGGCGCGCTGTGCTGGCGCAGCTCCTCGAGCCGCAGCCGCTCGCTTTCCAGCATGTCCGCCATCAGCGCGAGCTGGCCCTGCTGCTCGGCCGGCGGCAGATGATGCAGGAAGCGCAGCTTCAGCAGCAGCACCAGCCGGTTCATGTCGCTGGCGGGCGAGCGTAGCTGCGCCTTGAGCAGGCCCGCCAGCGCCTCGCCGCCGCGCGCCGTGAGCCGCAGCACGGCGTTGTCGCTCATGCCCTGGCCGTCCACCGCCTCGATCAGCCCCTCATAGCGCAACAGTTCGAGCGAGGTGCCCATGAGGTCGAGGGACGGGCCGACGACGCGGCCGGTGAAATGCCGGATCTCGCCGGCGAGATCGCCGTAGCGCCGCGGCGCCTCCGCCAACAGCCCCAAGGCGGCAAGCCGCACGGCCTCGGCGGGGATGAGCGAGTTGTCTTTGAACATCGCGTTATGCCTTACGCCACCCGGCGGATGGGGAGCCGCGCCCAGACGTCGGCGAGCGCCGCCGCCAGCTTCTCGATGTCGGCGTCGCTGTGCTGCGGCGAGGGGGTGAGGCGCAGCCGCTCCGTGCCGCGCGGCACGGTCGGGTAATTGATCGGCTGGACGTAGATGCGGTGGCGCTCCAGCAGGTCGTCCGAGGCCTGCTTGCACAGCCGCGCATCGCCCACCAGCACCGGCACCACATGGCTGGCGCTGGGCATGACCGGCAGCCCCGCTTCGAGCAGGCGCCATTTGACGCGCGCCGCCCGCTCCTGGTGCCGCTCGCGCAGCGCGTTGTTGGCGCGGACGTGGCGGATGGAGGCGACCGCCCCGGCGGCGATCGCCGGCGGCAGCGAGGTGGTGAAGATGAAGCCCGCGGCGAAGCTGCGGATGAAGTCGACCATCGCAGCCGAGCCCGCGACATAGCCGCCGACCAGCCCGAAGGCTTTGGCCAGCGTCCCCTGGATGACGGTGAAGCGATGGCCGACGCCGTCGCGCTCGGCGATGCCGCCGCCGCGGGGACCGTAGAGCCCCACCGCATGCACTTCGTCGAGATAGGTCATCGCGCCGTGCCGCTCGGCCGCGTCGCACAGCTCCGCGATGGGCGCGATGTCGCCGTCCATGGAATAGACGCTCTCGAAGGCGACGAGCTTCGGCCGGCTCGGATCGACGCCGGCGAGACGCCGTTCGAGGTCGCGGGGATCGTTGTGCGCGAAGATGTGCTTCTCGGCGCCGCTGTGGCGGATGCCTTCGATCATCGAGGCATGGTTGAGCGCGTCGGAGAACACGACGCAGCGCGGCAGCCCGCGCGCCAGGGTGGAGAGCGCCGTCTCGTTGGCGACGTAGCCCGAGGTGAAGGCCAGCGCCGCTTCCGTGCCGTGAAGCGCGGCGAGTTCGCGCTCCAGCTCCACATGGTAATGCGTCGTGCCGGAGATGTTGCGCGTGCCGCCGGCGCCGGCGCCGACGCGGTCGATCGCCTGATGCATCGCCGCGAGCACCAGGGGGTGCTGCCCCATGCCGAGATAGTCGTTGGAGCACCAGACGGTGACCTCGGCGCCGAGATCGTGGCTGAAGGCGCGCGGGAAGGCGCCGGCGCGGCGCTCGAGATCGGCGAAGACGCGATAGCGTCCTTCGGCGCGCAGGCCGTCGAGGCGGGTCTTGAAGAACCTCTCGTAGTCCATGGCCGTCCGTCCGTGGTCCCCCGCAAACCTCAGAGCATAGCCCGCGCCGCGCGGCGCGCAACAGAAAGCCTTGTCAGGCCACCGAGGCGAGCCCCGCCTGGCCGAGCGCGGCGTGGGTGTCGTCGAGCGCCTTGCCGAAGCGGCGCAGCAGCTCGTCGATCTCCTCGGCGGTGATGATGAGCGGCGGGCACAGCGCCATGCTGTCGCCCATGGCGCGCAGGATCAGCCCGTGCTCCTGGGCGCGCGCGGCAAAGATCGCGCCAGCCCCGGCTTTGGGCTCGAAAGGCGCCTTGGTCGCCTTGTCGCGCACCAGCTCCACCCCCGCCAGCAGGCCGACGCCGCGCACTTCGCCCACCAAAGGGTGGCCGGCGAAGCGGCGCAATCCTTCCTGGAGGCGCGGCGCCACCTTCCGCACATGGCCGAGGATGTCGCGCTCCTCATAGATGCGCAGCGTCTCCACCGCCACGGCGCAGCAGACGGGATGGGCGGAATAGGTGAAGCCGTGGGCGAACGTGCCGATCTTCTCGCTTTGCGCGAGGAAGGCCTGATAAAGCTCCTCGCTGATGACCGTGGCCGAGATCGGCAGATAGCCCGAGGACAGCGCCTTGGCGACGGTCATGATGTCGGGCTTGAGCCCATAGGTCTCGCTGGCGAACATGTTGCCGGTGCGGCCGAAGCCGCAGATGACCTCGTCGGCGATCAGCAGCACGTCGTATTTCCCGAGGACCTTCTGGATCTTCTCGAAATAGGTGCGGGGCGGGGGGACGACGCCGCCGGCGCCCATCACCGGCTCGGCGATGAAGGCGGCGACCGTCTCCGGATCCTCGCGCAGGATCTGCGCCTCGAGGCTCTCGGCGAGCCGCGTGGCGAAATCCTCCTCGCTCTCGCCGGGCTTGGCGAAGCGGTAATGATGCGGGCAGTCGGCGTGGCGGATCCGCGAGATCGGCAGGTCGAAATCGCGATGGTTGTTGGGCAGCCCCGTGAGGCTCGCCGCCGCCACGGTGACGCCGTGATAGCCCTTCATGCGGGCGATGATCTTCTTCTTGCGGTGACGGCCGCGCGCGTTGTTGTAGTACCACACCATCTTGATCGCGCTGTCATTGGCCTCGGAGCCGGAAGTGTTGAAGAAGACTTTCGACATCGGCACCGGCATCAGGCCGATGATCCGCTCGGCCAGCTCGGCCGCCGCCGGGTGCGACTTTTGGTTGAAGGCGTGATAATAGGGCAGCCGCCTCAGTTGCTGCGCCGCCGCCTCGGCCAGCCGCTCCTCGCCGAAGCCCAGCGAGGCGCACCAGAGCCCCGCCAGGCCCTCGATATACTCCTTGCCGTTCTCGTCATAGACGTGGATGCCCTTGCCCTCGGCGATGACCAGCGGGCCCTCGCTCTCGTGTTTTTTGAGATGGGTGTAGGGGTGGAGGTGAAAGGCGATATCGCGGCTCGCCGCCGAATTGCCACGCGGCATGGGACGTCCTTCGCTGATTGATCGCCGTCCACTATCGGCCGGCCGCCGCCGCCGGCGCGAGGTCGGCTTCGACACTGCGACGACCTGTCGCACCACCGCCGCCAAGTCCTTGATCGCCTGATGTCGCCGGCGATGCGTGCAAGCTTGGCCACGGCGGATATCAACAGGCTTGTCCCCAGCCCGTCGCCGCCGGCCACAAATTTCCGTGGTCGAGGGTTGTGCCCCGTCGCCATTCTGTGGCGCTCGGGGGAGGCGAAGATGGGCATGGGCATAGCCGAGCGCGGCGAGGAGCCGGCATTCGACCGCATCGATCTCGATCGGGTGATCGTCGATCCCGATTATCGCCGGCGCGTCATGGACCAGTTGCGCGCGGAAGCGGCGCGGCGCTCGCCGCCGGCCGATCTTGGGCCGGCCTCGGCCTCCGACCACCGCGATTGACAGCGGGGGTCGCCCGCCTATGCTGCGCGGCGAAGGGGCGCGCGGAGTGATCGCGCCGCCGCGCCCCGGGGAGGCCGGCACTCCATGCCACAGGCCCGGGCTGCGGCGTTTGCCGGCATGCGCGCATGATCGCCTTCATCCTTCGCCGGCTGGTGCAGTCCGTGGCGGTGATGCTGGCCGTGGGCCTCGTCGCCTTCATGCTGTTCCGCTATGTCGGCGATCCCGTCAACAACATGGTGGGGCAGGACACCTCGCTGGCGGACCGCGCCCGGCTGCGCCAGGCGCTCGGCCTCGATGATCCGACGGCGGTGCAATTCGGCCACTTCCTCGCCCGCGCGCTCGAGGGCGATTTCGGCGTCTCCTACCAATATGCGCGCCCGGTCCGCGAGATCATTGCCGAGCGACTGCCCGCGACGCTGGAGCTGAGCGTCGCCGCGGTCGTGCTGGCGCTGGCCGGCGGCCTGCCGATGGGCGTCTACACCGGCTTGCGCCGCGACGGCTTTCTCTCGCGCCTCTTCATGGCGGTCTCGCTGATCGGCGTGTCGCTGCCGACCTTCCTCACCGGCATCCTGCTGATCGTGGTGTTCTCGGTGATCTTGGGCTGGCTTCCCTCCTTCGGCCGCGGCGAGGTGGTGGCGCTGGGGTGGTGGACGACCGGCTTGCTGACGGTGTCCGGGCTCAAATCGCTGATCCTGCCGGCGATCACCTTGGCGCTCTTCCAGATGACCTTGATCATGCGTCTGGTGCGCGCCGAGATGCTCGAGGTGCTGCGCACCGACTACATCAAATTCGCCCGCGCCCGCGGCCTGCCCAACCGCATCGTCCATTTCGGCCACGCGCTCAAGAACACGCTGGTGCCGGTCATCACCATCACCGGGCTGCAGCTTGGCGCCGTCATCGCCTTCGCCATCATCACCGAGACCGTCTTCCAATGGCCGGGCATGGGCTTCCTCATCGTCCAGGCGATCGGCTTTGCTGACATCCCGGTCATGGCCGCCTATCTCATGCTGGTGGCCTTCTTCTTCGTGGTGATCAACCTGGTCGTCGACCTCCTCTACTACGCCGTCGATCCGCGCCTCAGGATCGAGCGGAGCGCCGCGAGCGGCCATGGCCCCTGACGAGGCGGCGCCGGGCGCGCTGCGCCGGCTCGCCGACAGCGACCTCTTCTGGAGCTTCCGCCGCTCGCCGGTGACCGTCGTCGCCGCCGTCGTCACCGTCCTGCTGCTGCTGGGCGCGGCGCTGGCGCCGGTGCTGGCGCCGCACGACCCCTATGATCTCGCCAGCCTCGACCTGCTGCAGGCGCGCGATCCGCCGGCCTGGGAGGCAGGCGGCGACTGGTCCTTCCCGCTCGGCACCGACGATCAGGGCCGCGACGTGCTCTCTTCCATCCTCTACGGCCTGCGCCTGTCGCTTCTCGTCGGCGTCAGCGCCGTCCTCCTCGCCCTGGCCCTCGGCGTCGGCCTGGGGCTGCTGGCCGGCTATGCCGGCGGCTGGATCGACACGCTGATCATGCGCATCGCCGACGTGCAGCTCTCCTTTCCCGCGATATTGGTGGCGCTGCTGGTCGACGGCGTCGCGCGCAGCCTCTTGCCGCACGACCGGCAGGACCAGACCGCGGTCTATGTCGTGGTGCTCGCCATCGCCAGCTCGATCTGGGTTCAGTTCGCCCGCACCGTGCGCGGCTCGACGCTGGTCGAGCGCGCCAAGGAATACGTCCAGGCGGCGCGCATCATCGGCGTCCACCCGGCGGCGATCGCCTGGCGCCACGTGCTGCCCAACGCGATGGGGCCGGTGCTGGTCATCGCCACCATCAATCTCGCCATCGCCATTCTCACCGAGGCGTCGCTGTCCTTTCTCGGCCTCGGCCTGCCGGTGACGCAGCCCTCGCTCGGCACGCTCATCCGCATCGGCGACAATTACATCTTCTCCGGCGAATGGCGCTGGATGCTGCTCTATCCCGCCATCGCGCTGGCCAGCCTGACGCTCGCCGTCAATCTGCTCGGCGACTGGCTGCGCGATGCGTTCAACCCGAAGCTGCGCTGATGCCGGAGCCCTTGCTCGCGGTCGAGCATTTGAGCGTCGAGATCCCGACGCGGCGCGGCGTGCTCGCCGCCATCGACGACGTTTCCTTCGCCATCGAGCCGGGCGAGGTGCTGGGCGTGGTCGGCGAGAGCGGCGCCGGCAAGTCGATCACCGGTGCCGCGATCATCGGCCTGCTCGATCCGCCCTCGCGCATCGCCGGCGGGCGCATCGTCTTCGCCGGCCGCCGCATCGACGATCTCTCGGATGCGGCGATGCGGCCGCTGCGCGGCAAGGAGATCGGCGCCATCTTCCAGGACCCGCTCACCAGCCTCAACCCCCTCTACACCGTCGGCCGCCAGCTCGTCGAGACCATCCGCGTCCATCTCGGCCTCGACCGGTCGGCGGCGCGAAGGCGCGCGCTGGCGCTGCTCCAGGACGTCGGCATTCCCGCGCCCGAGCAGCGCATCGACCACTATCCCCATCAATTCTCCGGCGGCATGCGCCAGCGCATCGTCATCGCGCTGGCGCTCGCCGCCAATCCGCGCCTGGTCATCGCCGACGAGCCCACCACCGCGCTCGACGTCTCGATCCAGGCGCAGATCATCGCGCTGCTGAAGCGGCTGACGCGCGAGCACGGCACGGCGGTGATGCTGGTCACGCACGACATGGGCGTCATCGCCGAGACCGCCGACCGCGTCGCGGTGATGTATGCCGGACGGATCGTCGAGATCGGCCCGGTGCGCGCGGTGGTGAAGGAGCCGCGCCATCCCTACACGGTGGGGCTGATGGGCGCGATCCCGGCGCTCGGCCTGCGGCGCGAGCGGCTGCCCCAGATCGACGGCGCCATGCCGCCGCTCTCCGCCATCCCCTCGGGCTGCGCCTTTCATCCGCGCTGTCCCAAGGTCTTCGCGCGGTGCCGCGGCGAGCGGCCGGAGCTGCTGCCCGTGGGGTCGGGCGCGGCGGCGTGCTGGCTGCATGCCGAAGCGCTGGGCAAGCGGCCATGACGCAGGAGGCGGAGGCGCCGCTGCTCCGGGTCGAGGGGCTCGCGCGTCATTTCGACGTCTCGCCGCCGCTCCTCAACCGGCTCCTGGAGCGGCGCGGCCGCGTGCTGCTGAAGGCGGTGGACGGCGTCGATTTCGCCGTCCGCCGCGGCGAGACCTTCGCGCTGGTCGGCGAGAGCGGCTGCGGCAAGTCGACGGTGGCGCGGGTGATCGTCGGCCTGCACGCGCCGACGCGCGGCCGCGTCCTCTTCGCCGGCACCGATCTCGCGCGTCCGGCGCCGAGCGCGGAGCGGCGGCGGCTGCGCCGGCGGCTCCAGATGATCTTCCAGGATCCCTATGCCAGCCTCAACCCGCGCTGGCGCGTGCGCGACATCGTCGCCGAGCCCTTGCGCACGCATGGGCTCTGCGACGGCGAGGGGGCGGTGCGCGCCCGCGTCGATGAGCTTTTGGGCGAGGTGCGTCTTGCCGCCGCCGATGGCGACAAATACCCGCACGAGTTCTCCGGCGGGCAGCGCCAGCGCATCTCGATCGCCCGCGCCTTGGCGGCGACGCCCGATTTTCTCGTCTGCGACGAGCCGACCTCGGCGCTCGACGTCTCGGTGCAGGCGCAGATCCTCAACCTGATGAAGGATCTCCAGCGCGAGCTCGGCCTCACCTATCTCTTCATCTCGCACAACCTCGCCGTCGTCTATCACGTCTCGACCATGGTCGGCGTCATGTATCTGGGCCGCCTCGTCGAGCTGGCGGCGACGGCGGATCTGTTCGCGGCGCCGCGCCATCCCTATACCCGCCTGCTGCTGGCAACCGTCCCCGACCTCGCGCTCTCCGGCCGCGCCCGCGCGCCGCTGGCGGGCGAGGTGCCGAGCCCGATCGATCCGCCCGCCGGCTGCGCCTTTCATCCCCGCTGCGCCTATGCCAACGACCGCTGCCGCCGCGAGCGGCCGGAGCTGCGGCAAGCGGGCCGCTCGCGCGTCGCCTGCCACGCGGTCGAGGAAGGCCGGCTGCCGGCGGAGGGATAGCCCTTCACATTCTGGTGAGGTCGCTCGGATCTATGCTTCAATCGCCTATGCTTCCTGCTCTCCCTGTGGAGTTGAAAATTTCCAGCAGGTTCTAATATTCTTGGCTCAGGAGGAGCCCCCAATGCCGATCGTCAACCGCATCGCCGATTTCCACCAGGAGCTGGCCGCCTGGCGGCACGAGATCCATGCCCATCCCGAGACCGCTTTCGAGGAGCGGGGCACGGCCGAGTTCGTCGCCCGGCGGCTGCAGGAATTCGGGATCACGGTGCATCGGGGGCTCGCCGGCACCGGCGTCGTCGGCACGCTCGCCGGCGCCGAGCCCGGCAGCCGCGCCATCGCGCTGCGCGCCGACATGGACGCGCTCCATATTCACGAGCGCAACGGCTTCGACTACGCCTCTCAGAACCCGGGCAAGATGCATGCCTGCGGCCATGACGGGCACACCACCATGCTGCTGGGCGCGGCGCGCTATCTCGCCGAGACGCGCAACTTCGCCGGCACCGTCCATTTCATCTTCCAGCCCGCCGAGGAGAACGAGGGCGGCGGCCGCGTCATGGTGCAGGAGGGGCTGTTCGACAAATTCCCGGTCGAGGCGGTCTTCGGCATGCACAACTGGCCGGGCATACCGGCCGGCACGTTCGCGATGCGCGCCGGGCCGATGATGGCCCTCTACGACGCCTTCGAATTGACGGTGAAGGGCAAGGGCTCGCATGGGGCGCTGCCGCATCTCGGCATCGATCCCATCGTCACCGCCGCCCAGATCGCCATGGGCTTGCAGACCATCACCAGCCGCAACGCCAATCCGCTCGACAGCGCCGTGGTGAGCGTGACCCAGATCCACGGCGGCGACACCTGGAACGTCATCCCCGAGGAGGTGGTGCTGCGCGGCACCACGCGCGCCTTCAAGCCGGAGGTGCAGGACGCGATCGAGGCCGGCATCGGCCGCATCGCCCGGGGCGTGGCGGCGGCGATGGGCGCCGGCGTCACCCTGCTCTACGAGCGGCGCTATCCCGCCACCGTCAACAGCGCCGCCGAGACCGACATCGCCGCGGCGACCGCGTCGGAGGTGGTGGGCGCGGCCAATGTCGACCGCGACGTGCCGCCGACCATGGGCGCGGAGGATTTCGCCTTCATGCTGCAGGCGAAGCCCGGCGCCTATGTCTTCATCGGCAACGGCCCCAGCAACGGCGCCGGCCTGCACAACGCGCATTACGATTTCAACGACGAGATCCTGCCGATCGGCGCCTCCTATTGGGCGCGGTTGGTGGAGCGCGTGCTGGCGAAGGCGGCGTAGGCGCCGGAAGCGAACGGCGACCGTCCGGGAGCGGGGCGCGCAACGACCGGGTTGCAGCCCGGGGTGGCGTGCGGGCGAAGTCGCAGGCGCGTCGGATGCCGCGCCGATTCCTGCATCGTCGTTCCCCCCTTTCGCAGCGGCGGCGAGGCAAGGCCGTTCCGGCTAATCGGCACGCGCTCCAAGCAGGACGCCGGCGCTCTCGCCGTCGCCGTTCAAGGGATTGCCCTTCACTTGCAGCCTCTTGAGCGTAGGACAATCCTGAAGCGAGCGGGGGATGCGCCGAAGCTGGTTGCGGCTCACATCGACAATCTCGAGCGGCTGATTTTGCCCAAGGCGTTCCGGCAACGCGCGGAGCGAATTATAGCTGAGATCAAGCTCCTTCAGGGACGGCATCTCGCAGATCTCCTCCGGAAGATGCCTCAGCCCGTTGGCGACGGCCGACAAGTTCCGCAGATTGCGCAGCCGGGCAATCGATGGAGGCAGAACGGATATGCGATTGAAACGCTGCTTGTATAGCATTGCTTGAAGCTCGAAAGGGAACCTCGGCTTCTGCTCGCCGAAGGTATAGTCTCTCAGCGGTTCCACGTCATAGACGTCGGGATCCGCCAGCGTCTGCACCTTCTTCGACCCGAGATTCAAGTGGCGCAGCGACGTGAGGCCGCCGACGCTTTCGGGCAATTCCTTGAGACCGTTGTGATCGAGATCGAGCGCCTCGAGCGAGTGCAAGGCGCCGAGGGTCTCGGGCAGCTCCGCAACATGGTTGTGCGCGAGAAACAGGGCCTTCAGCGTGGCGGCGGAAGCGCTCAAATCGGGAAAGGAGTGCAGCCGATTTCGCTCGACGCTGACCGTCGCCAGCTTTCCAAGCGCGCTCAAGCAAGGCGGAAACGACGACAATCCATTTCGACGCAGGTTTATGCTTTCCAACGCGCGGAGGCTGCCGACATCGGCCGGCAGGCTCTCGACGTTGCAGCCGAACAGCGACAGGGCGACAACGTGCCCCCCTACCGCCACATACCCCACGGAATCCCAGGCGACGGCCGCGAGCCGCGCAAGCGGCGCCCCAATGACCTCTTCGATGGCCTCGAGGGCGCGCCTTTCATCGCCGCGGAGGTCGCTTCTGGTCTCTTTTTCCCGTCCATGCTCGATCATGTTGCCGGCCTCCCTGTCGGGGTTGGACTCGATCCGCAATCTTCGCCGTGAAGCCTCATAGGCTGCGCTGCATTTCCGGCCGCCATGCTTCGCCGTCATTTTCGAGCCGCGCGCTCGCCAACGATTTCAGCAGTT
Organism: Allostellaceae bacterium; assembly: GCA_035623985.1. Lineage (GTDB taxonomy): Bacteria > Pseudomonadota > Alphaproteobacteria > ATCC43930 > CGMCC-115725 > DAHUYF01. The sequence continues at coordinate 40,312 of DASPSJ010000042.1, read as the reverse complement.
CCTCCTTGTCGTCGGGCAAGGTCCCGGCCAGGAGCGCCACATAATTCGATGGGTGATTGGTTCTCAGGACGCATTTGCGGCTGCGGACGTCGATGCCCCGGACCATCAGATGGAGCTCATCGAGCAGCCCGCCGGTGCTCAGCACGGAGAGTTCCCCATCCCTCACGCTGCGTCCCATCCCGGTTTCCGGGTAGACCATCAGCGTCACGATGCCGAGATAGTTCGGTTCGATCGCCGAAATGGCGGCGGCGGTGGCGGTTGCATGGTCCCGGCTCAGCTCCCGCCCTCCCAAGCCGAGGATGACCGTCACCGAAAGCTCGAACCCGCCGGCAATGGCTTTCCGACATCCTTCGACGGTCCCGGCGGCGTCGTTTTGCTTTCTGATCGCCTTGAGCACCTGATCGCATCCGGAGTCGACGCCGACATAGAGCCGCGACAATCCCGCTTCCCTGATCGAGCGGAGGTCCTCCGGGGTTTTTCTCGCAATGTCCTTGGCCGTGGCGTAGGCGGAAATCCGCCTGAGCCGGGGAAATCGCGTATATGCGTGGCGCGAGATTTCACAAAGCTCGCGCGCTCTCATGACGAACGCGTCCGCGGCCAGCAGGAAAATCGTCTCGACGTTCTCCGCCATCATCGATGCGGCTTCATCCATATCCGCCATGACTTCCGCGGGTTTTCTGATCTGGAAATACTTCGATGTCGAGCAGGGACAGAACGTGCAGGTGGGTTGCGAGCAGCCGACGGTCGCCTGAATCAACAGGCTTTGTGCCTCGCTCAACGGCCTGAAGATCGGCTGCGCATAAAACATTCCGGAGCTCCTGCAAGCTGTTGCGAAGGCCGGGGGAGCGTTAGGAAACCACGCGGCGGAAAGACTCCTCCAATCGATCATCGACATCGTTGACGACGAGAGCCGTCAGAACCGGCCGCGGCCAAACAGGCGCCGCACAGAGGACCACGCCCTGCGATGCTCCCGAGCGAAACTCCATCTTGCGCAGCGCGGCGACGATCTTGCCCAGGGAGCGTTTCGGCCGCGGTGCGACGAGATATTTGACGCCGCCTACATCCGCGCCCCGGGCGGCGGTCAGGCGAAGCATGGGCACATAGGCGCACCATCTTGGGTTCGTGTCGACGACGAGAGAACTCCGACCCTTCAGATCTTGCCCGATGACCAGCGGCAGTTTCGTGCGCTTTCGAACATACTCGAATATTTTTTGCGCGGCCTCGTTCGCGGCCGGCGCCGAATTTCGCGACCATATATTGCGATAGAACGGCGGCTTCCGATTGTCGGACGTTCCGTGAAGCAGGAGCTTCGGTCCCTCCGCCGCGGGGTCGATGAGATAGAAGGCGAAATTTTCGTCTCCTTCTATGAAACGCTGGCCGACAACCTGCTTCCAGGAGGACTTCGCTCTGCGCCAGCCTTGTTTGGCGTCGTCCGGCTCGTGATGCCGGGTGAGAAACCGGCCGCCCGCGCCGACGGCGGCCTTCAGCACCCATGGGGGGCCCTGGCCGGCGGTGAAGGCGCGCAATTCCGCCGCGCTCGAAAGCGTCCGAACGGACGGGTCGCCGACGATCGTTGCGACCTCGCTCTTGTTCATGAGGAGCCTTACCACGTCCCGCAAGGCGGCGGCGTCCGCGCCGAAGACCCGAAGCAGCGGTGTCGAGAAAATGGGCGAGCAGAGGAAATGGTCCCGAGCCCATCTTCGCGCATCGGCTTCGACATTGTCGGAAAAAACCATATGGCCGACATCGATGCCGCATCTGTTCCAGTGCAGCGACAGCGCGTCGGCATCGTCGAAAAGTTGCTTGCGCCTTGCCGGGGTCGGCGGCGTTCCCACGAGGACGACATCTTTCGATCGGGACATGAAGAGCAGATTTGCCCCATCCCCGGGTCCGGATAATCCCTTCGCCACTTGCTTCTGGGCCGATCCGGCGCAGCCGGCGAGGTCGTCGTCAAAATACTGTGCGGACCGTCCTGAGACGTAACAAGCGGGCGCCTGCAACGCGGTGGCATCGTGGCCATAGGCCGGTAACGACGTCTGCTCGAGCCTGCCCAGCATGACACCCCCCGGTTGAAGATGCTATCACGTGCCTTCGCCGCGTTAAAGTCCTCCTCCCCGCGCCTCCGAAGCTTTCATCGCGCGTGAAGCCGCCGGCCTCGAGGCGAAGGCGGAGAATTGCCGGCGGCGCCCGTCGATGGTCCCGGCGGACGACCGGTTGCCGCTCACCGCCGCCGCGCGCGGGGATCGAGCGCGTCTTGCAGCCCGTCGCCGAGGAAGTTGCAGGCGATGACGGTGAGGAAGATCAGGAGGCCGGGATAAAGCGCGAGCTGCGGCGCAAGGCCGATGGTCTCTTGCGCGCCGGTGAGCATGTTGCCCCAGCTCGGCAGCGGCGGCTCGATGCCGAGGCCGAGATAGCTCAGCACGGACTCCAGCAGGATGACGTGGCCCACCGACAGCGTGGTGGCGACGATGATCGGCGAGGCGAGGTTGGGCAGGATGTGGACGAGCATGACGCGCGCGGGGCTTGCGCCGAGCGCCACCGCGGCGCGCACGAAATCCTGCGCGCGCAGCGACAAGGTGGCGCCGCGCACGAGGCGCGCCACCGTCGTCCAGCCGACCAGCGCCACCAGCACGATGATGCGATAGAGGCTCGCGGCCTCGGACTGCACCGCCCATTCCGGCAGGCCGAGCTTTTTGAGATCGATGGCGGCGAGCACGACGAGCAGCGGCAGCAGCGGCAGCGCGATGATGCCGTCGGTCAAGCGCATCAGCGCCGCGTCGAGCCGGCCGCCGCGATAGCCCGCGCCGAGGCCGATCGCGGTGCCGATGCCGGCGGCGGCGAGCGCCGCGGCGATGCCGACGGCGAGCGACACGCGCCCGCCGTCGAGGAGCCGCAGCAGCAGGTCGCGGCCCAGCTCGTCGGTGCCGAGCGGATGGGCGAGCGAGGGCGCCGCCAGCCGCTGGTAGAGATCGACCCGGTCGGCGTCGGCGCCGATCAGCGCCGCCACGCCCGGCGCCGCCGCCGCGGCGAGCGCCAGCAGCAGCAGCACCGCGCCGCTCCAGGCGACGCGGCCGTGGCGGAGCGCGCGGCGGACGAGCCTCATCGGTAGGTGATGCGCGGATCGGCCGCGGCATAGGCGATGTCGGCGGCGAGGTTGGAGAGCAGAACCAGCAGCGTGGCGAAGAGCAGCCCCGCCAGCGCCAGGTTGAAGTCGTTGCCGAGGATGGCGTCGTAGATCAGCTTGCCCATGCCGGGATAGGCGAACATGGTTTCGGTGATGAGCGCGCCGGAGAACAGCGAGCCGAAGGAGAGCGCCACCACGGTGATGACCGGCACCAGCGCGTTGCGCAGCGCATGGCCCCAGAGCACGCGCGCCCAGCCTGCGCCCTTGGCGCGGGCGGTGCGGATATAGTCCTGGCGCAGCGCCTCGATCATGCCGGCGCGCATGTAGCGCAGGATGCCGCCGAGGCTCGCGAGCGTCAGCACGCTCACCGGCAGCACGAGATGGCGCGCGCGGTCGGCGAGCCCGCCCTCGCCGATGGTGGCGATGCCGCCCGCCGGCAGCCAGCCCAGCGTCACCGCGAAGACCAGGATCAGCATGAGCGCGAGCCAGAAGGGCGGCACGGAGATGCCGGCGAAGCTCAGGAGATTGGCGGCGGCGTCGAGCGCCGCGCCCGGCCGGCGCGCCGCCAGCGCGCCCAGCGGCAAGGCGATGGCGAGCGAGAAGACGAAGCTCACCCCCATCAGCAGCGCGGTGTTGGCAAGCCGCGGCAGAAGCGCCGCGACCGCCGTCGTCGCGTAGAGCCGCGAATAGCCGAAATTGCCGGCAAGCGCCGCCTCGCCCCAGGCGAGGTAGCGTTTGACGAGCGGCTGGTCGAGGCCTTGCAGCGCCTTGAGCCGCGCCACGTCGGCGGCGGTGAGATGCGGGTCGGAGGCCAGCATGAGGTTGATGGGATCGCCCGGCATCAGCCCGATGAGCGCGTAGATGACGAACGACATGACGGCGAGCACCGCCAGGACTTGCGCCAACCGAAAGAGGATGAAGCGGGTCATCGGCGGCACTTCCCCCCACCCCAACCCTCCCCCTCAAGGGGGGAGGGGGAAATGGAGCTGCAAGCTCGCTGCGACCCCCTCCCCCCTTGAGGGGGAGGGCCGGGGCGGGGGGTGAGCCGCGCCGCCTCCGTCACCGCGCCGCCACGTCCTTCGCCACGTGCCACTCCTCGATCCACAGCGTCGTCGGATATTGGTGGCCGGTGGGCACCACGCCCTTGAGCCAGCGCGGCAGCACGTAAGGATCGGCGCGGAAGAACAGCGGCAGCGCCGGCAGCTCCTCGGCGTAAAGCGCCTCGAGCCGGTGCCACAGCGCCGCGCGCCGGCCGCGGTCAAGCTCGACTTCCATGGCGTCGATGAGGCGATCGGCCTCGGCGCTACGGAAGCCGGGGAAGTTCTCGCCGGCAAGCCCGTTGGCCGGCGACGGGATCTCGTCCGAGCGCAGCATCGCCCGCGGCACGTTCTCCGGCGCGCTCACCCAGGCGAAGAGCGCCATGGTGAAATTGCGCTTCACCAGATTGTCGCCGAACAGCACGCGCGGCGGCAGGTTCCTGAGATGGACCTCGATGCCGATCGCGCGCCATTGGCTTTGCAGCACCTGCTCCACCAGCTCGCGAATCCGATTCCCGGCGGTGGTGGCAAGCTCGAGGCTCAGCCTCTCGCCCGCGGCGTTGCGGCGGATGCCGTCCCCTCGCCAGCCCGCTTCCTCGAGCAGCGCCCGGGCGCGCGCGGGGTCATAGGGATAATGCGGCACCGCGTCGGTGAACACCCGGTCGAGCGGCGAGACGAGGCTCTCGGCCACCGGCTGGCGGCCGGCGAAGAGCTGCCGGCTGATCGCCTCGCGGTCGATGCCGAAGAGCAGCGCCTGGCGCAGGCGGCGGTCGGCGAGGATGGGGTTGTCGAGGTTGAGGTCGACATGCTCATAGCCGAGGCTCGGCTTGAAGAGCACGGTGAAGCGGTCGCCGTGGCGCTTGGCGAAGGCGAGCCCCTGGTCGAGCGAGAAGCCCAGCTCGCCCGCCACCATGTCGAGCCCGCCGGCGAGCAGGTTGGCTTCGAGCGCCGCCGTGTTCTCCACCGTCCAGACGACGATGCGTTGGAATTCCGGCGGCTTCCCCCACCAGGCGGGATTGCGCTCGAGCACCACATGCGAGCCCGGCGCCACCGCGCTGACGCGATAGGGGCCGAAATAAAGGCCGGGATTGGCCGGGTCGGTGTCGTAGAGGGTATGCAGGCGGTACTGCGCCGGGTCGGCGAAGGCGGCGCGCTCCAGATGCGCCGGCAGCAGCTCGAAATCGTTGACCGCGGCATAGTCGAAATTGAGCTTGCTCATGACGAAGGTGAAGGTCTTGTCGTCCTTCGCCTCGATGGCGGCGATGCGGCGGTAAAGCTCGGCATTGGCGAGCCCGCTTTGCTTCTGGCGGCCGACTTCCCAGGTGAAGCGCACGTCCTCGGTGGTGACCGGCACGCCGTCGCCCCAGCGCGCTTCCGGCTGGAGCGTATAGGTGACGCGGATGCCGCGCCCGCCGTCCGGCAGCGTCACCGGCACCGCAAGCCCGTTCTCGATCGTCGGCAGCTCCGTGCACAGCATGCAGACGAGACGCCATTGGGCATCGAAGGTGGTGAGTGGCCGGCGCGCCATCGCCAGGATGTAGCTTTTGGCCGTCATGGCATCGATGCTGGGATGGAGCGTCGAGGGGAACTGGGTGATGCCGATGGCGAGCGTGTCGGCCGCTCGCGCCGCCGCCGCGGCGCTCAAGGATGCACAGGCGGCGAGGCCCGCCAGCGCGGCTCTGAGGATCCGTCCCATCCTGGCGGCCGAGCATAGCTCTGCTCTTGCGGCCGGTCGACGGGACCGGCCATGCTTCGGCAAAAGCCGGGAGGAAAGCATGGGCGGATTGTGCGCGGGACGGGTGGCGGTGGTGACCGGGGCGGGGCGGGGCATCGGCCGCGAGCATGCGCTGCTGCTCGCCGCCGAAGGCGCCAAGGTGGTGGTGAACGATCTCGGCGCCGCCGCCGACGGTTCCGGCCGCGATGCTTCGCCGGCCGAAGAGGTGGTGGCGGCGATCCGCGCGGCGGGCGGCGAGGCCATTGTCAATAGCGACGACGTCTCCGATTGGAGTGGCGCCAAGCGCCTCATCGACCAGGCGGTCGGGCAGTTCGGCCGGCTCGACGTGCTGATCAACAATGCCGGCATCCTGCGCGACCGCATGCTGGTCACTATGAGCGAGGCGGAATGGGACGCGGTGATCAGGGTGCATCTGAAAGGCACCTTCGCGCCGGCCCATCACGCCGCCGCCCATTGGCGCGACCAAAGCAAGGCGCTGGGCGGCCCGGTCGATGCCCGCCTCATCAACACCTCTTCGAGTTCGGGGCTGTTCGGCAATATCGGCCAGGCCAATTACGGCGCCGCCAAGGCTGGCATCGCCGCCTTCACCGTCATCGCTGCGCGCGAGCTGCGCCGCTACGGCGTCACCGTCAACGCCATCATGCCGCATGCCTTGACGCGCATGACCGAAGGGCTACGCAGCCTCAGCGAGGAGCAGCGCGCCCGCCGCGATCCGCGCTGGGTGGCGCCGATCGCCGTCTGGCTTGCCAGCACCCAGTCGCGCGAGGTCACGGGCCGCGTCTTCGAGGCGGGCGGCGGCATTCTCGCGGTCATGGAGGGCTGGCATCGCGGGCCCAGCGTCGATCAGATCGCCGATCCCGCGAGCCTCGGCCCCATCGTCCTCGACCTCGTCGCCCGCGCCCGGCGCAACGCCGGCATGGACGGCAAGGACGCGGATTGAGCGGCGGGCGCGCATGACGGTCTTCACCATCGGCCATTCGACGCGGCCGATCGAAGACTTCATCGTGCTTCTGACCGATGCCGGGGTCGATTGCATTGCCGATGTCCGCCGCTTCCCGGGCTCGCGCCGCCACCCGCAGTTCAATGCCGAGGCGCTTGCCCGCGCGCTGGAGGCTGCCGGCATCGCCTATCGGCATTTCCCGGCGCTGGGGGGCCGGCGCGGCGCCGGCAGCGGCCCATCGCCGCACACGCTCTGGCGCGAGGCGGCGTTCCGCAACTACGCCGATTATGCCGGGACGCCGGAGTTCCGCGCCGCCTTCGCCGCGCTGCTCCGCCTTTCCGGGGAGCGCGTGGTAGCGGCCATGTGCGCCGAGGCGGTGTGGTGGCGCTGTCATCGCCGCATCATCGCCGATTATCTCATCGCCGCCGGGGAAGAGGTCCGGCATATCCTCGACGGCAAGATCGAGCCGGCCCGGCTCACCCCGGACGCGACGCTGACGCCTGAAGGCGGCGTGCTCTACCGTGCGCCAAGCCTGCTGTAGCGCGTTTTCGGCGGCTGGAATTACAGTTGAGTTCGCCTGCCCACTCAGTCTTTTTTCTAGCTCCCTCCCCCCTTGAGGGGGAGGGTTGGGGTGGGGGGAAGTCGCACACTCCGCTGCGTGCCAGGATCGCGCCATGCCAAAGCCGCTCGCGCGTCGATTGCGACCGATGTGGAGATCCGCCTATGGTCTTGCCTGCGCCACATGCAGCTTGAGAGATCGCGCCTCCGGCTGAACGCTTTGTGGTTGGTAGGACGCGCAGTGCTTCCATGGTGCGCCACCCTTCCAGCGCACATGCGGCCACCCCCCACCCCAACCGTCCCCCTCAAGGGGGGAGGGGGTTAGAGCGGAAAGGGATTTCGGCGTTTGTAGGCCGGTTCAGGCGGAGGGGGCGGCGGCGCGGCGGCGGGCGAGCTTTTCGCTCTCGTTCAAGGTGTCGCGCAGCGCCTGGTCGGCCTGGCAGGTCATCTTGACGAAGGCGCGCAGGAAGCTGTCGCTGCGCGGGAGCTGGAACAGCGTCTCCTCCTCGCCGTCCTCGCCGGTGCGGCCGGAGATGACGACCACCGAATCATGCGGCGTCAGGATCACTTCGCTGAGCACGGTGCCGGGGCCGGTGACGTATTCGACGACGCGCTGGCGCTCGCTCTCGCCGGCCTCGCGCAGGATGGTCATGCGATAGGGGTGCCGGCTCGCCGCCGATTCGATGAGCGCGCGGGTGAAGGGGCGCAGGAAGGTCTCGTCGAAGCCCAACAGCGCCGTCGGCTGCTCGTTGGTGGCGCCCGAGCGGATCTCGAGCGTCGCCCAGAGCGAGGCGCGGCCGCTGAAGTAATCGACCGAAGCGAGATCGAGATTGAGCGAATCGATCGGCTGCGGCGCCGTCGCCGAGCGGCTGGAGAGGAAGGCGAAGCAGGCGGGCTCGCGCTTCAGCGACAGGGTGGTGTTGGCTTCGAGGTTGCGGTCCGAAAGCGCGTTTTGGGGATCCATCATCGCCGACCCTGTACTGATGCTCGTGAGCTTGGCCTATGCCGCAACCTAGTCTCCCTCTTCCTGGTTAATGTTTGGATAACACGGGATCGATGGAGTTGCACGGGTTTTGCGAAAATTTTCGGCAAATTTTGCGCATTCACAATAATCGCGCAGGTTTCATTGCCGTTGCCAAGTTGTACTCGGCGGCAAATCAGTAATTTCAGAGAAACCGCAACCGAATCTTAAGATTCGCGAGCCACGATCATTTGGCCTTGGGGAGGCCGGTGACGGACATGAGCTCCTTGATCGAGACCATCAACAGCGCGCTCGCGGCGGTGGGGCCGGCGACGGAGGGCCGCCTGCGCGATCTCTTGGCGGAATTCGGCGAGCTCAATCTCGGCGACGAGGACCGGCTGGCGGCGCTGGCGACCGTGATCGCCGCCGCCGCCGCCACCCATCACTGCCGCCACAAGGCGATCTATCTCGAGGCGGTCCGGACCTGGGCGCTGGAGATCGCCGAAGCGCTCCAGCCGGCGCCGTTGCGCCTCTCCGGCCCCGGCCTCGGCGGCCCGATCGAGGAGGGAGCGGAGCTGCTCATCACCGGCCTTGGCGCGCTGATCGACGCCATGACCGAGGACGGCGTGCGCGTGCAGGACCGGCTGGTCACCGAGCTTGCCGTGGTGGCGCGCCTTCTGGGCCAGCACGACGCCAACACCATTCACGTAACGCTGATGGCCGTCAGCGACAACCTCGCCGACCCCGGCTACCGGCCGGGCGAGGTCATCCTGGTGCCGCTGCGCGAGACGGCGCAGCCGCTGACCCGCGACTCGCGTCTGGAGGCGCTGACCCCGCGCGGCGTCGCCTGAGAGTTCTGCCTTCGAGGAGCGACGGGGAGGGCCGGCGGCGACGCCGGCCCTTCTCCTTTGTGCCGGCGCGCTTTCCCTTCGATGGCCTGGCTTTGGTCCAGGGCCGTTTGGAGAAATAGTTTATTTTCAATAGGTTCTAGCGGAATTGTCATGTCGTATATCAATCGGCTGCAGCCACCGGAAACTCGACCAGGGCCTCGCCGCTGGCGACGGTCTCGTCGCGCTGGTTGCGGATCTCGACGTCGATCGTGACCCAGCGCGATTTCGCCGTCGCCTGCTTCGCCGTCACGCGGCCCATCGGCCGGATCCGGTCGCCGGGCCGCACCGGCGCGCGCCAGCGCGTCTCCAGCCGGCGATGCACCGCCCCGGCGGCATAGGCCCAGTCCGTCAGCATGCGCGAGAGCAGGCCGAAATTGGTCATGCCGTGCATGATGACGCCGCCGAACCGGGTCTTGCCGAAGCTGCCCTGCATGTAGTCGTCGTCGAGATGCAGCGGGTTGTAGTCGAGCGAGGCGTCGCAGAAGGCGCGGATGCTCTCGCGCGACACCGCGAATTCCGCGCCGCTTATCGGGTCGCCGGGCGCCAGCCGGTCGAACGGATCGGTCATGTCTCCCCTGTCACGCCGGGCGGATCGTCCAGCCGCGGCCGGCGCAGAGAACCTCGCCGCGCTGATTGAAGAAGACGTTGTCGTGGATGACGAAGAGCCGCCCTTTCTTGATGAATTTGTCGAGCGCGCGCGCCTGGAGCGTCACGGTGTCGCCGGGACGCGCCGGCGCGTTGTAGCTCCAGGACTGGCCGGCATTGATCGTGCCGGGGCTGCGCATCCAGTCGTCGGCGGGCGTGCAGGCGAACATCAAAAGGATGTGGATCGAGGGCGGCGCGATCAGCCCGCCATAGCGGCTGCGGCGTGCATAGTCCTCGTCGAAATAGAGCGGATGCAGGTCGCCGACCGCGCGGCAATAGCGGTGGATGGCGTCGAGCGTGAGCGTATAGGGCAGCGTCCGGCGCGGCGCGCCCGGGACGATGTCGTCCCAGATCTTGCGCGTCTCGGCGTCTTTCCAGAAATCCGTCTCGAACCCCGTCTCCAACGTCCTGCTCTCCGACGCGAAGGGCCATTGGCGTAGCATGGCCCTTTCGATCCCGGCCGGCAATGCGCTTGCCGCGGTTTGTTTGACACCCGCGCGGGGTGCCGCTTGACTGACGCAAACGGGAAGGGAGGACAGGGTGGCATCGCGTCGCAAATCCTATGACGAGCTGCGCAGCGCGCGCTGGTACGGCGCCGGCGGCATGCGCGCCTTCGGCCACCGCTCGCGCACCAAGCAGATGGGCTTTTCGGCCGAGGACTACGCCGGCAAGCCGGTCATCGCCATCCTCAACACCTGGAGCGACATCAACCCCTGCCACCAGCATTTCCGCGAGCGCGCCCAGGCGGTGAAGCGCGGCGTGCTCCAGGCGGGCGGCTTCCCGCTGGAGATGCCGGCCATGGCGCTGGGCGAGGTCTTCATGAAGCCCTCGACCATGATGTACCGCAACCTGCTGGCGATGGAGAGCGAGGAGCTGCTGCGCGCCAACCCGATCGACGGCGTGGTGCTGATGGGCGGCTGCGACAAGACGGTGCCGGCCCTCGTCATGGGCGCCCTCAGCATGAACCTGCCGGCGATCTTCCTGCCGGCGGGGCCGATGCTGCGCGGCCATTGGCAGGGAAAGCAGCTTGGCTCCGGCAGCGACGTCTGGAAATACTGGGCGGAGCTGCGCGCCGGCACCATCGACGAGCAGGATTGGCAGGGCATCGAGGACGGCATCGCGCGGTCCGCCGGCACCTGCATGACCATGGGCACCGCCTCCACCATGGCGGCGCTCACCGAGACGCTGGGCCTGAGCCTGCCCGGCGCCTCCTCCATCCCCGCCGTCGACAGCGCGCATGAGCGCATGGCGGCGGCGAGCGGCCGGCGCATCGTCGAGCTGGTGTGGGAGGATCTGCGGCCGCGCGACATCCTGACGCCGACGAGCTTCGACAACGCGATCACCGCGCTCATGGCGCTCGGCGGCTCGACCAACGCCGTCATCCATCTCATCGCCATGGCCGGCCGCGCCGGCATCGGCCTGAAGCTCGAGCAGTTCGACGCGATCTCGCGCCGCACGCCCGTGCTCGCCAACATCCGCCCTTCGGGCCAGTATCTCATGGAGGATTTCTTCTATGCCGGCGCGCTGCCGGCGCTGCTGCGCCAACTCGGCCCGCTGCTCGAGCCCGGCGCGATGACGGTCACCGGCAAGACGCTGGGCGAGAACATCGCGCGCGGGGAGGTCTGGAACGACGACGTCATCCGTTCGCCCAACCGCGCGCTCCAGCCCGAAGGCGGGCTCGCCGTGCTTAGGGGCAACCTCGCCCCCAACGGCGCCGTGATCAAGCCCTCGGCGATGGATCAGCGCCTGCTGCGCCATCAGGGGCCCGCGGTGGTGTTCGCCGACTACAACGACCTTTCCCGCCGGATCGACGATCCCGCGCTCGAGGTCACGGCCGAGTCGGTGCTGGTGCTGCAGAACGGCGGGCCGCAAGGCGGGCCGGGCATGCCGGAATGGGGCCAGCTCCCGATCCCGAAGAAGCTGCTGCAGCAGGGCGTGCGCGACATGGTGCGCATCTCCGACGCGCGCATGAGCGGCACCAGCTACGGCGCCTGCGTGCTGCACGTCTCGCCGGAATCCTATATCGGCGGCCCCTTGGCGCTGGCGCAGAGCGGCGACGTGATCGAGCTTGACGTGCCGGGCCGGAGGCTCAGCCTGGCGGTCGGCGCGGAGGAGCTTGCCCGCCGCCGCGCCCAGTGGGTTGCGCCCGAGCCGCGCTTTGCGCGCAGCTACGGCAAGCTCTACGACCGCCATATCGGCCAGGCCGAGACCGGCTGCGACTTCGATTTCCTCGCCGGCGACGCCGCCGTGCCCGAGCCCGAGATCCACTGATGCGCCAGGACATGCCGCAGAACCGCTTCAAGCGGGCGCTCGCCGAGCGCAAGCCGCAGATCGGCCTCTGGCTCAGCCTCGCGAGCCCGGCCGCGACCGAGGTGGCGGCGGGCGCCGGCTTCGACTGGCTGCTGCTCGACATGGAGCATGCGCCCAACGAGCTGCCGGACATCGCGCATCATTTGCGCGCCGCCGAGGGCGGCAGCGCCGAGCCGGTGGTGCGCGTGCCGTGGAACGACGCGGTGATGGTGAAGCGGCTCCTCGACATCGGCGCGCGCAGCCTGCTTTTCCCCTTCGTCCAGTCGCCCGAGGAGGCGCGCCGCGCCGTGGCCGCAACGCGCTATCCGCCCCACGGCATCCGCGGCTTCGCCGGCACCACGCGCGCCAACCGCTACGGCCGCGTCCCCGATTATGCCAAGCGCGCCGCCGAGGAGATCTGCGTCCTCGTGCAATGCGAGACGCGGAAGGCGGTGGCGGAGATTCCCGCGATCGCCGCGCTCGACGGCGTCGACGGCATCTTCATCGGCCCCGCCGACCTCGCCGCCGATATGGGCCATCTCGCCGACACGCAGCATCCCGAGGTGCAGGCGGCGATCCTGGCCGCGGGCAAGGCGGTCGCCGATGCCGGCAAGGCGCCGGGCTTCTTGAGCCTGCGCGAGGATGAAACGCGCCGCGTGCTCGCCGGCGGCTTTCTTTTCGTCGCCGTTCACACCGACGTGGCGCTGCTGGCGCGCCAGACCGAGGAGCTGGTCAAGCGGTTCAAGCCCGCATGAGAATTGGCGCGCTCGTTGCGCTGCTGCTCTCCGCCGCGGCGCCGGCCGGAGCGGCCGAGCTCGTCGTCACCGTCGAGAACATCCGCAGCGCCCGCGGCGACGTGAGGCTCTCGGTCTATGCCTCGGCCGCGGAATGGCCGGACCGGTCGGCGCGCGACCACGACCAGTCGCAGCCGGCGAGGGAGGGCAGCGTCGTCTTCCGCTTCGAGCTGCCGCCGGGAACCTACGCCGCGAACGGCTTTCACGACGAGAACGGCAACGGCAAGTTCGACACCAACTTCCTCGGCGTCCCCCAGGAAGGCTACGCCTTTTCCAACAATGTGCGCCCGTTCCTGTCGGCGCCGAGCTTCGAGGCCGCGAGCTTCACGCTGCCGCCCGAAGGTGCGGCAATCGCCATGCGGATGATGTATTAGCCGTGCGAGCCGGTGCGGTCGGGGATGCGGCGCGGCTCCTCGGCACGGCGGAGCGGCGGGTGGCGCAGCCGGCCGGCGACGCTCACCGGCAGCAGCCGGCGGCGGCCGATCGCCTCCAGCAGCTCTGGCTGGCCGGGGAAGCGGTCGATCAATGCATGGAGGCTCTGTTCGCTGAGGATCGCGCCGTCATTGGCGAGGAGGCGCAGGATCACCGCGCGCTCGTCGTGGCGGCAGAGCGCGGCGGCGAGGCGCGCGGAGATCGACCGCCGTCCGGCGATGGCGAAGCGATGCGCCGGCGAATGGCGCAGCGCGATCGGCAGCAGATCGTCCTCGCCGAGCAGGTGCTGGTGCTCGAGAACGGGCGTCGCCACCGTCGCCGTGTCGCGCGCCAGCGCCAGCAGGATGTCGCGCGGCAGGTCGGGCGCGACTTTCACCGTCTCGGCCAGCACGAGCCGCACCAGCGGCTCGGCGTCATAGAGCGCGATGCGGAAGGCGTCGACCGCGGCGCGCCATTCGCTCTCCGCGAGGCCGCCCGCGGCAAAGCGCGCGGCGATGCGCTCGAGCGATTTCGCGCGCTCCGTCCAGGACGCCTCCTCGAGCAGTTGAGCGATCATCTCGCGCGTCAGCGTCACCATGACTCGAAACCCGAAGGCTGCACCGGCGCGCCCGGCGCGCGCCGTCGCTCCAAACTGCGCGACGGCGGTTAAGTGATGCTTAAACGGCGGCGATTGTCCCGTGGAAAAATTGAGGCAAGTCGCGCGCCGCGCGGTTTCTAGCGCCGCGCCGCGATCCCGTGGCGAGTTTGTGGCAAAAAACGAGCTATTCCGGCACGCGCCGTCGCGCCGCTTCAGCTCTCGCCGCGCTCGACGGCTTCGGCGGCGGCGAGCCAGGCGGCCTCTGCCTCGGCGAGCGATTGCGCCGCTTCCGCTTGCGTGCGCAAAAGATCCGCCAGCCTCGCGCCGCCCGCGGCGTAGGTCGCGGGATCGGCGAGCTGCCGGTCGAGCGCCGCCTTGCGCGCGGTGATCGCGGCGAGATGCTCTTCCGCCGCGCGCAGCGCGCGCTTGAGCGGCGCCAGCGCCTGGCGCCGCTCGGCGGCGGCGCGCCGCGCGTCGCGTCTGATTTCGCCCGGCGCGCGCGCATCCGCCGCCGCGGGCTCTTCCTCGCGCCGCTCCAGGAGATAGCGGCGGTAATCCTCGAGATCGCCCTCCCAGGGCTTGGCGGTGCCGTCGGCGACCAGCCAGAGCCGGTCGGCGATGAGCGACAGCAGGTGCCAGTCATGACTGATGATCACCACCGCGCCGGGGAAATCGCCGAGCGCCGTCACCAGCGCCTCGCGCGCCTCGATGTCGAGGTGGTTGGTGGGCTCGTCGAGGATGAGCAGCGGCGGCGCCTCGGAGCTGATCAGCGCGAAGTTGAGCCGCGCCTTCTCGCCGCCGGACAGCTCGCGCGCGCGCACGAAGACGAGATCCTCGCCGAAGCCGAAGCGCGCCAGCCGGCTGCGCAGGTGCTGCGGCGTGGCTTTGGGCAGCCGCCGCGCGAGATGATCGAAGGCGCTCGCCTCGGGATCGAGCTCCTCGATCTGATGCTGCGCGAAATAGCCGCAGGCAAGGCGCGGCGCGCGGCGCAGCTCGCCCGCCATCGGCTGGAGCCTTCCGGCGATCAGCCGCGCCAGCGTCGACTTGCCGTTGCCGTTGGCGCCGAGCAGCGCGATGCGGTCGTCGGGATCGAGCCGGAGGTCGAGGCGGCGCAGCACCGGCTTTCCCGGCGCATAGCCGACCGCGACGCCGTCGAGGGTGATGAGCGGCGGCGCCAGCGCGCCGGGCTCGGGAAATTCGAAGCGCGCCGGCGGCTCGGCCTCGGCGAGCGTCACCGGCTCGAGCCGCGCCAGCATCTTGACGCGGCTCTGCGCCTGGCGCGCCTTGCTCGCCTTGGCGCGGAAGCGGTCGACGAAGGCCTGAAGGTGCTTGCGCTCCGCCTCCTGGCGCTGCGCCAGCGCCTGCTGGCGCGCCAGGCTCTCGCGGCGCGTGCGCAGAAAAATCTCGTAGCCGCCGCTGTAGAGCGTGAGCCGCCGCTCGGCGAGATGCAGCACGTGGTCGGCGATGTCGTCGATGAACTGCCGGTCGTGGCTCACCACGATCAGCGTGCGGCGGTAGCGCCGGAGGAACTCGCCGAGCCAGAGCGCAGCCTCGAGATCGAGATGATTGGTCGGCTCGTCCAGCAGCAGCAGGTCGGGCTCGGCGAACAGCGTTGCCGCCAGCGCCGCGCGCATGCGCCAGCCGCCGGAGAAGGAGGAGAGGGGGCGCTGCTGCTCGTCATGGCTGAAGCCGAGCCCGGCGAGGATGGCGGCGGCCCGCGCCGGCGCCGCATGCGCCTCGATGGCCAGCAGCCGCTCGTGAATCTCGGCGGCTTGCGCGCCGTGCTCGCCGGTCTCGGCCGCGGCGATGAGGTGCGCGCGCTCCTCATCGGCGGCGAGCACCGCCTCCAGCGGCGTCATCGCGCCGCCCGGCGCCTCCTGCGCGAGGAAGCCGATGCGCACGCCTTTCTGGAGCTGGATCTCGCCGCCATCGGGATGCAGCTCGCCGCGGATGAGATCGAGCAGGGTCGATTTCCCGGCGCCGTTGCGGCCGATGAGCGCGACCTTCCAGCCGGCATTGACCTGCGCCGACGCGCCCTCGAGCAGCGCCCGTCCGCCGACGCGATAGGTGAGGTCGGAAAAGGTGAGCATCGGGGCGGGTCATAGCACAAGGCGGGGGAAGAGGCAGGAGGGCGGAGAGGGACTTGCGCGCCCGCCCGCAGGCGGTGCCTGCGATCTGGACGGAGCGTCGCGGCTGGAATAGCCTCGCCTCGATACTTGCGAAGGACCAGCCATGTCATCCTCTATCGGGCGCCGACGCGAAGCCAAGGCCGCGCGGCGGAAGAAACTGCTCGCCGAGCGGCGCGCACAGGCCCAGTCCCAGTCCGGAGCGTCCCTGTCGAGTCGCGTCGGGCGGCTTACGCTTGCTCCCATCTATCGCTGCCTCGTGCAAGAGGGCCTCTTCGAGTCCGGCATGGGGACGGTAGTCCTGGTCCGCGGGACGCCGTCGGCCGGGCTGACCATGGCAAGCTTTCTCCTCGATCCTTTCTGTCTCGGCGTGACGGATGTCGTCTTCCGCCAGATTGAAGCGTCGGAGCTCGAGGAGTTCATCGCGATGGTGGAGGCCGAGGCGGCGCCTTTCGCGGCCGTGGAGCCCGCCTATGCGCGAAAGCTGCTGCGCGATGCCGTCGCCTATGGGCGATCGATCGGTTTCGAGCCGCCACCCGACTACAAAACGGCGGAGCTGCTGTTCGGCGAGGTTTCGGCCGATGCCTGCGACAGCCGCTTCGAATTCGGCCGGGACGGCAGGCCGTTCTACGTCCCGGGGCCGAGCGAGACACCGGCGCGGGTGAGACGGCGGCTCGAGCAGTTGCGCCGCTCGCTGGGCGAGGATGGGTTCGATTTCTCAGAGAGCGGCGAGCTGGAGGGCGACGACGAGGCGGACCTGGCGCTCGACGAGGAGGAGGGCCTGTTCGAAGGCTATGATCCTGCCACAGCGCCCGAGCCGAGCGAATGGCTTGAGCTGGACGAGCAGGAGCGCATGCTCCGGGTCGAATACCATCACCGGCGCGCGGGCATTCGCACGGGGCAGGACAGGCTGCACGCCGCGCTGCACACCGTCGTCGAGAATCAGATCGCGCTGGATGATCCGCCGGCGGTGCGACGTGCCATGGAGCGCTTGATGGCGGCGGGCCTCGACCGCCACGAAGCCCTCCATGCGGTGGGCTCGGTGCTCGCCGGAGGCGTCTTTGACCTGGTGAAGGGAGAGGCTCCCATCCCGTTTTCGAATGACGACTATTCCGCCGCCGTCGAGCGCCTTACCGCCGAGAGCTGGCGTCGCACGTTGGAAGCGGCCGAGAGCGGCGAGGAGCCGTAGGCCGGCGCATCCCTGCAGAGGCGGATCGATTTCCCTCTCCGCGCTTGCGCAGAGGGCGAGGGGATTCGTCGCTGCCACCGCTCAGCCCGCCGGCAGGGAGCGGGTCAGGTGAATTGGCGCTGTTGCGGCCGGTAAAGCAGGACACGGGCGGCGGGCTTGAACCGCAAGAGAAGGTCGATGTCCCCTATGTTGCCGCTGACGAGCACGGCATTCGATTCAACGGCGCTCAGAAAGATCAGCGCATCGTTGAGCAGCTTTCGCCGTTTGCCTTCCTGGCAACACCTCTGATCCGCGCCGAGCTCTGTCCGACTCCTGTTGAGATGCTGGGTGCGTGCGACGATTCCGGCAATCATGCCGCCTTCGCACCAGGCGGCGGCGCTGGGAGCGACGGTCTCTGCGCGATCGATTGCCGCAAGCAGCTTCATGATGGGATCGCCGTATGCGGGCGTGGTCGGATCCTCCGGCGTCAGGATGCCGATGCTGATGGCCAATTCGCTGCACGCCACGCCGCTGTGCAGGATTTGTCTGCTCTCGACGAAATCCAGGATCTGCGCGGTCAGTTTTCCCTTGAGGCGGTCGATATAGAAGCCCGTGTCGAGCATTACCGGGAGGCCGGCCGGTAGGACTGCCGGGTCGAAGGGAAGCTCGGAATCGGGGCGGCGCGCGATGGAACGGGTGTAGGCGGCCGGGTCTTGTCGCGCGACGATCGATGCGACGCTTTCGTCAGACCGCGAGCTCGAAGTCATCCGGGAGGGTGTCCGTCGTCTCGCGCAGCCATATCTTGAACCTGTCCGGAGCGGCCGCCAGGGCCAGCGACGCGTTCACCACGTCGGAAGGATTGGTGAGGCCGAGCTGCTTTGCGGCGGCATTCATGACGCCGGGATCGATGCGAACGCTCAGCTTGCGGGAACTCACGCCCGTGGCCGCGCCGGATTCCAGGAGCTTCCGGAGAGCGAAGATCAACCGCCGCAATTGCGGTCCTTCCGCCGCAGAATGCTTGAGGAATTTCGCGATATCGGAGCCCTTGCGGGCGCGCCGCCCGGCCTCCGCTTTGCGTGACAACGCTTTCCGGCCCCGTGGCTTCGGAGCGGGTGCCATGATCTCCTCCCTATATGTAGGACATATATAGAGAAAATGTCGCACACTTTCAAGCGCCGATCGAGGGGCGCGGCGGCGAAACTCCGCCGCCCCCTCACCCCGCCGGCAGCGTCACCTCGGCGAAGCGGTCGAGGTGGTGGTCGGTGTCGCCGAAGCTCTGCTCGATCATGGTGAGCCGCTTGAAGTAATGGCCGGCGAGATATTCCTCGGTCATGCCGATCCCGCCATGGAGCTGGATCGACTGCTGGCCGACGAAGCGGCCGGACTTGCCGATCTGCACCTTGGCGGCCGAGATCACGCGGCGCCGCTCCGCCGCATCGGCAAGATCGGCGGAGAGCGCCGCCAGCATCGCCATCGACTTCGACTGCTCGTGCTCCACCACCATGTCCGCCATGCGGTGCTGCAGCGCCTGGAAGGTGCCGATCGGCACGCCGAACTGCTTGCGCGTCTTGAGGTAGTCGAGCGTGGTCGCGTTGAGCGTCTCCATGATGCCGACCGCCTCGGCGCAGAGCGCGGCGAGCGCGCGGTCGACGACATGCTCGATGACGGGATAGGCGCCGTCCGGCGCGCCGAGCACGGCGTCGCCGCCGACCTGCACGTTCTCGAGCGTCACCTCCGCCGCGCGCAGCCCGTCGACGGTGGGATATCCCCGGAGGCCGACGCCCTTCGCCTTGGCGTCGACCAGAAACAGCGTGATGCCCTGGTGCTCGCGGCTCGCCCCGGCGCTGCGCGCGGATAGGATCAGCGTGTCGGCGCTGTCGCCGTTGAGCACCACGCCCTTCTGGCCGTTGAGCACCCAGCCGCCGCCCGCGCGCTTGGCGGTGGTCTCGACATCGGCGAGCGCATAGCGCGACTGGCGCTCGCCATGGGCGAAGGCAAGCAGCTTCTTGCCCAAGGCGACTTGCGGCAGGATCGCCTGCTTCTGCGCGGCGCTGCCGGCGAGCGTGACGAGGCCGCCGCCGAGCACGATCGAGGCGAGATAGGGCTCGACGACGAGGCCGCGGCCGAAGCTTTCCATGACGATCATGGTCTCCACCGCCGAGCCGCCGAAGCCGCCCTCGCTCTCGGCAAAGGGCAGGCCCAGGAGTCCAAGCTCGGCATAGCGCGCCCAGAGCGCGCGGCTGAAGCCTTCGGGCGCCGCGATGTAGCTCTTGCGCTTGGTGATGTCGTAGGCGTCCTTGACCAGCCGCCGCACCGTCTCGTCGAGCAGCCGCTGCTCCTCGCTGAAGTCAAAGTCCATGATCAGTCCTCCCCCGGGCGCCCGTTCGCCGAAGCTCTATCCGTCGTCGCAACCGAGTGTCGCTTTGTCGCGCTCCTAGAGTCCGAGCATCATCTTGGAGATGACGTTGCGCTGGATCTCGTTCGAGCCGCCATAGATCGATATCTTGCGGTTGTTGAAATAATGCGGCGCGGCGAAGGCGGCGTAGTCGGGGCCGATCGGCTCCTCGTTCCAGCCGGCCTCCATCGCCTCGCGCTGGAACGGCATGGCGTAGGGGCCGAGCGCCTCCATGGCAAGCTCGGCGAGGCGCTGCTGGATCTCCGAGCCCTTGAGCTTCAGGATCGAGCTTTCGGGGCCGGGCCCCTTGCCGCCGCGCATGGCGGCGATCATGCGCAGGTTGGTGATCTCGAGCGCCATCAGCTCGACCTCGAGCGCGGCGATCTTGTCGCGGAAGCGCGGGCTCGCCGCCAGCGGCCGGCCGCCTTCCCGCTCGCTCGACGCGATCTCTTTCAGCTTCTTCAGCTCGCGCTTGGAGGCGCCGACGCGCGCGATGCCGGTGCGCTCGTTGCCGAGCAGGAACTTGGCATAGGTCCAGCCCTTGTTCTCCTCGCCGATGAGGTTCTTGGCCGGCACCTTGACGTTGTCGAAGAACACCTCGTTGATCTCGGCGCTGCCGTCCATGGTGACGATCGGCCGCACGGTGATGCCCGGGGTCTTCATGTCGACGAGCAGGAAGGAGATGCCTTCCTGCTTCTTGGCGGCGGGATCGGTGCGCACCAGGTTGAAGATCCAGTCTGCGAAATGCGCCGAGGTCGTCCAGGTCTTCTGGCCGTCGACGACGTAATGGTCGCCGTCCCGCGTCGCCTTGGTCCTGAGCGCGGCGAGATCGGAGCCGGCGCCGGGCTCGGAGAAGCCCTGGCACCAGACGTGCTCGCCCGACAGGATCCGCGGCAGGAAGTATTGCTTCTGCCAGTCATTGCCGAAGCGGATGATCACCGGCCCGCACATGGTCGCGCCGAAAGGGATGATCGGCGGCGCGCCGGCCTCGGCGCATTCGTCCTCGAAGATGTGGCGCTGCACCGGCGTCCAGCCGGTGCCGCCGTGGTCCGCCGGCCAGCTCGGCGCGACCCAGCCCTGCTTGTGCAGCAGCCGGTGCCAGCGCAGATAATCCTCGCGCCCCATCTTCTTGCCGTTCAGCACCTTGTCCTGGATGTCGGCC
The DNA here is from genome assembly GCA_035623985.1 of Allostellaceae bacterium. Lineage (GTDB taxonomy): Bacteria > Pseudomonadota > Alphaproteobacteria > ATCC43930 > CGMCC-115725 > DAHUYF01. The sequence goes on along the minus strand of DASPSJ010000042.1, from coordinate 19,479 downwards.
GGCAGGTTGTCGCGGATGAAGCTCCTGACCTCCTCGCGGAAGGCTTGTTCTTCGGGCGTATAGGCGAGTTCCATGGGGTGTCTCCTGCGTGCGATAGCTATCCTCTGCCGACCATAGCCCTCTCCGCCCGCTTGCGGGGGGAGAGGGCGCGAGCGCAGCGAGCGGGTGAGGTGGGTCTCGATGGCGGAAACATCGTGCGGCGGAGAAACACCTCACCCTCCCCGTCGCTCAAGTGAGCGACGGGTCCCCTCCCTCTCCCCGCTGCGCGCGGAGAGGGAAGTCAACTCGTTGGTGATTCCTTCTGAGCGAGACATGCGCTAACTTCTGCGCGGCGCGAGATCGGAAAAACGCCCGCCCTCGCGCGCGAGCTTTTCCAGGAGCGGCGCCGGCCGCCAGAAATAGCCCTGCGCCGCGTGGAAGCGCGCCACGTCGGCATGGACCTTGTCGAGGCCGACCGTGTCGGCATAGAACATCGGCCCGCCGCGCCAGGCGGGAAAGCCGTAGCCCGTGAGATAGATCACGTCGATGTCGGAAGCGCGCAGCGCGATGCCTTCCTCGAGGATCTTGGCGCCTTCGTTCACCAGCGCATAGATCGTGCGCTTGACGATCTCGTCATCGGCGATCGGCCGGCGCTCGATGCCGAGCCGCTTCGATTCCGCGGTGATCAGCGCCTCGATCTCGGCATCGGGCAGCGGCGCGCGGCTGCCCTTCTCATAGCGATACCAGCCGGCATTCGTCTTCTGGCCGAAGCGGCCTTGCTCGCAGATCTGGTCGGCGAGGTGCGAGTAGCGCCGGTCGTTGGGGCGGCTCGCCGCCTGCTGCTTGCGGATGCGCCAGCCGACGTCGTTGCCCGCCAGGTCGCCCATGGCGAAGGGGCCCATGGCGAAGCCCCACTCCTGCAACGCCCTGTCGACCTGCCAGGGCAGCGCGCCTTCCTCGAGCAGGAACTCGGCCTCGCGGATGTATTGGAAGATCATGCGGTTGCCGACGAAGCCGTTGCACACGCCGACCAGCACCGGCACCTTGGCCAGCGTCCTGGCGAGCTTCATCGTCGTGGCGATGACGTCCTTGCCGGTCTTGGCGCCGCGGACGATCTCGACGAGCCGCATGACGTTGGCCGGGCTGAAGAAATGCGTGCCGATCACGTCCTGCGGCCGCGAGGTCTGCGCGGCGATGGCGTTGATGTCGAGGCTCGAGGTGTTGGTCGCGAGCACGGCGCCGGGCTTGGCGAGCGTGTCGAGCCTGGCGAACAGCTCTTTCTTGATCGCCATCTCCTCGAACACCGCCTCGACGATGACATCGGCGCCCTTCACCTCGGCAAGGTCGAGCGTGCCCTTGATGAGGCCCATGCGCTTGTCCATCGCGGCCTGGTCGAGCCGGCCCTTGGCGACCGTGGCGGCGTAATTGCCGCGGACGATGCCGAGGCCGTGCTCCAGCGCCTCTTGCGACGTCTCCACCACCGTGACCGGGATGCCGGCATTGGCGAAGTTCATGGCGATGCCGCCGCCCATGGTGCCGGCGCCGATCACCGCCGCGGTCTTGATGGCCCGCGTCGGCGTGTCCGGCGGCATGTCGGGAATGGCCATCGCCTCGCGCTCGGCGAAGAAGGCGTGGATCAGCGCCCGCGACTGGGTCGAGGTCACCAGCTCCTCGAAGATCGCCCGCTCGCGCTTCAGCCCTTCGGCGAAAGGCAGATTGGCCGCGGCCTCGACCGCGTCGACCGAGCGCAGCGGCGCCAACTGGCCGCGGGCGCGCTTCTTGACGGTGCCGCGATAGTCCTCGAAGAGCGCGGCATTGCCGCGCGCCTCGGCGATCTTGTCCTCGCGCTCGCGGATGCGGCGGCCGGCGGTGCCGTGTCCCGCCGCGCCTTCGGCAAAGCGCAGCGCGCCCTCCAGCAGATCGCCCTCGACGATCGCGTCGAGGATGCCGAGCTCGCTCGCCTTGCCGGCGCGGACGAAATCGCCGGTGGTGATGATGTCGAGCGCGGGCTTGACGCCGATGAGCCGCGGCAGGCGCTGCGTGCCGCCCGCGCCCGGCAGGAGGCCGAGCTTCACTTCGGGCAATCCGACCTGCGCGGCGGGGACCGCGACGCGGTAATGGCAGGCGAGCGCCACTTCGAGACCGCCACCCAGCGCCGTGCCGTGGATCGCGGCGATGACCGGCTTGCTCGCGGTCTCGATCCCGGCGATGACGAAATTGAGGTCGGGCGGCTCCAGCGGCTTGCCGAATTCCTTGATGTCGGCGCCGGCGATGAAGGTACGGCCGGCGCCGATGACGACGAGCGTCTTGGCCGCCTCGTCGCCGAGCCCCTGCATCAGGCAATCCACCAGGCCCTGGCGGACCGCCTTGCTCAGCGCGTTGACCGGCGGATTGTCGACGGTGATGACGCCGGTACTGCCGCGCCGCTCGTAGCGGACCTGTTGCGCCATCGCTCCTCCCGTTGCGCCTCATCGCCGGCGCGCCCTCCACCGACAATAGCCGAAGGCGGCGGCGAGGCAAGGGTGGTCCCCCTAATCGGCGCTTTTGCCGCCGGCGATAGGCGGCTTGCTTTGCCTGCGCTACCATCGTTGGAGAGATCGGCCGCGAGCGCGCCGATGCGGCGGGCAATCCGGGAGGAGAATCATGAGCAGCGCAGACAAGGCCGCCGTCGTCACCGGCGCCGGCAGCGGGATCGGCCGGGCGGTGGCGCTGGCATTGATGCAGGCGGGCTATGCCGTGGCGCTCGCCGGGCGGCGCAAGGAGGCGCTGGAGAAGACCGCGGAGCAGGGCAAGGGGGAGGGCCGGCGCAGCATCGTCGTGCCCACCGATGTCGGTGACCCCGCCCAGGTGAAGGCGCTTTTTGCCGCCACGAAGGAAGCCTTCGGGCGGCTCGACCTGCTCTTCAACAACGCCGGCAGCGGCGCGCCGGCGGTGCCGCTCGAGGATCTGCCTTTCGAGCAATGGAAGAAGGTGGTCGACGCCAATCTCACCGGCTCCTTCCTCTGCGCCCAGGAGGCGATCAAGATCATGAAGGCGCAGACGCCGCGCGGCGGGCGCATCATCAACAACGGCTCGATCTCGGCCCATGCGCCGCGGCCGATGTCGGTCGCCTACACCGCGACCAAGCACGCCGTCACCGGCCTCACCAAGACGATCTCGCTCGATTGCCGCAAATACGACATCGCCTGCGGCCAGATCGACATCGGCAACGCCGCAACCGAGCTCACCGACCGCATGGCCAAAGGCATTCTCCAGGCCAATGGCGAGATGGCGGTCGAACCGCGCATGGATGTGGAGCACGTCGCCAGCGCGGTGGTCTACATGGCCGGCCTGCCGCTTGACGCCAACGTGCAGTTCATGACCATCATGGCGACCAAGATGCCGTTCGTCGGGCGCGGCTGACGCGAGGCGGGAGGAGGCGATCATGATCGAGATCAACGGCATGGCGCATGTCATGCTGACCGTGAGCGCGTGGGAGAAGTGCCGCCCGCTCTATGAGGCGCTGCTGCCCTTTCTCGGGCTGAAGCAGGTCTTCGGCACCGAGGATTTCATCTACTACGTCGGCGGACGGACGGCCTTGGGCCTGCGCCGGTGCGAGGAGCGGCTTGCCGGCCGCCGCTTCGTTCAAGGAGAGCTCGGCCTCCATCACCTCTGCTTCCGCTGCCGCAGCCGGGAGGATGTCGACAGCGTCTACGAATTCCTGAAGCAGCAGGAGGTCACCATCGTCCGGCCGCCGGAGGACGGTCCCTGGGCGCCGGGCTATTATTCCTTCCTGGTCGAGGATCCCTCCGGCATTCGCATCGAATTCAACTTCGTGCCCGGCAAGGGCATGATCGAGGAAGGCGCCAAGTTCACGCCCACGGGACTCTAGCGGGAAGCCGCGGCCGTCTTCCGGCCGCGCGCGAATCATGCTAAGCCCGGGGACCATGGCGATGCCCGGTGCGGAGAACCTTGCACGCGCGATGCCCCAGGGCGTGGGCGACCCGGCGCTCGACGTCCTGCGCTCGGTCTTCGGCTACGGCGACTTCCGCGGGCTGCAACGGCCGATCATCGAGCATGTGATCGCCGGCGGCGACGCGCTGGTGCTGATGCCGACCGGCGGCGGCAAGTCGCTCTGCTATCAGATCCCGGCGCTGGTCCGGCCCGGCCTCGCCGTCGTCGTCTCGCCGCTCATCGCCTTGATGAAGGATCAGGTGGACGCGCTGCGCCAGGCCGGCGTGCGCGCCGCCTATCTTAATTCGACGCTCAGCGCCGCCGAGGCGATGGAGGTGGAGCAGGCGATGCGCCAGGGCGCGCTCGACCTCGTCTATGTCGCGCCCGAGCGGCTGGTGACGCAGCGCTGCCTCGAGCTGCTGGCGCGCTGCCGGCTCGCGCTCTTCGCCATCGACGAGGCGCATTGCGTCTCGCAATGGGGCCATGATTTCCGTCCGGAATATCTCCAGCTCTCCGTCCTGCACGAGCGCTTTCCCGGCATTCCGCGCCTGGCGCTCACCGCCACCGCCGACGGGCCGACGCGCAGCGACATTCTGGCGCGGCTCAAGCTGGAGGCGGCGCGGGTCTTCGCCTCGGGATTCGACCGGCCCAACATCCGCTACCGCATCGTCGCCAAGGCCGACGCCAAGGCGCAATTGCTGCGGTTTCTCGCCGCCGAGCATGCGGGCGATGCCGGCATCGTCTATTGCCTGTCGCGCCGGCGCGTCGAGGAGGTGGCGGCCTGGCTCTGCGAGCGCGGCCGCGTGGCGCTGCCCTATCATGCCGGCCTCGACCCCCAGACGCGCGAGCGCAACCAGGAGCGCTTCCTGCGCGACGAAGGCGTCATCATCGTCGCCACCGTCGCCTTCGGCATGGGCATCGACAAGCCCAATGTGCGCTTCGTCGCCCATCTCGACGCGCCCAAGAGCCTCGAGGCCTATTACCAGGAGACCGGCCGCGCCGGGCGCGACGGGCTCCCAGCCGATGCCTGGATGACCTACGGCATGGCGGATGTGACGGCGCTCTTGGCGCTGCTCGAGGCCGGCGCGCTCGACGAGCGCCAGCGCCGCATCGAGCGCCACAAGCTCAACGCGCTGCTGGGATTCTGCGAGACCGCGTCCTGCCGGCGCCAGGTGCTGCTGGGATATTTCGGCGAGCGCGACCATCCGCCCTGCGGCAATTGCGACAACTGCCTGAAGCCGGCGCGCGTCTGGGACGGGCTGGTGGCGGCGCAGAAGGCGCTCTCCGCCGTCTTCCGCACCGGCCAGCGCTTCGGCGTCGCCCATCTCGTCGACGTGCTTCGCGGCCAGCTCACCGAGCGCGTGCGGCGCTTCGGCCACGACAAGCTTAGGACCTTCGGCGTCGGCGCCGATCTCGACAAGGACGAATGGCAGTCGGTGTTCCGCCAGCTCGTGGCGCAAGGCCATCTCGAGGTCGATGTCGAGGGCCATGGCGGGTTGCATCTTTCCGAGAGCGCTCCGGCCGTGCTGCGCGGCGAGGTGAAGGTTGCGTTTCGCGGCGAGCCGGCCGAGGCGAAGCCCGAGCGCCGCCGCTCGGGGCGGGGCGGCGAGCGGCGGGGCGGGCTTGCCGCGCTCGACGCCGCCGCGGCGCCCGGCGACGAGGCGCTGTGGGAGGCGCTCCGGGCGCGCCGGCTGGAGCTGGCGCGCGAGCAGGGCGTGCCGCCTTACGTCATCTTCCATGACGCGACCCTGCTGGAGATGCTGCGCCGCCGGCCGCGCGATCTCGGCGCGATGAGCGTCATTCCCGGCGTCGGCCGCAGCAAGCTCGACCGCTACGGCGAGACCTTCCTTGCCGTGATCGCCGCTGCTGCTGACCGATAGCGGCGGCAACCATCGCTTCTCCCGGCGCTTGCGGCGGGCGCCGCCGGCGCCTATCTCCTCTTGAGCAGGAGGCGTGAGGACATGCGGAAACGGTCGATCTTCTTGGCCCTGGCGGCGGCGCTGCTCGCGCTTGGCGGCTGCACTCCGACGCACGGGCCGCTTTGGACGCCGGACTCGCCGCGCAACGGCGCGCAGCAGCCGGTCGACCCGGTCTACGGCACGCCGATCCCCGGCTACCCCGACGTCAATGGCGGCCGCGGCTGATCGCCGCGGACCCTTAGAAATTACGCACGAAGAAGCCGAGCTCGAATTCGACCGGCAGGTCGATGGTGGCGGACGCGGCGCGATAGCTCGGCGGCAGCGGCGGCACCGGCGAGGCGTCGCGCAGCATCCCCAGCGCCGCGTCGTCGAGCAGCGGAAAGCCGGAGCTGCGCTCGATGCGCGGATTGGTCACGGTGCCGTCGCGCAGGATGGTGAAGCTGACGATGAGCTGGCCTTGCTGCTTGTCCTTCTTCGCCTGGTCGGGATAGCGCTTGTATTTGTTGAGCCAGCGCCGCAGCCGCTCGAGATAGTCGTCGCCCGGCCCTTCGATCGGGCCGTTGCCGATCGCGCCGTGGCCGGCGCCTTCGGCGCCGGTGCCGAGGCCCGCCGCCCCGCCGGGACCCTCGCCTGAGCCGGGAGCGCCCGGCGCCAGCGGCGCGGCGGCGGCAAGCTCCTCCGGCGCGGATGTCGGCGGCGATGCGGTCTCGGCCGGAGCCGGTTGCGGCCGCGCCGGCTTGCGCCGGGGCGGCGTCGGCAAAGGCGCGGCCGGCGGCTCGGGCGTCGCCGCTTGCGGCACCGGTGCCGCCGAAGGCTCCAGCGCTGCGGCTGGCGCCTCCGCCAGTTCCTCCGGCGTCTCGGCGCCGGGCGCCGCGCTCGCCGGGGCCTCCGCCGTTTCGCTGCTCGCGGCGGCCGGCGGCGCGCCGCTCGCTTCCGCCGCCCCGCCGCCGCCGTCATTGCCGCCTAAAGCGCCGGCCGCTCCCGGACCCTCGGTCGCCAGCATCACCCGGACCGGCGGCGCTTCGGGCGGCTTCGTCACGCCCGAGAGCGCGATCAGCACCAGCGCCAGCAGCACGCCCGCATGGAGGCCCAGCGAGGCGGCGAGCGCGCCCTTGCGCGGCGCCCGCGCCTCGGGCCGGCCGGCGGTCGGCGGCGCTAGGGCTTTTTTGTCTTTGTCGTTGTGCGACACGGCATCGGAACCCTGGCAGAGAGCGGCAGCGCCGGCTTCCTCCCGAGCGGCATCCTCCGCTTGTTTCCGCCGTCGATCGACGAAAGACTAGCGGTCCCGGTCCCGGCAGGTCCAGCCATAGGGAAGCAGCATTCTTAAAGGAGCATTATAATGAAAGTGGTCATCACCGGCGGCACCGGCTTTATCGGGCGCCGTTTGGCGCAGCATCTGTTGCAGCGCGGCACCCTCGCCGGCCCTGACGGGCGCCAGACGGCCATCGACGAGGTAGTGCTGTTCGATTTGGCCGCGCCGCAACTGCCGATGGCGCCCGACAAGCGCCTGAAGATCGTCGCCGGCGACGTCGCCGACCCCGCCGTCCTGCGCGGGGTCATCGGGCGGACCACCGGCAGCGTCTTCCATCTCGCCGCGGTGGTCAGCGGCCACGCCGAGGCCGACACCGATACCGGCTACCGCGTCAATCTCGACGGCACCCGCGCCGTGCTCGAGGCCTGCCGCGCGCTCGGCACGAGGCCGCATGTGGTCTTTGCCAGCTCGGTCGCGGTCTATGGCGGCGACATCCCGCCAACCGTCAGCGACGACACGCCGCTGACGCCGCAGACCTCCTATGGGGCGCAAAAGGCGATCGGCGAGTTTCTGGTCAACGACTACAGCCGGAAGGGCTATGTCGACGGCCGCGCGCTGCGCTTTCCGACCATCGTGGTGCGGCCGGGCCGCCCCAACCGCGCCACCTCGAGTTGGGTCTCCGCCCTGTTCCGCGAGCCGCTGAGCGGCGTCGAGATGGTCTGTCCGGTCTCGCGCGAGGCGTTCATGGCCATCCTGTCGCCGCGTCGCCTGGTGGAGGCGATCGTGCGCTTGCACGACCTGCCGGGCGAGCGCTTCGGCTTCAACCGCGCCTTGCTGTTGCCGAGCATCTCGGTGACGGTGGCGGACATGGTCGAGGCGCTGCGCCGCGCCGGCGGCGCCGCGGCGGTCGATCGCATCCGCTGGGAGCCCGATCCGTTCCTCCAGAAGATTGCCGATGGCTGGCCGCGCTTCCTCCTCGCCAAGCGCGCGGAAAGCTTCGGCGTCCACGCCGATGCCGGCATCGACGAGATCGTCCAGGCCTTCATCGAGGATGATCTCCCGGCGCAGAAGGCGCTGGTGGCCGCTGGCTAGAACCGCTTCAGGGGAGACGCTAGGTTGGGAAGCAGCGGCCGATCGAACGGCCCGTTTTCCGGGAGGGAGGCATGGCTGAACTGACGATGAACGCCGGCTCGAGCCGGCTTGCCCATTATGTGCCGCGTCTCGGGATTTTGCTGGCGCTGCTGGCGGCGGTGCTGCTGGCGCTGGCGCCGATCGGCTGGCGCCTGGGGCTGTGGCATTTCCGCACGTCCTTCCAGTACCTGATGCAGCCGGCCGTCTTCGTCGGCGCCGCGGGTTTCATCGTGTCGCTGATCGCGCTGGTGTGGTGGACCGGCATGACCGGCGCTGCGCGGGCCATGGCGCTCATCGGCCTCGTCGGCGGCGCCGTCCTCGCCTATTACCCTTTGCAGCTCTACGCCCGCGTCGCGCCGTTGCCGCTGCTGCACAACACGCCCTTGCCGCGCATCCATGACATCACCACCGATCCCGTGAGCCCTCCGGCCTTCGCCGCGACGCTGGCGGCGCGGGCGGCGGAGAACGGCGCCTCTCCCGTCTATGCCGGGCCCGACCTCGCCAAGCAGCAACAGGCGGGCTATCCCGATCTCGCGCCGCTGAAGACGGCGCTGCCGCCGGCAGAAGCGTTCAAGCGCGCGCTGGCGACCGCCGAAGCCATGTCGGGCTGGACTATCGTCAAGAGCGACCCCGCCGCAGGGACGATCGAGGGCAGCCAGCGCAGCGTCTTCATGGGCTTCACCGACGATTTCGTCGTCCGCGTCAGCGCCGACGGCGCCGGCAGCCGCATCGACATGCGCTCGGAAAGCCGGCAGGGGAACAGCGATTTCGGCGTCAATGCCGCGCGCATTCGCGCCTATCTGGCGGCGCTGAAGCCGGATCTGGGATAGCGCCGCCGTGCTTGCCGAGGTCAGCGCGCATCTGGCCGCGGCGCTCATCCTCCTGACCGCGGCGCTGATGCTGGCGGCGCCGCTGGGCTATCGGCTCCGTCTTTGGTCGGCGCTCACCGCGCTCACCCGGGTGGTGGCGCTGGGCCTCATCGCCGGCGCGCTGGCGGCGCTGCTGGCGCTGGTCTCGCTGGGCGCGGGCGGCTGGCGCACGGGGCCGGGCACCGCGATTATGCTGCTTGCCATCCTCTTCATCGGCGCCGCCGCCGTTGCGCTGCCGCTGCGCGTAAGAAAGCTTGCGGAAAAAATGCCGTTCAACGACGTCAGCACCGACACCGCCGACGCGCCGTCTTTCGAGGCGCTGCTGGCCTTGCGCCGGACCGAGCTGCCCGGCGCCACCGGCGCCTATGACCGTGCGCGGCTGGCGGCGCTGCAGCAGCGCGCCTATCCCGACCTCGCGCCGCTCCGCCTCGACGCGGCGCCGGCCGATGCCTTCGTCCGCGCGCGCGACGCCGCCGAGGCGATGGGCTGGACGGTCGTGGCCGAGGATGCGGCGCTGGGGCGCATCGAGGCTTATGACAGGACGAGTTGGTTCGGTTTTGTCGACGACATCGTCATCCGTCTGAGCGCGGACGGCGCCGGCACGCGCGTCGATCTGCGCTCGGCGAGCCGCGTCGGCATCTCCGATCTCGGCGTCAATGCCAAGCGCGTCCGCGCCTATCTGGCGGCGCTTGCCGGCCGCGCCCGCTGATCCGCGGCGTCTTGTCCGGCGGTCGGGGGGCGCACCGCCGATCCGCTCGGCGGCGGCGGTGCCGGCGATGCCCTTGCGGCGTTTGCGCCGAGCTTGCCCGCGCGATTGGTTAAGGGCGTTTAAGCACGATGCCGCCTGCCGATTTGCAGCCGGCCTTCCGGCATGGCAATTTGCCTTCGGCAAGGAGGAGGGAGGACGCAATGGCCGAGCGGCTCGAGGGCAAGACCGCGCTGGTCACGGCCGCGGCGCAGGGCATCGGCCGCGCTTCGGCGCTGGCCTTCGCCGCCGAGGGCGCGCGCGTCATCGCCACCGATATCGATGTCGGCAAGCTCGAGACGCTGAAGCGCGAGGCGCGGGGCGCGCTCGACCTCCGCCGCCTCGACGTCACCGACGCCGGCGCGATAGCGGCGCTGGCGGGCGAGCTCGGTGCGGTCGACGTGCTGTTCAACTGCGCCGGCTTCGTCCATCACGGCACGGTGCTCGACTGCACGGAGAAGGATTGGGATTTCACCCTCACCCTCAATCTGCGCGGCATGTATCTGATGATCCGCGCCTTCCTGCCGGCGATGCTGAAGCGCGGCATGGGCGCCTCGATCATCAACATGTCCTCGAGCGTTTCCTCGGTCAAAGGCGCGCCCAACCGTTTCGTCTACGGCACCAGCAAGGCGGCGGTGATCGGGCTCACCAAGTCGGTCGCCATCGACTTCGTCAAGCAGGGCATCCTCTGCAACGCCATCTGCCCCGGCACCATCGCCACGCCCTCGCTCGAGGACCGCATCGCCGCCCAAGGCGGGACGCCCGCGGTGCGCGAGGCTTTCATCGCGCGCCAGCCGCTGGGCCGGCTCGGCACCGCCGAGGAGATCGCCGCGCTCGCCGTCTATCTCGCCGGCGACGAATCGCGTTTCACCACCGGTGCCATCCACGTCATCGATGGCGGCTGGACGCTCTGAACCTGTTTTAGGGAAGGGGAAGAACCATGAAGCTGCTTCGTTATGGCCCGCGCGGCCAGGAGAAACCCGGGATGCTCGATCGCGCCGGCCGGCTGCGCGACCTCTCCGGCGTGATCAGGGATCTGACCCCCGACATCCTGTCGCCGGCCTCGCTCGACCGGCTGCGCAAGCTCGATCCGAACGGCCTTCCCGCCGTCTCCGGCGCGCCGCGCCTGGGTCCTTGCGTCGCCCAGGTGCCGAAGGTGGTCTGCGTCGGGCTCAATTATTTCGAGCACGCGAGAGAAGGCGGCATGGACATCCCGAAGGAGCCGGTGCTGTTCATGAAGGCGGTCACCGCGATCTCCGGCCCCAATGACGACGTGGTTCTGCCCAAGGGCGCGCAGAAGGGCGATTGGGAGGTCGAGCTCGGCATCGTCATCGGCACCACCGCGCGCTATGTCGGCGAGGCCGAGGCGCTGAAGCATGTCGCGGGCTATTGCATCGCCAACGACGTCTCCGAGCGCAGCTTTCAGTTCGAGCGCGGCGGCAATTGGATGAAGGGCAAGAGCGCCGACACTTTCTGTCCGCTGGGCCCCTGGCTGGTGACCACCGACGAGATACCCGACCCGCAGGCGCTCGACCTCTTCTGCGAGGTGAACGGCCGGCCGGTGCAGCAAAGCTCGACCCGCGACATGATCTTCGCCTGCGCCAAGATCGTCAGCTACATCAGCGAGTTCATGACCTTGATGCCGGGCGACGTCATTCCCACCGGCACGCCGGCCGGCGTCGGCCTCGGGATGAAGCCGCCGCAGTTCCTCAAGCCCGGCGACGTCATGCATCTGGGGATCAGCGGCCTGGGCGAGCAGCGCCAGAAAGTGGTCGCCTGGGGCTGAACCGGCGCCGCGGCGGCGTGACGCGGTCCGGCTCCCGGCGGCCGCGCGGGGCTTGGCAAGCCGCTCCTCCTGCGGCTACGCTCCGATTACGGGAACGGGGCCGATGCTGGGATCGGCCGAGGCTTGAAACGGCGCCCCGAAGAGGGCAAAGGGCCGGGCTGTGGGGGTAGCATGGATCTCGAGGACACGCTGAGGACGTATCGGCTGTTTTCCGGGTCTTACGACCTGGTCTTCGGCCCGGTGTTTCATCCCGGCCGCAAGGACGCGGTGCGCATCGCCAACGACCGGCCGGGCCAGCGCATCCTCGAGGTCGGCGTCGGCACGGGCCTGTCGCTGCCCTATTTCCGCCGCGACGCCCGCGTCACCGGCATCGACGTCTCGGCCGAGATGCTGGCGAAGGCGCGCCGGCGCGTCGCGCGCAGGAAGCTCAAGCAGGTCGAGGCGCTGCAAGTCATGGACGCCGAGCGCATGAGCTTCGCGGACGACGCCTTCGACGCCGTGCTGGCGCTTTACGTCGCCTCGGTGGTGCCCGACCCGGCGCGCCTTGCCGCGGAGATGCGCCGCGTCTGCAAGCCCGGCGGCACGATCGTGATCGTCAATCATTTCACCAGCGAGAATCGGGTCATGCGCTTCATCGAGAAGCGTCTGGCGCCGCTCGCCCACAAGATCGGCTTCCACGCCGACTTCCCGCTCGACCGCTTCCTCGCCGTGAGCGGCCTCGTCGTGCGCGAGACGCGGCCGAGCAATCTTTTCGGCTATTGGAAGCTGCTGCGCTGCGTCAACGCGAAGCCGCGCTAGCTCCGGGGATCGGAAAGACGGGCGAGCGCAAGCGAGATCGCTCAAGCCGCCACCTCGCCGATCCTCAAATCCTATGCGACGCGGAGGCGGTCATGAACCGAGCAAGGATCGATTTCGACGACGATCCTCTTGACGGTAACGCTCGGCGCCTTTCGGCGGCGGCCGGCTGGTTTCATCCTGATGAAGCCGGCCGCTTCCATCTTCGCCAGCGTGCGCGTGAGGTTGGGCTGCGCCCGTCCGCTCATCCGCGCGAGTTCCGCGACCGACCGGGGTTTGCGGTCCCGGATGATGGCGAGAAGCGCGCGGTTTTCCGGCGTCAACAACCGCACCACGGCATCGACGGAATTGAAGCTCGGCTTGGCCGCGTCGGCCGGCGCCGGCCGCTCGCCGCGCGCCACGGCCCGCATCTCTCGCTCAAGCGAGCCGAGGTCCTGAATCTTATGTCTCTTCATACCCTCGCTTCCTTTCGTCCTCGACCTTGACAACCGTTTCGGGGACACCGCGGTCGGCGAGAATCCTGCGGACCTCCCGAAAGAAGTCCTGGAGCAAGGTGTCGGCATCCTTGAAGGCATAGGGCCTGCCGGCATCGGTCTCCGTCCGGTGCCAGTGATCGCTCGCTCCCGCTCGCCGCTTGAAGCGGGAACCTCTGGCCGGAACGCCATGCGCGTTGTCGAAGCCCACCAGTCGCGTGCCGTCCGGCGCATGCAGCGTGAACGAATAGGACAGCCCATGCGGCCGCTCCGTGGTCGCTTCGACGAGTTTGATCTCAAACTTGATCCAATGGCCCTCTTCGAGGTAATGGGTGCGCCCGTCGAAGGCCAGCAAGAACTCAAGCCCGTATTCGGCAGGTTCATCTTCCATATCATATCCGGCGCTGATATTAAGCGATCGTGCGGTTTCCGGTCAAGGAACGGCGGCTCTCCATTTCGTGCCGTCGGGCCGGGCAAAACCGCTTGAACCTTTCCATGGGTGCCGGCCGGGCCTTGGCCGGGCCGCAGGAGGCGGGCTGTCGGGGCCGCAAGCCGCGCGCAGCGCGCGGCTAGCCCCGCAACTGGACGCTCTGCAGGCGGTCGAGGTGCCAGCCCTGGAAGAGCTGCACGCCGAGCGCCCGGCCGAACGTCACCGCCTCCGGGCGGCCGCAGCGCGCCAGCACGATGCGCTCGGCGCCGCACTCGCGGATCGCCTGATAGAGCGCGCGGGTCTGGGTCTCGTCGAGCCGCAGCATCGCGTCGTCCCAGATCAGCTTCACCAGGTCGACTTTCAGCGGCGGGAAGTTGAGGCAGGGAAAGGCCTGGAAGCTGACGCCGTCGAGGCAGCGCAGATAGCCGCGCTGCTGCACCAGGTCGGCGATGGCGAGCCAGGCGGGAAGGTCCGCCAGGAGATCGCCGGGCTGGATCTCGAGGATGGTCCGGCCGCGCCATCCGCTGGCCCGCTCGTTGTCGAATTTGAGGAATTCCGGCGATTGCAGCGTCGACAGGTTGATGTTGAGGCTCACGGGCCGCGTATTGCCGAATTGCTCCCAGGCGAGCCGCGTCAGCATGTGCTTGTCGAGCTGGCGGGTGAGGTACTGGAAGAGCTGCCGGTCCTTGGCGAGGTTGAGGTCCGGCGAGAACGCCGCGTTCAGCCGGTCGATCGAGATGAAAAGCTCGTCGAATTTCGCCGTCGGCTTGCGGTGCGGCTGCAGCGCCCACACCGTCTGGCGGCGCACCATGTGCGAGAGGTCGGTCGCCGAGAGCGCCTCGAGCAGCGCGGAAAGGCGCTGCTCGATCGGCTTGGCCGGCGGACGCTGCGCCGCCTTGACGAGCTGCTTCGCCTCCCGGTCGCGGATCCCCCGGACCAGCGACAGGAACTGCGCATAGCCGATATCGAGATCGAACGCCGAATAGAACCGCGCCTCCGCGTTCTCGCGCGCCAGCTTGTCGTCGTTGAAGAGATAGCGCAGCGCCTCGATGGCGCGGTCGATGGCGCGCGCGGTGATGCCCTTGCAGACGACGACGATGTCGCCGCTGCGCAGCATGAAGAGGCGGCCGGAGAACTGGTCGACCGTCTCCCTCAGCATGTTGGTGGCGATCTTGAGGTGCTTGTCGCGGCGATGGGTGCGATCGAGGCGGGAGAGGTGGAAGCACAGCGCGCGATGGCCGGCGCGCTCGTCGGCGAGCTGCTCGACATAGGCGAGCAGCATGTCCTCGGTCGGCATGGTCGGCGCGATCGGACGCGGCGGCGGCGCTTGCGCCGCGGCGTCCGCCGCCGCCGGCATGGCCTCCCGGTCACCCCCCATGCGCGGCGGCGTTGCCGAGCAGGAAGGTGATCTTGGTCTTCAGCTCCAGCGGCGAGATCGGCTTGACGATGTAGCCGTGCACGCCGGCCTTCTTGGCGGCGACCACCGATTCGAGATCCGCCCTGCCGGTGAGCATCAGGAAGGGCAGCTTCGGCTGATTGGCGTGAACCTGCTTGAACAGGTCCATGCCGGACATGCCGGGCATGTTCCAGTCGCAGATCACGATGTCGACCCCCTCGGGGCCGGCCGCGAGTTGCTCGAGCGCCTGCTCGCCGCCTCCCGCCTCGAGGATGCGGTCGATCTTCATGCGCTTGAGCATCCGGCACACCAGCATGCGCATCGCCTCGTCGTCGTCGACGACCAAGACGTTGAGACCATCGAGACTCGTGGCGCCTTCCATGGATCCGTCTCCGGCTGAAGCGAAATTCCGCGCGGTATTAGATCGAGGCAGCGGTTAACTTTCCGCAAAGAAACCGGCGGACTCTATCGCGCGGCGGCTTTCTTGGCGCCTTTGCGCCCGCCCACCAGCACTTCGCAACTGGTGGTGCCGACGTTGCGGAAGAAATAGTCTTCCGTGGGTTTCGCCAAATGCCGGGGATCGCGCAGGTTGACGCCGGTCCCCTTGGCCACGTCGAGCAGCGCGCTGCCGTCCTTGCCGGTGAAGCGGGCGATGAGGTCGCCGGGATGCTGCGGCCCGAACTGGTTGAGCGAGCAGGCGCGGCTCAAGCCGTCGTCGCGCACGCCCACCTGCCAATAGGGCGCCTGCGAGGTCAACACCACCTCGCCGGCATGGGCCGGCGCCGCGGCGGCCAGCGCCGCGGCCAGGAGCAGGAGACGCAGTCTCGCCATCGCCCCCGAGCCTAGGGGGCCGTGGTAAAGGAAAGGTTAGAACCGCTCGAGGTCGAAGCTCATCACCGTGCCGCCGCCCATCACCGCCGGCAGCAGCCCCGGCGCCGCCGGCAGCACCTGCTCGGCATAGCAGCGCGCGGTGACGAGCTTCGCCTCGTTGAACCCGGCGTCGCCTTCGCCCGCGGCCAGGTGCCCGTCCGCCGCCAGCGCGCTTTTCGCCATCAGCCAGCCGCCGGTCACGGTGCCCATCAGCTTGAGATAGGGCGCGGCGCCCGCCAGGCCCTCCGAGCCGTCGCCGTCGGCATGCTCGACCATCCAGCCCGTGGCGCGTTCGAGCGTAGCGACGCCGGCGGCGAGCGGCGCGCGCAGCGCGGCGATGTCGCCGCCCGGCCGGGCGGCGAGCGCGGCGTCGAGGCTGCGCATCTCGGCGACGAGCGCGCGCGCCGCCTCGCCGCGGTCGCGCCGCAGCTTGCGGCCGACGAGGTCGTTGGCCTGGATGCCGTTGGTGCCTTCATAGATCGGCGTGATGCGGCCATCGCGATAATGCTGGGCGGCGCCGGTCTCTTCGATGAAGCCCATGCCGCCATGGACCTGCACGCCGACGGAGGTGATGTTGACGCCGAGATCGCTGCACCAGGCCTTGACCACCGGAACCAGCAGGTCGGCGCGATGCTGCTGGAAGGCGCGGATCTCGCCGTCGGGATGGTGCCGGGCGCGATCGATGGCGCCCGCCGTGTAATAGGCGATCGAGCGCATCGCCTCGATCTCCGCCCGCATCACCAGCAGCATGCGGCGGACGTCGGGGTGGTGGACGATGGGATAGGTGCCGGCGGTCTTGGCGGTCACCGGCCGGCCCTGCACGCGCTGGCGGGCGAAGTCGCGCGCCTGCTGATAGGCGCGCTCGGCGATGGCGACGCCCTGGAGGCCGACGTTGAGCCTCGCGTTGTTCATCATCGTGAACATGCACTCCATGCCGCGATTTTCCTCGCCGATGAGCGTGCCGATGGCGCCGCCGTCGTCGCCGAAGGCGAGCACGCAGGTCGGGCAGCCGTGGATGCCGAGCTTGTGCTCGAGGCTGACGCAGCGGACGTCGTTGCGCCGGCCGAGGCTGCCGTCGGCGTTGACCAGGACTTTCGGCACCAGGAAAAGCGAGAGGCCCCTGGTGCCCGGCGGCGCGTCGGGCAGGCGCGCCAGCACGAGGTGGCAGATGTTCTCCGCCATGTCGTGCTCGCCATAGGTGATGAAGATCTTCTGGCCGGTGATGCGATAGCGGTCGCCCTCGCGCACCGCGCGCGTGCGCAGCGCGCCGACGTCCGAGCCCGCCTGCGGCTCCGTCAGGTTCATCGTGCCGGTCCATTCGCCGGAGACCATCTTCGGGAGATAGAGGCGCTGCTGCTCGGGCGTGCCGTGCGCCGAGAGCGCCTCGACCGCGCCGACGTTGAGCAGCGGGCAGAGCCCGAAGCCCAGATTGGCCGAATTCCACATTTCCTGCACCGCCGTCGCCAGCGCGAGCGGCAGGCCCTGCCCGCCGTGCTCGGGCGCGAAGGCCAGCGCGTTCCAGCCGCCGGCGACGTAATGCGCATAGGCTTCCTTGAAGCCGTCCGGGGTGCGCACGATGCCGTTCTCGAGCTTGCTGCCTTGCAGGTTGCCGCTGTAGTTGATCGGCGCCAGCACGTCGCCCGCAAGCTTTCCCGCCTCCTCGAGCACGGCGTCGACGAGGTCAGGCGTCGCCTGCTCGCAGCCCGGCAGCGTCGCGATCTCGCCGAGTCCGGCGATCTCGGTCAGTTGGAATCGCATATCGGCGATGGGCGCGGCGTAGTCGGTCACGGCGGCGATCTCCTGCATGTCGGGGACGGCTCGAAACCAGATTATACTAATAGGTGCCTCGCGCTCCAGAGCGCATTTGCGCGCGCCCGGCGGCGCGGGTCGCGGGTCCTCGAGGGCAATCGCATAGGAGAGTCACCGCGGAGGTTGATCCGCTTCGCGGCTCGACCTCTGTGAGGACTTCCAAATGCGATCCCGATTGCCGTCGAGTTTCATCTGCTCCGACAGGAAGCCGGACCGCGGCGCGGCGCCGTCGGAATCCCGAATAAGCAACCGCGATTTCCGCCTGGTGCACGGGACCGGCGATGCGCGCGAGCAGCCGGTTCCCGCATTTGCGATAACAGCCTTTCCCGCGATCCGGCCGAGGCAACCGCCGGGATTTCCGACGAGGTCGAACCGTCCGAGCAGCCGCCAGAAAGTGCTCCGGCTTGCGCTCGAAGATTGCCGTTGGGCCGGCGGTACGGGTTCGATCATCGTCGGCGGCTGGCCGGGCTTGACCCTCGCTTCTGCGGGCGGATTGGGTTGACATGGTAATAAAAGTGATCATATATCTACTATGACAACCAATGGACGGTGCCATGGCCGGTCGCCCGCGACAGGAGACTCCCTTCGTTCTCACCTTCTCCGCCCGGCCGGGGTCTCTTCAGGACTTGTTTCTCCGCCGCTCCGAGCACGTGCTGAAGCGGATTGTCGAAACGGCGGACGAGGCCGTGCTGGCCAAAGCGCTGACGGCGCCGACGGACGTCGGCGCGCTGTCGCAGGTTCTGGGAGATTTCGGGGTCGTCGGAGCCGCGGCCGAGATAGAGCCGCTGGCTCCCCTGATTGCGCTCAATGCGCGGCATCGTGAAGACCTGCTGAAACGAGCGGGCGGCGTTCTCTCGGCTGCGGAGGTCGCCCGGCTTTTAGGCATCACCAGGCAGGCGGTGGACAAGCGCCGGGCCAAGGGTTCTCTCCTCGCGCTCAAGAAAGGCGGCGACTGGCGATATCCGCGATGCCAATTCGTCGACCCCGAGACGGCTCCGGGCTTCGCGAAGGTGGTTCAAGGCATGGCTTCATCCGGTCCTTGGGTCACCCTCGACTTCCTCCTTGCGCCGGACACGGTCCTGGGAGGTCTGAGTCCGCTGCAAGCGCTGGCGAAACGCCGCACTGCGGACGTCCTGAGGCTCGTGCGGGCCGAAGCGGATGGCAGCGGCTTTTCATGAGTCGCGGCGGTCCGCGCCGCGGACCCGGCGGAGCCGCGCCGTTGCCGCCAGCCTGGCGGTCGAAGGCGAACCTCCCGATTTCGACGGTGCCTGCGGGGACGACGCTTCACCGGGTCCATCTCAAAATCCACGATGCCGTCTTCTTCGCTCCTGGACGGAACGCGGCTGGGAGTCGAGAGCCTCCGCTCTATCGCTTCGACAGCGCAAGCGGGAGGTTCGGCGTTCTCTATGCCGCCAAGGACCTCGCGGGAGCCCTGGTCGAAACGCTGTTGCGGAATCCGCAGCGCCACTCCGTCCCTTTGACAAAGATGGTCGAGCGGTCCGCCACGGAGCTGGAATGCACGCGGAATCTGCGCTTCGTCCAACTCCACGGCGCGGGCCTTCAGCAGGTGGGCGCCGACAATTCGATTTCCACGGGTCCATACGACCCGTGCGGTCATTGGGCGGATGCGCTGTGGGATCATCAGGATTGTCCTGACGGGGTCGAGTATCTCTCGCGCCATGATCCCGGTCAGGTCTGCTGGGCGGTCTTTGAACGGCCGGCCCTGACGTTCGGAAAGCGCGCCACGACCGAGCTCCAATCCCGGCTCAGCGAAGTCGCCGCGGTCTTGCAGAAGTACGGGAAATCCGTGTCGCCGGATTGATCTCTCGGGCGTCGGGCGGCTTTGCCGTCGATGTCTTCGGACCGGGCCGTCCTCTCGGGAATCATGGCGGCGCGGTGGCGTGCCCCGGAGTCCACTCTGAAACCCGATGGTAATCGGCAATGCGATTGTTCTAGCCTGGATTTCCACGGAAAGGAATTTAGCTAACGGCGGCAAGGGCTAAGCGACTCTTCCGACTCAATTTTTTACGCGAAACTGTTACCCTATATGGTGCACTTATGAGACGGTGTTGACGTAGTCTCTTTCGTAATT
>DASPSJ010000041.1:0-78378 GCA_035623985.1 Allostellaceae bacterium | reverse complement strand
GCGGCGAAACGGCATATCGGCTACTTGCCCGAGGGTGCGCCGGCCTATCCCGACATGACGCCGGCGGGCTTTCTCGATTTCATCGCCCGCATTCGCGGCTTTGCCGGCGCCGAGAAGGACCGCCGCATCGGGCTTGCGGTCGAGCGCACCCAGCTCGCCAGCGTGCTCCACCAGCCGATCGAGACGCTGTCGAAAGGCTTCAAGCGCCGCGTCGGGCTGGCGCAGGCGCTGCTGCACGATCCCGACGTGCTCATCCTCGACGAGCCGACCGATGGGCTCGACCCCAACCAGAAGCACGAGGTGCGGCGGCTCATCGCCACGCTCGCCGCCGAGAAGGCGATCGTCATCTCGACGCATCTGCTCGAGGAGGTGGACGCCATCTGCACGCGCGCCATCATCATCGCCGCCGGCCGCGTGCTGGCCGACGGCACGCCGGTCGCGCTCGCTTCGCGCTCGCGCCATCACAACGCCGTGCGCCTGGGGCTGGCGGTCGACGGCATTGACGCCGCCGCGGCGTTGCTGCGGCTGCCCGGCGTGCTCGCGGTCGAGCCGGTGGCGGATTCGGAGGGCGAGGCGCTGATGATCTTCCCGCGCGAGGGCCGGGCGATCATCGCCGAGGTCACCGACCTCGTGCGCGCCGCCGGCTGGTCGGTGGCGGCGCTGCGCGTCGAGCGCGGCCGCCTCGACGACGTCTTCCGCGCCATCACCCTTCCCGGCCGGGCCTGAGCCATGCACAGCACCTACGTCGTCTTCCGGCGCGAGCTGCAGAGCTATTTCGCGACGCCGCTTGCCTATGTCTTCATCGTCATCTTCCTCGCCACGGCGGGCGCGCTCGCCTTCTTCCTCGGCAATTTCTTCGAGCGCGGCCAGGCGGATTTGCAGCCCTTCTTCAGCTTCCATCCCTGGCTCTATCTCGTGCTCATTCCGGCGCTCGCCATGCGGCTGTGGGCCGAGGAGCGGAAGAGCGGCACGATCGAATTGTTCCTGACGCTGCCGATTTCGATGAGCGCGGCGGTGCTCGGCAAGTTCCTGGCGAGCTGGGCCTTTGCCGGCATCGCCCTGTCGCTGACCTTCCCGTTCTGGATCACGGTGAATTTCCTCGGCCATCCCGACAACGGCGTCATCCTCGCCAGCTATATCGGCAGCTTCCTCATGGCCGGGGCCTTCCTCGCCATCGGCGCGGCGCTGTCGGCGCTGACCAAGAACCAGGTGATCGCCTTCGTCGTCACCGCCGCGGTGTGCTTCCTCTTCACCGTCAGCGGCTCGCCCATCGTGCTGGGATTCCTCACCGGCTGGGCGCCCGAGGCGGTGCTGCGGACCATCGCGTCCTTCAGCTTCCTCACCCATTTCAACGCCATCGTGCGCGGCGTCATCGATCTGCGCGATGCCGTGTTCTTCGTCTCGGTGATCGGCATCTTCCTCTTCGCCAATGCCGTCCTGGTCGACCTCACCAAGGCGGATTGAGAGGAGCCCCCCGATGATGAAGCCCTCACGCCGCGCCACCGCCGCCATCGCGCTCGTCGCGGCGGCGGTGCTGTTCGTCGCCGTCAACGTCATCGCCGGCCACGTCCTGCGCGCGAGCCGGCTCGACCTGACGCAGCAGCATCTCTACACGCTGTCGGACGGGTCGAAAAAGACGCTGGCGCGCATCGACGAGCCGATCACGCTGCGCTTCTACTATTCGCCGCGGCTCGGCGACGAGGTGCCGTCCTACGGCGTCTTCGCCCAGCGCGTGCGCGAGATGCTCGAGGAGTATACGGCGCTCGCCAAGGGCAAGATCAAGCTGGAGCTGCTCGACCCCGAGCCGTTCTCGCCGACCGAGGACCGCGCCGTCGCCTTCGGGCTGCAAGGCGTGCCGCTCGATCAGGGCGGCGAACAGGTCTATTTCGGCCTCGCCGCCACCAACTCGACCGACGACCAGCAGGTCATCCCCTTCTTCCAGCCCGACCGCGAGCGCTTCCTCGAATACGACCTGACCAAGCTCGTCCACAGCCTCGCCTTCCCCAAGAAGACGGTGGTGGGGCTGGTCACCAGCCTGCCGCTCGAGGGCGATTTCATGGCGGCGCTGCAAGGCCGGCCGCTGGAGCCTTACGCGGTGGTCGATCAGCTGCGCCAGCTCTATGAGCTGCGCGCGCTCTCGACCGATTTCGATACCGTGGCCGCCGATGTCGACGTGCTGATGATCGTGCATCCGCAGAATCTCCCGGAGAAGACGCTCTACGCCATCGATCAGTTCGTGCTCAAAGGCGGCAAGGCGCTGGTCTTCGTCGACCCCAACTCCGAGACACAGGCATCGCACGCCAACCGCATGACCGGTGTCGGCGGCCCCACCGCGAGCAACCTCGACAAGCTCTTCGCCGCCTGGGGCATCGAGCTGGAGAAGGACAAGGTCGCGGGCGACCGGCGCGACGCGCGGCGCGTCAATATCGGCACGTCGGGCCGCGTCGAGCCGATGGCATACGTCGCTTGGCTGGCGCTCAAGGAGGACAATCTCAACCGCGACGACCCCATCACCGGCGATCTGTCGCAGGTCAACATGGCAACCGCCGGTATCCTCAAGCCGCTTTCCGGCGCCAAGACGACGTTCGAGCCGCTCATCACCACCTCGACGGATGCCGAGGAGATTCCCGTCGAGCAGGTGCAGGGGATGCCCGACGTGGCCGGCCTGCTCAATGACTTCAAGTCCGGCAACGCCAGGCTGACGCTCGCCGCGCGCGTCACTGGTCCGGCCGAAACGGCCTTTCCCGACGGCCCGCCCAAGCCGCCGAAGGACGAGAAGGACAAGGACCAGAAGCCGGCGGCTGAGGACACGGCGCCGCAGGTCAAGGTCGCGGCGCAGCCGATCAACGTTGTCGCGGTCGCCGACACCGACATCCTCGACGATCGCTTCTGGGTGCAGGTGCAGGATTTCTTCGGCCAGCGCGTCGCCATCCCAACGGCAGGCAACGGCGATTTCGTCGCCAACGCCGTCGACGTGCTGTCCGGCGGCACCGAGCTCATGGGCCTCAGGACGCGCGGCACCTCGGCGCGGCCTTTCGAGGTCGTGCAGGAAATCCAGCGCCGGGCGGATGCCCGTTCCCAGGCGCGCGAGAGGGATCTCGAGCAGCAGCTCAAGGACACCCAGGCGAAGATCAAGGAGCTGCAAGGCAAGGAGGGCGCCGGCGCCAACGTCACCCTCGCCGCCGAGCAAAGCCAGACACTCGACAATTTCCGCACGCAGATGTTGCAGATCCGCGCGCAACTGCGCCAGGTGCAGCTCGATTTGCGCCAGGACATCGACCGGCTGAAGGCGGCGCTCGAATTCTTCGATATCGCCTTCATCCCGCTTCTGGTCGGGCTCGCGGCCATCGTGCTCGGCGTCGTGCGCATGCGGCGGCGCAAGCGCCGCGCCGAGGCCGGCTGAAGGGAGGGAAACGATGAAGGCCAAGGGACTGGTTGCCCTTCTCCTGGTTAGCGCCGCCGCCGTGGTCCTCGCCGTGCTGGTCGCCTACCGCGGCGACGCCGACGACACCGATCCGCAGATCGGCAAGGTCGTGCTGACGGATGTGCGCCAGAGGCTGGGCGATGTGGCGCGGGTAACGCTTATCCACGGCGAAGCGAAGACGACGCTGCTGCACCGCAGCGATAAATGGGTCGTCGAGGAGAAAGGGAGCTATCCCGCGGATCAGGCGAAAGTTGGCCAGGCGCTGCGCGGTCTCGCCGATCTCCGCTATGTCGAGCCCAAGACCCGCAAGGCGGATCTCTATGCGCGGCTGGAGGTCGAGGACGCCGGCAAGAAGGACGCCAAATCGACCCTCGTGACGGTGAGCGATGAGAAAGGCACGCTGCTGGGCGAGATCATCGTCGGCAAGCGGCGCATCGACCAGCTCGGCGGCGGCACCGACGGCATCTATGTGCGCAAGCCCGGCGACGTCCAGTCCTGGCTGGCGCGCGGCACGCTGGAGCTGCCGGGCGACACTGCGTCGTGGCTTGACCCGGCCATCATCGACGTGGCGCACGACAGGGTGAAGGAAGTGGTGCTGACGGAGCCCGATGGCGGCAGGCTCGACATCGCGCACGACAAGCCGGGGGACGCGCTGGCGCTCAAGGGCGCGCCCGCCGACGCCAAGCTCAAGAGCGACACGGTGCTGGTCGAGCCGACAACGGCGCTGGCGAGCCTGACGCTGAACGACGTGCGGCCGGCCGCGGAATTTCCTTTGCCGGAAGCCGGCGTCTCGCATGCCGAGTTCGCCACCTTCGACGGCCTCATGGTGAAGCTGGCGCTCAGCGACAAGGACGGCAAGAGCTGGGTGCGTTTCGAGGTGAGCGGCACCGGCGAGGCGGAGCAGCAGGCGAAGACGCTCGACGCCAAGCTGCGGCCCTGGGTCTTCGCCATCCCGGACTACAAGGCAAAGGCGCTGCGCACCAAGCTCGCCGATGTGACGGCGCAGCCGAAGCCGTCGTGAGCGAGACCGAGTCGCTGTCGCCCTGCGTTGCGGTCTGCGTGCTCGATCCCGCGACCGGCTATTGCCGCGGCTGCTTGCGCACCATTGCCGAGATCTCGCACTGGATGCTGCTGTCGCGCGAGCAAAAGCACAGCATTCTCGCCGCGTTGCCGGCACGCCGGCGAGGGCTGCGCGTCGCCGAGGCTTGACGCCGCCGTCGGATCGAGAGGAAAGACGCCTGCACCCGCGCGGAGTCTCCGGCGGGTCCTGATCTATTGTTCGCGCTCAAGAAACAGTCCAATTCCGATTTGCTGGATTGTCGGAGCTCGAGCACCCCTTACATCATCGCCGCGACCGATTGCGTCCCAGGAGGGAAAAATGGCGAAGGTGTTGGTGCTCTATTATTCCACTTACGGCCATATCGAGACCATGGCCGAGGCGGTCGCTGCGGGCGCGCGATCGGTGGTGGGGACGCAGGTGACGGTAAAGCGCGTGCCGGAGCTGATGCCCGAGGCGGTGGCGCGTCAGGCGGGCGCCAAGCTCGATCAGGCCGCCCCCATCGCCAAACCCGAGGAGCTTGCCGATTACGACGCGGTGATCTTCGGCACGCCTACGCGCTATGGCAACATGGCGTCCCAGATGCGCAACTTCCTCGACCAGACCGGCGCACTCTGGGCCAGAGGCGCGCTGATCGGCAAGGTCGGCAGCGCCTTCGTTGCGACGGCCACCCAGCATGGCGGGCAGGAATCGACGCTGCTCTCCTTCCACACCACCCTGCTCCATCTCGGCATGGTGGTGGTTGGCTTGCCTTACAGCGCCCAGGGGCAGATGCGCCTTGACGAGATCACCGGCGGCTCCCCATATGGCGCCACGACCATTGCCGGCGGCCGGGGCGAGCGGCAGCCCAGCGCGAACGAGCTGGAGCTGGCGCATTTCCAGGGCCGCCACGTGGCGGAGATCGCCGGCGCCCTCGCCCGGTCCCGCCAGGCACGGGCGGCATAACGGAGGATCGAGCGATGGATGGCGGAATGACCCGTCCCCGGCCGGTAGCGCGGCTCGCTCGCGGCATGCCGGCGAGCGACGGCGCCGGCGTCAAGCTCAACCGCGTCATCGGCACGCCCGAGCTTGGCGAGGTCGATCCCTTCCTGATGCTGGACGAGTTCCGTTCCGACGACGCGGCGGACTACATCGCCGGCTTTCCCGATCACCCTCACCGCGGCTTCGAGACGGTGACCTATATGCTCGCCGGTCGCATGCGCCATGGCGACAACAAGGGCCATACCGGGCGGCTCGAGGCCGGCAGCGTGCAATGGATGACCGCCGGCCGCGGCATCGTCCATTCCGAGATGCCGGAGCAGGAGAACGGGCTGATGCAGGGCTTTCAGCTCTGGGTCAATCTGCCGGCCAAGGACAAGATGATCGAGCCGCGCTACCAGGAGATCCCGCCGCAGGACATTCCCGTGGCGGCGCTGCCCGGCGGTGTTGCGATCAAGGTCATCGCCGGCTCCGTCGGCGAGACCATCGGTCCGATCAACGGCGTCGCCACGGAGCCGATCCTGCTCGACGTCGCGTTGCCGGCGGGCGGCAACGCGGCGCTGCCACTGCCGCGCGGGCACAATGTCTTTCTTTACGCCTTCGACGGAGAGGCGACGGTGGGCGAAGCTGCGACGCCTCTGGCGCGCGGCAGCATCGCCGTGCTCGGCCCCGGTGACGGCGTGCTGCTTGCAGCGCCGGCGGGCGCGGCGCGCGTGTTGCTTGCCGCGGGCAAGCCGCTCAACGAGCCGGTGGCGCGTTACGGCCCCTTTGTCATGAACACGTCCGATCAGCTCCGCCAGGCAATCCTGGACTTCCAGGCCGGCCGGTTTTAAAGCGCCTCAACGCTTCTGGGGCAGGCTGTCGGGATCGGGATAGAGCCCGGTGAAGCCGGTGACCCGGTCGGGCTTGGTCTCGTTATAGCAATCGACCGTCGCGAGCGTGCGATAGCAATATTGCGCCGCGAGCGGCGGCGGCGCGTCGTCTTTCCCTGCGGGGGAGGGCTGGCTGGCGTTCCAGCGGCTTTGCGGCGGGGCGAACTCGGCGCGCGTTTGCCAGGCATTGCAGCCGCCGAGCAGCAGGCACAGAGTGGCGACGGTCGGCAGGATCGAGCGATGGGAGAAGGCCATGCGGCGCGGTGTCTCCGGCGGCGACCGGCGCGCCCGACAAGCCGGAAGACGCGCCTCTAATCACCGGTTAATCTATTAAGCGAGACTGGTTAATCTTCCGTTGCCGGGGCACCGGCGAGAGGGACATCCCCCGATATGCGATCGTGGCTGCATGTGGCTTGGCCGGTGGCGCTTGCCGCCTGCGCCGGCGCCGCCGGTTGGAGCAAACCCGGCGTGCCGCCCGCCCAGGTGGCGCGTGATTATGCCGAATGCCGCCATGCAGCCGAGCTCGCGCTCAGGCGCGACAGCAACATCGATACCGATATCCTGGCGACGCGCGGTCAGGATTGGGCGCGGCTCGGTGCGTTGCAAAGCAAGCGCGAGGACTATGCCGACAGCAACAGCGCGCGCAGCGGCGATATCGTCGAACGCTGCATGATCGGCAAGGGCTATACTGCCGGTGGAAACTGAGTCGGCGGCGCTTGCCGCTGCCCTACCCAGTTTGGCCGGCGGAGCTTCATTCCGGCGGCTTCATGGACCGCGGCTGCGGGCGACGGCGATGCAGCGTTGCACCGGCAACCCGCTATCGACGACGCAGGAGCCGCGAGCCGGCTGCAGCTTGATCGGCGCCGTGGCCGTCGGATGCAGGACCGTGGGCTCCATGGCGCCTGCCGGGTCGGCCGGCGCGCCGAATTCGACCAGCCGCGCGACCATGGCCGCGCGAGAGCTGACGCCGAGCTTGGCGAAGATGCGGCGCAAATGAGTGCAGACCGTCCAAGAGCTGATGTTCAGCACCACCGCGATGACCTTGTTCGGATGGCCCTGGGCGACCATGCGCACGATTTCCAATTCGCGCGGGCTGAGCGGCAGGAGCTTTCGCGTGGGCTGGGGTATCCTGATCAAGACGTAGCGGTCGCCATCCACTTCGGTATCGATGACGACTTGCTCGCCGCCGCCGGCCGGCGCTCGGGCGGACGCCTCGGCCGCGGCCGCCGATCGGCTCACGGCAAGAATGGCGCGCATCAGATCCGGCAGCGTTAGGTCGTGGTTGATTGGAGCAGATGACATTTTTTTACTATTTCTAGGTGTGGCTTTCGACATACCAAGCCGTTCGCCCTTTCCCACATTGCCCGGATACCTTTTTCATTGCGCCCGGCCGATTGCCCCTAGCCGCGAGATCCCGGCCGCCTGAAAGGCCGCGCGGGACGACTCGCATCGGCGAGCGATGGTTCAGATTAGATCATCGACGAAAGCCAAAGCGAGTCGCTTTTTTGAGCTAAAGCGTCCACCCGCCACACGCTCTGCGGGTAGCGTCGCATGCCGATACGGCGCCGCCGGCGTCAAGCAAGCTCCCTCGAACGAGCGACGCTCAGGCGCGGGAACCGTTTCAGGCTTCCCGCAAGATGCGACTCGCGCGCCGCGACCTCCTCGAATACTTGTGTGCGAGCGCGTCGCCATCCTCGAGGAGGCCACCACCATGTCGACCATACAAGAGCATGAATTGGAGTCCGAGTTCGAGCAGGAGTTGCAGGAGACCGAGCTCGAGGCCAGCGAGCAAGAGGGAGTTCTCGGCTCGATCGGCAATGTGCTGGGCGGCCTTCTGGGCGAGGGCGAGTCGACCGGCGAAAGCGAATTCGAGCTCGAAGGCGAGGGCGAGTTCGAGAGCGAGTTCGAGTTCGAGACCGAGATGGAGCTCGAGGGCGCCGAGCATTTCTCTTTCGGCAGCATCGGCAACTTCTTGAAGAAGGCGGCGCCCATCCTGAAGCAGGTCGCCCGCGTGGCGGCGCCGGTCGTCGGCACCGCGATCGGCGGTCCCTTCGGCGGCATGCTCGGCGGCTTGGCGGCGAAGGCGCTGAGCGAGCAGGAGCTCGAGATGGAGCTCGAGGGCGCCGGCGAGATGGAGCTGGAGACGGAGTTCGAGACCGAGCAGGAGAGCGAGCAGGAAGTTGCGCAGGAGATCGCTTCGCACGAGCTTCCCATGCACGAGGCCTTGGCCGAAATGATGGCGGAAGCGGCCACGCACGAGGTCCATTCGGGCCAGGCCGAGGCGATGGCCGGGGCGGCGGTGATGACGGTGCTCTCGCCGCGCGACCGCCGCGCGCTCAGGCATCTGCTGCCGCATCTCGTCTGCGGCGCCGCCGTGCTGACGCGCATCCTGCGCCGACGCCGGATCACGCGCCCGGCGGTGCGCGCGGTGCCGACGATCATGCGGCGCACGGTCAAGTCGCTCAAGCGGCAGGCGGCCGCCGGCCGGCCGATCACCCGCCGTGCCGCCGCCCGGACTGCCGCGCGCCAGGTGCGGCGCGTGCTCAGCAATCCACGTGCCGTCGGCGCCGCCGTCGTCCGCAACGTCCGCGCCGGCCGCGCGGTCAAGCGCCGGCATTCTCGCTACCCCGCCGGCCGCGGCTGATCCGACCGCCTCCAATCCGAGGGAGACATCATCATGGCCAACGTACTCGGCGAGCTCGAGGGCCTCGGTGAATTCGAGACCGAGTTCGAAAGCGAATTCGAAGGCGAGATGCCGGAAAGCTTCGGTTGGGGAGACATCGGCAACTGGGCCAAGGGCCAATGGGCCGCGGTCAAGACGCCCGGCTCGTGGCAGAACTCCGCTGTCCGCCTCGCCGATCGCGCCATTCTCGCCGCCGCGCCGTCGATCGGCAGCGCCATCGGCGGCACTACCGGTGGGGGTATCGGCAAGGCGATCCAGGATGCAGGAACCGCCGTCATCCCGCCGGAATGGCGGGAGTCGGAATTCGAAGGCGAACTGGAGAGCGAGCTCGAAGGCGAATTCGAGACCGAATTCGAGTTCGAGCAGGAGGGGCTCGGCGAGATCAGCCCGGTCAGCCGCGTCTATCCCGATGCGATGATGGAGCATCTCGGCCACGCCGCCATGGAGGCCGAGAGCGAGTTCGAGGCGGCCGAGGGCTTCGCGCCGCTGGTGCCGCTGGTGGCGAGCAAGCTGGTGCCGCTCGCCGCCAAGGCGGCGCCGCATCTCGCCGCCAGGGTGCTGCCGCGGGTGGCGCATGCCGTGAACCGCGTCACGCCGCACTTGACGCGCAGTGTCGGCAATCTCACGCGAGCGCTCTATCGCCACCCACAAACCCGGCCGCTGCTTCGTGTCGTGCCCAGCATCACCCGGCGCGCGGTCACCACCATCGCCCGGCACGCCGCCGCCGGCCGGCCGGTAAGCCCGCATCGCGCGGTGCGGATCCTGGCGCATCAGAACCACCGGGTGCTGAGCAATCCGCGCCTCGTCCATCACACGCTTCGGCGCTCACGCTCGATGGATGGCCGCTATCATCGCCTCGCGGGCATTCCGGCCGTCGGCCGGCATTACCGCTGGCGCTGGCGCAACGGCCTCGTGCATCCCGGCATGCCGGGTGTCGCGGGCACTCACGGCGTCGCCGGCGTCCGCGGCATCGCCGGTGTCCATCCGGGCCTCCCCGGCCACCGCGTCGCCGGTCGTGGCGTCGCGCGCGTCTGCCCGAGCTGCGGCACCGCCACCGTGCATGCGCACGGCAGCGGCTGCAAGGTGATCGTGGTGAAATAAGCCATGGACGCCGGCAGCGGCATCGTCGAGCGTGAGATCGGCACCGGCAGCGGCGCGGCCAAAAGCCGCCCGTCGACGTCGCGGCCGGTGTTGCTCCCGTGGTTGCGCGCGCAGGCACTCAACGTCACGCGCCATGCCGCCGCGCTGCGCCCGTTCAAGCGCGAGGAGTTCGGCACCGGCGCAGCGGTGCCGTCGGAAGGGCATATCCAGGCGGTCAACAGCCTGATGCAGTCGCTGCGCAAAGGGCTGTTGGCCAAGAGCGGCCATGTCACCCGGGCGGTGCGTGCGGCCGCGGCTCAGCCGAGCTCGCCGCTTCTCTCGGCGGCGATGGCGCGCAAGGACGACGCGCATCGCTGGGTACAGGGGATCGAGAAGATCTGGGATTTCTATTTCGAGCTGTTCGGCCAGCGCCAATCGATCTACGCCGACTGGCTGCTGAGCTGCGACCGTATCGCGCTCGATTGCTACCAGGCCGCTTATACCGGCCTCGGCGCCGCGCGCACCATCCCGGCGCCGCCGCCCTTCTGTTACATGCGCACCGGCTTCGCCCCCGCCACCTACCGCCGCGGCATTCCGCTGCGCCGCCTCGGCCGCCAGCTCAACCCGTTCCCGCTGGTGCAGCTTCCCTATCATCGCATGATCAATCCGTGGACGCTCGGCGCGATGCTGCACGAGACCAGCCACAATTTGCAGAGCGATCTCGGCCTCAGCCGCGACATCCCGCGCAACATCGCACGCCGCCTGCTCGGCGCCGGACTGTCGCCCTCGGTCGCGCAGGTTTGGACGCGCTGGAACCGCGAGATGTTCGCCGACATGTCGGCGCTGCTGCTGGGCGGGCCGCAGATGGTTGCTTCTCTGATGGACGTGGTCGGCCGTGCGCCGGCGATGGTGCTGCATTACAGCCCCCGCGCGCCGCATCCGACGCCCTATCTCAGGACCCTGATCAGCGTCGAGCTGCTGCGGCGCATGGGCTTCGCGGAGGAGGCCGAACGCTATCGGCGAAGCTGGACGCGGATCTACGCCAACCCCCGCGCCGGGATGATTCCGGAAGAGGTGCTCGAGACCTTTCCCAAGGCCTGCGCGCTTGCCGTCGATGCGATGTGCCTCAAGCCCTATCCCTCGCTCGGCGGCAAGAGCCTGGCGCAAGTGATCCGCTTCGGGCGCAAGGAGCAGCAGATGATCGAGGAGGCGGCGCGCCGGCTCGCGGCGGGAACCGATCCCGGCATCATTCCCGCGCGCTTCCTGATCGGCGCGGCGCGCGTCGCCATCGACGCCCGCCTCGCGCGTCCCGGCATTTTGGCGGAGAATTTCTACAAAGAGCTGGCGAGGAGATAGAGGTGGCGGTCGAGGCGGCCTTTCAGACCCTGGTCGTCAAGCTCGGCGCGGCGCGCGAGGCGTTCGAGAGCCTGCGGCTGACGGCGGTGGAGGACCGCCCGCTGCGCGACGAGGTGCTGCTGGTCGAGCGGCTGGGCAACGCCGTCGAGGATCTCCAAGGCTGGCTCGAGGAGGCGGTCGCCGCCGCCGGCGAGGCGCAGCAGGCGGTCCGTCATCCGCTC
This sequence comes from Allostellaceae bacterium, assembly GCA_035623985.1. Lineage (GTDB taxonomy): Bacteria > Pseudomonadota > Alphaproteobacteria > ATCC43930 > CGMCC-115725 > DAHUYF01. The sequence continues at coordinate 66,707 of DASPSJ010000041.1, read as the reverse complement.
GACGGCCATCGCGCGCGCGGGGCGCTGGCGCTCGCCCATGAGCGCTTCCTTCGGCTCGAATACAAATTCTTTTTTGAGGGAGTCTCCTATGAAGAGATCGGCGAGCTCTCGCGCTTCGGGCGCCGGCGCGGGCGCGAATGGCTCGGATGGACCGGCAGCGTCATCCAGGCGCTCGACCAGTGCCGCGCTCCCCTGCGCGATGTCGACGAGGCGCTGCTGGTCTGCTGGCAGGAGCTCTCGGAGCGGCTCGGCGCGGGCTCGGTGTCGGTCCAGACGACCAATATCGGCCAGCAGATCTCCGCGGCGGCGCTCAGCCCCGGCGAGATATCGCGCGATGGGCGGGGACTTCCACAAGACGCCATGACATGACTGACCGCGCGGCTGGGATTGGCTGCGGCGCGACGGGCCCTGAAGGCCGGACGGGATCAACCGAGGACAGGACGAGAGGAGGCCGAGATGGCACGGAGAGCGAGAAAGGCACGCCCGGCAGCGCGAGGCGCCCTGGTACTGGGGCCGTCGCCGGGCGTTGGCATGCAGGTGCCACCGCCGCCCTGGGCGCCGCACGGCCGGCCGCCGTTTCCGCCCTACCCGCCCGCGCCGCCGCCGCCGAAGGCGCCGACGGGGGGCGGTCCGACCCCGGCCTATCCCATCCTGACGGAAGAGGTGGGATATTCGCCCTCGCCGGTCGCCAATCTCGGCATGCCCGCGACCGGGAACGGCTCCGCCGCCCGCGGCGGCGCTCTCGGCCCGGTGGTCGCGAAGGCGCTCCAGGATGTTCTCGGCTGGAAGATCAGCGGCAACGATCCCAAGGGCTTTCTCGGCGCGCTCAATCAGTCCTTCGCCCTGACCATGGTCGAGGGCCACGTCCAGCCGAGCTGGACGCCGCGCAGCTATGCCGTGGCCAGCGATCTCGCCGGCGGCATCAGCGGCGCGCAGGCGAGCCTTTACACCATGGCGAAGACGCTGCTCGATCAGGCGCTGCCGATCATCGACGGCCTCTACGCGCTCGACCCCGCGGCCGATGCGGAATACGTCACGGCCCTGAAGCAGCTCGCCCACAGCCAGTTCAGCGAGCTGGTCGCCGAGCTCGCCTATCTCGGCGGCCCGCGCGTCATCCGCGTCCATCAGTATTTCCAGATGCTGATGGGCATCGCGATTCAGATCAACGCCGGCAATCCGCCGGCCACTCCGCCTACGATCACCCCGTTGCTCGGCCCGCTGCCGCCGAACCTGCCGCCCACCGACCTGCCGCAACTGCTGCAGCCCGCGCCCTGGACGGTACCCGACGGCATTCTCGGCACGCTCGGCAATCTGCGCGACGAGCTCGGCCTTGCCGAGCCGACATCGGCGACCGACATCGAGCCGAGCTTCATCAATACCGTCGCCGACGAGCAGAACGTCACCAACTTCCGCGTGCTCGTCGACTACACCAACGCGCTGTTCAATAGCTGGTCCAACAGCTTCCAATTCTTCTTCATGAGCACCACGACGCCCTTCCTCGGGACCCAGCTGGTCCTCATCTCGCGCCAGCTCGGCGTCATCAGCGAGACGGTCGACGAGGTTCGCTTCGTGCTCGATTCGGTCTTCCTCGGCCCGGCGGAACGCAAGACCTATCCGCTGCTGCTCACCTACAACGGCGCGCCGCTGCCGCAGATCTTTCTCGAGGACCTGCTGCTGTGGATCCAGAACTACGTCACCGACGAGGCGCCGGCGATCATCCAGACCGGCGGGAAGATCGCGCTGGGCGAGGATTTCGCCAACATGGTCTGGCAATTCTGCGTCCACGCGTTTGCCACCTACCAGTACGCGCAGCAGCAGACCGGTTCGGCAATCAGCACCGACCGCGTGCTGTTCTCTCTCGGCAAGCTGTCGGGACAGCTCTACGAGCTCTACAGCAACGCCTTCACGGTCGGCGTGACCTACCTGCAGCCGCGGCAATAAGCCCTGATAGGGAGTTGCAACCATGGCAACCGCAAAAGAGTACCAAAGTCTTCATGACCGCATCGCCGCCCTGCGCGAGCAGGTCACGAGCCGGTTGTCGGCGGATCTCGTCAGCAACCCGCAGCTCGCCGACGCGCTCACCAAGCAGATCGACGATCTCATGGCGTCGGTCACCACCGACGACGGCAAAACCTCGCCGCCGGCGGACAAGGGCCTCTCCGCGCTCGCCGGCATCGGTCCCGACGCGTCGCCCGATTTCGGCAGCACGCGCATCCCGCCCGGCGTCACCGCCTATGACGACACCATCACCTCCGAGCGCATCGTCGCCGTCGGCGACATGTACTATCTCTGGCAGCACGACAAGATCGGCGTCTTCCGCGTCGTGCAGAAGCTGCAGGAGCTGTTCCGCGCCGGGACGGTGCGGCTCTCCGGCGGCGAGGGCGCCTTTGCGCTCTACCAGTTCGACCGCCGCCAGGTGCTGCGCTACACCCACCGCGACCGCATCGCCGCTTATCGCCGCGTCTTCGGCTATGGCGGCGGCCCGGCGCCGCAAGGCGCGCGGCCGAACACCGACTTCCACGGGCTCTTCACCCATTTCATTCAGCAGGTGACGCTGTTCTGGCGCGACAGGCGCATCTCCGACGTCATCCGCGAGCGCGCCTACGATCCGAGCTTCGGCTCGATCGCCATCGTCCGGCGCGCCGGGCTCGATCTGCGCAACAACCTGAAATGGCTGTCCTTCGGCGACGTCAACGTGCTCCGCGTCGAGGTCATGCAGCTCCTCGAGGAGGCGTTCAAGATCCTCGACGCGCCGGACATCAAGCGGCTCTTCGGCGCCGACAACGCCTGGGACGTGGTCGAGGAGGTACTGGTGCGCTACTACAAGGAGCGCCTCTCCACCTCGCCGCGCCAGCGCATGGGCGTCACCGGCCGCGAGGTGCTGCGCTGGCTGGCGCAGCCGCACATCCTCAACACCACGCGCGTGCAGTTCGAGACGCTGCTGCTCGAGATCGCGGAGTATGCCGAGGAGTGGCTCACCAGCGCTCAGGCGATGCAGCTCGCCGGCCGCTCGGCCGCCAACCGGGTGCTGCCCTGGACGCGCTCGACGCCGCCGACGCCGGCCAACCGCCCGAACGGCGCTCCGGCGCAGCGGGCGCCGGCGCGGACGGTGGCGTGATCCCCGCCCCGCGGCCGACGCGGCGTAGCCGGCGGATGCCGGTGCCGAGCCGGCGTCCGGCCGCCGCTCTCGCCTGAGCCGCGCGCCGCGGCGGTGCGCCATGTCGACCGAGCGCGCGCTCGCCTATGCGGAGGTTCATCGCCGGCGCTTCCTGGACGAGCTCAAGGAGTTCATCCGCTTTCCCTCGGTCAGCGCCCAGCCGCGGCACGCCGACGACCTCGTCAACTGCGCCGACTGGCTGGCCGAGCATCTGCGCCGGATCGGCCTGGAGGAGGTCAGGATCGTGCCGACGCGGCGCCATCCGCTGGTCTACGCGCATTGGCGCGGCGCGCCGGCGCGGCCGACGGTGCTGGTCTATGGGCATTACGACGTGCAGCCCCCGGATCCGCTGCGCGAATGGCGCTCGCCGCCCTTCGAACCTACCATGCGCGGCGAGAATCTCTTCGCCCGCGGGGCATGCGACAACAAGGGCCAGATGTTCGTCCACGTCAAGGCGCTGGAAGCCTATCTCCAAACCCGCGGCGCCTTGCCGGTCAACGTCGCTTGTTTGTTCGAAGGGGAGGAGGAGATCGGCAGCCCGCATCTGCTGCCGTTCATCGCGCGCAACCGGGACGCGCTCGCCGCCGATGTCGCGGTGATGTCCGACACGATCATGCCCGCGCCCGACCAGCCCGCGATCACCTATGCCACGCGCGGCGCGCTCTACCTGGAGCTCGAGCTGCGCGGCCCCGGCCACGATCTGCATTCGGGCAATTTCGGCGGCGCGGTCCTGAACCCGCTGCAAGCGCTGTGCGAGATCATCGCCAAGCTGCATGACGCCGAGGGCAGGATCGCGATACCCGGCCTCTACCGCCGCGTGCGGCGCTGGAGCCGCGCGGAGCGCGCCCGCATGGCGCATGTCGGCGCCAGCGACGAGACGATCCTCGAGGACGCGCTGAGCGAGCGCGGCTGGGGCGAGCGCGGCTATTCGCTCTACGAGCGGCTGACGCTGCGCCCCGCGCTCACCGTCAACGGCATTGCCGGCGGCTATCAGGGACCGGGCGGCAAAGGCGTGATCCCGGCGCGCGCTCTGGCGAAGCTCAGCTTCCGGCTGGTCGCCGACCAGGACCCGGCCGAGATCGACCGGCTGGTGCGCGCGCATATCGCGCGGATCACGCCGCCCGCCGTGCGTGCCACGGTGCGGACGCTCGCCAGCGCCAGGCCCGCCCTCGTCAATCCCAATCATCCCGCGATCCGCGCTGCCGCCGCGGCCTGCGGCAAAGGCTTCGGCACCGCGCCCGTGCTGCTGCGCTCCGGCGGCACGATCCCCGTCGCCAGCGCGTTCCAGGAGCTGCTCGGCGCGCCGACCGTGTTGATGGGCTTCGCGCTCCCCGACGACAGCATGCATGCGCCCAATGAGAAGTTTCACCTGCCGATTTTCTACAACGGCATCGCCAGCGCGATCTGGTTTCTGGCCGCGATCGGCGCGGCGGGAGAGCTCGGCGCCGAGCGCCCGGCGGCCCCGGCCTTGGCGGCGGGATAAGCGCGCCGCCTGGAGGAGCCGACCATGATCATCGATTGCCACTGCCACGCCGGAAAAGGCGACATCATGACCGCGCCCTGGAACACGGACGCGCCCATCGAGCCCTATCTGCGACGCGCGCGGGCGGCAGGCATCGCGCGGACGGTGGTCTTCGCGCCCTTTCACAGCAACTACGCCCAGGCCAATCTGGAGTTGTCGCGCATCGTCGCGCGCCATCCGAGCCGGCTGATCGGCTTCGCCTTCGTGCATGCAGCGCGCGACGCGGGCCGCATCTTCGCGATGGTCGAACGCGCCGTGACGCGCTGGGGATTCCGCGGCATCAAGGTGCACGGGCACGAGGCGATGGCGACGCGCGAGATCTGCGAGACCGCCCGCGCCTTCCGCCTGCCCATCCTCTTCGACGTGGCGGGCCAAGCCTATGTCGTGGACATGCTGGCGCCGAGCTATCCCGAGGTGAATTTCATCATCCCGCATCTCGGCAGCTTTGCCGACGACTGGCGAGTGCATCAGCAAGTTGTGGACCAAATTGTGCGCTATCCCAACGTCTACGCCGACACCTCCAGCGTGCGACGCTTCGACTACATCGTGCAGGCGGTGGCGCGCGCCGGAGCGCACAAGGTGCTGTTCGGCTCCGACGGCCCCTGGCTTCATCCCGGGCTCGAGCTGCACAAGATCCGCCTGCTCGGCCTGCCCCCGGAGAAGGAAGCCCTGATCGTCGGCGGCAATATCCTGCGTCTGCTGCGGCAGGCCGGAAAACCGGAGGCGCCGAAAATGTCCTGGGCGGTGAGGCGCGCCGCCCACCCCGTCGACGAGCAGCCGCGGGTCGAGCCCGCCCCCGAGCGGCGCCTGCCGCCGCCGGTGGAGGTCGAGCACGAGCTTTAGCCGGCAGCAGAAACGCCGCCTTGTTCGAGGGCGCCGCGCGTCAGGTCGCAGTCATGTCGCGCCAGCGGCGGCGCAGGCGGAGCGCGAACGTCACCATGACGGCGCCGAACAGGAAGGCGTAGGCGCCGATCCACCAGGCAATCGCCAGCGCGCCGGCCATCGGCCAGAAGAGGAAAATGACGCCCCAAGCCAGCGACAGCAGGCCGCCGAGGATGAGCAGGCTCTCGCCATGCATGCGCCGCAGTTGCACCGCCGCCGCGAGCAGCACCACGCCCGAGAGGATCGCCCAGAAAGCGATGAGGTAGATGAAGGTCAGCAAGGCGATGCCGGGCCAGAGAAAGGCGATGGCGCCGGCGATGAGGTCGAGGACGCCTTCGACGGCAAAGGGCCACCATCGCTTGCCCTGCTGTGCCGCCCTGAGCCCGGCGACCACGGCAAGAACGCCGTCGACCAGCATGTAGGCGGCGAAGATCCAGATCAGCACGGTCAGCGTGATGCCCGGCCAAAGGAAGGCGAGAACGCCGAAGATCAGCGCCGCCACGCCGCGCAGCGCCAGCGCCCACCAATTGCGCAAGAGGATGTCGACCATGGCTTGCTCCCGCCGCGGCCGGGAAGATCCGGCCGGCGCGACAGTATGAGGCGCCGGCGACGCCGCGGCAAATCCGGCGCGCCGGCCCCTCGATCCGCCGCGTCGCGGTCTTGCCGATGGCAGCTAGGACGAGGTGTCGGCCGGCAGCTCGCGGTCGGCGAGAGCGGCGGACCTGTGCTCATTGGCGGCAATGCGCGCGAGATAGAGGTCATAGAGCTGCGCCAGATCGTCGAGGTAGAACTTGCGGCAGATCGCGACCAGCTCTCGCGCCGCGCGCCATTGCTGGTCGCGATAGGCGGCAAGCATTTTCATGTGGTGCGCGCGAAAGGTGAGAAAGACGGGATCCTCGCCAAGCGTGCGGTCGCCGAGGAGCGCATAGATCCGGGTCAACTCGCGCTTGCCCTTCACCGGAACATTGTCGAGCTCCAATGTCGCGAAGCCCTTCGCCAGCTTTTCCGTCTCCTCGCCGATGACGATCGGAACGCCATAGACCTTGGATTCGCCTTCGAGCCGCGAGGCCAGATTGACGGCATCGCCAAGGACGGAATAGTTGAAATGCATCTCGGAGCCGAGATTGCCGACAATGCATTCGCCGGTGTTGATGCCGATGCCGGCCTCGAGGCGGATGCTCACCCGTTCGCCGTTGGCGAGCTGGACGGCCGAGGTTTCTCCGGCAAGTTCCTCGTTGAGCTGCTTCAGCGCGCGGCGCATGGCCAAGGACGCGGCGCAGGCCGCCGCGGCGTGATCTTCGTTACCGACCGGCGCGTTCCAGAAGGCCATCACGCAATCGCCCATGTATTTGTCGATCGTGCCGCCGTGATCGAAAATCGCCCGGGTCATCCGGGTCGTGAAGCGGTTGACGAGCTCGGTCACGGCTTCGGGGCGCGACTTGCATTGCTCGGCGAGCGAGGTGAATCCGCGAATGTCCGAAAAGAGAAAGGTCATATGCCGAAGCTCGCCCCCCAGCCGAAGTTTCGAAGGGTCCCGGACGAGCTGCTCGACCAGAGCCGGCGCAAGGTAATGGCTGAAGGCGTTTCGTATGCGCCGCTTGTCGGCCTCGGTTTGAAGCTGGTTGACGAGCGACGCGCAGAGATAGACCGAGATCACCGAGATCGCGGGATAGATGGGATCGAACAGCAGCTTCAGCGAGGCGAAGGAGTACCAGGAAAACGCCAATGCCGCGGCCAGCACGGTCGCCGCGAACGCCGCGCTCACGGCGGCGCCGAAGCGAGGCAAGGCAAGGATGAGCGCGGCGCCGAGAACCAGGATATAGAGCAATTCCGCTCCCGCCGCCCAATCCGGCCGCCGCAGAAAATCCTGCAATATAATTTGCTCGAGGATCTCGGCGTCGATTTCCACGCCGAGGACGGCCGCGTGCAGGGGCGTCGCTTTCAGGTCGTTCAGACCGGCCGCGCCGGCGCCGATGAGGACGATGGCCCCTTGAATGTCGCTCGCCGTCGCGCTGCCGTCCATGACGCGCCAGGCCGGCACGGTGCGCTGCGGAACGTGGCCGGTGTCATAAAGCCAGACCTCGCCGCCGCTGTCGGTCTCGGCGGATAGTCCGCCGATCTTGACGCCGACGATGCCGGTTCGCTCTCCGAAGGAGACGACCCCGCTTGCTCCGGACGCCTTGACGAGATAGCTCGGCGCTCCCTGGGCGACGCGAAGCGACTCCGCGACCAGCGTCGGATAGAGGGTGTCCCGGTAGCGCACGATCAAAGGAACGCGCCGAACGCGCCGGTCCCGGTCCGTGACAAGGTTAAGACTGCCGTTTCCCGCGGCAGCGGCTTCAATTTCGGGCAGGCTCGCGACGGCGCCGTCATAAGAGGCCACGAAGGGCGCCGGCTCATCTCCGGCCGAAACCCAGCCCGCCTGCAGCGCCGGCGCGCGGCCGCCGCCCTCGGTGGTCAAGGCAAAGCCGGTCACCACAGGCGCGGTGCGGATCGTTTCGGCCAAGATACGATCGTGGTCGGGCAGCTTCGCGAGCCACTGCGCGACGTCTTCAGGAGCGTCGGGCAGTTGCTGCAGGCTGCGCGCCGGCGACGTGCGATCGGGTTCGGCAAGGACGATATCGAGCCCAATGGCGGCGGCGCCCAGCGTGTTCAAACGGTCGATCAGCTCCGCCAGCGTCGTGCGCGGCCACGGCCACTGTCCGAGACGCTCTAGGCTGGCGTCGTCGATATCCACGACGCGAACGGGAAGGGGCGTGTAGTGCCGCGGCTTCAACTCCTGCAGCAGGTCGAAGGTGCGCAGCTCCAGCTCCTTCACGACCGGCGGGTCGACGATGCGCAGGGCCAATGCCAGCAGGAGAACGAGCGTCGACAGCGCCATGTTTCGCCACCGGCCCATCAGGCGCTCCGATTATCGCCGAGTCCGATATCCTCCGCCGTCTTCGTCACGATCGCTCGCCTCTAAATTCATTGCGAAATTCGAATAACGCGATAGTATAGGTGCTCACGCTTGACTAGAAGAACCCTCATTTTTGAGGGAGAGCGCAAAAATGAAGCGTACATCAGGGCGGGCTGTCAGGACTGCAATATCTATAGTTGCGCTCATGATGGTGGCCGCGCTCGGCCCGGCGCGTGCCGAAGGCATCGGCCAGACGGTGATCGTCGTGCGGACCGTGACCGGTACGCTCGAGACGGAGGTGCGTCAGCTCGTCATCCATGACGACGTTGCGCAGAACGAGCTCATCACCACCGCCCCCGACGCGGCTTCGGAAATCGAGTTTGTCGACGGGACAAAGCTTCGGCTCGGACCGAGAGCGCGCGTGGTTCTCGACAAATTCGTTTACGACCCGGATCCGAGCAAGGGCGCCTTCTTCTTGTCGGTGAGCGAAGGCGTGTTCCGCTTCGCAACCGGCCGCATGGCCCATCAGGACTACACGATAAAGACGCCGAACGGCACTCTCGGCGTGCGCGGCACCTCGTTCAATTTCACGGTGCTGAACGACAAGACCATCGTCCAGATCGTCGATGGCGAGGTTTTCGGCTCGTCTGCCGATGGGCAACCGAAAAGCTACGGCCGAGGCTCCTATTTCACGATGATTAACTCGACCGATCCGAGCTCGTCCGACGACAAGTCGACGATCGACGCGCTGGTTGCCATGATGGATGCCCTGATCGGCGGGAACTTCGCGCTGTTGCTGAGAAGCACGCCGGAAACCCACCCGTTCCAGCCGTTTCCGGTGAGCCCGACCTTACGCTAGTCCGGGCGTCAGGGTGCGGGTGCCCGCAAGCGCGCCGAAGGCCGTGCAGCAAGCCGCCGCCATCCGGGCGAAGGGCGGGGTGGACCGCATTGCCGCCGGGCTGTTCTATGTCCTGATCGCGCTGGTGATCGGCTCGCCGCTTCCTCTGGGCTCGGTCTATCCCATGAGCTGGTGGATTATCGCCGGGATTACGGGATTGCTGCTGCTGGCTTATGGCGCGATGCAGCTTCGCCCGAACGCAGTGCCCATGGAACGTCTCGGGCCCACCTGGCCGTGGTTCTTGCCCTTCGCCGCGGCGATTGCCTGGATCGCGATCCAGGCATCCGCCTTTACGCCGGAGGCGTGGCATCATCCGCTATGGCGGGCCGCCGGAGCCGCGCTCGGCACCCCCGTGAGCGGCGCCATATCGATCGATCCCTTCAACACGGTGTCCGCGGCCATCCGATTGTTAAGCTATGCCGGAATATTCTGGCTTGCCTTTCAGCTCTGTCACGCCCGCGAGCGCGCCGAGATGGCGTTTCTTGGTCTGAGCGTCGCCGCCTTCGCCTACGCCTGCTACGGACTGCTCGATCATTTCACCGGCGCGCAGATGGTGCTGTGGTTTCCCAAGAAATACTATCTCAATTCGGTGACCAGCACTTTCATCAACCGCAACAATTACGCCACTTACGCCGGTCTCGGATTGGTCTGCGCGTCGGGGATGCTGATAAAGCAATTGTCGTCCTCGGCCGCCGGCGCGGCGGCGCCGCGGGATTGGCTCGTCAACCTGCTGAAGCTCCTCTCGAGCTGGCGCGGCGTGCTGTTGCCGGGCTGGTTTGCGTTGATCACGGCGCTCTTGCTGACGGATTCGCGGGCCGGGGTGCTCAGCTCCTTCGCGGGCCTCGCGGCGCTCATCGCCGCCGTCGCGGCCTCGCGGACGCTGAGGCGCCGTCATGTCATGGCGATCGGCGGCGTGATCATCGTCGGCACCGTGATTTTTATCGGGTTTAGCGGCGGCCCGGTCGCCGAGCGCATCGCCAGAACCGAATTGGAAAACGAGGGACGCCCGCTGGTGTATGAGATCACGCGGCAGCAAATCGCGCGGCGCCCCTGGCTCGGCACCGGTTATGGCACATTCGAAGAGGTTTTTCGCCTCGCCCAGACCGAGCAGATCAAGGGCCATTGGGACAAGGCGCATAATACCTATCTCGAGAACGCGCTGGAACTCGGCATACCGGCGGCATTTGCGCTGGTCCTAAGCGCCCTGGCGCTTCTCGCTCGCTGCATCCTCGGCGTCAATCGCCGCCGTCGCGACGCCGTCTATCCCGCGATCGGGATCGGCGCGACCACGCTCGTCGCCTGTCACTCCATGGTCGATTTCGGCCTGCAGATCCCGGCCATAGCCGCCACCTACGCCTTCATCATGGGAGCAGCGGCGGTTCAATCCTGGCCGCGCCGGCGCTCCGGCTAGAATCTTACTTGGCAGGATTGGCGATGCCGTCGAATGCGGCGCGATCGCTTTCTTCCAGTGCTTCGCGGACGGCGTCTTTGCGTCCGGTCGCCGCCGCCAGTCCGGCGAGATGCTCCGGCGATTGGCGCCAGGCGATGCGGATCTGTTCGTCAACCAATGCGCGAACCGCTTCGGAAAGATATGGCCATTCGACGAGGCAAAGTTCGAGCCTGGGAAAGATAAGCCCGGGCGCGATCGGGGCGGTTTCGATCGCCATGGCCAAGATGGGCACGATCTGCCGCGCCGGCTGTCCTTCGGCGATTCCGGCGTAAGCAGCGCGCGTCCAGGCTTCGGGATCCGCCGGCGCCTGCACGAGGCCGGCGCGCAGGTCCTCTATCGCACGCGCCATTGTCTGATTGTCGGATGCGCTTCCTCCCGGCTCGTTGTCGACGGCCGAGATTTCCGCCGAGGCGAGATCGATCCGAATCCGCGCCGACCCGGTCCAGGCCAATGCGCGCCGTTGCGTCGCGATCAGCTTCTGAAGGTCGCCGGCGCCCAGCCGCGCGCCACGCTGCACGGCGTCGAGCAGATGATTGCCCGGTAGCAAGGCGATTTCGGCCATGAGCCGCGGCACCGATAGGCCGACGAGCAAACCGCCCAGGAGCAGCGGGAAGAAACCCGCGCGCCAACCCCTGGCCGCACCGGTATCCGCGTCGGGACCTTGAGACTTGGTCATGCCACGGGTGTGGCAGGCCGCCGGGCGCAGCACAAGCCCCGGTCAAGACCTATCGCTCGAAGGACGATCCCGGCGGGAACACAAGGAAGCGTAGGAAATCCATGCTGATACTCGCTTGAATAGGAATCGCCGGCGAAAGGGGCGCGAGGCGATTCGCAGTCGGTCCTCTGCCCGTTTACACGCGAAAGGAGCGTCGCTCCGTCGACCATTCCGACCGAACGAAACGCGCCCTTATCCGTTCAATGAGTCTTAATGCTTGTCTGGGACAGTGTTGAACCTCCCACCAGCGCCAAGGAGCGGCTGTGGATCTCGCACGCCGTCGCAAGCCTGCCGGTCACGCTTCGCTCGAGGAAACCCGGGACATGGCCGAGCATCTTCTGGCCGAGGCCGCGGGCCTGCGGCAGCTAGCCCAGACGGCGGATGCCGCCGCCATTTGCGATGCGCTCGGCGAGCTCGCTGCCCAGTGCGACGCCGTTGCTTCGCTTTACCTGAGCTCCAGGAACGGCCGTGAAATGGATTTGCGCTCCTCCGCCCGCCGCGGGGGCAGTTCCGTCGAAATCGACCGAGATGCGTAAAACGCCCTTGGCGGCGATCGCCGTGCTGGTCGCCGGCTTGCTCGCCGCCACCGCTCCGGATGCGGGGGCAACCATGCCGGGGGAACGGATCTGGCTGGAATCCTACCTCTCCTTCCCGGTCGAAGACGTGGCGCTGACGTCAGCGATGATGGGTTATCTCGGGCACGTGAAGCAGGTAACCCTCACCTTTCGGATCGCGGCGGGCCCCGGGCCCGAGATCAGCCGCCGGACCGTTACCCGCTTCCATGAGGACGGGCGGATCCTAGACGAGACCGATACCGACCTGAACACGGCGAGCACCAGCTTTCATGCCTCGTACTTCTATGGCGAAAGGCGGGAAATCACCCGCATCGTCCGCGAGAATTACGCGGCCAAAGAGACGGAAACGATCGACTTTGCCTACGATGCAGCCGGTTTCCTCGTCGGCGCCGCGTTCAGGACGAACGGCGAACTCCGCAAGAGCGTCGAAATCGCGAATTCAAGCGCTGGCCGGCCGGTCCGGGTGCTGACCCGTCTGGCCGACGGCAGGGTTCAATCCGAGATGACCTCCGAGTACTCGGACGACGGAGTGACGCTCGATTATGTCAGCGCGTCCGGGGCCTCGCATGTGACCACGACTTTCGAATTGGATGCGCAAGGCCGGCCGCTTTCCGCGCAAACCGCACGGCGCGATCGTGCCAGCGAAGTCGATTATGACGGCCAGTACAGGTATATCTATCTGCCGGACGGGCGAAAGTTGTTTCACGGCGTCGAGCATTATTCGAACGCCACGCCTCCGGCGCAGTGCGTCTTTGACCGCGAATTCTTCGCCAATGGCGGCGTGAAATCCTCGTCGGTTGCCGGCAACCACGTCACCTGTCCGACGTCGTCGGCGGTCAAGCCTGAGGTTGCGCTGGATGGGGAGGGAAACTTCATCCACACGCGGCTCGGCCACTATGATCGGGTTTACCAGATCGAGTACTTCAATGCGCCCGCGGTGGGCGCGCGAGCCGGCGGACCGATGTTCGCAAATCAGTCCGACCGGACGCTTCAGCGTTAACGTCTTCGCCCGATATCCTTCGAGTTCCTGCGCGTTTCCTGCCGGCTCTTCTCTCGAAGCTCCGGCGCAACGCCATCGATGATCGCACGAAGGACGCGCCCGGCGAGTGGCCGGGCGGAGGATCGGCCGAGGAGCGTCGTTGGGGACACCCGCTCCTCGGCCGCCCACCAAGCGCGCCGCGGGAGGGGAGCCGCAGCCGCGCCACAAAAACCCGCGATGCCGGTCCTAATCCAGGGCGCTGGCGCGCTGCGCGACGAAGATGTGAAGCGCAAGGCACCTTTGAAACGTCGTTGCCGGCCGCTGGCGGCGTAGCGGCACGCGCCGCCACCAGGTTTTCCCCAGCCACGCCGGCTCGGGAACCGCCGGCGCCCCTTGGAAGGCGCCAGTCGCCGTTTTGCCGTTGATAAGCATTGACGCGCTCATTATGAGCCCCTTGGCATCGTCCTCGGGGTAGATTTCAGACAAATACCGAATGAACCGCAAGAAAGTTTAAATAAAAAGCAATCTATTTTTAACCATACTTACTCGCATCTTTTACGGAACGGCTCGAAGCGAAGCCGCCGGCTTGTGCCGCGCCGTCGCCGCCCGCCGGATAAATTCGGGCCCGCTTCGTCGGCGGCGCGTCGCGGCGGCGCCGAATTAACCGGCAGAGGAGGGGATTTCCGGGCCGTGCCGCGCTTCTCCCGGCCCGCGAAAAAGAACCCACGCTCTCCGAAGGGGGTGGATGGCGCTCACTGCCCTCTCGATGAAGAGAACGGCCCTGCCGCGGCCGCATCGGGCGCTCCGGCTTCGCTGCCCGGCGCGTCCGCGCTCGGGGGCTGCTGCGATGATTTTTCCGCCAGCGCGGCGCCGGCGGTCTTCAGCCGCTGATCGAGCAGGCTCACGTCCTGCGCCAATCGCGCAATCTTCTGAGTCACGTCGTCCCGCAGCGTGTGCAGCTCCGCGGCGCTCAAGACGAATTGCGATCGGACGCCTCCCAGCTTCGTGCCGATCTCCTGGTCGACGTGACGCTGGAGATCGTTAAGAACAAGACTGGTCCGACGGGCGATCTCGTCCGAGATCGTGGTTTTCAATTCATCGACCTCGCGACGGAGGGCGGCGGCGCTGCTGGCGAATTCCGCCTTCATTTCGTCCAGCGCGACAAGCTCCTGCCGCACGGCTTCTTGGATGCTGGGCCAAAGGGCATCGATGAGCATCTTCCTGATGTCGCTTTCGGATGCCATAGCCGTTCCCCCTCCCTGCCGGACCGCCGCGGAGGGCCGAGGATACCGAGGACGAAGGGCGATGTCAGGCGCCGTGGGACGAGCGGCCGATTTTCGCTGCGGTGCCTCAGAGGTCTGCAATGACGCCTCACGCCGCGACCGGCGGTCGCACCGCCCCGCGGATTGAACGACGCCTGCCCTCGCTCAGGTGCTTCGCCTTGCAACGGCCAAGCCCGCCTTTCGACGCGGCAGTGGCGACAAAGTACGGCCCCGATCTCGTAAAGGATGCTATGCATGATACGCCGAGCTAACCCTTCAAAATGTCCAGGCTCGCGCGAAATCCGCGGACACCGGCGTCAGACAGCGTCAGAACACGTCGATCGATCTTCGTCTCGATGGTCGAGGATAAGCGCGTCCGGTCACGCCTCCACTCCGTGCCGCAAGAGGCGCCCACGCAACTGCTCAACGTATTGATTTAGGCTGCGAAAATTCCTTTCCGGCGGTCCCGGTCGTTCCCGATCGGGGAGGCCGCCCGCGGGTGCCGTTGCGTCATTTCAAGGGACGTAGTGGCGCAACTGTTGACGGGCGGCGTCCATCTGCCATGACACTTCAATAAACAGATTCTCGATCCGTTCTCATCGATTTGCCTGGGACCAACCCAAAAACCGGGAAAACGAGGGCTGCAATTCACGCAACCATACGTTTCGTCTCTTGTGACCTTACACGCCTTGGCTATAGTTGGTTGTGGGGAATGCAGGCGTCTGCACCGGGGGGCAGCCGGCGCCAAAGGGGGAGCCGGCGGAGCAGGCTATGAAGAGCTACGAGGAGTTGACGGGGGAGCACGGTCGGACGATCTTCTACCGTGCCGAGCGTTATAGGGTGCGCGATCTCTTTAAAGGAGTGCTGCCGAAACTAACCATCGACCGGCTAGACCATGCGCTCGAGGACATCAGTCTTAGCGGTCTCGGCGCGGTCACCACGCCTGGTTCGAACGAGGTATGCACCGTCGGCGAGCGCGTGCTCGTCGATCTCGGAATTCACGGAGTTTGTCTGTTCCACGGCACCGGCGAGATCGCCAGGGTCGATCCGATGCCGCGGGGCGCCAAAATCGGCGTGCGGCTTGTCGACGGCTGCATCGGCATCGGGCAGATCGTCGCGAAATACCAGGAGGTGCTGGTCCGCACCGGTCTCGACGAGCTGACCGATGCGGCGAGTACGGTCCCGCCCGAATATCGGCAGCTCAGCGCGGACGTCTTGCACCTCTTGCGCAGTTGCCGCGCCGCGCTCATCCGCTTCGAGCAGACGAGACCGAGCGAAGCCGCGATCACGGAGATGCTGGCAGCGTCCGAGGAGCGCATTCTCCCGCGTTGGCGCACGCTCTGGCATCGCGCGAACGAGATCGTGGCGCCGCTCATGGCGGACGAGACGGCCCGCCGGGCGGTAAAGCAGTTCAGCGAATTCGTGCTGGTGCCCGAGTTCCTGGGCGGCCCGATCTGGCGGCGCAGCTACGAGAAGCCGCTCGGCTATCCCGGTGACTTTCAGGTCATGAACATGGTGTATGCCTGGCGCCGCGAAGGCGAGCGGCTTGGCGACCGGCTGGTTCACCGGCTCGGGCTCGACGTCGCCGAATGCATCGCAACGCGCATGGTGATGATGCGAGAGGCGATCGCCGGCACCGTCCTGGCATCGCGGTCGGGGCCGGCGCGCATCACCACGCTCGGCTGCGGGCCGGCACGCGAGGTCGTCGACTACCTCCAGCTCAAGGAATTGCCGCGCCCCGTGCAGTTCACGCTCATCGATCAGGACCACGCGGCGCTGTCGCAGGCCTATGAGCAGACCTATCTCGAGGTGATGCGGCTGCACGGCCAGGCGAGCGTAAGCTGCCTGCATACCTCCTTCATCCAGTTGCTCAAGACCGGCGAGCTCTTCGGCAAACTCGCGCCGCAGGATCTGATCTACACCGTCGGCTTCGTCGACTATCTTTCGGCGCGCCGCGCGCGCCTGCTCGTTCACTCGTTGTTCGCCCAGCTTGCGCCCGGCGGAACGCTTCTCGTCGGCAACATGATGGAGACGCCGATCGGCAATCTCTGGCCGATGGAATTCCTTTGCGACTGGAGCATCGTCTATCGCGACGAGGCGGCCATGCGCGCCCTCGCCGCCGACCTGCCCGCGGCGGCGATCGACTTCCAGCTCGATCCAACCGGCCGCGTCTGCCTGCTGACGCTACGCAAGGGCCAGGCATAGCCCCAAGAGCCTGACAGGCTCTATGCCGCGCCGACCGCCCGGTCGGCCGTCCGGACGAGCCGCTCGCGGGGGATCCGCACGATGACGGTGGTGCCGGCGCCGAGTTTGCTTTTGATGGCGATGCTCCCGCCGTGCAGTTCCGCGATCTTCTTGACGAGCGGCAATCCCAGCCCGGCGCCGCCGTGCTTTTGCACGAAGGCGCTCTCGACCTGTACGAAAGGTTCCACGATGCGCGGCAGATCGGCCTCCGCGATGCCGATGCCGGTATCGGTAAAGGTGACCAGCCATGAGCCGTCATGGTCGAGGGCGAGACGGCCGCTCACCGATCCGCCGGCGGGGGTGAACTTGATCGCGTTGCCGAGGATGTTGATGACGACCTGCTTGATAAGGGTCGGGTCGAGGCGCAGGATCGGCCGGGTATCGTCGATCGCTTCAAGCGACAAACGCAGCCCGTTCTCCGCCGCGCGGTCGCGCAGCAGGCGGAAACATTGATCCAGCACCGCGAAAAGATCGACGTCCTGCTCGTTGAGCGTGAGTTTTCCGACTTCGGCCTTCGACAGGTCCAGAATATCGGTGATCACGCTCAGGAGATGCTGCGCGGTATGGTGTATGTCCTCCACATAGCTCGCATAGCGCTCCGACCCGATCGGCCCGAACATGCGCCGCTGCATGATCTCGCTAAAGCCCAGAATGGCGTTGAGCGGCGTGCGCAGCTCGTGGCTCATCATCGCCAGAAAGTTGCTTTTCGATCTGCTGGCCGCCTCGGCCTCTTCGAGCAGCCGATCGGATCTCGCCTTCTCCCGCCACAACAGCTCGGTGCTGACGAAATCCCGCCGCGATTGGAGTTCCTGGACATACCCCGAAAAAACGCCGACGGCGACGGACATGCAGAGAAAGAAGTCGTTGCTGATCACCAGCCGCGCCGAGATCGGATTGGCATAGAGCGCGACGATCTCGTAAAGCGCGACCAGCAGGAGCGAGATGGCGGCGGCCGTCGTCCAGCGCAGGCGCACGAGGCTCGCGCCGTAGATCACCACCATGATCAAGCCGGCATAATAAAGCGCGCTGCCGGCGGGCGCGGCAAGCGCGATCATGACCAGGATGCCGATGCCGCAGGCAAACATGCACGACGACAGCGCGAGCTGCGCCATGCGCGCGAAGCGCGGCGAGTAGGTCAGGAGCACGACGGACAGCAGGAAGGGACAAACGACGACATACCGGATGATCCAGGCTATGCCCCTGACCTCCGGAATGACATAGAGATCGAGAATGCCGAAGGCGCCGAAAAGCAAAAAGGCGGCCACGAGGAACACGCGGATCGTGGTCAATCCGCGGGCGAGGTCGGCCATCCTGAACCGCCGCTCGGTCCGGTCGTTCACGAAGCGGAGCGTGAGCGGACTGATCGCGAACTGGTCGACGCGCGTCAGGTCCTCGCCCCCTTCCGGATGGAGAGCCGCATCCTGGTCGCGGGCTCTCGGGGCCGAGACCAGCGCATGATGTCGGGCCGGTCGGGACTGATCGGTGCCGGGAAACGATGCCATGTCGCCCAGGCCCCCTCCACGCCCGGCACACTGCGCGCCCACAGCCGGGCGCAAGCCTAGGGTGAGCAGGCTCCGGTAAATAATACGTAAATGTGTGTTGCAATCGCCCCGGCGAAAGCAGCGGCTTGTTGCGCGGCCACGGGCTTCGATGACCAGGAGAGAGGACGCCGGCCTTCTCCGGGAACCGCTCAGGGCGAGGAACCGTGCAGGCGGCCCGCGCAGAAACCGGCCACGGCCGGCGCCAGCGCGCCGACCGCTTTGCCCCATCGCGGCTCGTCCTGACCATCCCGGGGACGCCGGCTGTGCCCGCCCGGAGGAAATATCCGCGCGAGGCCGCTCAGCGGGGACGGGCGGGGAGCAAATACTCATGCCGCGGGATCGAAAGTCCCGTATGGTATTCTATGAAATCATGCATTCTATCCTGCCACGAGCTGCTCCCGTTTCGGGCGTAGACGGGCGAGAAATCGGCGCCGGTCGCCAAGGCGGCGAGCCAGTACGGTTTCGTGCCGTCGCAATAGAGGGACGGGGCGAAACCGCTGTGCGCCAGCCAGGCTTGGCATGAATCAAATTTGCTCGTTTCGGCGATCGTCATGCCGCGGATCCTGAGCAGCAGCGCGCTGTCGCCGGAGCGGCAGCCCGCGAGGCGTCCGTGCCCGATGGCCCTCTTCGTCTTCAAGGAGGCGAAATGCAGCGGTCCGGCAAGGAGCCAGGCGTCCTCGACGTGATCCTGATATGCCGTCCAGAACCTTTGACTCGCCTGGCGCCGTCCTCGGTCGCCCGGATTTGTCTCGCCGACCATCTGGAAGAACGTCTCGATGGTCCTGCGCTTGAGCCAGCCGCGCATGATTTTTCTCGCCGGCGGCCGCAGGTCTTCCCAGATCGCGTCGCTGATCCGTGCGTCGCCATAATGGGCCAGAAGATGGTCGAGGATCTGTCTCCTCACCTCCTCGGGCGGCTCGGCCTGCTGCCATGGCAGCAGCAGCGCCTCGCAGATTTTAAGCCCAACCGATAGGGCGCGCCTTGGGGCCGCCTTCGCCATGGCCGCGGGCCGAAAAGCGCCTTCGTGGCAGCAAAGCTCGATGAGACGCAGCGCAAGACGCGGCGCGCGCTCGAGCGAGACTTCGACCGACGATGCCGCCGCGCCGAGCGTCTCCAGCATCAATCCGCCCGCCGCCGCCGGACCCGTGAGCCGGAGACGATCCAGGAAGCTCTTTTCGCTCTCTGTCGAAGCAAGGAATTCCGTCGCGAGCCGCGCCGGTCCATGCTCGATCGAGAAGACGTCGAATTCGGCCGCAAGACGGGACCAGGGATCCGAGAGTTGCGAGGCGCGAGCCGCAAGCCATTCTCCGACCAGCCGGGTGCTTGCGAGCTGGGGATCGAAAGCGGCGGCCCAGGCGGAAGCGAGGTGGCGCGCTTGGACGCGCCGCCACGGCGTTTCCACCCATTTGAGGAACGCGGACAGAAATGACCTCTTCTCTGCCGGCGGCTCCGGCCCTCGCCACAGCACCCAGGCGACGGTGAGCCGGTCCCTCGGGTGGACGTTTTCCCAGACGTAATCGGCTTTCCGCAAGCGTCGCAGAAGCGCGTCGAGCTCGGCCGCCGATTTGCGCGGCGCATCGCCGGCGCCATAGCGCCGAAGCAACTGGTCTGCCACCTCCGGCAGCTTCGCCCTGCGCGGCGGGGCAAAACGCAGCGGAACGGGCGCGCATCGGGAGTGCTGGAGAACGGCCCTGAGCGTCACGGCGACTCCCGCCAGCGTACCTCTTCCTTCAACCGGCTCAATTCAGGCGTTTCCGGCGAGACCATGATGAAGCGCAGTTCGATCCGGCGGTTCTTCTTCATGCCTTCTTCCGTGCCGGTGCGGTCGACCGGGCGGTATTCGCCGTATCCGCTGACGCCGATCAGTCGCTCGCCCCTGTCGTTCCTAAGCTCTGCAAGGTCCCCGTTGCCCTCGATCAGCTTGTCCAGCGTCTCGGACGCCCGCGCCGCCGAAAGCTCCCAGTTGTTCTGAAAATGAGAGGTTCGGATCGGCGCCGTGTCGGTATGGCCTTCGATATAAACCGCCTCGAGCCGCCCCTTGCGCTTCCTCGCGCAGCGAGCGGGAAGCCGGCCGTCGCCGGCGACGGCATAGCAGGGCAGAACCAGATCGAGAGCGGTTCCGAGCGTCCGCAGTTTCGGAAGCGCATCGGGATAGGTCTCCGCCGAGCCCCTGGGAAAGAGAACGTCGCTTCCCAGTTGCAGCGTGCCGTTCTCTTCGTCCACCGTGACGGGGAGATGCCCCTCAAGCAGCCTGGCGATGTCGCGCAACATCTCGCGGCGCGCCTCATGCGCCTCGCTCAGCTCTCGCGTCGTACTTGACATTTTTCGCTCCGCCTCGCGCAGATTGAGGGCGAAGGCCATGAGCATGATGATGAAGACGAACAGCAGGCCCAGCATCAAATCCGTCATCGAGGCGAAGTAGTCGCCGCCCTCCGCCTTCTTGTGGCGGAGGCTTGCGCGCGGCGCGCGCCCGGCGGTTGCCGTTCTGCGCATGTCAGGCCGCTTTCGCCGTGGTATTGGCCACCAGTATCTCCGCCACCTCGCGCAGCTCCTCGGTGCCGATGGACAGGGCCTGCGTCCCCGCCGCCAAATTGGCATCGAGCTTGCCGACGAACTCCATGACTTCCTTGCCGAAGGCGCGCGTTCCCTCCTCCAGCCGCAGGAAGACCGCTTTCAGGTCGTCGTCCACTTTCTCGAAACGTCCCTGGTACTTGTCCCAGACGGCGGCGGCCTTGTCCGAAATCGCGCTCATCGCCTTGGCCATGTCGGACATGTCGTTCTGGCAGGCGGCGACGCGATCGGCGACGAGTCCCAGTTCTTGCGCCACGCCCTTCGAAGCGTCGACCGCCGCCACGATCGGATCGCTGGACCGGGCCCAGGTGGCGGCGCTTCCATCCAGCGCCCCCTTGGCGGCATCAAGCGACGAAACGATCTGCCGCATGCTCTCGATCTGGGAGCCGAGAGCCGTATTGAAGCCGTCGAAACCGTCGATCATGCCACTGATGCGCTGCGCCAGCCCATCCGACGTCGTCAGGAGCCCTCGGCTGGCTTCGGCGGCGCGGAGCGCAATTTCACCGCCCGCCGCCTCGGCGCCTTTGGCCAATCGCTGCGCGGCGGCGTCGGCCGCTGCGGTCAATAGGATCTCGCTCTTGGCAAGCGTCTCGGCCAAGACGTCGAGCCGGTCGCCAACGGCGTTCATCCGGCCACCCACCTCCTGCCTGAGGGTCGCAGCCGCGGTCAGCAATTGCGAGGCGGCCGAGCTCATGCGATCGGTGAAGGCCTCGCCGGATCTGTCGATATGATGTTGCGTCCGACCGATGGCAGCGCCGACCTCTCCCAGCATCGAAGCGAGCTGCCGCATCTCGACGGCGCCGGCGCTGCGCATTTCCTTGACCACCTCGCGCACCATCTGCGGCACGCCCTCGCGGTCGCGCTCGGCAGCGTCGCCGCTTGCGACCTTGCTCGCGGCCGCGGCGGCGAGGGTCGAAGTGAGCTTCTCAAGCTGGAGGGCCTGTTCGCGGGCGATGGCGAGCTGATCATAGGCAATGCTCTCCGCCACGATCGGCACCATCAGCGACTCCAGATCCCGGGCCAGCGTCGCCGTGGCATTCTCGACGACATAGGTCATCGAGCGCGCGGCAAGCGAAAGCACCAGCGAGCAACCGAGGCCCGCGATCGAGGTCATGAATTTGAACGACGCCGCGCTGAGCAGCGCATTGAGCGCCTGCTTGGCGACGGCGACGTCGGTGGATGCCACCCCGGCGGCGGCGAATTTCAGGGCGGCGACCAGTCCGACGAAGGTGAGCAGCAATCCGATGCCGATGAAATAGCCATGAGCCGCCGCGAACAACCGGTCCGGGAACGCCGCCTGGCCGAGCGCATGCAGCCCGAAATACTCGCCCGGCGGCCGAGGATAGAGAATTCTGCCGCCCTCCCTTCTGAGCACCGCCCGGTATTCATTCCATGTCGAGCCAAATATCGACTGGGACAAAAGGATGTCGATCTGCTCGAAGCGCCTCGCGAACTCGAGGCACGTGCCGGAGGATCGCACCGGGCGATGCAGCCGCGTTATCCGCCGCCAGGCGATCGTGCCCCATATCGCGAGCATGGCGAGAAGAACGGTGCCGGCCGCGACAATGGCGACGGAGAGCCTCAGCGGCACGTCATCGGCGCGGAAATTATCGAGGAACCCAGTGATGCTCGGATCGAACCGGTCGATAACGGCGGCGAGGCTGACGAGAAAGTCCACGTGCTGCTCCACTCTGGTGCGGCCATGCCGAAGTCACGGCGCGTCGAAGGCCCTGCGCGTCGGCGGAAGCAATAGTCATGCCGTAAAATGCGGCTCTGGCTGGGCGATTTCGCCGGCGGACGCGCGCGGCAGGGGCGGCAAAAGCTGCTGTCCCGCGCGGATGCGAGGCAAAAAATGCCCAGGGCAAGGTCGTCCTTCGCCGCCGGCCCTGAAGCGCCCTGGCCACAAGCCTCCGTCCCCCCCCCCCGGCACCCGGCCGTACAGGCGCGTCCTGTTAGTCTTGGCTCAGGTCCCAGCGACGAAGACCGGCCGCGCCGGGCCACGCCGGCTTTGATAGGCCGGTCCCGCTCGGCCAGCGGCCATCACGCGCTGCGGCACCGGCGGACGTGGCTGGCGCTGACCCATCGGCGGCGGCGCCGCGCTGCCCGCCACGCCAACCTATGCCATCCGTCGCAGTGCCGACCCTGGCTTGGGTCAGGCGGAGTGCTGCGGCGGGGCGATGTGCCCTGCCGGAAGACCGCTTGTCCTGCCGCGGGTTTCGCGGCTGCCGATGAGCAGCACCATCCCGGAAGCGATCAAGCACAACGCGCCCGCCGACATGAACGGCGTGATATAGCTGCCCAGATCCGCCCTCAACACGCCCGCGAGGAAGGCGGCCGCCGCTCCGCCGACCGAATGGATGACATAGATCCAACCGTACATGATGGCGGTCTTCTCTTTGCCGAAAATATTCGTCGTGAGACGGACGGTCGGCGGCACCGTTGCGATCCAGTCCAAACCGTAGAATACCGCGAACACGGACAGGCCATAAACGGAATCGAACGAGTACGGCAGATAGAGCAGCGAGAGACCGCGCAGCCCGTAATAGGCGCTGAGGAGTATTCGGCTGTCTATCCGGTCGGTCAACCAGCCCGACCCGGTCGTGCCGATGAAATTGAAGACGGCCATGAAGGCCAGCAGGCTCGCGCCGGTCACCTCGGCCAAGCCGTTGTCGATGCAAGCCGGGATGAGATGGGTCGCGATGAGGCCGTTCGTCGATCCGCCGCAGATGAAGAAAGTCGTGGCGAGCAATAGGAAATCACGCGAGCGCAATCCCGCACCGAGGGCGTTGAAGGCCGCAGCCAAAGGAGGGGCCGCAGGGGCCGCCGGCGGCCGTGCCGCATTTGCCGAAGGCAGTTCGCCATAGGGTGCCAGCCCCACGTCTTCCGGACGGTCCCTCATCAAGAGCGCGACAACCGGGAGCAAGGCCACGGTGGCGCCGGCGATCGTTATCGCCACGCTGCGCCAGCCGTATTGCGTTGCGAAGTTCGCGAGCAGCGGAAGGAAGAGAAGTTGGCCGCCCGCCGCCGCCGCGGTGAGCAATCCCATCACCAGCCCGCGGCGCGCCGTGAACCAGCGGGAAACGATCATGGCGGCGAGCACGTTTGCCGTCACGCCGGTTCCGGCGCCCACGAGGATTCCCCAGGCTGCGACGAACTGCCACGAGGATTGCATCAACAGCGTCGCGGCCGCTCCGCTCCCAGCCATCGCAATGGCCGCCAACATGACGCGGCGGATGCCGAACTTGTCCATCATCGCGGCGGAAAACGGACCGATAAGGCCATAGAGAATAAGATTTACGCCGACCGCGAGAGAGGTCGTTCCGCGCGACCAACCGAATTCCTGCTCGACCGGAACCAGCAAGACACCCGGAGTCGAGCGAAAGCCGGCAGCCACCATCAATGTCAGAAATGTCACGGCGGCCACCGTCCAGGCATAGTGAGGCCTGCGCCAGTTGCCCATTGTTTGCCCTCTCATCGAGTCCGCCCCTGCCGTTGTTCAAAAGTGGAACTGGATTGCTCGTCGCGAGCCGGTAGGCTCGGGATTGCAAAGCTCATGAACGGCTTCGATGGAAGCCTCGCCGTCCTCCGCCGCATGCCCGGCAAGTTCCGACGGCTTGATGATGCGATGCGCTTGATCATGCTGCATTCTACTATTAGTATAAAAAAGCTTCCCGCGAAGCGTCAACACTTTAAAATGTAATTCCTGCTATGTCCTGGCCGAAATCCGCCCCAAAGCCTCGCTGCGTCGACAAGGGTCCGCCGCGGATCGGCGCGGTCGATCGTATGGGCGATCCACGATGATCGTCGTGGCCAGCCTCGAGGATTTCGATCGGTTTCGGTGCATCGATGTGTTGCAACGCCCCGACGGCACGTTTTTCTTCAACGAGTATCGGCGAGATCCGGAGGATGCCGGCCGTTGGACGTTGATTGGCGACTATTCGGATCGTCGTTATTCGACCCAAGACGAGGCATTGGCAGGCGCGGAATCGAGTTTCGGCTGGTTTGCCGAGGTTATGCAGGCTCAACGGGCAGCGGCGGCCAGAAAACCCGACACGACAAGCCCCGTGGAATAGTCCCCCCGCCGGTCGCAATCGCTCCTTCGCCGGATCGATCACTCCGCCGCCCGCTTCAGCGAACTGGGACGAGCCAGGGTTGCTCAGCCCTGTTGCGCTGTTCACAGGCCTCGATCTCGTCCTCGTGTTCCAGCACCACGTCAATCATCTTCTTCCCGCTGACCAGCATCCTTCGATAGAGAACGGGAAGGAAAAAGCGGATGCTGGACCCGTCCGGCGGATGGACCGTGCATGACTCGACATCGATGCGGAAGAGGTCCCTTCCCTCGACGTCCTCGGCAAGCGCCGCCAGGCGGCTCACTGCGGTCCGCTCGAGCGCGACCGGCACGAGACCGTTGGCGATGCAATTGGCGTAGAAGATGTTTCCGAAGCTCTCGGCCAGGATGGCGGCAAATCCGAAATCCTTCAGGGCCCAGACGGCGGCTTCTCGCGAGCTTCCACAGCCGAAATTGGCGCCTCCGATCAGAAAGTTCGCGCGTCTGTAGGCTTCGCGATTCAACACGAATTCCGGATTCTCGCAGCCCGCATCGTCGCTATAGCGCCACGCCGCGAACAGACTTCGACCAAGCCCCGCTTTCTGCAGGCGAATGGCGCGAGACGGGATGATCTGATCCGTGTCGACATTGTCGCGCAAGAGAGGAGCGGCGATGCCGGTCAGGCGTATGACGGGTTCGGAGGTCATCGAGCACGGTTCCCCAACATGTCGGCGCCGACGATATGGCCGGCAATGGCGCTGGCCGCGACGGTTTTTGGACTGGCGAGATGAGAGCGAACGAACCTGCCTTGGCGGTTCTCAAAGTTCCGATTGGTCGTCGTGATGACGCGCCGCCCGGGCTCGAAATTCTCGCCGCCCGAGAAGCAGAGCGAGCACCCGGATTCTCGCCACTCGAAACCCGCATTGACGAAGATTCGATCCAATCCTTCGGCTTCGGCCATTCGTTTCACCCGCGTAGAGCCCGGCACGCAAAGCGCCCGGACAGTCGGGGCGACACGCCGGTCCTTCAAGATCTCGGCGGCTGTCCTCAGATCGCTGAGCCGTCCGTTGGTGCAAGAGCCGATAAACGCGCCATCGACGGGCAATCCGGCGATCGGCATGCCGGGTGTCAACTCCATGTATTCAAGCGAGCGGCGAGCCCGCGCCGGGTCCCGACATTCCTCGGGACGGGGAACGGCCCCGCCTATGGGAAGCGTGTGCTCCGGGCTGGTCCCCCACGTCACTTGCGGCTCCAGGTCGCCGCAATCGACGACCGTCTCCGCATCGAAGACGGCGTCCGCATCCGACGCCAATTCCCGCCATGCCGCCACCGCCCGTTCCCACAGGGCGCGCTTCGGCGCAAAGGTGCCGCCGGCGAGGTAACGAAACGTCTTCTCATCGGGAGAAATGACCGCGCTGCGGGCGGCGAATTCGACGGCCATGTTGCAAACCGTCAGACGTTCCTCCACGGTCATGTCGCGAACAATGGCGCCCGCCATCTCCACCGCGTAGCCGTTGGCGCCCGCGGCGCCGATCGTGCCGATGACGTGAAGGACGAGATCCTTCGCCGTCAGGCTCGCCGGGAGTCTTCCCTCGAGACGAAGGCGCATCGTCTTCGGGCGATGCGTCACCAATGTCTGAGTCGCGAGAACGTGCTCGATGTCCGAGGTTCCGATTCCCAATCCCAGCGTCGAGACGCCGCCGAGCGTGCAGGTATGGCTGTCGTTGCATACGACGGTCGTCCCGGGCAATACGATCGCCTGCTCGGGCGATATGACGTGAACGATCCCTTGCCGCTCGTCCGCTATGTCGAATAATTCGACGCCGTGGAACGCCGAACCCCGCCGCAGCGCGTCGATGAACTCGGCGCCTCCCGATGCGAGAGCCGCGCCGGTCCGGCCCGGCCGCGTGTCGAGAACGTGGTCGAACGTCGCAAACACCGTCTCGGGACGACGCACCCTCCGCCCCGCCCTCGACAGCGCCGCGAGGGCCATTCCGCCGCCTCGCTCGTGCAGCAGGATCCGATCGATATAAAGCAGGCAGAGTCCATCGCCGAAATCGCTGACGACGTGCCGCTGCCAAATCTTGTCGAAGAGGGTTCTGGGCCGCCTGCGTGGCGGCGCGGAATTGATCATCGCCGTGCCTCCTCGATCCGACTCCCGGACACGGGCGCGCGTCCGGCAAGCACCGTAAGCGGCGTTGGTCCGCCGAAACTCGACACTTGCAGGCGAGCCGGCGCGAGGTGGAGAGCGCTCAGGCCCGCGCGGACGCGGCTTCGCTTGACTGTTGCCGCAGATATTCGAGGAATGTCGCCTTCGACACCTCGGCGCTGCCTTGCTGATAGGCTTTGTGCTTCACCCAATGCAGGGCGGCTTCGACGACCGGCGCTTCGAGCGTGACACCGGCTTCGGCGGCGACCGCGACGATCACCGCGCGACTGGCCAGATGGGTGAGCTTCACCTCCGCCTTCGTCCCGAGCACCTTGAGCGGGTCGAAAGGCATGAACACCCGGCGCTCCCGGAACGGCGTCCCCGTCGAAATCGAATTGACGCCGGTGCCGACGATCGCGTCGGTGACCCTGATGGGAATGCCGACAAATTCGCTGACGGTTCGAGCAATCTGCACGATGCCCGTGAGATCCGGCGGGGTCAGCCAGAAATCGGCAACGCAGCCGAGCCGATCGCTCAGCGTATCGCGATCGAAGCCGAGCGCGAAGATCGTCTGCTCCGTGGGCGCGAGACCATTGCGTTCGCCGAGGCCCAGCCAGGACGAAGAAACCACGCGGGCGCCCGCTCGGACGGCTTCCAGGTTGTTCGCGAGCGCAAAACCGAGATCGTTGTGCTGATGCACGCCGATGACGACGTCATCGTCGAGGCTGGCGAAGAACGTGTCGAAGAAGCGCCCGCAGGCGACGGGGTAGAAGCCGCCGATCGTGTCGCAGAGCTTGATGATCGCCGCGCCGCCGTCGTGCAGCATCATTGCCGCTTCCGCGGCCGCGCGCGGATCGGTATTGACGGTGTCCATGAGGGCGACGTCCACCGGCATTCCGCCTCCCTTGTCCAGCGCGTAGGCAAGGATGTCGAGACCTCGCGCGAGGGCGGCTTCGGGCGTTCCAAGACCCATGGCGGCGGCCATCGGCGCCGACATGGGAATGAAAAACGTCAACCGGCCGTGCTTGGCGCCACGGAGCGCGTTGACGCCGAGATCGATGTCCTCGCGCCGCGCCCGACCGTGATGAGCCAGCGTGCAATTGTCCACCTGGTCGGCCAGTTGCCGCATGATTTCCGCCTCTTCCCTGGAAACCGCCGGGAGTCCGGCGGCGAAGATGACGTGATGCGGGCCGTGTTGGCCGAAAAGCGCTCCGGTCGCTCTCGCGATCGCCACTCTCTGATTGGCATTCATCAGCGTCTTTGCCTGCGCGCCGTCGCGTGCGACCTCTTCCCAGATCACGAGGCGTCCGGCCTTGGCGGTTTGACGAACGACGTCCATCATTGTTGGCTCCGAGGTTCGAGGTGTGCCGCGGCTTGCTGCAACAGACGGTCTTCGACGCGATCTTTGCGCGGTTCAACCGGGGCGACGCGGTCGCCGATCGCGGCCTCCGGATGGGCCAGGCTCCAGTCCGACCATTTCGAGACGTAGCTGTCGGGAATCATCTCGAGCCTGCTTCCCGCAAAGCCGCCGGACGTGGCTTCGCCGACGAAGTTCCAAATGGAGTGGGAGATGTGGTCGCGAACGCGGAATGCGTCGCCCGGGGCGCGTTCGAAATCAAGGATCTCGCCGTTGACGCGCCGGCTGAAGGCGAATCCCCTGTACGCGCCGCTCGCCAGCAAGAGGCAAGGTTCCCCGTCGAAATTGAACTGGTGGACCCCGCCGGCCTTCTTCAGGTAGGAGAGCGTGTAGGCGATCGACTTGTCGCCGCCGCTGTTGCCGATCCCAAGGACGAGCTCGTTCCGATCGAGGCGATGGTCGATCCGCTCGGGGGCCTGCCTGCGCGCGACCAAGGTGCTCGTGTGGGCGGTGTCGGTTTCCACGCGGGGAAGCTGGCGAACGTGGAAGCGGGTTCTCATCTCTTCCGCCGCGAACGCCACGTCCGTCTTGGGAAACTCGCGCCGCCACGTGTCCCAGCGTTCGATGAAGGCGGGGATGCGTTTCAACCGCCGCCCCTCGAGCGGGCCGCTGTAGGCTCTTCCGGTGAAAGGATGCCAGCGGCTCTGCGTTTCGACGTCCGATATGGTGTAGGTGCCCACCGAGCTGTAGGCGGAGCTGCTGCGCTCGGCGAAGATGAAAATCAGCGGATTTTCCGGCGCATCCTCGAACACCGGCATATAGGCGGAGCAGCCGGCGCAGTGCTCGCAGAGCGTGACCAGGAGCGGGACGGTCTCGTACCAGGGCGCAAGCGGTCTGCCCGCGCTGTTGGTCTCGCTGCTCAGCAAATAGCCCTTGGGATCGCTCGAAAGGATAAGCACATCGTTTGCAATGTGGTGGTTGGCCAATATCCACCACGGATAGGCGCGCGCCCGCCCTGCCGCCAGGACGCCCACCACCAGATCATCGGGGCGAAGGTGGCCTGCATCGCCGGGCGAAACGACCGACGGGTTGTTCAAGGGCAGCATGTACGGCCTTTTTCGGCCCGGAGAGACTCCGAGATGGAGCGAGCGGGTCATGATGCTCCCCTATTCCGCGGCGGCGACGCGCGCGTAGGCGGGAATGGTGTCCCAGGTTGCGAGCGCCTGCTCGATCAGCTCGGCATCCTCGCTGTAGCCGTGATCGCTGGCGATGGCGCCCGTCGCGGGTCTGTAGACGGGGCGGGACGTCAGGCGATGCTTCACGCGCTCCCGCGGCAAGTCGACGCAGATGTTCAGGGCGGGATCCCGGAACACGCCCATCGGATCCTCGCCGCGTTTGACCCTTTCGATCTCGCGCAGCAGCATCTGCCGATAGAGGACGATCCCTTGATCGGACAGCCCCAGCTTCTCGAGGTGCCGCTCCGCAATCGGACCCTGCTCGGTCCAGGCCATGTAATCCTGGTTGAACGTCGAATCGAGAATCCATCGTCCCTTCTCGTCTTTGAGCGGAACCTCGCGATGGGGCACCCGCTCTTGACGCGGCGCCGTCGTGCCCGGCGCCGCGGGGAAAACATAGAGCGAAACGTGATAGGTGCTGGTGTCGTTCATGGGCACGCGGTACTGCATCGTGTATGCCCATTGGCAGCCGGTCAGCAGGCCGTTGGGGAACATCGTTGGATGGCCAACCGTCCAATCCTCCTCCTCGCCGGTGTCGCCTTCGACCATCCGCATCTTGATCTGACCGTAAGCGAATTCGCTGAACCGGATCCTTTGCGTCTCCCGTCCGGCCGTCGGCCCGAGCTTGCGAAAATCGGTCTTGTCCACCTGCCCGACGACCGAGCGCACGTAGCCGTCGAGATAGGCGTGCAGCCATTGGGTATGCACCGGGTCCGGAGAGTTCTCCTGGCACTGCAGCCAGTTGCACGGAAGAACAACGGTCGCGATGTCGCGTACCGCCTCCTCCCACACCAGGGGCGCCCAGCGGGGGAGCAGCGGAACCGGCTCCGCTCCGAGATAGGCCCAAATGAGGCCGGCAAGTTCCTGCACCGGATATCCTTTCAGGCCGCATCGGGACTTGTAGTCGCCGTCGGGGCGCGACGTTTTCTCGAACGGCTGCTCGATGCAGTTTCCGCCGCGGTCGTACTTCCAGCCGTGATAAGGGCAGCGCAAACCGTCTTCCTCGACGATTCCATTCACCAGGTTCACGCGGCGATGCGCGCAGCGCCCTTCGATCAGGCCCAATTTTCCTCTTCGGTCGCGGAACAGAACCAGCTTCTCGCAGAGCAATTCCACGGGCAGCGTGCGGAATGGATTGGCATCGAGTTGCGCGACGGCGGCAATCGGATGCCAATAGCATCGCATCAAATTGCCCATCGGCGTCCCGCGACCAACCCGGGTCAAGATGTCGTTTGTCTCCGGGGTCAACATGCTCGGCGAGCTCCTTGTCTCTTTTATGCTATCCAAAAGGGCTATATTCGTGCTTCCCTCAAAACACTGTAACGCCGGCCCCGAAGGCAATGTGTGCAAAATTGAGGCGTCGACCGCCGTCCGGCGCAACAACCGGCGACCATAAGGCCCGTCATTAGAACGGCCGTCCTATGCAAAAAAATATGGTATTCTGCCGCGAACAATCGTTATGGTTTTCAGCCGTGAGCTGACGTTGAGACGCGCAAGAGCGTTGGGAAATGGGTTCAACTTGGGAAATGAATTCAGTAAGTGACGAGCTCGAGAAGCAAGGCTCCGTGACCGGCGGCGCACATAACGTTGGCAAACCTCGGGAAATCGGCCTGGGTGCCGCTCCCGTGTTCCAGTTTGATGAATTTGATTGCCGTATATTGCGCAGCTTGCAGGACGCCGCCGATCAATCCATGGAGGAGCTTGCGGGGCGCGTCGGCCTTTCCAGAACGCCGTGCTGGCGCCGTGTCAAACGTCTCGAGGAAATGGGCGTCATTGTGAGGCGGGTGACGCTCCTCGATCGCGAACGGCTCGGATTTCATGTCACCGCCTTTCTCAGGGTTCGACTAAAGTATCACGATCCCGTTACGCTCAATCGTTTCACCAGCGGCATTCAGGATGTCAAAGAGGTCATCGAGTGCTACTCGACCGCCGGTGACACGGATTTCCTGCTGCATGTCATCGCGCCCAATCTGGCGGAATACGAAGAAGTGCTCAGGTATCGGATCATGACCCTCTCGGACATATGCACCGTCAATTCAGTGATCGTTCTGAAGACGATCAAATACACGACGAGCGTGCCGCTGCCCGGCTTGTCGCGCTGAGCCGCGAGGTCGGCTTAATTACTGCGCAAGCAGAGCCGTCGCTTTGCGGCCGAGGCCGTGACGCATGGTCGCGTCATGCGGAATATCGGACGGAGCTTGTGAGTTCGGTCCTCCTCGTCCGCTTCCTCTTGGCCGGCGGCGATCGCCCGCTTGCATGGAATCTCGCCCGCCGCCCCCGCTCCTGTCGCGGCATCGCCGATGAGAGCAAAAAAGCAGGGTGCCTTGCCGGGGCCGGTTCCAATGGTGGCGACGAAGCTCCGGCGCGCCGCCGCCTTCGCAAGGGATTGGATTTGGTGTCCTGCGATGCCGGGAGGCAGGGTGAGCGGATCAGACCAAAGGCTGCGAGCGGCATAGACCGCCTCGAGCTCAGTCCCGGCATCGGGGTCGCTTATCCGAGTGCTATTGCTCCCCGGACAGGTCACGTCCCGCCCCGCCGACATCGTCCGCCCGGACAATTTTTCCATAATGGAGTAGGCAATAGATCGAGATGCAGAGGTGCACAACCACAAGGGGGCGCCCCCTGCCGGGAAGCCCCTGGCCTGGATTTTTCACGCAGGCACGCGCTGCGTTGCAGCCGGTTGGCGCGTTGGTGGGAGCAAGAGCCCGTCTGGGACGCGGGATGGGTCTGGGTTGCGCAGGGATGGGGCGATGTGGCAGCGGGTCAACGGGCTGCGATTCCGGAGGGACGGCGTTCTTTGGCGCCAGGGGGCGCCGCCCGGACGCTTACGATGCCCCGGCTTCTGGCCTGGCGCCGAAGATCGCCGTCGCGACATGTGCCTGTACATAGAGAAATCCGGGCTTCGGGTAAGCTCGGACGCCTCTGCGTCAGATGCGAAGAGACCGCGCGCCAGACATGGCGGGAAGGCGCGGGTCCACAGGCCCTGGAGCACGCGAATGCGATTGCGTCTGCTGCTTCCGAGATACTTCCGGCAGGCGGCCGGCCGCCGCAGAGGGACTAAGTCGCTGAAATAAATGGCGCGCCCGGAGAGATTCGAACTCCCAACCCCCAGATCCGTAGTCTGGTGCTCTATCCAGTTGAGCTACGGGCGCAATTGTCGGCGCAGCCGGCTGCGGAGAACGGCGGAAGCTAGCGGCATCGCCGGCCGAAGGCAAGACGGCCCGGGCGATCGGCCCCCCACGACGAAACCTGCTTGTGGGTAGAACGGCCATTGCGTAGTATCTGCAAGGGGTTTCAGGCTGATGAAGGGGTGATGATTTCGGTATCTCGGCGAGATCATCGGGCCTGTGTCGTGTGGTGGGGACGCTGAGGCAAAGGTAGCCACTTAGCATGGTAGTTCGTCGCTCGCATCTTGGCGCGGCCATGGCAGCGCTGCTGCTTTCCGGCTGCTCCTATATCGGCAACACCGCCGATTCCGTCTGGTCCTCCCTTACCGGCGAGGAAGAAACCAGCACCACCGCCAAACCGTCCGCCGCCGGCGGCGGCACGGTCATCCCCATCCCCCCCTCCTCGGCAGAGCTCAATCCGCAACCGACCGTGGGCGTGCGTCAGCCGCCGGCGCTCGGCACGGGCAGCTTCGCCGCGCCGCCGGTGACGCCCGGCTCGCCCACCGGTACCTATGTCGGGGCCAAAGTGGCCGCGCTGCGCAACGACCTGCAGCGGCTGCAAGACAACATCAATCAGCAGAACGGCGCGCTGCAGCAGTTGCGCCAGGGCATGGCGCAGGACGCCGCGACCTATTACAGCCTGGTCGGCACCATCAATTCCCGCCTCCAGGTGGGCACGACGCCCGGCAATCCCGAACTCATCGCTCAATGGAACCAGGCGCAAGGCGCGCTTGATCGCATGAGCGACGACATCGCCAAGCTCAACAGCCTTTCCAACCAGGCCGCCAGCGATTCCTCGCTCGCCGCCTATATTCTGGAATCCGTCAAAGCCGCCTATGGCCTGCAAGGCGCGGTCGATGAGGACCACCGCCAGCTCGGGCTGCTCGAAAGCGACGTCAACCGCACCGTGGTGCTGATCGACCGCCTGCTCAACTCGCTCTCCGACGACATCAGCCGGCAGAGCAACTACGTCAGCAACGAGCGCAGCAATCTCGTCACCCTGTCGCTCGCCATCAAGAACGGCGAGCTCTACGGCCAGAGCCTCGCCAACCGCGCCTTCGCCTCCGCCACCCCGAGCCTGACGCCGGCGCGGGGAAGCACGCTGACCGGCATCGGCGAGCGCCGCCCGCTGATGGTCATCCGCTTCGACCGGCGAAACGTCCCCTACCAGGAGGCGCTCTACAACGCGGTAAGGCGCGCGCTCGAGCGGCGGCCCGACGCCTCCTTCGATCTCGTCGCCGTCACGCCCAATGCCGGCACGCCGGCGCAGGTGGCGCTGCACACCGACGCCGCAAAGCGCAACGCCCAGGACGTCTTGCGCTCGCTCAACAACATGGGTCTGCCCGGCGACCGCGTCTCGCTCTCGGCGACGAGCAGCGCCAACGTCATGGTCAACGAGGTTCAGATCTACGTCCGCTGAGCCAAGGCGGGCCGGAGGCTGCCCGTCGCCGGACAGCGGGAAGGAGATTCAGCCTTGTCGGCGCCGGTGCGAAAGAATTTCCCGGTAAGCTGGGAGGAGATCCACCGCGACGCCCGCGCGCTCGCCTGGCGGCTGGCGGAGTTGGGTCCGTTCCGCGGCATCATCGCCGTGACGCGCGGCGGGCTCGTGCCCGCCGCCATTGTCGCGCGCGAGCTCGATATCCGCCTCATCGACACCATCTGCATCTTCAGTTACGAGGATCGCGCGCAGCAGCCGGGGGCGGTGCAGGTGCTGAAAGGGCTGGGCGGCGGCGGTGAGGGCTTTCTCATCATCGACGACCTCGTCGATACCGGCGAAACGGCGCGGGTGGTGCGCGAGATGCTGCCCCAGGCGCATTTCGCCACGGTCTATGCCAAGCCCGCCGGACGGCCGATGGTCGACACTTTCGTCACCGAGGTGAGCCAGGACACCTGGATCGTCTTCCCGTGGGAGGCGGAGCGGCTCAGCCGCGGATCTTGAGCCAATCGCGATAGCTCATCAGCCCGCCCAGGCTTTCCGCCGTGAAGACGCCGCGGGCGACGGCGCGGGCGATGCAATCGGCGGCAAGCGCCCCGAGCAGCGACAGCGCCGCTGCGCGCGGCTCGGCAAGCGGATGGGCTCCGGTCGCCAGCACGAAGACGGTATCGCCGTCGAAAGGCGTATGCGCCGGGCGGATGGCCCGGGCATAGCCGTCCTGCGCCATGATGGCGACGCGGCGCGCCTCGGCCTTGTCGAGGACGGCGTTGGTGGCGACGACGCTGATGGTGGTATTGGCGCCGATGCGCGCGAAGGGCGACGCGACCAGCGCCTCGTCGGCCGGCACGGCACCCCGCGGCGGCGTCTGCCCGCCAAGCTCGCCGGCGCGCTCGAAAGGCCAGGCCCAGAAGCAGCTCTGCCCGGGCATCACCGTATCGCCCAGCGCGTTCACCGCCACCAGCGCGCCGACCGCCAGCCCCTCCGGCGTCACGGCCGAGACGCTGCCGAGGCCGCCTTTGAGCGAGCCGGCCTTGGCGCCGAGACCGGCGCCGACATTGCCCAGCGCGAAGTCGGCCGCCGCCGCTTCGCAGGCTTCGCGCGCCAGCCGCGCGTAAGGCGCCGCTTCGCCCCATTCCTTGTCGCCGCCGTTCAGGAGGTCGAACAGGATCGCCGCCGGCACCACCGGGATGCGCGCCGCGCCGACCGCAAACCCGACCCCGCGCGCCGCCAGCCAGGTCATCGCCGCCGCGCCCGCCTCAAGTCCGAAGGAGGAGCCGCCGCTCAGCACCACGGCGTCGACATTTGCCACCAGGCAGGTCGGATCGAGCGCATCGGTCTCGCGCGTCCCCGGCGCGCCGCCGCGCACATCGACCGCCGCGACTGCCGACCGTTCCGGCAGCACGACGGTGACTCCGCTGCGCACCCGGTCATCCCCGGCATTGCCGACGCGGATGCCGGCGACGTCGGTGATGAGATTGCGCGGTCCCGGAGCGACGCTCATGCGGCGATTGTTGCCGAGGGATGACGGCCTGACAACGCCGCTCTTTCCCGGGTCATAAGGATCTCGGCCGCTTGATCCGCCGCGTCGCGCATGGAACGATCGCTCGCGTGAAACGCCGCGCCGGCCTCGCTCTCGCCTTTTTGCTTCTCGCCGTTCCCGCTTTGGCGCAGGTGCCGCCCGAGCCGGCGACGGGCCGGATCGAGCCGCATGCCGGCATCGCCCGCCACGACATGGTGGCGGCGGCGAACCCGCTGGCCTCGGCCGCCGGCCTTGGGATCTTGCGGCAGGGCGGCAGCGCCATCGACGCCGCGATCGCCATCCAGCTCGTGCTCAACCTCGTCGAGCCGCAATCCTCGGGCATCGGCGGTGGCGCTTTTCTCGTCTATTGGTCGGCGGCGGAGCGGCGCGTCGTCACCATCGACGGGCGCGAGACCGCTCCCGCCGCCGCGCGCCCGGACCGCTTTCTCGGTGCCGATGGCCGGCCAATGGCGTTCTACAGCGCGGTGGTCGGCGGCCGCTCGGTCGGCGTGCCCGGCCTGCTGCGGGCGTTGGAGCTCGCCCACCGCCGTTGGGGCAAGCTCCCTTGGGCCGAACTTTTCACCCCGGCGATCGCGCTGGCAGAGCAGGGCTTCGAGCCATCGCCGCGGCTCAAGGCGTTGCTGGCGCGCGACCCGTTCCTGCGCCTTGCCGAGCCGGCGCGAAGTTATTTCTACGATGCGGGCGGAGCGCCGAAGGCGCGGCTGGTCGATCCCGACTTCGCCGCGACCTTGCGCGCTGTCGCCGCCGGCGGCGCCGATGCCTTCTATTCTGGGCCGATCGCCGCCGACATCGTCCGCGCCGTCACCGGCGCGCCGGCCAATCCCGGCGATCTCACGCTTGAGGATCTCGCGCGCTATCGCGCCCGGGAGCGCGCGCCGGTGTGCGGCGCCTATCGCGGCAACCGCCTGTGCGGCATGGGGCCGCCAAGCTCGGGGGCGGTGACCCTGCTGGAGATGCTGGGGCTGCTGCAACGCTTCGATCTCGCACGGCTCCGACCCGGCTCGGTCGCGGCGACGCATCTCTTTGCCGAGGCGGGACGGCTCGCCTATGCCGATCGCGACCGCTTCCTCGCCGATGCGGATTTCGTGCCGGTGCCGGTGCGCGGGCTGCTCGATCCCGCCTATCTCGCCCGCCGTTCGCGCCTCATCGATCCCGCCCATGCGATGGCGGGCCCGGCTGCGCCCGGCGATCCGCCGGGAGCCCACGCCTCGGATTGGGGCCGCGACCGCGCCCCGGAGCTGGCCGGCACCAGCAACATCGCGATCGTCGATCGCGCCGGCGACGCGCTCGCCATGACGACCACGATCGAGAATGCCTTCGGCTCGCGGCTGCTGGTGCGGGGCTTCCTGCTCAACAACGAGCTGACCGATTTCTCCTTCGTGCCGGAAGACGGCGGCAGGGAGGTGGCGAACCGCGTCGAGCCCGGCAAGCGGCCCCGCAGCGCCATGGCGCCGACCCTGGTCTTCGGCCCCGGCGGCAGGCTCAAGCTGGTGGTGGGCTCGGCCGGCGGACCGGCGATCATCAACGACGTCGCCAAGACCATCATCGCCGTCATCGACGGGCATGACGATCTGCCCGCCGCCTTCGATCTCCCCAGTGACGGCAACCGCAACGGCGCCACCGAGGTCGAAGCCCGACCCGGCGCCGAGGCCATGGCGGCGGCGCTGCGGGCGCTCGGTCACACCGTCGCGATCGGCGACCGGCCGAGCGGCCTTACCGGCATTCTTGTCACGCCGCAGGGGCTTGAAGGCGCCGCCGATCCGCGCCGCGACGGCGCGGTAGTGGGCGATTAGGCGTCGTTGGCCGCTTTGGCCGCCCCCGGTCCATCGAGAATGCGGACATTGCGCGCCGTCACCGCGCCGCCGCAGGCCGAGCAGGTCATCACGGGGTCGAAGAGATGGCCGCATTCCTGGTGCTGATAGAGCATGGGCCGGCCACGCTCATCGCCCTTGTGCAAGTCGCCCCAATGTACCAGCGCCAGCAGCACGGCGTGGAGATCGAGCCCTTTCTCGGTCAACCGGTATTCGTAGCGCGGCGGCCGTTGCCGATAGGCGACCCGCGCCAGCACGCCGGCCGCAACCAGCTTCTTCAGCCGGTCGGCCAGGACATGGCGGGTGATGCCGAGGCGGCGCTCGAATTCCTCGAAGCGGCGTATCCGCAAGAAGCAGTCGCGCAGGATCATCAGGGTCCAGCGGTCGCCGATGACCGAGACCGTCCGTGCCACCGAGCACGCCTCGCGATCCAACTCCGCCCAACGCATGGCCGTCCTCGCCCGCTTGCTGTTTGACAAGTTCCTTTTCAGAACGCATGCTAGCAGCGTTCCCTTTCGGAACTCAAGCGCGGAGACCCCGATGCCCGGCACCGTCGAGTTCTATTTCGACTATGGCAGCCCCTATTCCTATATCGCCCATCGGCGCCTGCCGGAGATCGCGCGGCGGGCGGAAGCGGCGGTGGTCTGGCGGCCGATGCTGCTCGGCGGCGTGTTCCAGCTTACCGGCAACACCAGCCCCGCCTTCAGCAAGGTGAAAGCGGCCTATAGCGCGCGCGAGCTTGAGCGCTTCGTCGCCAAATACCAGGTGCCGTTCCGGCGCAATCCGCATTTTCCCGTCAACACGCTGCGGCTGATGCGCGGCGCCGTCGTCGCCGTCGAGGAGGGCTATCTCGAGCGCTACAGCGATGCGGCCTTTGCCGGCATGTGGCGCGACGGGCGCAAGATGGACGACGACGCGGTCTTCGCCGCCGCGCTCCGCGAGGCCGGGCTCGACGATCGCCGTATCCTGGCGCGCATCGCCGAAGAGGAAGTAAAGCAGACGCTCAAGGCCTGGACCGAGGCGGCGGTGGCCCGCGGCGTCTTTGGCGCGCCGACCTTCTTCGTCGGCGAGGAGATGTTCTTCGGCCAGGACCGGCTCGATTTCGTCGAGGACGCGCTGCGCGGCCAGGCCTATCGCCGGGCGGGCTGAGCCATGGACAGCCCCGGCCTTCCCGACCCCATCTTTGCCCGCGAGGGCGCGCGGTGGCGGCCGCATCCGGAGGCGGGCGGCCCCTTCGGCGGGCTTCACGGCGGCGCGATCTCGGGCCTCATCGTTGCCGAGATGGAGCGGCAAGCGCGCGAGCACGGCCTCGGCTCCATGTTGAGCGCCTCGGTGCTGCTGCTGCGCCCGGCGCCGCCGGCGCTGTTGGAGACGCGCAGCGAGCTGCTGCGCAAGGGCGGCCGCACCGGCGCGCTCGAGACGGTGCTGCTGGCGGACGGCAAGCTGATCGCCAAGGGCATGGCCTCCTGCATCAGCCCGCAGCCGGTCGCGAACACGCCGGCGGAGCCGACGCTCCTTTGCGATCCCTCCTCGCTGCCGCCCTGGCCGCTCAAGCCGCGCTTCCGGCAGAGCACGCTCTTCGACGCGCTCGACCTGCGCGTCGATCGAGAGGGCATGAAATGGGGACGGCTGTTGCGGCCGCTGGTGCCGTTCGACCACGCCTTCGCCTCGGTCTTCGCCATCGCCGACAACGCTCCGCCCTTCTCGCTGCGCGATCACCGCCACGCGCTTTCCGGCTATACCTTTCCCAACGTCGACCTTTCCGTTCATGCCTCGCGCCCGGTCGCCGGCGGCTGGATCGGCGTCAAGGCACGGTCCGACTGGCGCCCGGAGGGCATGGGACTGACCGACGGCGAGCTTTATGACGAACGCGGGCGTCTCGGCCACGTCTGCCAGACCATCGTGCTGGTGCCGCAAGCCTGAGGAGAGAGGCCATGGGGACGGAAGTCGCACTGGTCATCGGCGCGGGCGACGCGCTCGGCGGCGCCATCGCCCGGCGCTTTGCGCGCGAGGGCCTGGTCGCCTGCGTCGTGCGCCGCCATGGCGACAAGCTCGCGCCGCTGGTCGACGCGATCCGCGCCGAGGGCGGCACCGCCATCCCCTTCGGCGCCGATGCGCGCAAGGAGGAGCAGATGATCGATCTCGTCCAGCGCATCGAGCGTGAAGAGGGCGCGATCGAGGTCGCGGTGTTCAACATCGGCGCCAACGTGCGCTTCCCTATCCGCGAGACCACGAGCCGCGTCTATTTAAAGGTCTGGGAGATGGGATGCTTCGCCGGCTTCCTGATGGGACGCGAGGTGGCGAAGGTGATGGTGCCGCGCGGGCATGGCACCATCCTCTTCACCGGCGCCACCGCCAGCATCCGCGGCCGCGACGGCTTCGCTGCCTTCTCCGGCGCCAAGCATGCCTTGCGCGCGCTGGCGCAAAGCATGGCGCGCGAGCTGGGGCCGCAGGGCATCCATGTCGCGCACACGCTCATCGACGGCGCCATCGACACCGCCTTCATCCGCGACAATTTCCCCGAGCGCTACGCGCTCAAATCCGAGGACGGCATCCTCGACCCCGACGCCATCGCCGAGAATTACTGGCAGCTCCACCGCCAGCACCGCAGCGCCTGGACGCACGAGCTCGACCTCAGGCCCTGGCGCGAGCAATGGTAGCGGCGCGCGTCGTCGCGCGCGGCTGCCAGCAGTTGCGCAAGCAACCGCGATAGCCCGCTCCCGACGGGCTGTTCACCTTGTCGCCGAGCTTCCCGCGGCTACACTCGCCGCCATCATGGCCGATGATCCCAAGGCGCGCCCCGCGATCCTGCTGCAGCCCGGGCGTCACCGCCGCGCCGCGGCCGGGCATCCCTGGATCTATTCCAATGAAGTGACGATGGACGCGGCGGCGAAGGCGCTGGCGCCGGGCACGCTGGTCAGCCTGCGCAGCGCCAGCGGCGACCCCTTGGGCGTCGCCACCTTCAATCCGCACACCCTGGTGAGCGCGCGCCTCCTCGACCGCGACGTGAAGCGCTGCATCGATACCGGTTTCTTCGCCGAGCGGCTGGAGCGCGCGCTGGCGCTGCGCCGGAGGCTTTACGCCGAGCCCTATTACCGCCTGGTCCATGCCGAGGCGGACGGGCTGCCGGGCGTCGTCGCCGATCGCTATGGCGAGGTGCTGGTGTTGCAGCTCAACACCGCCGGCATGGCGCGGCTCGAGGCCGAGTTGCTCTCGGCCTGCGACACGGTGCTCGCCCCTGCCGCCATCGTGCTGCGCAACGACAGCCCGGCACGCGCGCTCGAGGGGCTCGAGAGCGAGTTGCGCCTGGCCAAGGGCGAGATCGCCGGCGCCGTCGAGCTGGTGGAGAACGGCATGCGCGGCCTCGCCGATCCCCGCGAAGGACAAAAGACCGGCTGGTTCTTCGATCAGCGCGACAACCGCCGCTTCGTCGCGGCGCTCAGCGCGGGCGCGCGGGTGCTCGATCTCTACTGCTACACCGGCGGCTTCGCCGTGCAGGCGGCGATGGGCGGCGCCGACGCGGTGCTGGCGCTCGACCGCTCCGAGCCGGCGCTGGCGCTGGCGGCGCGATCGGCCGAGCTCAACGGCGTCGGCGAGCGCTGCCGCTTCCAGCGCGCCGATGCCTTCGGCGAATTGTCCCGTCTCGGCGCCGCGGGCGAGCGCTTCGACGTGGTGATCGCCGACCCGCCGGCCTTCGTGAAGTCGAAGAAGGATCTGGGCCCAGGCCTGCGCGGCTATCGCAAGCTGGCGCGGCTGGCGGCGAGCCTGGTGGCGCCGTCCGGCGTGCTGTTCATCGCCTCCTGCTCGCACAATGTCGAGCCGCCGGATTTCGCCGAGGCGGTGCGCCGCGGCATCGAGGACGCCGGCCGCTCCGGCCGCATCCTGCTGAGCGCCGGCGCCGCGCCCGACCATCCGGTGCATCCCTGGCTGCCGGAGAGCGCCTATCTCAAGGCGCAAGTCCTGGTGCTGGATTAGCCCAGCCGCCGCCGATAGAGCGCGATGAGCCGCTCCCAGTGCCGCTCCGCCGCCGGCTTGTCGTAGCACCAACGCTGCGGAAAGGCGAAGCCGTGATGGACGCCGGGATAAAGCTCGATCTCGCCTTCGGTGCCGGCGCGCTCGAACAGGCGGCGGAGCTCCTCGACCATGGGCAAAGGCGCGAGATCGTCGTGCTCGGCACAGGCGATGTAGGCCTCGCCGCGGATCTTGCCCAGCGAGAGATGCGGGCTTTCCACGGCATCGCTGACGAGCCAGGTGCCATAAAAGGAAGCGGCGGCGGCGATGCGCTCGGGATGGCGCGCCGCGGCGGCGAGCGCATAGGGGCCGCTCATGCAATAGCCGTGGCAGCCGACCGGCCCCGGCTTCACGTCTTTGCGGCGGTCGAGGAAGGCGAGCATGGCGGCGATGTCCTCCATCACCGGCGGGATGGTCATCTTGGTGCGCACCGCCCGCATGCGCTTGTGCTCGTCGCTGCCCTGCTCGAGCACGCTCGGCCCATAGATCGTATCGCGGCCGGCGCGGTAGTAGAGATTGGGCAACAGCACGCAATAGCCGACGGTGCCGAGCCGGCGCGCCATGTCCCTGAGCTCCTCGCGGATCCCCGGTGCGTCCATCAGGAAGAGCACGGCCGGGAACGGGCCGCCGCGCTCGGGACGGCAGACGAACGTCGCCATCGCACCGTCCCCGGTGGCGATGTCCAGGGTCTCCTCGATCATCGCGACGCCTCCTTCGGCTGGCGTGAATGAAAGTGAGCCGAATGACAGCTTTGGGTCACGGCGGCTCAGCTTTCGGTCCAGGGATTGACGATCGCTTCTACCGTGCCCGCGAAATCCGCGGCGTTGCGCGTCACGAGGGTCAGGCCATGCGCAATGGCAGTCGCGGCAATGAAGGCGTCCATGGTACTGATGGACCTTCCTGCCGCTTCGCCGCGTGCCATCACCCGACCCCATGCATCGGCAACCGCGACATCGACCGGCAAGGCCCGTCCCTCGAAACGAAGCGGCAATTCGTCCCGCAGCCATTCGTCGAGCCGTCTGCGCCGGCGACCCGCGGCCAGGCGCTCGATCCCGTGGCGCAGCTCCGCCAAGGTGATGACGCTTATAAAGACCCGATCCTCATCGGCATCGGCCAGCCAGGCGACGACGCCGGGATTGGGACGGGGTTTCGCCCATTCCGACACGACGTTCGTGTCGAGGAGGTAGGTCACAGGTTGACCTTGCGCGGCCGATCTTTGACGCGCTTTACGTTCAGTCCCGACTCCCTGAGCGGGGATGTAGCGAAAAACTCGGCGAGATTGCCGCTGCGCTTGGTCTTGCGTTCCCATTCCTCGGCAGAGACGATAACGACCGCGTTGTGGCCGTGGCGGGTAATGGTCTGCGGTCCCTGCGAGCGGGCCTGTTCCACCACCTCGCTGAACTTCGCTTTTGCCTCTGCGATCGTCCAAACGCCCTTGCTCATGACTCGCTCGTCAGGATTTGACCTTAATGGTCATTATAGTCAACTATCTGGCTTGGCGCAAAGGCAAAATGTGATCGGCCGCCCCATCCGCGCCGACGGGATCGCCGATCGTCCAACAGGATCCGTCACGCCGAGGTGCATTACCGGCGTGAGCCCGTGTCGGTCGTGAGCCAATGAGACCGGCATATCCGAG
The DNA here is from genome assembly GCA_035623985.1 of Allostellaceae bacterium. GTDB lineage: Bacteria > Pseudomonadota > Alphaproteobacteria > ATCC43930 > CGMCC-115725 > DAHUYF01. The sequence goes on along the minus strand of DASPSJ010000041.1, from coordinate 23,623 downwards.
GCGTTATGCCAAAATCGGTTGCCGCGACAGGATTTGAGCCTTCGGCGTCAGGCGACGCGCCTCGGCCCTCCCGCGGGCCCATCACCAAAGACGCCCCGCCTTCCTTACATCCCCTTGGCATCATTGAGCGACCAGTCGTAGCCGTCGCCGGCGATGCGGGATTGCCGCGCCAGCGCCTCGGCCAGCGGCGGCGCGGCATAATGCCGGAGATGCTCGATCGCGCCGCGGTCGCTGCCGCCGAAATCCGCCTTGTACCAGACATAGAGCGACGAGACCTGCAAGCGGCCGCCCTCGACGCGCGCGCCGCGGGGATGGTTGACATAGGCGCGCGCGGCGGCCTCGAGCATGGCATCGGCCGCGGCGGCCGTATAGGCGCGCGACGCGAGGTTCGGGCCGCCGAGCGTGGCGCTGGCAAGCGCGTAATGGTGGCGGGGATCGCGCCAGAGCGGACGCAGGATGCGGTGCTCGATGTCGTCGAGGCTGACCTCCTCGCCCTCGATATGAAGGAGCTTCCGGCTCCAGGGGCCGCGGTGCGCGGCGCCGATGTCGAGGATGCTGGCGACGGGATATTGCTCGAGCACGACGCGCAGCACGAGCGCGTTGTAGAGATTGATCCAATAGGCCTGCTGCTCGGCGCGGCGATAGGCGGTGATCGGCAGCCCCGCCAGCGCCGCGATGTAGAGCGACAGCGCCTCGCGGTCGGCGGGCAGCACCCGGCGATAGGCGATGCGCGCGATGCCGTCGCCGCCGGACACGACATAGCGCGCGAGCAGCCGGTCCCAGGCGGCATGGTCGATGACCGCTCCCGCGCTCTCATCGCTCGTGCGCCAGTGCGGCCAGGCAACGGCGCGCGGCGCGGCGCGGGCGGCGCAGGGCGCGAGCGCCGCCAGCGCCAGCGCGCCGAGCGCCGCCCGGCGGGTGAGGCCCGGCCTTACGAGGCGGCCGCCGCCGGACGCGCGCTCGCGCCGCCCCCGGCGCCGGGAAGCCGCAGGCAGAACGTCGTGCCGGCGGCGCTGCTGTCGCCAAGCGTAATGTCGCCGCCATGGGCGCGCAGGATCTCGCGCGCGATGGCGAGCCCGAGGCCGGTGCCGCCCGGCCGCGCCGAGCCGGCAAACGGCCGGAACAGATTGTCGCGCGCCTTGGGCGGCAAGCCCGGTCCGTCGTCGCTGACTTCGACGACGGTCGCCTCCGCCTCGCTCCGCGCGCTGACGCTGACGCGGCGCGCGCCGGCTTCGATGGCGTTGCGCGCGAGGTTGAGAATGACGCGGAAGAGCTGCTCGCGGTCGGCCTCGACCGTCAGCATCGCCGGCACCTCGTTGACGAGCCGCGCGCCGTCCTCGCTCTTGGGCTCGACCAGCTCGGCGATCTCCTTGACGAGCCCGGCGAGCGCGAAGCGCGAGCGGCTGACCGGCGGCGCGCCTTCGCGCGTGTAGCTGAGCGTGCGCGCGCACAGCGCCACGGCGCGGTCGATGGCGGTGAGCAGCCGCGGCGTCACGCGCTTCACCTCCGGCACCTCGCTGTCGGCGAGGCTGTCCGACATCAGCCGCGCGGTCGACAGGATGTTGCGGAGATCGTGGCTGATCTTGGCGACGGCGGTGCCGAGCGCCGCCAGCCGCGCGTTGTGGCGCAGCGCCTGGCGCACCGTCTCCTGCATGGCGGCAAGCTCGCGCTGCGCGAGGCCGATCTCGTCGGCGCGCCGCGAGGGCGGGATGGCGCGCGATTCGTCCTCGGGATCGGCGCGGAAGGACACCATGCTCTGGGTGAGCCGGCGCAGCGGCGCCACCAGCAGCCATTGCAGCGCGAGATAGAGGAGCGCGGCGGTGATGAGCGAGATGACGATCGACATCTCCAGGATATGGCTGCCATAGACGATCATCGCCGTTCGCATCGGCGCCTCGTCCATGATCACCTCGACGACGATGTGCGGGTCCTTGGGCGAGAGGTCGAGCACGCGCAGGATGCGGTTCTGCCTCTGCTCCAGCGCGATCAGCGCGTCGATGATCAGCCGCGCGACGCCGGCGTCGCCGAGATCGAAGGTGGCGTCGATGCGCGGCGCGCCGCCGGCATCGAGCATCAGCGTCGCCGAGGGCTTGTGCAGCACGATGCCGTAGGCGCCGACATGCCCTAGCAGCTCGCGCGCCAGCGGCTCGCTCACCATGTTGTCCGGCGTCGCCTCGAGCGCGAGGATGGCGAGATGCGCGTCCGCGATCTTTTCCTGGAGGTAGTTGAGCCGGAAGCGCGCCACCGACGGCACGAAGATCAGCACCTCGCTCACCATGACGAAGATCACGGTGAGCATGAGGAGCCGCGCCGAGAGGCCGCGCAGGAAGGGCGGAAGCTCCCTCATCCGAGCCTCGCCAGGAGGCGCAGCAGGCGGCGCGTGCGATCGTTGAACAGCTTCGGCGTGAAGAAGCTGCCAGCGGCGCGCTTGCTCGCCTCGCCGAGCGTCGGATAGGGCGCGATGAAGCCCGCCAGCGTCGCGAGCTTGAGATTGCCGCTGAGCGCCAGGCACCAGCTCTGGATCAGCTCGCCCGCATGCGCGCCGAGGATCGAGGCGCCGAGCACCTGGCCGTTGCGGCGCGCCAGCACCTTGACGAGGCCGTGCGTCTCGCGCTCGGCCTGGGCGCGGTCGTTCTCATGGAAGGGCCAGCGCAGCACCTGCACGTCGCCGGGATGCGCGCGCATCGCTTCCGCCTCGGTCATGCCCGCCTGAGCGAGCTCGGGATCGGTGTAGGTGACCCAGGGCAGCGCACGATAGTTCACCTTCGCCGGCAGGCGGAACAGCGCGTTGCGAATGACGATCCCGGCATGATAGCCGGCGACGTGGGTGAATTGCGGCCCGCCGGCGGCGTCGCCCACGGCATAGACGCGGCGGTTGCTGGTGCGCAGCCGCCGGTCGAGGACGAGGCCGCCGCGCACGTCGGTGGCGATGCCGGCCTTGTCGAGATCGAGCCCGGCGAGGTTCGCCCGCCGCCCCGCCGCCACCAGCAGATGCGAGCCTTCGATGCGGCGCTCGCCCGCGCCGTCCTCGAGCACCGCCGCGACGCCGTCGCCGGTGCGCTCGACGCGGCGGATGCGGGCGCCTTCCTCGATGACGACGCCGTCGGCGCGCAGGCGCTCGACCAGCAAGGCGGCAAGCTCGGGATCGTCCTTCGCCAGCACGCTTGCCGCCTCCAGCACGCTGACGCGCGCGCCCAGCAGGCGATGGGCTTGCGCCATCTCCATGCCGATCGGCCCGCCGCCGATGATGATGAGATGCTCGGGCAGCGCCGTGGCGTCGAACACGTTCTCATTGGTCAGGAACGGCACCTCGGCAAGGCCGGGGATCGGCGGCACCGCTGGCGCCGAGCCGGTGGCGATGACGATGCGCCGCGCGCGGACCAGGCAATCGCCGGCGATCACCTCGCGCGGCCCGGTAAAGCGCGCCGTGGCGGCGATGACGCGCACGCCGAGGCCGGTGAAGCGCTCCACCGAATCCTGCGGCGCGATGGCGGCGATCACGTCGTGCACCCGGTGCATGACCGCGGCGAAATCGACCGCGGGCGGCGCATCGCCGAGACCGAACGCGGCGTTGGCGCGCGCCGCCTTGACGCGCTTGGCGGCGGCGAGCAGCGATTTCGACGGCACGCAGCCGTAATTGAGGCAATCGCCGCCCATCCGGCCGCGCTCGACCAGTACCGTGCTCATGCCGAGCTGCGCGGCGCCGGCGGCGACCGAAAGGCCGCCCGAGCCTGCGCCGATGACGCAGAGATCGGCCTCGATGCGCTCGCTCATTGGTGCACCCGCCGGCGGCTGCGCGCCTGATGCCATTTGTAGAGCACCGGCAGCAGCGACAGGAGGGCGAGCGCGATCAGCGGCAGCAGCAGGCGCGGCTGGAAGATGACGTGCAGGTCGGGCGCTTCGCCGCGCTCGATCAGCGCGCCGGCGCCGGCGCCGACGCTCGAATAGACGAAGCTCCCCGGCGCCATGCCGAAGAAGCTGCACAGCACGAAGGTGCGGAGACTGACGCCGAAGAAGGCCGGCACCAGATTGACCAGCCAGAACGGGAAGAGCGGCACCAGGCGCAGCACGAGCAGATAGCTCGCGCCGTTCTCGCGGAACCCCGCCTCGACCCGGCGCAGGAAGGGGCCGGCGCGCTGGCGCAGCGGGTCGCCGAGGCTCGATCGGGCGATGAGAAAGATGATGCTGGCGCCGAGCGTCGCGCCGATGAGGGTCAGGAGGCCGCCGAGCCAGGTGCCGAAGAGAAAGCCGCCGGCGACGGTGAGGAAGAGGCCGCCGGGAACCGAGAGCGCGGCGACCGCGGTATAGACCGCGATGAAGGCCAGCGGCGCCAGCACCCCCTCCCGGGCGACCCAGCCGAGCAGCCAGTCGCGATGCTCGGCCAGCGCCGCGAAGCTGAGATAGCGACCGAGCCCTGACGCGAAAAACCCGGCGATGGCCGCAATCAGCACCAGCAGCGGCAGAAGCCGCCGCAGCCTCGCCCCCCGCCTTTGTTCTTGCTGCGCCTCCGCCATGGCCGGCCCTGCCTTGCGAATTCCGCCCGGAAGCCTTGTCGCGAGACGGTGCAGCGTTGACTTACCCGGACCGCTCCCCTATACAGCGGCCTCGATCCCTTGAGAAGTGTCGCCGGAGTCCGTGCCGTGAAGCGCACCTATCAGCCGAGCAAGATCGTCCGCAAGCGCCGCCACGGCTTCCGCGCCCGCATGGCCACGGTTGGCGGCCGTGTCGTGTTGGCGCGGCGCAGGGCCAAGGGGCGCAAGCGGCTTTCCGCCTGACGGCGCAACCGCCCCCGCCCGCGCCATGGCCGGGATCGCGCGGCTGAAGCGGCGAGCGGAGTTCCTTCGCGTCGCCGGCAAAGGGCGCAAATCGGTCACTCCGGGCCTCATTCTGCAAGCCTTGCGTCGTCCGGCCGGAGCGGCGCCCGTCGGCGAGAGGGGGCAGCCGCGCGTCGGCTTTACCGCCAGCCGGAAAGTCGGCATCGCGGTCGAGCGCAACCGCGCGCGGCGCCGGCTCCGGGCGGCGGTGGATCGGGTCATGCCTCTCCACGCTGCGGAAGGGCATGACTATGTATTGGTGGCCCGCGCCGGGACGGTCCGGCGCCCGTTTGCGGCGCTGGTGGGCGATCTCGAGGCGGCGCTGAGGCAGCTCGGCGCCTGGCGGCCCGGCCGCGACGGATAAGCGAGGCGAGGAATGGCGAGGAACCGGTGCTGAACCTTCTGTTGCGCGGTCTCATTCGCGCCTATCAGCTCTTGCTGTCGCCGCTGTTGCTGCCGAGTTGCCGCTACCTGCCGAGCTGCTCGACCTATGCCGCCGAGGCCATCGCCACCCATGGCTCGCTGCGCGGCTCGTGGCTGGCGCTCGGCCGGCTGCTGCGCTGCCATCCCTGGGGCGGCAGCGGCTATGATCCCGTGCCGCCGGCGCGCGCCTCTGCGCCGCGCTCCTGCTCGCATTGCCGCTAGGCCCGGCCCGTCATGGATCAGAACCGCAACGTCATCCTCGCGCTGCTGATCTCCTTCGCGATTCTGTTCGGCTGGCAGCTCTTGTTTCCGTCCAAGCCGCCGGCGCAGCAAACGCAATCGCAATCGCAACCGCAGGGCCAGGCGGGCGCGCCCGCCCCCGGCGCGGCGCCGGGCGGCGTCAGCGCGGCCGAGACGGCAAAGCCGCGCCCCGAGGTGCTGGCCGAGACCCCGCGCATCGAGATCCGGACGTCGAAGGTCGCCGGCTCGATCGCGCTCGTCGGCGCCCGTCTCGACGACCTCACGCTGCGCGACTACAGCGAGACCGCCGATCCCAAGAGCCCCAAGATCGAGCTGCTCTCTCCCGACGGCTCCGAGCAGCCCTATTTCGTCGATTTCGGCTGGACGCGGCCGGACGGCTCCACGCTGAACTTGCCGGGACCGGGCACGCGCTGGACCGCCTCGGGCGGCGAGCTTACGCCGCAGCAGCCGGTCGATCTCACTTGGGACAATGGCGAGGGGCTGCGCTTCAAGCGCCGCTACGCCGTCGACGACAACTATATGTTCACCGTCACCCAGACGGTGGAGAACGACACCGGCCAGCCGGTGTCGCTCTCCGCCTATGGCCGCATCGTGCGCGTCGGCGAGCCGCCGGCGTCCACCACCTATTTGCTGCATGAAGGCCCGATCGCCGTGCTCAACGGCACGCTGCATGACGGCGGCTGGTGGGCCTCGCCCGACAAGTACAATTACGCCGACGTCAAGAAGGACGGGCGGCTGATCGACACCACGACCGGCGGTTGGCTCGGCTTCACCGACAAATACTGGCTCACCGCCCTCATCCCGCCGCAGGACGCGCCCGCCAGGACGGCGGTGCGATACAACGGCGAGGGCCATCGTGACGTTTTCCAGGCCGACTTCGCCGGCAGCGAGCAGACGATACCGGCGCATGGCGCGCTCAGCACCGAGGACCGGCTCTTCGCCGGCGCCAAGGAGGTGCACCTTCTCGATTACTACGAGAGCGCGCTCGGCATTCCGCGCTTCGACCGGGCGATCGATTTCGGCCTGTTCTATTGGATCACCAAGCCGATCTTCCTGGCGCTCGATTTCTTCTCGACGCATATTTTCTACAGCGCCTATGGCAGCTTCGGCCTCTCCATCCTGCTGCTCACCTTGTGCATCAAGCTGCTCTTCTTCCCGCTCGCCAACAAATCCTACCGCGCGATGGGCAAGATGAAGGCGTTGCAGCCGGAGATGCAGAAGCTGCGCGAGCGCTTCGGCGACGACAAGGCGCGGCTCAACCAGGAGATGATGGCGCTCTACAAGCGCGTCGGCGCCAATCCCATGGCCGGCTGCCTGCCGATCTTCATCCAGATCCCGGTGTTCTTCTCGCTCTACAAGGTGCTCTACGTCACCATCGAGATGCGTCACGCGCCGTTCTACGGCTGGATCCACGACCTCTCGGCGCCCGATCCCACCACCTTCATCAACCTCTTCGGCCTGTTGCCGTTTGCCGCGCCGAACATCTCCTTCCTGATGGTCGGCGCCTGGCCGATCATGATGGGCTTGACCCAATACTTGCAGCAGAAGCTCAACCCGCAGGCGGCGATCGACCCGGTGCAGCAGAAGATGTTCATGCTGCTGCCCATCGTCTTCACCTACATGCTGTCGCAATTCGCCGCCGGCCTCGTCATCTACTGGACCTGGAACAATTTGCTGTCGATCGCCCAGCAATGGATGATCATGCGCCGCACGGCCGCGGCGCCGGCCACCGCCTAGGAGCCTGATGGCGCCTGCCGTCGTCCATCCGCCGGCCGAGGCGCCCGATGCCGAAGCCGAGGAGACCGGCCGCCGCCTCTTCGCGCAGCCTTGCCGCTTCGTCGCCGGCGCCACCAACGACGACGCGCTGCCCGCCGGCAGCCTGCCGGAGGTCGCGTTTGCCGGTCGCTCCAATGTCGGCAAGTCGAGCCTCTTGAACGCGCTCACGGGCCGGACCGCCTTGGCGCGCGTCTCGCGCACTCCCGGGCGCACGCAACAGCTCAATTTCTTCGATCTCGGCCATCGGCTGATGCTGGTGGACCTGCCGGGCTATGGCTTCGCCCAGGCGGCCAAGAAGGACATGGCCGCCTGGACCGGCCTCACCCGGCGCTATCTGCGCGGCCGCGCCGGCCTGCGCCGGGTGCTGCTGCTGATCGATGCGCGCCACGGCTTCAAGGCGGCGGACCAGCCGGTGCTGGAGCTGCTCGACGAGAGCGCCGTCTCCTACCAGATCGTGCTGACCAAGATCGACGAAGTGCCGCCGGCGGAGCTTGCCCGGTGCATTGAGGCGGTGGCGCGGGACGCCAGGCGCCACGGCGCGGCGCACCCGACCCTTCACCTGACCAGCGCCCGGGACGGCAGCGGCATCGCCGCGCTGCGCGCCGCGCTGGCCGCGCTGGCGGCCCCGGCGCCACCGGGTTAAAGTGCCGCCGCCATGACCGAGAAGCCGATTGCGGGCATCGACCCCGCCAGCAAGGCCGCCACGCTCGCCGCCGCGCTCCCCTTCATGCGCCGCTATGCCGGCAAGACCATCGTCGTCAAATATGGCGGCCATGCCATGGGCGACGAGCATCTCGCCGATCTCTTTGCCCAGGACGTGGTGCTGCTGAAGCAGATCGGCATGAACCCGATCGTCGTCCATGGCGGCGGGCCGCAGATCGGCCAGATGCTGGACCGGCTCAAGATCAAAAGCTCGTTCATCGACGGTCTGCGCGTCACCGACCGCGCGACGGTGGAGATCGTCGAGATGGTGCTGTCGGGCTCGATCAACAAGCAGCTCGTCCAGGCGATCAACGGCGCCGGCGGGCTCGCCATCGGGCTTTCCGGCAAGGACGCCAATCTCATCCGCGCGAAGAAGCTCGAGCGGGCGCGGCGCGAGAGCGACAGCCACATCGAGAAGGTGCTCGATTTGGGATTCGTCGGCGAGCCGCAGGCGGTCAACGCCGACGTCCTGGCGCTGTTCGAACGCTCCGCCATCATCCCGGTGATTGCGCCGATCGGCGTCGGCGGTCCCGGCGAGACCTTCAACATCAACGCCGACACGGCGGCGGGCGCGGTGGCCGCCGCCGCCAAGGCGACGCGGCTGCTGCTGCTTACCGACGTCACCGGCGTGCTCGACAAGGAGAAGCGGCTGCTGCAAGACCTGACGATCGCCGAAGCGCGCGCGCTCATCGCCGACGGCACCATCCAGGGCGGCATGATTCCCAAGATCGAGACCTGCATCGAGGCGGTGGAAGGCGGCGTCGAGGCCGCGGTCATCATCGACGGCCGCGTGCCGCATGCCATCCTGCTGGAGCTTTTCGCCGAAGGCGCCGGCACGCTGATCCGGCGCCGGCGGTTTGCCGCTCAATAGACGTCGCGCTGATAGCGCTTGTCGCGGACAAGGCCCGCGAGATAGGCCTTGGCCTCACCGATGCTCCTCTGTCCCTGGCGCGCGATGATCGCGGCGAGCGCCGCGTCGACGTCGCGCGCCATGGAGGCCGCGCCGCAGACATAGAGCGCGGCGCCGTCTTCGAGCCACGACCAAAGCTCGGCCGAGCGCTCGCGCATGCGATGCTGGACATAAAGGCGCTCGCTCTGGTCGCGCGAGAAGGCGAGATCGAGCCGCGTCAGCAGCCCGTCGCGCTCATAGCCGGCAAGCTCTTCCTCGTAGAGGAAATCCGCATGGCGCCGCTGGTCGCCGAAGAAGAGCCAGTTGCGGCCGGCGGCGCCCAATGCCCGGCGCTCTTGCAGGAAGGCGCGGAAAGGCGCGATGCCGGTGCCGGGTCCGATCATGATGATCGACGCCGCACCATCTTCCGGCAGGCGGAAGCCGTGCGAGGGCTGGATGAACACCGGCACCTCGGCGCCGGCTGCGGCGCGCTCGGCGAGAAAGATCGAGGCGATGCCCTTGCGCAGCCTGCCGTGGCGGCGATAGCGCACCGCGGCGACGGTGAGATGCACTTCGCCTGCCACCGCCTTGGGCGAGGAGGCGATGGAATAGAGCCGCGGCTGCAGCACGTCGAGCGCGCTCACCAGCTCCTGCACCGGCGGCCGCGCCGAAGGGAAGGCGAGCAGCAGGTCGAGGAGGTCGGCATCCTCGGGCTGGGCGCCGGGATAGCCTTCGGCGAGCGCCTGGAGGCGCTGGCATTCGTCGTAATCCGGCGCGCGCGAGGCCAGCACTTCCACCGCCGCATCCGACGGCCGGCCGATGTCGCAGACGAGGGTCAGCGCCTCGCCGAGGCTGCGCCGCGTGCCGTCGGGGCAATCGACCGCGTCGGCAGGATGCGCGCCCAGGCGCTCGATCACCGCCGCCACCAGCTCCGGGCAATTGGCGGCATGCACGCCGAGGCTGTCGCCGACCTCATAGGCGAGGCCGCCGGTCGTGCGGAAGACCACGTGCCGCGTGTCCTTCTCCGAGCCGTCGCGATTGAGCCTGAGCGCTCCCGCGAACACGGCCGGCAGCGGCGCGCGCGCCGAAGGCTGCGCCGAAGGCGGTGGGGGCGCCGGCGAGGCGGGCGAAGCGGGAGCCGTCGCCGGCTCCGCCGCCAGCTCCTTCAACGCGCGCGCCGTCTCCTTGCCGCCGGGCACACAGCGGACAAGCGCCGTCTCGGCGCCGCTCGCGATGGCCGCGGCATAGGTGCGGCAGAGATAGCCGCATTGCCCGCAATCGAGTTGCGCCATCGCCGCCATCAGCACGTGCTCGCGCGTCCTTCCTTGAGCAAGGCGCAGGCGTTCCTCGAGCGGCAGCACGGGGTCGTGCCAGGGAAAATCCTCCGCCGGCGCGGCCGCCGGCGCCGCCGCGCCGCCGAGATGGGCGGCGATCCAGCCGTCGATCCAGGCGCGCTGCGCCGCGCTGAAGGGCGCGTTCTCCGGCAGCAGCGGCGCGCTCTCGCTCATGGCCGCGGGCTTTCCCCAGCCATCGCCGCCGCGGCGCCCTGGCGCAGTTCGTCGAGCGCGTGGCGCCGGCTGAAATCGAGAAAGCTTTCGCCCGCGCGGCGGCGGGCGAGATAGAAGCGCAGCAATCCCTCGACCCGGCTCGGCACCTCCGCCATGGGCAGCGCCGGATAGATCTCGCGCGCGAGCCCCCGCTCGGCGCCCGCGCCGCCGCCGATGTAAATGGTATAGCCCTCGATCGCCTCCTCGCCGATCTTGGTGCCGAGGAGCCCGATATCGCCGACATAATGCTGGGCGCAGGAATTGGGACAGCCGGTGAGATGGATGTTGACCGGCTGGTCGAGCGCGACGCGCGTCTCGAGATGCCGGGCGAGCGCCATCGCCTGGCCCTTGGTATCGGTGGCGGAGAATTTGCAGCCGGTGTTGCCGGTGCATGCCACCAGCGCGCCGCGGATGTTGCTGGCGCGCCAGTCGAGGCCGAGCGCCTCCAGCGCCGCCTTGGCCGCCGGCAGCGACGCCTCGGGAACGTCGGAGACGATGAGGTTCTGCCAGACGGTGAGGCGCAGCGTGCCGCTGCCGTAACGCTCGGCAAGCGCGGCAAGCCCGCGCATCTGCGCGGCGCTCATCCGCCCCACCGGCAGCACCACGCCGATATAAAAGAGGCCCGGTTGGCGCTGTGCGTGGACGCCGACATGGCCGTGCTTTGCCGCGGCGGCGCGCGGCCGGCAGGAAGCGGGCGGCAGGCGCGCGAGCGGCGCCGGCAGCAGCTTTTCCGTCTCGGCGAGGAAGCGTTCGAGGCCGAGCCGGTCGAGCACGTATTTGAGCCGCGCGCGCTTGCGGTCGGTGCGGTCGCCCTCGGCGATGAAGACGCGCAGCACCGCCACCGCCACCTCGAGGCATTGCTCCGGCCTAACCAGCACGCCGGCATCGCGGGCGAAATCGCCATGGCCGGTGATGCCGCCGAGCTGCAGGCGGAAATAGGTTCCCGCCGGCACGCCGTTGCCGTCATCGACCGCGACCGCGGCGAAGCCGATATCGTTGGTGTCCTCGAGCACCGCCACCGCGCCGCCGCCGTCGAAGGCGATGTTGAACTTGCGCGGCAGGCCGTAAAGCTCGCGGTGATGCAGGATGTAATGATGCAGCTCGCGGGCGAGCGGGCGCGTGTCGATCAGCTCCTGCGCGTCGATGCCCGCGGTCGGGCTGCCGGTGATGTTGCGGATGTTGTCGGCGCCGGCGCCGCGCGAGGTAAGGCCCAGATCCTGCACGCCGGTCAGCATGTCGAGCGCGTGCTCGGCCGCGATTTCGCGGATCTGCAGATTGGCGCGCGTCGTCACATCGGCATAGCCGCCGCCGAAGCGCTCCGCGAGATCGGCCAATCCTTCGAGCTGACGCGCGCGGAGAATGCCGTTGGGCATGCGCAGCCGGCACATGAAGGCGTTCTGCGCCGGCGCGACGTAGAAGAGGCCGTGGAATTTGTGGCGGAAGACGTCGAGCCCGTTGGGGAAGCGCCCGGCCGCGACGTTGGCGCGCATCGCGTCCCAGAGGTCGAGCGGATGAAACTCGCGCTTGGCCTGCTCTTCGGCGGTAAGCGTGCCGCCGCCGGCAATGGCGCGGTCCTGGGCGGCACGATGGCTGTCGGCGGCAGCGGATGGCGGGGACGGCGCGACCTGCGCCGCGCGCCTCGCCATCACGCCCCCTAGAAAACCCTCGAGATACTGTTTCTGCTCTTCGGTAAAGCCGGACTCAGCGCTCATGCCACCCCGCCTTGCCCCGGCAATGTCGTAGCAAGCGCTATGCCAGCCGCCCCGCGCGGCCGAACCGCGGCGGTGCAAGGGGTTGGACGCTGCGTCAGCCCCGGCACCGCCACCGGGCGAAGCGCCTTGCCTCTTCTCGCGCTGCCTTGCCCAAAATTTATGCATCGCAACGGGTTACCCTCTCGGCGATGAAGGAAATCCGCGCCCTGGCCCATGGCATGCTTCTTGCGGCGCGAGGCGCAAAAGCATGGGGGTCATGCGATGTACCTTGAGACGGTCGACCATTTCGCCGAGGTCGCGTTGAAGCGCAGCGAGTTCCTGAAGCGCTCGCCGCTCGGATTCTGGATCAGCGCCATGATGGCCGGCGCCTATGTCGGGCTCGGCATCATTCTCATCTTCAGCGTCGGCTCCGACGCCGATCCCGGCTATCGCGCGCTGATCATGGGCGGCTCCTTCGGCATCGCGCTGACCCTCGTCGTCTTCGCCGGCTCCGACCTCTTCACCGGCCACACCATGTACATGCCGCTGGGCCTGTTGCGCCGGCGCATCGGCTGGAGCGAGCTCGCCTCGAGCTGGCTCGTCTCCTGGCTCGGCAATCTCGTCGGCGCCGGGCTGCTCGCGGTGCTGTTCGTCGCCGGCGGCGGCGGCGCGGTACTCCATTCCAAGAGCGGGCTGCTGCTCACCGTCGCCGCGGCCAAGATGACGGCGCCGGCGAGCGCGCTCTTCGCCCGCGCCGTCCTGTGCAATTGGCTCGTCTGCCTGGCGTTGTGGATGTCGGCGCGGATGACGAGCGACGCCGCCAAATGCATCGCCATCTTCTGGTGCCTCTTCGCTTTCATCGGCAGCGGCTACGAGCATTCGGTGGCCAACATGACGCTGCTCGCCATCGCGCTCTTGGGCGAGCATCCCGACACCATCTCGGTCGGCGGCATGCTCTACAATCTCTTCTGGGTGACGCTCGGCAACATCGTCGCCGGCGCCGGGATCATGGGCGTGGGCTATTGGGCAATGTCGCGGCCGGTGCTGCCGAAGCCGGTGCTGGTCGCCTCGCGCGACGCCGCGGCGGGAGATTGAGCGAGGGGCCGGCCGCCGCGGCGCTCGCCATGACATAGCACCGGGCGCGCGCTATGCTGGCGACATGGCCGCGTTCCGCCCACTCGCGCTCGACCATGTCGTGCTGCGCGTCAGCGATATCGAGCGCGCCCGCGCCTTCTATTGCGACGTGCTCGGCTGCGCCTTCGAGAAGTGGCAGGAATCGATCGGCCTGCTGCAGCTTCGCGCCGGCGCGGCGCTGATCGATCTCGTCGAGGTCGAGGGGCCGCTGGGCCGGGCCGGCGGCGCCGCGCCCGGGCGCGAAGGCCGCAACGTCGATCATTTCTGCCTGCGCATCGCCCCTTTCGACGCCGCCGCGCTCGGCGCCCATCTCGCCGCCCATGGCGTCAAGGCCGGCGAGGTGGTGCCGCGCTACGGCGCCGAAGGCACCGGCCCCTCGCTCTATCTCACCGACCCCGACGGCAACATGATCGAGCTGAAAGGCCCGCCGGCGCCGTGATCCGCAGCTACAGCGACCACGCCGCCAATGAGCGGACTTTCCTCGCCTGGATCCGCACCGGCATCGCCGTCATCGCCTTCGGCTTCGTGATGGAAAAGTTCAACCTGTTCCTGGTCGCCGTCGCCGCCGGCGCCGCGCCGGCGATCGCGCAACGGGTCGAGCGGCTGGCCGGCCCCTTCGGGCGCTATGACGGGCTGGCGCTGATGCTGGTCGGTATCGTGCTGATCGTCCTCGCCACCTGGCGCTTCCTGCGCACCGAGCGGCGGATCGACGCGCCGGAGCTTCATGCCGGCGGCTCGGCCCGCGTCGAGATCCTGCTTGCCGGCATCCTGGCGCTGCTTGCCTCTTCCTTCTGCCTCTCTATCGTCCTCGCCTGAGCCGCGCCGCCCATGACGTTCCCCGCCGAAAAGCCGCCCGGCGGCCGGCCCCTCTCCGAGATCGAGACCTGGATCTTCGATCTCGACAACACGCTCTATCCCGCGCGCTGCAACCTTTTCGCCGAGGCGGAGGCGCGGATGGCGGATTTCATCGTCCGCGAGCTTCGCCTGACGCTCACGGTCGAGGCGGCGCATGCGCTGCGCCGGCGCTTCTTCCTCGACCACGGCACCACCTTGCGCGGCCTGATGCTGGAGCACGGCATCGAGCCGCGGCGCTTTCTCGACTACGTCCACGAGATCGACCTGTCGCCGGTGCCGCCCGACCCGGCGCTGGTCGACGCCATCGCGGCGCTGCCCGGACGCAAGCTCGTCTTCACCAACGGCACGGTGGATTACGCCGAGCGCGTCATCGCCCGCATCGGCCTCACCGGGCAATTCCTCGCCATCCACGACATCATCGCCTGCGATTACCTGCCGAAGCCCGATCCCAGCGGCTATGCCCGGCTCGTGGCGCAGCACGCCGTCGCGCCGGACACCGCCTTGATGATCGAGGACATGGCGCGCAACCTGCCGCCGGCGGCGGCGCTCGGCATGACCACCGCCTGGGTCAGGACCGCCAAGGATTGGGCGCGCGAGGGCGCCCGGCCCGGCGACATCCACCATGTGATCGACGAGCTTGTGCCCTGGCTGCGCGCCGCGGTCGCGGGACCAGGCGCGGGTTGACAGCTTCCGGCCCCTGCCCCATCGTTCGCGCCGCCGCGTGACCACGGATCTCGATTCGCCCCTTCATGACCGACCGCGACCTCGCCCGAACCATCGACGCCGCCTGGGAAGCGCAAGGCACGGTGAGCGCCGCGACCACGGGCGCGGTACGCGAGGCGGTGGAAGCGGCGCTCGACGGGCTCGATGCCGGCAGGCTGCGCGTCGCCGAGAAGATCGACGGACGCTGGCATGTGCATCAATGGCTCAAGAAGGCGGTGCTGCTTTCCTTCCGCCTCAACGACATGGCGGCGATCGCCGGCGGTCCCGTCGATCCCGTGCGCGGCGCCGCGAGCTGGTGGGACAAGGTGCCGGCCAAATTCGCCGGCTGGAGCGCCGAGCGCTTTCGCGCGGCGGGCTTCCGCGCCGTGCCCGGCTGCGTCGTCCGCCGCTCGGCCTATGTCGCGCCGGGCGTGGTGCTGATGCCGAGCTTCGTCAATGTCGGCGCCTTCGTCGACAGCGGCACCATGGTCGACACCTGGGCCACCGTCGGCTCCTGCGCCCAGATCGGCAAGAATTGTCATCTCTCCGGCGGGGTCGGCATCGGCGGCGTGCTCGAGCCGGTCCAGGCGGAGCCGGTCATCGTCGAAGACAATTGCTTCATCGGCGCGCGCAGCGAGGTGGTCGAAGGCGTCATCGTCGAGACCGGCGCGGTGCTCGCCATGGGCACCTTCATCAGCGCCACCACCAAGATCGTCGACCGCGCCACCGGCCAGATCTATCAGGGCCGCGTCCCCGCCTATTCCGTGGTCGTGCCGGGAAGCCTGCCGGGCCGGCCCTTTGCCGACGGCACGCCGGCGCCGAGCCTTTCCTGCGCCGTCATCATCAAGCGCGTCGATGAGCGCACCCGCGCCAAGACCTCGATCAACGAGCTGCTGCGCGATTGATGACAGCAGCGCGCCGCAATGAGCCGCTCGACCCGGTGGAGCTTGCCGCCGAGCTGATCCGCCGCCCCAGCGTCACGCCCAAGGACGAAGGCGCGCTGCCCTATCTCGCCGGCGTGCTGGAGCGGCTGGGCTTTTCCTGCCGGCTCCAGGAATTCACCGAGCCCGGCACCGAGCCCGTGCTCAACCTCTATGCGCGCATCGGCACGCGCGGACGCAATCTCTGCTTTGCCGGCCACACCGACGTGGTGCCGCCGGGCAATCTCGCGGCCTGGGGCATCTCGCCTTTCGCCGGCCGGATCGAGGGCGATGCGCTTCACGGCCGCGGCGCCGCCGACATGAAAGGGGCGATTGCCTGCTTCGCCGCCGCTTGCGCGCGCTTCCTCGCCGAGCGAGGCGCAAGCTTCGACGGCTCGATCAGCCTGCTCATCACCGGCGATGAGGAAGGCGTGTCGATCAACGGCACCAAGAAGCTGCTGGAGTGGATCACCGCGCGCGGCGAGCGGCTCGACGCCTGCGTCGTGGGCGAGCCCACCAACGCCCGGGTGCTGGGCGACATGGTCAAGATCGGCCGGCGCGGCAGCATGAACGGCTATCTCACGGTCGAGGGGGTGCAGGGTCACACCGCCTATCCCCATCTCGCCGACAACGCCGCGCACCGCCTCGTCGCCATGCTGCAGGCGCTGCTCGCCTCGCCGCTCGACGACGGCACGGCGCATTTCCAGCCCTCGACCTTGCAGATCGCGACCATCGACATCGCCAACACCGCGCCCAACGTCATTCCCGGCCTGGCGCGCGCCACTCTCAACATCCGCTTCAACGACCGCTGGACGAGCGACAGCCTCAAGGACTGGCTCAAGCGGAAGCTCGACGCGGTCGGCGGGCGCTACACGCTCGATTTCCACGTCAGCGGCGAGTCCTTCCTGACGCCACCCGGCGCGTTCAGCGCGCTCGTGGCCTCGGCGATCGAGCGCGTCACCGGCCGCACCCCCGAGCTCGGCACCACTGGCGGCACCTCGGACGCGCGCTTCATTCAATCCTATTGCCCGATCGCCGAGTTCGGCCTGGTGGGCCTCACCATGCACAAGGTCGACGAGCAGGTGCCGCTCGCCGACATGGCGGCGCTCACCGAGATCTACCGCACCTTGCTCGACCTCTATTTTCCGGCGGCATGAACATGGTCCCGAGTTGGCGCGAGGTATCGCAGGGGATGTACGGCGCCTGGCGCTTCGCCCGGCTCGATTCCGCCGCGATGGTCTGGTTCGCGCGCGACGTCGGCGGGGTCTGGCGCTCCTTCTGGGCGGCGGCGATCGCGTACCCCGGCTTCGTGCTGCTGGTGGCGCTGCTGGTGCCGCCGGCGCAATGGGCGGCCTCGGGCGGCTTCCGCATCCTGCTGGTGGAAAGCATCGGCTATGTCGTGAGCTGGACCGCCTTCCCGCTGATCATCCTGCCGTTCTGCCACTGGCTCGAGCGCGACGAGCAGAGCCTCGGCTTCATCACCGCCTATAACTGGTCGCAGGTGTTGCAGACGGTGCTGGCGCTGGCCGGCCTTCTTGCCTTCGCCACGCTGCCGCTGGCGGCGGGGCTGATGCTTTACGTCGTCATCCTGCTGGCGCGGCTCGCCTATGAATGGTTCATCGCGCGCACCGCGCTCGAGGCCGGCGGCGTCGCCGCGACCACCATCGTGCTCATCGACCTCGTGCTGAGCGAGGTGGTGGCACAGGTGAATCAGAGCCTCTATTGATCAGCCCCAAGCCAGCGCCCGAGCGCGCCGGCACCGCCGCGGCGCTGCGCCGTCTCGCCGACCGCCAGAGCGCGCCGCGCTTTTCGATCGACGATTTGCTGGCGGCGCTGGGCGATCAGGGCTTCGGCCTCCTCATCTTCGCGCTGGCGCTGCCCAATGCGGTACCGGGACCGCTGATCCCCGGCTTCTCCGTGCCTTTCGCCCTCGGCATCGCCGTGCTCGGGCTGCAGCTCGCGCTGGGGCTGCACGCGCCGCGGCTGCCGCGTCAGTTGCGGCGTCTTTCCATGGAGCAGCGCCGCTTTCGCCGGCTGATCGACCGCGCCGAGCCCTGGCTGCGGCGGCTGGAGCGCTGGCTGCGCCCGCGTCCCTCGCCGCTCACCGCCGGTCCGGGCGAGCGGCTGGTCGGCGTCGCGCTCATCGCCCTGAGCGTCGTGCTGGCGCTGCCCGTGCCCTTGGGCAACACGCCGATCGCGCTGAGCATCATCCTCATCGCGCTGGGCCAGCTCGAGGAGGACGGCGTGGCGCTGCTCGCCGGCATCGCCGCCGGCCTTGCCGCGTCCTTGTGGAACGCCTTCCTGATCTTCGCCGGCGCCGAGCTCTTCGAGGCGGCGGCGCATATCCACTGACGGGCGTCGCCGATGCCGGCCCTTCGGACCGGGCTTCCCCTGCTGTCGTTTCCCGCTCCGCCGCTATAAAGTGGCGTTTGGGCTGCCGCAAACAGGTGGAGAGGCCGACATGAAGGCAAGCGCGCTTTCAGCAGCGGCGATCGCCGCGCTTCTCGCTCTCTCCGCGCCGGCCGTCGACGCTTTCCAGGGCCCGGGCGTGGCGCGGAAATCGCAACCCGCGACAAGCAACCCCGCCGGCAGCAACGCGATTCTGCCCGGCCAGATCCGGGCCAGCAAAATCATCGGCGCCCCCCTTTACGACAAGAATGACGAAAAGGCGGGCAGCGTCGCGGATTTCATTCTCGACACGCGCGGCGCCGCGGTGGCCGCCGTCGTCATCGATGTCGCCATGCTCATCGGCAGCAAGACCGTCGCCGTCAAGATGAGCGACATCGCCTGGGAGAGCAACCGGCTGGTCGTCAAATATACGCTGCGCGAGCTCCAGCGGACGGTCGACTATCGGATGTCCGGCGACGGCGCGGCATCGGCTCCCTCTGAGGAGGCGCGGTAAGCGCACTCGCTGAACCGCATGGATGATGGCCGGGACCTGCCTGCGCGAAGCCGAAGCGGCTTCGCTTCGGCGAAGGCAGGCAAGCCCGGCCATGACGGGAAAGGGGCTTCTGACATGCGATTGCCCTACCCTCAAGGGGAGAGGCAGAAAAATACTTACTCTGCTGAGAATCCTGTTGAACGAAACACGCCCTACCGCGCCCCGTACACCACCTCCACCAGGTAAAGCCCCTCGGGCGGCGCGGTCGGGCCGCCGGCGCGGCGGTCGCGCGCTTCGAGCGCGCGCGCGACGTCGCCGGCGCGCCATTTGCCGGCGCCCACCAGCTTGAGCGTGCCGACCATGTTGCGCACCTGATGGTGCAGGAAGGAGCGCGCCCGCGCTTCGACATGAATCTCCTCGCCGGCGCGCGTCACCCTCAGGACGTCGAGCGTCTTCACCGGCGATTTCGCTTGGCAGAGCGAATCGCGAAAGCTGGTGAAATCATGCTTGCCGAGCAGCAGCGTCGCCGCTTCCTGCATCGCCTCGGCGTCGAGAAGCGGCCCCACATGCCAGACGCGGCTGCGCTCCAGCACCGGCGGCGGGCGGCGGTTGAGGATGCGGTAGAGATAGACGCGGCCCTTGGCCGAGCGCCGCGCATCGAAGCTGTCGGCGACGCGCTCGACCGCGAGCACCGCGACCGCCGCCGGCTTCAGGTGATGGTTGAGCGCGTTGCGGATCACCTCGGGCGAGGCTTCGCGCGAAAGGTCCAGATGCGCCGTCTGTGCCAGCGCGTGGACGCCGGCGTCGGTGCGCCCGGCGCCGTGGACGGTGATGCGCTTGCCGCAGAAGCCCTCGACCGCCTCCTCCAGCAACTGCTGCACCGAGACGCCGTTGGCTTGGCGCTGCCAGCCGACAAGGCCGGTGCCGTCATATTCGAGCGTCAGCTTGTAGCGGGGCATGGCAGCACCGTGCCGGCGGCAATCGCATGGCCGCGCAGGAACGCCTCGGCCGCTTGCGGCGCGCGGCCGGCGCGTTGCAGCCGCAGCAGGCGCAGCGCTCCCTCGCCGCAGGCGACGGCAAGCCGCGCATCGAGCACCGTGCCCGGCGCAGCGCCCGGCGCCGCTTCCGCCAGCGCCGCTTGCAGCACCTTGATGCGCTCGCCCTGAAGCTCGAACCAGGCGCCGGGCCAGGGGTCGAAGGCGCGCACCGCGCGCTCGAGATCCGCCGCGTCGCGGCGCCAGTCGAGCGCACCTTCCTCGCGCCGCAGTTTCTTGGCGTAGGTGACGCCCGCTTCTGGTTGCGGGCGCGGCGCGAGCGTCCCCGCGGCCACGCCCGCCAGCGCCGGCAGGATGAGCTTCGCGCCGAGCGCCGCCAGCGCGTCATGCAGGCTTTGCCCGGTGGTCTCGGCGCCGATCGGCACCGCCTCTTGCAGCAGGATCGGTCCGGTATCGAGCCCCGCCTCCATCTGCATGATGGTGATGCCGGTCTCTTTGTCGCCGGCTAGGATGGCGCGCTGGATCGGCGCCGCGCCGCGCCAGCGCGGCAGCAGCGAGGCATGGACATTGAGGCAGCCGAGCCGCGGCGCCGCCAGCACCGCCGGCGGCAGGATGAGCCCATAGGCCGCCACCACTGCGGCATCGAGGCGGAGCGCCGCGAATTCGGAAGCGGCAGCGGCATCGAGTCGCGTCGGTGCGCGCACCGCAATGCCCGCTGCTTCCGCCGCCTGCTGCACTGGCGAGGGCACCGGCCGGTGGCCGCGCCCCGCCGGCCGCGGCGGCTGGCAATAGACCGCGGCGATGTCGTGCCCGGCGGCGATGAGCGCCCGGAGACTCGGCACCGCGAAATCCGGCGTGCCCATGAAGGCGAGGCGGAGCTTGGTCATGGCCTATCGCGATGCTGCCCCTCGTCCTTGGAGACGGTCGCTCCGCAAGCGGCATCCACCCCCACCTCACCCTCCCGCTACGCGGGACCCTCCCTCTCCGCCCCGGGGGGCGGAGAGGGCCGGGGTGAGGTGGGGCGAGTCGCAGATTTTGCGGCAGCGGGCGTCAGGCGCCCACCATCTCCGCCGCTTTCTGGCGCTTCAGCTTGGCGAGCTTGCGCAGGATGATGTTGCGTTTGAGCGCTGAGATGTGGTCGACGAACAGCACGCCGTCGAGATGATCCATCTCATGCTGCACGCAGGTGGCGAGCAGGCCCTCCATCTCGACCTCGCGGATCTCGTTCTCGTAATCGAGATAGCGGAGCTTGATCCTGGCCGGGCGCGAGACGTCGGCGTAATGCTCGGGCAGCGACAGGCAGCCTTCGCTGTAGGTCGCCATCTCTTCCGAGCGCCAGAGGATCTCGGGATTGGCGATCTTGAGCGGCTGCCGCGTCTCGCCGTCCCGCGCGATGTCGACCACCAGCACGCGGCGCTGCACGCCCACCTGCGGCGCGGCAAGGCCGATGCCCGGCGCCTCATACATGGTCTCCAGCATATCGTCCATGAGGCGGCGCACCTCGGCATCGACCGCCTTCACCGGCTTGGCGGTGAGCTTCAGGCGCGAATCGGGCGCGGTGATGATCGGCAGCAGGGCCATTCTGGATCGCACATCCCCGGGGAAAGCCCGCCTTAGGTATGCAATTCGGCGCGAACCGTCAACCCCGCGAGGACGGGCTTCCGTTCCGGCCTCGTCCTGGTAGGATAGTGTGCCCTCGGGGGGAGATACGCTATGGATAGTATGGTGATCGGCCTCGTGCTGCTGCCGCTGCTGGCCGCCGGCGTGCTGGCGGTGCTGCTCGCCCGCTCGGTCGCCGCCCGGATGGCCGCCGAGCGCGAGCTGGCGACGCTGCGCCAGCAATTGCTGGAGGGCGAGCGCCGCATCGCCGATTTCGAGCGGCTGCGCGCCGAGAGCTTGCAGGCGGCGCAAGCCGCGGTGCTGGCGACCGCGCAGCAGCTTTCCTCCAAGCTGATCGACGACCACAAGCGCGAGAGCGCCGAGGCGAAGCTCGAAGCCGAGGAGCGCGTGCGCCGGGCGAGCGAGCAGCTCGTCAAGCAGGTAGACGACATCGCCAAGGCGGTGCAGCAGCTTCACGGCCAGGTGCAGGAGAAGGGCGCGGCGGTGGAGACGCTGTGGCAGGCCCTCTCGAGTCCCGGCGGCGCCGGCCAGGCGGCGGAGATCGGCCTTGCCAACACGCTCGCCTCCTTCGGCCTCGAGGCGGAGCGCGACTACGTCCTGCAATACGCCACCGAGGATGAGGAGGGCCGGCGCCTCCGGCCCGACGCGGTGGTGTTCCTGCCCGGCAACAGCGCGCTGGTGATCGACTGCAAGGCGTCCAAATTCCTGCTCGACATCGCGCGTGCCGAAGGCGGCGAGGCCGAGGCGGAGGCCTATCGCAATCTCGCGCGTAGCATGAACCAGCATCTGCGCGCGCTCGCCGAGAAGGACTATCGCGGCGCCGTCCTCGCCGCCTGGCGGCAATCGGGGCGCGAGGGCGAGATGGCGCGCGTGCTCTCGGTCATGTATCTCCCGAACGAGGCGGCGCTCGAAAAGCTCAACCGCGCCGATCCCGACTTCCTGCGCAAGGCGCGCGCCAAGGACATCATCCCGGCCGGCCCCGCGGGCCTCCATTGCGCCATCTCGCTCGCCTCGGTGGAGATCAACCTGCTGCGCCAGGTGGAGAACCAGCAGAAGATCGTCGACACCACGCGCTCGCTGCTCGACGGGATGGCGGTGATGCTGGGCCATGCGGCGAGTTTGGGCCGCGGCCTCAAATCCGCCGCCGAAAGCTTCGGCCGCCTCACCGCCTCGGTGAACCAGCGCCTCCTGCCGCGCGCCCGCAACCTCGCGAAGCTCGGCATCCAGCCCAACAAGCCGCTGCCGCCGAACCTCCCGACCTACAGCGTCCACGCGCAGGAGAACGAGCTGCTGCTGGAGGCCGAGGCGGAGGTGGGGGAGAGCGCGCCGACGCAATTGCCGAGGTTGGTGCGGTAGCGGCGAGCGCGGAGTGCTCGTCCGCGGCGGCGTCAGCGCTTGCGTTAGCGAGCGCAGGAGCCGCACCGGGCTGGCTGGCCGCTGGTGGTGAGACTCCCGCAGACCAGTCCGATGCGAACGGTGTGAAATTTCGCAAAAATCAACGCTAACCCAGATAATGCCGCGTAAAAATCGACCAAATTGAACGAAGCCAACTCTGGAATTAGTTACTTCGTACAGGTGTAATACGAAGATGTCGCGCCACATCCGAGTCGGCGACAGGAAACTGCCCATCCCACTGAATTTCTAGCGTGATCGGCTCGCTATCGCACTCTGTACCTCGTGCGATCGCAGTCACCCACACATGGACGTTGCCCTTGTGTCTCAGCGGGAAGTTCGTGACCACGATTAAAGGCGTGAATACAAGTTCGCCGTCCGCCGAAATATAAAATAAATCTGCATGTCTTTCGGGCCCGATGTCCAAATTGAGAGGGTGCACCTGCGGATGCCGCCAACTAACCGGAACCATACCGGCGAAGTCTGTCATGGGCTGACCGGATACATCGGGGCTTTGAACTTTCGCGATGACGACCTGAACAGAGTGCGCGACGGGAAATGGCCGCTTGCGGTTGCGGACTCTAAGATGAAAAAAGCGCCCCGGAACTTGTCGTCCATCGAGATTAAGGGGTATCTTTTCTCCGGTTTGTGAAAGCAATTCGACATCAAGTGAAGGTCGGAAGAATTTTGACCTGATCCATTCACCCCATATCGCCGTGATCGCTATCAACAATGTACCAGAAACGCCAATCTCTGTAACCCACGCTGGTGCTGGCATCGTCAAGCTCCGAGTCCTCATCTCCCGGGACAGAACAAAAATTCGTTTTCTCGTGCTGACCCGAATTGCTCATCAGTTGCCCAAGGCATATCTACCGAATATGCTAGCCTGGATTTCCACGGAAAGGAATTTAGCTAACGGCGGCAAGGGCTAAGCGACTCTTCCGACTCAATTTTTTACGCGAAACTGTTACCCTATATGGTGCACTTATGAGACGGTGTTGACGTAGTCTCTTTCGTAATT
>DASPSJ010000040.1:0-128849 GCA_035623985.1 Allostellaceae bacterium | reverse complement strand
GCGTTGAAGCTTCCGGATACTATCGGGCGTTGTCAGGCTCATCGCCAATCACCTCCTCCTCCACTCCTTCGACAAGCATGCCTGAAGTGAGGGTCCTTCCCTCCCCCGGAGTTACCCGGCTTCGACGGTACTATCCCCCTCTCCGACTTCCGCCGCGCCCGCTCTGCGGAAACAGAACGTCGGGTCCTACCCGGCTGCGACGGATCTCCCCGCCTAACGCGTAATGCCCTTCCAACGTGCCGTTCCCATTACCCCGGTGGACCAGCAGACTGCGCGCATCGGTTGCTTCCTCTGCCATATTGCCTTCCCCGAACCGTAAGCGGGTCGGCATCCACAAGTCCCTTTCGAGGCTTGCTCAGCCCCCGGATCACAGTCCGGGGGCACTCACGTTACGGCCCGCTGGATCGCTCAGCCGCCCACGGCGGCCTTCGTCACAAGGCTTCGATCCGTGCAGTCGCCCGCACAGACCGCTTGTCAGCTACCAGATCAACCGACAACTCTCTGGGTGGAACCTTCCTCCACTGGTGATGCGCGCCGTCTGGGCGCACTGAGAAATCCGGGCTAGCGCAGCGCGGTACAGGCGGCACTGTCGACGCGCAGCACCGCCTGCTGTCGGAACCGCGCCTTATAGGCAGCGATGACGGCATCGAGACGGGCATCGAGGTCGCCCGGATCGGGGCCGACGATGATCAGCAGCTTGCTGTTCTCGCGCTCGATCGCGCTGCCGCTGCGATATTGGCCGGCGGCATCGAGCACGCTGAGCCCGTCCGGGAAGCGCGGCGTCACCACCTCGTCGAGAAAGCCGCGCCACGCGGCGTCGCTGACCTCGCCGCCTTCGGCCAGGCCGCGCCCGAAGAACAGCTCGACCACCGGCACCGCCTCGAGGGGCGGCGGGCAGCTCGCCCTCTCCGCCGTCCCGGCGCAGCCCGCCAGCAGCACCGGGACGATCAGCCCCGCGATGCGCCAGCGCCGCATCCTCGCCCCCTTGCTTGACCTCTCCGGGCGAGTATAGGACGCTCGCGCCTGAGAAGGAGATGGGGCATGGGCTTTGCCACGATTCTGTTCGAGATCGGCGACGGCGTCGCCTGCCTGACGCTCAACCGGCCGGATCGGCTCAACAGCTTCAATGACGAGATGCACGAGGAAGTCGCCGCCGCGTTCGGCACGGTGGAGCGCGACGCCGCGATCCGCGCGCTGCTCATCACCGGCGCGGGACGCGGCTTTTGCGCGGGGCAGGATCTCAACCTGCGCGAAGCCGCCGCCACCGGCGACTTCGACGCCGGCGCGGCGCTCGAGCGCTACTACAACCCGCTGGTGCGTCGCCTCAAGGCGCTGAGGAAGCCGGTGATCGCCGCCGTCAACGGTCCCGCCGCCGGCGCCGGCGCCAATCTCGCTTTCGCCTGCGACATCGTCATCGCCGCGCGCTCGGCAAGCTTCCTGCAAGCCTTCTGCCGCATCGGCCTCATTCCCGATACCGGCGGCACTTGGTTCCTGCCGCGGCTCGCGGGTTCCGCTCGCGCCATGGGCATGATGCTGCTGGGCGAGGCGCTGCCGGCGGCGATCGCGGCGGAGTGGGGCTTGATTTGGAAAGTGGTCGAGGACGCGGCGCTGATGGACGAGGCGCGCGCGCTGGCGCTGAAGCTGGCGCAAGGCCCCACCGTCGGACTCGGCCTCATCAAGGCGGCGCTCAACCGCTCGCTCGAAAGCACGCTCGACGCGCAGCTCGACGCCGAGCGCGATTTGCAGCGCGCCGCCGCCGCTTCCGCCGATTTCCGCGAGGGCGTCGCCGCCTTCCTGGAGAAGCGGCCGGCGAAATTCGCGGGGCGCTGATGAACGCCGAGACCGGGGAGCAACGCCTTGCCGAGGCGGTAGGGCGCGAGATGCTGGCGCAGGACGCGGCCTCGCGCGGGCTCGGCATGACGCTCGACGAGGTCGCGCCCGGTTGCGCCCGGATGCGCATGGCGGTGCGGGCGGACATGATCAATGGCCATGACCTCTGCCATGGCGGCCTGATCTTCGCGCTCGCCGACAGCACGCTGGCCTTCGCGTCCAACGCGCGCAACCGCGTCACCGTCGCCGCGGCCGCCGAGATCCAGTTCGTCAGTCCCGCGCGCAAGGGCGAGACGCTGGTCGCGGTGGCGCGCGAGCGCGCCGCCATGGGCCGCACCGGCATTTACGACGTCGAAGTGACCGAGCAGGCCTCGGGACGGCTGGTCGCGCTGTTCCGCGGCCGCACGCATCGCATCGAGGGCACGATCCTCGAGGAGACGAGCGGATGACCACCCACCTGCCGCCGGTCGCGGCGCCCGACCGCAGCGAGCTCGACCCGATCGAGATCGCCAGCCGCGACGAGATCGCCGCGCTCCAGCTCAGCCGGCTCAAAGCGACGATGCGCCATGCCTACGACAACGTCGCGCATTTCCGCGGCAAATGTGAAGCGCAGAGCATCCACCCCGAGGATCTGCGCACGCTGGACGACCTCGCGCGCTTCCCCTTCACCACCAAGGAGGACCTGCGGCAAACCTATCCCTTCGGCATGTTCGCGGTGCCGCGCGAGAAGCTGCTGCGGCTGCACGCCTCCAGCGGCACCACCGGCAAGCCGACGGTGGTCGGCTATACCGAGCATGACCTGGAGGTCTGGTCGGATCTCGTGGCGCGCTCGATCCGCGCCTCGGGCGGACGGCGCGGCGACCTCGTTCATGTCGCCTATGGCTACGGCCTTTTCACCGGCGGGCTCGGCGCGCATTACGGCGCCGAGCGCCTGGGCTGCACCGTGGTCCCGGTCTCCGGCGGCATGACCGAGCGGCAAGTGCAGATCATCCAGGACTTCAAGCCCGACATCATCATGGTGACGCCTTCCTATATGCTGGCGATCGCCGACGAGTTCGAGCGCCAGGGACTCGATCCCCGCGCCTCCTCGCTCAAGATCGGCATCCACGGCGCCGAGCCCTGGACCAACGCGCTGCGCCAGGAGATCGAGAGCCGCATGGCCATGCATGCGGTCGACATTTACGGCCTGTCGGAAGTGATGGGGCCGGGCGTCGCCAATGAATGCATCGAGACCAAGGACGGCCTTCACCTCTGGGAGGATCACTTCTATCCCGAGGTGATCGATCCCGCGACCGGCGCGGTGCTGGCCGACGGCACGATGGGCGAGCTGGTCTTCACCACGCTCACCAAGGAGGCGCTGCCGATGATCCGCTACCGCACGCGCGACCTGACCCGGCTGCTGCCGGGAACGGCGCGCAGCATGCGGCGGATGGAGAAGGTCACCGGGCGCAGCGACGACATGCTGATCATCCGCGGCGTCAATCTGTTCCCGTCCCAGATCGAGGAGCTGATTCTGAAGCAGCCCGCGCTTTCCGGCCATTACCTCCTCGAGGTGAGCCGGCCGCGCCAGCTCGACAAGCTCGCGGTCTTCGCCGAGCTCAGGCCCGAGGCGACGCCTAACAGCGCCGAGGCGGAGGCGCGCATCGCCGCCACGCTTGCCCATGACATCAAATCGCTGATCGGCGTCAGCGCGCGGGTCGAGATCATGCCGGTGGGCAAGATCGAGCGCTCGATCGGCAAGGCGAAGCGGGTCATCGACCTCCGGTCCAAGGGTTAGGGGCGGTCTTGCAAGCGGCGCCGCGCCGCCCGACATTACCGTCGACGGTCTTCCGCCGGTGGATGGGGATGGCAATGTCGCGACAATGGATGATGGCGGCGGCGCTGCTGTGCGCTCTGGTGCTGCTCGCCCCGGCGCTGGCGGCGGCGCGCGCCGGCGGCACTTACGGCTCCGGCGGCATGAGCTATTCCAGCCAGGGCAGCCTCGGCTCGCGCACCTACACCTACAATGGCGGCCAACCCATCGACCGCAGCGTCACGCCGCAGGACCAGCCGGCCTCGCCCTATTACGGCTATGGCGGGTACGGCTTCGCGCAGAGCCATCCCTTTCTCACCGGCCTTTTCGGCGCGTTCCTCGGCTCCTGGCTCGGCTCGCTGCTGTTCCCGCAGTGGGGCTATGGCTACGGCATGGGCTTCGGCCACGTCTTCGGCTCGCTGTTCTCCTGGATCATGATCATTCTCGTGCTGTCGATGGTGTTCCGCCGCTTCCGCCGCGCGCAGGGACCGCTCTCCGCCGCGCCCATGGGCGGCTTTGGCTATGGCGGCCCGCCGCAGGCCCGGCGTATCTTCGGCTACGGCGTGAGCGTGCCCAACCGCGACATCCAGGTCAGCCCAAGCGACCAGACCGCCTTCGAGGCCATCCTCAAGGCGGTGCAGGAGGCCTGGAGCGCCGGCGGCCTGCGCGCGCTCAGCCATTACGTGACGCCGGAGATGCTGAGCTATTTCAGCGAGGAGCTGTCGGTCAATGCCAGCCGCGGTGTCGAGAACCATGTCGAGCGGCTCGAGCTGCTGAACGGCGACGTGCGCGAGGCCTGGGACGACGGCGAACTGCAATTCGCCACCTGCCTGCTGCACTGGCGCGCGCTCGACTACACCGTGCGCCGCGACCGCAATCCGGGCGAGCCCGGCTGGCTGGTCGAAGGCGACCCGGAGCATCCAAGCGAGGCGCGGGAGCTGTGGACCTTCGTCCGCAGCCCCGGCGGCCACTGGCTGCTCTCGGCAATTCAGCAAATTTAGCGCAACGCGAAGCGTTGTCGTTGGCTGGCGCCAGCGGTTGCGGACAACCCGGCCGACCGCTTCGCGATCGGCCCCGGAGGGTTCGATCGCAGAGCGATCGAACGGGTCGTCACCGCGAAAGCCCGCGCCGTGCGGACGAGCACCTCCCCTTGCATCGCGTGCCCGAACCGGCCAAGGATCGCGCGGGAGGCGCCCGTCATGACGCATCTGACCGCAGAGCAGCACCGCATCCGCGACGCCGTCGCGCGGCTGTGCGAAGGCTTCGACGACGCCTATTGGCTCGAGCGCGAGCGCGAGGGCCGCTTTCCCGAGGCGTTCTACGCCGCGATCGCCCAAGGCGGCTGGCTCGGCATCGCCATGCCGGAAGCCTTCGGCGGCGCCGGGCTCGGGATATCCGAGGCGGCGGTGATGATGCAGGCGGTCGCCCAATCCGGCGCCGGCTTCAGCGGCGCCTCGGCGCTGCACATGAACATCTTCGGTCTCAACCCGGTGGTGAAGTTCGGCACGAGCGAGCAGAAGCGGCGGCTCCTGCCGCCTTTGATCCGCGGCGAGGAGAAGGCGTGCTTTGCCGTCACCGAGCCCGATGTCGGCCTCGACACCACGCATTTGAAGACCAAGGCGGTGCGCCGCGGCGACCACTATCTCGTCTCCGGCCGCAAGATCTGGATCTCGACGGCGCAGGTGGCGCACAAGATGCTGCTGCTCGCGCGCACCACGCCGATCGAGCAGGCGGCGAAGCCCAGCGACGGCATCAGCCTTTTCTACACCACGCTCGACCGCGCCCGCGTCGAAGTGCGCGAGATCGCCAAGATGGGACGCAAGGCGGTCGATTCGAACATGCTGTTCATCGACGGGCTCGAAGTGCCGCGTGCCGATCTCATCGGCGAGGAGGGCAAGGGCTTCCAGCAGATCCTGCACGGCATGAATCCGGAGCGCATCCTGATCGCCGCCGAAGCGGTGGGCCTGGGGTTCGCCGCGCTCAACAAGGCCGCCGCCTATGCGCGCGAGCGCATCGTCTTCGGCCGGCCGATCGGGCAGAACCAGGGCATCCAGCATCCGCTGGCGCAAAGCTGGGCCGAGCTCAAGGCGGCGGAGCTGATGGTGCATCGCGCGGCCTCGCTCTACGACGCCGACCAGCCTTGCGGCGCCGAGGCCAACGCCGCCAAATATCTCGCCGCCGAAGCCTGCTGGCGCGCCTGCGAAAACGCCGTCATGACCCATGGCGGCATGGGCTATGCGCAGGAATATCACGTCGAGCGCTACCTGCGCGAGGCGCAGATCGCGCGCATCGCGCCGGTGAGCCCGCAGCTCGCGCTGTGCTACATCGCCGAGCGCGTGCTGGGCCTGCCGAAATCCTATTGAGTTGTCGCTGGCGAGGATGAGGCGCTATCCTTGCCGGAAAGCGACCGGGAGGAAACCATGCCGCTCACCCAGCTCAACCACGTCACCGTGCGCACCGATGATCTCGAGGGCACGCGCGACTTCTACAGCGAGGTGCTGGGGCTCAGGGACGGGCAGCGCCCGCCCCTCGCCTTTCCCGGCTATTGGCTCTATTGCGGCGATCAGGCGGTGGTGCATCTGGTGCCGCGCAGCGGCCAGATCGGCGCCGGCCCCGGCGACACCACCGGCAATTTCGACCACGTCGCCTTCACCGCCGAGGATTTCGAAGGCATGCGCGACCGCTTCAAGCGCTTGGGACTGGCTTTCCGCGAGAACGAAGTGCCCGGCATCCGCCTCAAGCAGCTCTTCGTCCAGGACCCCAACAAGGTGATGATCGAGATCAATTTCCCGCAGCCGCGGGGCTCAATCGATCGCGCGCGCTAATAAGAGCGCGGCAGCCCCAGCACGTGCTCGGCGAGATAGGCCAGGATCAGATTGGTCGAGATCGGCGCCACCTGATAGAGCCGCGTCTCGCGGAACTTGCGCTCGACGTCGTATTCCTCGGCAAAGCCGAAGCCGCCATGGGTCTGAAGGCACATGTCGGCGGCCGCCCATGACGCGTCGGCGGCCAGCAGCTTCGCCATGTTCGCTTCCTTGCCGCAGCTCTCGTCCTGCTCATAGAGCGCGGCGGCGCGCTCGACCATCAGCGCCGCCGCTTCGCTTGCGGCATAGGCGCGCGCGATCGGGAATTGGATGCCCTGGTTCTGGCCGATCGGCCGGCCGAAGACGATGCGCGACTTGGCGTAGTCGGTCGCTTTGGCGATGAACCAGCGGGCGTCGCCGATGCATTCGGCGGCGATGAGGATGCGCTCGGCGTTCATGCCGTCGAGGATGTAGCGGAAGCCCTTCCCTTCCTCGCCGATCAGATTCTCCGCCGGCACGTCGAGATTGTCGAAGAACACCTCGGTGGTGGCGTGGTTCATCATGGTGCGGATCGGGCGGATGGTGACGCCGCGGCCGCGCGCCTGGCGCAGATCGACCAGCAGCACCGAGATGCCGTCAGTGCGCGTCGCCGAAGCGGCGCGCGGCGTGGTGCGCGCCAGCAGCAGCAGCAGGTCGGAATGCTCGATGCGCGAGGTCCAGACCTTCTGGCCGTTGACGACATAGCGGTCGCCCCGGCGCTCGGCGGTGGTGCGGATCGCGGTGGTGTCGGTGCCGGCGCTGGGCTCGGTGACGCCGAAAGCCTGGAGCCGCAGCTCGCCCGAGGCGATCCTCGGCAGCCATTGCGCCTTCTGCTGCGGACTGCCGTGGCGCAGCAGCGTTCCCATGATGTACATCTGCGCGTGGCAGGCGGCGCCGTTGCAGCCGTTCTTGTGCACCTCCTCCAGGATCGCCGCCGCGGCAAGGATGCCGAGGCCGCTGCCGCCATACTCCTCGGGAATGAGGCAGGCGAGGAATCCGCCCTCGGTGAGCGCGCGCACGAAATCGGTGGGATAGGCCCGATCGCGGTCGAGCGCGCGCCAGTACTCGCCGGGGAACCGCGCACAGAGCGCGGCGACGGCCTTGCGGATGTCGGCGATATCGGCGGTGCCTGCCATGGCTGGGACCTCGCTTGCAAGAGCGCTCGACCCTATTGCAGCCGGGCCGCCGCCGCCAGCCCCGGCATTGCTGTCGCGGCGGCGCCGGACGCCGTTGCCGGCGGCGCGGCGATAGGCCATATGTCAGGCCGCAGCAGCGGAGCGAGTCTCCCGATGGAGCCGCGGCTCAAGACGAGGATCCAGGTCATGGCGGCGGTGCGGCAATGCGCCGTGCGCGCCATCCCCATCGTCATTGCGCGCCGCGGCGACGAGGATGCCGGCACCATCCTGATCAAGCTCAACCGGCTCGAGCACGGCTTCACCGTGCTGGCGCAGACGCGGTTGCCGCAAGGCGATCTCGCCTGGCTGCGCGCCACCGGCGAGGCGGCGGTCGATGAGGCGACCGCCGACGCTTATATCGCCCGGCAGGTACAGCGCGATCCCGACCTCTGGGTGGTCGAGATCGAGGACCGCGAAGGCCGCCCGATTTTCTCCGGCCGGGTTCTCTGAGCCGTCAGCGGGGATCCGTCCTCCGATAACCGGATGTTAAGGATATCTCGTCACAGTCGCCGGCCATGACCGCCGGCTCCGTCCTGCCTGCCCCGATCAGCGCCCTGCCCGAGGGGGTGATCGCCTCGCTCGGCCGCGTCGAGCTTCCGCTGGAAATCGACAGCTTCGACGCTTCCTTCGGCCTGCGCCCGGCCCGCCCCTCGGGCGTGCTCAATTTCCGCTTCTGCTTCAAGGAAGTGCCGTTCACGGCGCGGACCGAGCGCCGCCATGGCCGGCCGGTGCTGCAGCTTACCGGCGATCTCGGCCTGCTGCCTTATTCCATCGAGAACGCGGCGCGCCGCCGCCGGTTGCGCAAAGTGCTCGCGGCCGCGCGGCACGCTTCGGGCCTGCGCTGGGAGCTCACGGCAGAGCATCTCATCCGCGCCAGCGGCGAGATCGATCTCGGTCTGCCGCTGACGCCGACCGCGGTCATCGCCGGCACCGCGACGCTGCTGCTGCGCAGCCGGCCCTATCTCGAGCTCATCGTCGCCGTCGCAGGCGAATCCTAGCGCAACGCGCTAGGATTTCGCCGGCGGGCGACAGCGCTTCGCGTTGCCCTAGGGCTTGTTCGGCACGGCGAAGACCTGACCGGGATAGATCAGGTTGGGGTCGCGGATCTGCGCCCGGTTGGCCTGATAGATCAGCACATAGCTCAGCCCGTCGCCATAAGAGCGCTGGGCGATGCGCCAGAGGTTGTTGCCGGGCTGAATGTCGACCGCGACCGCGCCGGCCGGCGGCGCCACGCGGCTGAAGGTGAGCGTCACTTCGGCAAGCTTGCGGCCGTTGCCGTCGAGCGCGTCGAGGCGCAGCCGGTACGTTCCTTCCGGCACCGCATGCTCGAGCGTCATGGACCAGTCGCCCGAGGCATCGACCTGGCCGTGGCCGGCGAGCGCGTCGTCGAGATAGGCCTCGACGCGGCTTTGGGGCTCGGCGCGGCCGAGGAGCTGCACCTTGCCGGCGGCGTCGTATTCGATGACGTCGAGCGCGAGCCGCTTGCCCCGCGGTAGCTGCAGCGCGCGGGCCGGACCGCTCCCCTGGCGCGGCACCAGCACGGCGACTGCTTCGCCCGCCTGCCCCGGCTGGGCGCCCGGCGCGCGCTCCGGCACCATCATGGCAACGACGCCCTCGGACGTGCTGGTGCTGCCGTCCTTGCCGCGGGCGCTGAGGCTGAGCTGATGCTCGCCGGGCGCCAGCTTCTCCTTGGGCACCAGCACCCATTCGCCTTTCCCGTCGGCGGTGACTTGGCCCAGCACCTTGTCGCCGTCATGGACGGTGACCTCGGCGCCGGGCGCGGCGCGGCCGGCGATCACCGCGTCGCCTTGCGGGTTGATGCGCACGATGTCGAAGCTCGGCGCCACGGCGCCGGGCGCCGGCTCAGGCGCTGCGGCCTGCGGCGGCGCGGGCGGTGCGGGCGGCGGCGTGGCCGGCGGCGCCGCGCTCCAGCGCCAATAGGCCAACCCCGCCACGATGACCACCGCCGCGGCAATGAGGCCGATGACCGCGTCCCGTCTCATGCACCCTCTTGGACCCTTGCCAAGCGCGGCAGGTTGGGCATTCTAGCCCGGTCCGACGATCCTGGGAAAGCAGCACGCGCCATGGCGGCGATCAAGCGGCTTTGCGTCTATTGCGGCTCGTCGCGCGGCGCCGAGGAAAGCTACCGCCAGGCGGCGATGCGATTGGGCACGCTGATGGCCGATGCCGGCATCGAGCTGATCTATGGCGGCGGACGGGTCGGGCTCATGGGCCTCCTCGCCGATGCCGCGCTGGCCGGCAACGGCCGCGTCACCGGCGTCATCCCGGCCCATCTCTACGAGCGCGAAGTGGCGCATCCCAATGCGCGCCTCGTCGTCGTCGCCAGCATGCATGAGCGCAAGCAGCGCATGTTCGACCTCGCCGACGGCTTCGCGATCTTGCCGGGCGGGCTCGGCACGCTCGACGAGACCATCGAGATCGTCACCTGGCGCCAGCTCGGCCTGCACGACAAGCCGGTGGTGCTGGTCGACGTCGCCGGCTATTGGGCGCCGCTGGCGGCGCTGATCGAGCATACCATCGCCCACGGCTTCGCCCCGCCGGCGGCGCGCGGCTATTTCCGCATTCTCACGCATGTCGAGGACGTGCTGCCGACCTTCGCCGCGCTGCCGGAGCCCAAGCTCAAGGGCGACAGCAGCCTCGCCTGAGCCGCCCCGCCCCGGCATCGCTTGCGCCTGGAGGCTTGCATGCTATGTTCCGGCTCTCCTGCGGCTGAGGACTTTTCCGTCATGAAGAAGATCAAGGTGAAGACTCCCGTCGTCGAGCTCGACGGCGACGAGATGACGCGCATCATCTGGCAGTTCATCAAGGAAAAGCTGATCCTGCCTTATCTCGACATCGACCTGAAATACTACGACCTCGGCATCGAGGAGCGCGACCGGACCGACGATCAGGTCACCATCGACAGCGCCAACGCCATCGCCAAATACGGCGTCGGCGTCAAATGCGCCACCATCACTCCCGACGAGGCGCGCGTCAAAGAATTCAAGCTCAAGAAGATGTGGAAGTCGCCCAACGGCACGATCCGCAACATCCTCGGCGGCACCATCTTCCGCGAGCCGATCGTGTGCCGGAACGTGCCGCGGCTGGTGCCGGGCTGGACCGCGCCGATCGTCATCGGCCGCCACGCCTTCGGCGATCAGTACCGCGCCACCGATCTGGTCGTGCCCGGCGCCGGCAAGCTCACCCTCACCTTCACGCCCAGGGACGGCGGCAAGCCGCTGCACTACGACGTCTTCGACTTCCCCGGCGGCGGCGTCGCGCTCAGCATGTACAATCTCGACGAGTCCATCATCGGCTTCGCCCGCTCCTGCTTCAATTACGGGCTGCAGCGCGGCTGGCCGGTCTATCTCTCGACCAAGAACACCATCCTCAAGGCCTATGACGGCCGCTTCAAGGATCTCTTCCAGGAGATTTTCGACAAGGAGTTCGCGGCGGCGTTCAAGGCGAAGAATCTCACCTACGAGCACCGGCTGATCGACGACATGGTGGCCGCCGCGCTCAAATGGAACGGCAATTTCATCTGGGCCTGCAAGAATTACGACGGCGACGTTCAGTCCGACGTGGTGGCGCAGGGCTTCGGCTCGCTGGGGCTGATGACCTCGGTGCTGCTCACGCCCGACGGCAGAACGGTCGAGGCGGAAGCGGCGCACGGCACGGTGACGCGCCATTACCGGCTGCATCAGCAGGGCAAGGAGACCTCGACCAACCCCATCGCCTCGATCTTCGCCTGGACGCGCGGCCTTGCCTATCGCGGCGAGTTCGACGGCACGCCCGAGGTCAAGCGCTTCGCCGAGACGCTGGAGAAAGTGTGCGTCGACACGGTGGAGGCCGGGTTCATGACCAAGGACCTCGCCATCCTGATCAGCCCGGAGCAACCCTGGCTGACCACGACCAAATTCCTCGACAAGCTCGACGAGGGGCTGAAGCGGGCGATGGCGTAGCCGGCCGCCGGCTCAGCCGGCGAGCAGGGCCTGTCCCAGGCACAAGGCGGCGGCGAGCACGGCGATCAGCCGAGCGGCCGCGCGCTCGGCCGGCGTCCAGCGCTGCCAGTCGCGGGCGAGATCGCGCATCATGCGCGCGCCGGCGAGCGGCCGGGCGATGGCGACGGCGCGGGGTTGGCGGCTGGGACGATACATGAGGACGCCGCCCTTCAATGGATGCTGACCGGCTCGAGATCGTGCCGGCGCAGCTCGGCGAAGGCCAGATCGCGGTCGGCGAAGAGCATGAGATAGCTGCCGTCGGCGGCGTGCGCCGCATAGGCCTCGATGCCTTCGGCGTCGACGCGCTTGACATAGGCGGTATCGGGACAGCCCAGTGCGGAAAACTCTTCCGGCGAGAGCTGCTTCGATTTCAATAAAGCCAGCATCGGCCCCTCCCCCCGCGCCTTGAAGCGGTCGGCAAGAAGCCTAGCATCGTCTTGGTTAACGCCGTCTTTAGGCGGCGGCCCGCCCGCGGAGGTTTTTTCGGCCCGGCGCGCTCAGGCCGCCGCCTGGGCTTTTTCCGCCACCGCGCGCTCGACCGCGGCGAGCGCGGCCGCGGCCTTGCCGGCATCGGGGCCGCCGGCCTGCGCCATGTCGGGACGGCCGCCGCCGCCCTTGCCGCCCAGCGCCTCGGCGCCGATGCGCACGAGATCGACGGCGCTGAAGCGCTGGGTGAGGTCGTCGGTGACGCCGACCACGAGCGAGGCCTTGCCCTCGGCGGTGGCGACCAGCGCCACCACGCCGGAGCCGATCTCCTTCTTCATGTCGTCGGCGAGGCCCTTCAGCTCCTTCGCGGGCAGATTGTCGACGGCGCGGCCGGCGAATTTGACGCCGCCGAGATCCTTGGCCGCGGGCTTCGGCGCGCCGCCGCCGCCGGCGGCGATGAGGCGGCGCGCCTCGGCCAGCTCGCGCTCGAGCCGCTTGCGTTCTTCGATGAGGCCCAGCACGCGCGCCGGCAGCTCGCCGCGCGTCGCCTTGAGCGCGTCCGCCGCCTGGCGCAGCAGCAGCTCCTCCTGCTCGACGTGCTGCTCGGCGGCGGCGCCGGTGAGCGCCTCGATGCGGCGCACGCCGGCGGCCACGGCGCTTTCCGAGACGATCTTGAAGAAGCCGATATCGCCGGTGCGCCGCACATGCGTGCCGCCGCACAGCTCGACCGAGAAGGGCAGCGGCGCCCGGCCGGGCCCGGCGCGCTCCTCGCCCATGGCGACGACGCGGACTTCCTCGCCGTATTTCTCGCCGAAGAGCGCCAGCGCGCCGGCCTCGACCGCGCTTTCCGGCGTCATCAGCCGCGTCTTGACCTCGCCGTTCTCGCGGATGCGCGCGTTCACCTCGGTCTCGATGGCGCGGAGATCCTCGGGCGAGAGCGCGCGCGGATGGCTGAAATCGAAGCGCAGCCGGTCGGGCGCCACCAGCGAGCCTTTTTGCGTCACGTGCTCGCCGAGGCGCCGGCGCAGCGCCTGATGCAGCAGATGCGTCACCGAATGATTGGCGCGCAGCGCCGCCCGCCGCGTCTCGTCGATCCTGAGCTCGACGAAATCGCCGGCCTTCAGCACGCCATGCGCCATCTTGCCGAGATGGACGAACAGCTCACCCGCCCGCTTCTGCGTGTCGGCGACGGCGAATTCACCGCCGGTGGCCGAGAAGATCGCGCCGGTATCGCCGACCTGGCCGCCGGACTCGGCGTAGAACGGCGTCTGGTTGACGAGGATCGCCGCCGCCTGCCCGGCCTTGGCCTCGGCCGCCGGCTTGCCGTCGACGACGATGGCGGCGATCCGGCCTTCGGCGACCGGCGTGTCGTAGCCGAGGAACTCGGTGGCGCCGAGCTCTTCGCGCAGGTCGAGCCATACCTGCTCGGTCGCCGCCTCGCCCGACCCCACCCAATGCTTTCTCGCCTCTTCGCGCTGGCGCTCCATCGCCGCGTTGAAGCCCTCGACCGCCACTCCCCGGCCTTGCGCGCGCAGCACGTCCTGCGTCAGGTCCAGGGGGAAGCCATAGGTGTCGTAGAGCTTGAAGGCGACGTCGCCGGGCAGGGCCTCGCCCGTGCCGAGCTTCGCCGTCTCTTCCTCGAGCAGCCTGAGGCCGCGCTCGAGCGTCTGCTTGAAGCCGGTCTCCTCGAGCTTCAGCGTCTCGGTGATGAGCGCCTCGGCGCGCGTCAGCTCGGGAAAGGCGGCGCCCATTTGCCGCACCAGCGCCGGCACCAGCCGCCACATCAGCGGCGCCTCAGAGCCGAGGATATGCGCATGGCGCATGGCGCGGCGCATGATCCGGCGCAGCACGTAGCCGCGGCCGTCCTTGGCCGGCAGCACGCCGTCGGCGATGAGGAAGGCGCTGGCGCGCAGGTGGTCGGCGATGACCCGGTGCGAGACCGCGAGCGGTCCGTCCGGCGGCACGCCCGAGGCCTCGGCCGAGGCGAGGACGAGGGCGCGCATCAGGTCGATGTCGTAATTGTCGTGCTTGCCTTGCAGCACCGCGGCGATGCGCTCGAGCCCCATGCCGGTGTCGATCGACGGGCGCGGCAGCGGCTGGCGCTCGGTCTTCGTCACCTGGTCGTATTGCATGAAGACGAGATTCCAGATCTCGACGAAGCGGTCGCCTTCGGCATCGGGACTGCCCGGCGGCCCGCCGGGAATGTGCTCGCCGTGATCCCAGAAGATCTCTGAGCAAGGGCCGCAGGGGCCGGTATCGCCCATCGCCCAGAAATTGTCCGAGGTCGCGATGCGGATGATGCGGCTGTCCGGCAGGCCGGCGATCCTCGCCCAGAGGCTCGCCGCCTCGTCATCCTCGGCATAGACGGTGACCAGCAGCCGGTCCTTGGCGAGACCGAATTCCTGCGTCACCAGCCGCCAGGCGAGATCGATGGCGCGGTCCTTGAAGTAATCGCCGAAGGAGAAGTTGCCGAGCATTTCGAAGAAGGTGTGATGGCGGGCGGTATAGCCGACGTTCTCCAGGTCGTTGTGCTTGCCGCCGGCGCGCACGCATTTCTGCGAGGTGACGGCACGGACGTAATCGCGTTTCTCGGCGCCGGTAAAGATGTTCTTGAACTGCACCATGCCAGCATTGGTGAAGAGCAGCGTCGGGTCGTTGCGCGGCACCAGCGGGCTCGACGGCACGACTTCATGTCCATGGCGCTGGAAATAGCCCAGGAAGGCGGCGCGGATGTCGTTGGTGGTCTGCATGGCGCTTATTTGGGCTTTCCTGGGGGCGGGACCAAGCCGGGCGCTTTTAGCCCACCGGCGGCGCAAGTGTAAAGTTATCGCCGAGTATTTAGGGGCTTCGGGCGCCGGCGAATCGATGCTAACCTGATGTATATTGATGGTTGCTTGGGCGGCGGGCCGAAGACGGCCCGGCCGCAGGGGAACAGGATGGTCGCTGGGGAGAACCGTCGTCGCTTTTCGCTGGTTCTGATCAAGCCGTCGCATTACGACGACGACGGCTATGTCATCCAATGGGCGCGCTCGCCCATCCCGTCGACAACGCTCGCCAATCTCTATGGCCTCGCCCGCGACTGCTCCGAGCGCCGCGTGCTGGGCGAAGATGTCGAGATCGTCGTCAGCGCGTTCGACGAGACCAACACGCGCATCCGGCCGGAGCGCATCGCCCGCGAGATCGGCGGCGGTCCCGGGCTTGTCGGTCTGGTCGGCGTGCAGTCGAACGAGTTTCCCCGCGCCATGGACATCGCGCGCCGGCTGCGGGCTGAGGGACTCCAGGTCTGCATCGGCGGCTTTCACGTCTCTGGCTCGATCGCGATGCTGCCCAAGCTGTCGCCGGAGCTCGAGGAGGCGATGGCGCTCGGCATCTCGCTCTTTGCCGGCGAGGCGGAAGGGCGATTCGACGAGGTCCTGCGCGACGCCTGGCGGGGGACGCTCCGCCCGCTCTACAACTACATGGACGATCTGCCGAACATCGCCGGCAGGCCGCCGCCGGTGCTGCCGGCCGACCGCATCCGGCGCATCGCCATGCAGACGGCGAGCTTCGACGCCGGCCGCGGCTGCCCCTTCCAATGCTCCTTCTGCACCATCATCAACGTGCAGGGCCGCCAGTCGCGCCGCCGCTCGGCCGACGACGTCGAGCAGATCGTGCGGCTCAACCTGGCGCAGGGCATCGACCACTTTTTCATCACCGACGACAATTTCGCGCGCAACAAGGATTGGGAGAGCATTTTCGACCGCCTGGGCGACATCCGCGAGCGCGAAGGGCTCAGGATAAAGTTCATCATTCAGGTCGACACGCTCTGTCACCGCATTCCGAACTTCATCGCCAAGGCCAAGCGCGCCGGCGTGACGCGCGTCTTCATCGGCCTCGAGAACATCAACCCGGACAGCCTGCTCGGCGCCAAGAAGCGGCAGAACAAGATCACCGAATACCGCAAGATGCTGCTGGAATGGCGCAGCCTCGGCATCACCACCTATGGCGGCTACATCCTGGGATTCCCCGGCGACACGCCCGAGACCATCCTGCGCGACATCGAGATCATCCAGCGCGAGCTGCCGATCGACATGCTGGAATTCTTCTGCCTCACGCCGCTGCCGGGCTCCGAGGATCACCAGAAGCTCCACCTCGCCGGCGCCCCTCTCGATCCCGATCTCAACAAATACGATCTCGAGCACGTCACCACCACTCATCCCAAGATGTCGAAGGCGGCGTGGGAGGATATCTATCAGCGCGCCTGGCGGGCCTATTACGCGCCGGAGCATCTGGAAAAAATGATGCGCCGCGCGGCGTCCGGCCGGTACGGGCTCGGCAACATCTCCTTCCTGATCCTGTGGTTCTACGGCTCGATCACCATCGAGCGCGTGCATCCGCTGCAAGGCGGCTATTTCCGGCGCAAATACCGCAGGGACCGCCGCCCCGGCCTGCCGCGCGAGCACCCGCTGGTGTTCTATCCGCGCTACGCCGCCGAGATCGTGGTGAAGCATGTGCGCCTTGCCGGCCTCTTCTGGCGGATTTGGCGCTTGCGCAAGCGGGTGGCGAGTGATCCCGACCGGCGCACCTATCAGGACGAGGCGCTCACGCCGGTGGTCGACGACGAGCTCGACCGGCTCGACCTCTTCACCGTCAGCACCGGCGCCAAATCGGCGGTGGCGAAAGCGCGCAAGGAAGAGCAAGCGCGGGTGCGCATCGCCGGCTGACCCGCGGCGGGCCGGCGAGGCCCGCTTGGCGCCCGGCGACTCGAAGGCCGTCCGGGGGAGCGACAAGACCGTTCGCATCTGGACGGCGGCAGCGGGGGGAGCTGTCCGGCGGACGCGCGGCCGGCTGCCCTTCCCTCAACCGCCCGCCGCGCGCGCGGCCGTCGAATTGTAGGCGTAGGTCGGCCATCGCGGCTCGTAGCCCTCTTCCGCCTCATGGCCCCAGGCGGCCCATCCCGGCCGCTGTCCGCGGGCAAAAAGCTCGAGATAGGGACCGGCGCTGCAGGATTCGATGATGTCGAATTGCTCATCCGGCTTGCGCGAATGCTCGCGCTTGCGCGTGCCGAGGTAATTCACCTGCCGCCGCCCGGGCGCCAGGGTGCGGGCATTCTTGCCGCGCACGCCGAAGAGGATGAGTTCCGTCACGTTGCGAAAATAGAAGCCGACGCCCCGTCCGTCGGAGCCGCCGTCCTTGCGCCGCTTGTGCCAGACGATGTTGGTCTTGTAGGAAAAGCCCCAGGCCTGCAGGACGCGCAGCCCCTCAGGCAGCAGCGCGTTCGGAACCCAGAGATAGAGATGCGCCGTCTCGGCCGCGAGTCCGGCGACGGGAAGGCCGGCGATCTCCTCGACGGTCATCGTGCCGTAGCGCGACAGCCGCCGGTGCTCCGGCGCCATCTTGCCGGTTCGGTTGGCAAAGCGCCAGGGCGGGTCGGCGAGAATCGTGGCAAAGCGGCGGTCGCCGGCGAAATCCACAAGGTCGCTCGCGGGATCGCGCGTCTCCTCGCCCATTCTTTGGCGTCGCCCCTCGAAAAGACGCGAGCCTGTCGCTCGCCGGCAACCTCGCAGAGTTCCGGCCGCGGCGCAATCGCGATTTCCGCTCTCTCCGCTGCGCATCGAGTCGCGCGCCGCCAGCGCGCCGGGACCGCGGAAAGAAAAAGTGCGGCGCCGGCACGGAGGTAGGCCGGCGCCGCGGGTCCGTTTCGTCGGGGGGATGAAAACGGACCGGGTAGTCGATCGCAACGGAGCGCCGGTTATTCCTCGGCGCCGCCGTCGCCGCCGGCGACCATCATCGCGTCGGCGACGAGGCCGGCATTGCTGCGGATGGCGCGCTCGATGGCATCGGCGATCTCGGGATTGTCCTTGAGGAACAGCTTGGCGTTCTCGCGGCCCTGGCCGATGCGCTGGCCTTCATGGGAGAACCAGGAGCCGGATTTTTCGACCACGCCCGCCTGCATGCCGAGATCGAGCAGCTCGCCGCGCTTGGAGATGCCTTCGCCGTACATGATGTCGAATTCGACCACCTTGAAGGGCGGCGCCATCTTGTTCTTGACCACCTTGACGCGGGTCTGGTTGCCGATCACCTGCTCGCGTTCCTTGATCGCGCCGATGCGGCGGATGTCGAGCCGGACCGAGGCGTAGAATTTGAGCGCGTGGCCGCCGGTGGTGGTCTCGGGATTGCCGAACATGACGCCGATCTTCATGCGGATCTGGTTGATGAAGATCACCATGGAGCGCGATTTCGAGATCGAGCCCGTGAGCTTCCGGAGCGCCTGGCTCATGAGCCGGGCATGGAGGCCCATATGGTTGTCGCCCATCTCGCCCTCGAGCTCGGCGCGCGGCACCAGCGCCGCCACCGAATCCACCACCAGCACGTCGATGGCGCCCGAGCGCACCAGCGTGTCGGCGATTTCGAGGGCCTGCTCGCCGGCATCGGGCTGCGAGATCAGGAGGTCGTCGATATTGACCCCGAGCTTCTTGGCGTAAGCCGGGTCGAGGGCGTGCTCGGCGTCGATGAAGGCGCAGGTGCCGCCGGCCTTCTGCGCCTCGGCGATGACGTGCAGCGCCAGCGTGGTCTTGCCCGAGCTTTCGGGGCCATAGATCTCGACGATCCGCCCGCGCGGCAGGCCGCCGATGCCGAGGGCGATGTCGAGGCCGAGCGAGCCCGTCGAGATGACCTCGGTCTCGGCCGCGGCCTCGCGCGAGCCCAGCTTCATGATCGAGCCCTTGCCGAACGCCCGCTCGATCTGGCCGAGGGCGGCGTCCAGGGCCTTCTGCTTGTCCATCGTGTCCTTGTCCAACAGGCGCAAAGCCGGCTGCGTCATTGACCGCCCTCCTTATTCCATAGGGGTCCGGCGCATGCAACGAACCCCTGTGGCGAGGCAGTGTACACGCTTTGTTCACTGTGGCAAGTTCTTTTTTCGTTCCCATTAACCGTGCCGGAAAGACACACCGCCTCGCGATCGCGGAGTGTTCGTCCGGGGCGGCGTCAGCGCTTGCGCAGCAAGCGCGGGAACCGCACGGCGCAGGGTAGCCTATCCGCAAGCGCGCTCGGCGATCTCATTGATGCGGGGTCGGCATTGGCGGCGGGACCGAGCTTTCCTTCGCTGACAGGTTGTTGGCGCGCAGGCAGTCCTGGCGCGCCTTCTCGCGCTTGGCGTTCGACTCGCGGGTGTAGTCGGGAAAGGCCTTGCGCGCCTGCTCGGTGCACTTGTCCCTCGCCCCCCAGACGGCGCTGCTTGTCTTCCAGCTGGAATCGCCAACCGCAATCCGCGGCTGCACCAGCATGGCCGCAATCAACAATAGCGCGAGGCGAAGCATCCATCCGATGCCGCGTGTAAACGCTGGCGTCCGCGGATTGTTACGCCGGCGACAGGCGAGCGCGCTAAAATCAATGCCGGGAGTTGCTCAGGCCAACCCGCACGGTGCGGGGTGGCTTGCCGGCCGTCACCCCCCATCCCACGGCCGACCGATAGCCTCACCAGCTTCGGCTTCCCGGCGCGGTGCCATTGGAAATGCCGGCAAAAATCCATATCTCGCAAACAGATGCCTTGCTACTATCGTGGCCGGGAATATTTCCTCTGGCGGCGAACGGCATGACAACGCGAGTGTCGAAAAAGCGCAAAGCAAAACGCGTCCTCGTAGCCAAGCACAGGCCTGCGGCGCCACCGCCATCGAAGGGCAGCCCCTATGCGGCGCATGTTCTGCAACTGCCTGCTGGCGGCCACAAGTGGACTCTTAATTTCGACGGCTCCACGGTGACCACAACCACAAGCGGCTCATCCGTCTCGACGATCAAGATGATCAGCTCGGAGTTTGCGCCGGCATTAAAGCGCCTTGCCGAGAAATAGGCAGCACTATCGGCTCACTCTCGGCGACGCGCTTTCCGCTCATGAAGAGGCGCTCAAATATGGCGGCCGCACCGGTATCCATGACTATGGCCTCATCGAGTCCGCCCTGGCGCGTCCGTACTCCGGCTATTACCGCACGATATCTCGAAAAGCCGCCGCATTGGTTGAGTCCTTCGCCTCGAATCACGGTTTCCTCGACGGAAACAAACGGACCACGTTGATTCTGCTGAATCTGCTTCTTGCGAAAAGCGGCTACAAGGTGGCGCTCGACAGCGCATCCAAGAACGCCGAAGTCGAGGACATCATAATGATGGTCGTCAAACATCAAATCAGGTTCGACGATCTTGTCACGTGGATTGAACGGCGATTGACCAAGAACCCGTAGACCGCGGATCAACCCAAGTCAGCAGCATCAGCGCCGAGACTTGCTCTTATGGATCCGGCCTTTTCTGGCTGGGTGCCGCTTTTTCCGACTCGACTCTAGTTGCGGCTTGTGCGGCATATTGAGTGCGTGCCTTAGTCCGCGCTGCACGCGCCGCGCGATTTCCTCGGCGCTTGGTTCGTCTTGGGCTTCGTCGTCGGCCATCAATTCAATCCTGCATGAAGGATGTAGATATTAATTTGAACGCGCCTTCTTTTTCAGCCAAACACCGAGCCTGCGAAAAGGAACCAAAAAGGGGCCAATAATGCGGTCAATTCTCTCACCTCCTTTGTCGCTGAAAAATGCGCGATCAGTTTCCCACGTGAGAAGTTTTGCATTAGCTAGATCAT
Source organism: Allostellaceae bacterium (assembly GCA_035623985.1). Classification (GTDB taxonomy): domain Bacteria; phylum Pseudomonadota; class Alphaproteobacteria; order ATCC43930; family CGMCC-115725; genus DAHUYF01. The sequence goes on along the minus strand of DASPSJ010000040.1, from coordinate 108,183 downwards.
TAATCTGATTTTCCAGTTTTATCAGTTGAGCAACTATGTAGCTCATATTGACGTAAAAATAGAGACCTACCACACCGACTATTACCGGCAAGATCACAACCAACAAAACGAGCCACGACCAAAAAGCGTTGGTAACTGAAAACGTAACAATGGTGATGGCGGCAGTAACAAAAACGGTTGCCATCTGGATCGCGGTTGTGTGCCGTTGCAAAAGTTCTGTCCGGAGCGCGGCGTATTCAAACTTGAGGATTTGAATCTGCTCTTGCACCGTAAGCGGTGAAGGAGAAGGTACGCCGTCAGCCATGTTGGTGCTCCTCTAATTCCAGATAGCACGAACATCATAGCAAAACAGGGAGGGAATGACTCCCGGACCCGTCTCGCCATATCCCAAGAACTGCCAAGTAACCTAAGCGAGAATTGCCATTGACGAAACAGATTCGCCTCGCCGAAATTGTTGATGTTCGGTTCGGCATGCATTTGGAACCGGAGTAGCCTGTTTCTCCGGGAACGCAGGTCCGTCCCACAGGCCAGCCTGCATGGTGCGGCTCTCGCGGTTGCTACGCAACCGCTGGCGCCGCCGCGGGCGAGCGGCTTTCGCGGTTGCTGGCGCAACCGCTGACGCCGCCGAGGACGAGTTCGCTGCGCGAACTCGCCTCAGGAATCCGCCAGCATCACTTCCTTGACCTTGCCGGCGAGCTGCTTCAGCGAGAAGGGCTTGGGCAGGAAATGGATGTCGCTGTCGCGGTCGAGGCGCTTCCTGAAGGCGTCCTCGGTATAGCCCGAGATGAAGATCACCTTCATGTCGGGGTGCAGCTCGCGCACCTGCTTCACCAGATTGGGCCCGTCCATCTTGGGCATGACCACGTCGGTGATCAGCAGCTCCACCTGCTCGCTGCCCGAGGTGATGACCTCGAGCGCCGCCTCGCCGCTCTTGGCCTCGATCACCTTGTAGCCCTTGTTCCTGAGCGCCCGCGCGCTGAAGAGCCGCACCGGGTCCTCGTCCTCGACCAGCAGCACGGTGCCGGCGCCGGTGAGGTCGCGGGCCTGCTCGCCGGTGAGGTCGGCGCGCGCTCCCGCCGCCGCCTCGCCGCCCTGGTGGCGCGGCAGGAAGATCGAGAATTGCGCGCCCTTGCGCTCCTCGCTCTCGACGAAGACGAAGCCGCCGGTCTGCTTGACGATGCCGTAGACGGTGGAAAGCCCGAGCCCGGTGCCCGAGCCCACCTCCTTCGTCGAGAAGAACGGCTCGAAGATGCGCGCGAGATTCTCGCGCGGGATGCCGATGCCGGTATCCGTGACCTCGATCAGCACGTACTCGCCGGGCGGCATCACCTCATGGCCGCGGCGCATCGGATAGTCGCTCGCCATGGTGGCGGTGCGGATGGTGAGCGTGCCGCCGCCGGACATGGCGTCGCGGGCGTTGACGGCGAGGTTGATGATCACTTGCTCGAGCTGGCCCTGATCGACCTTGACCAGGCCCAGCTCTCGGCCATGCACCACCTTCAGCTCGATGTTCTCGCCGATGAGGCGACGCAGCAGATGCGACAGCTCCGCCAGCACGTCGGTGATGGAAAGGACGCGCGGCTGCAGCGTCTGCTGGCGCGAGAAGGCGAGGAGCTGGCGCACCAGGTTGGCGGCGCGGTTGGCGTTCTGCTTGATCTGCATGATGTCGGCAAAGGACGGATCGCCCGGCCGGAAGCGCAGCAGCAGCAGGTCGCAGAAGCCGATCATGGCGGTGAGCAGGTTGTTGAAGTCGTGCGCCACGCCGCCGGCGAGTTGGCCCACCGCCTGCATCTTCTGCGACTGCGCGAACTGGGTCTCGAGGCTCTTCTGCTCGGTGGTGTCGATGAAGTGCAGGATGACCCCCGCCTCGCCTTCCTCGGCGGCGTCGAGCCGGCTGACGAAGAGCGAGGCCGAGCGGTCGCGCGGACCGCCCAGGCGCACCTCCACCGGCCGGGCGATGAGCTGCCCCTTGGCGGCGGCTTCGATCTTGATCGCAACTTCTCCCTGGCTCTCCGGCGAGAGAAGCCGCACCAGCTCCTTGCCGATGAGCTCGGCCGGCGGGATGGCGAAAAGCTCGCCCAGCGCGCGGTTAGCCTCGACCAGGCTGCCGGTCTTGTCGAGCAGCGCGATGCCGACCGGCGCGTTGGCGAAGAAGCGCTGGAAGCGCAGCCGCGACAGCCGCAGCGCCTCTTCCCATTCGCGCTCGGGGGTGAGGTCGCGCACCACCGAGCGGGTGCGCAGGCCGTCGCCGATCTTGATCACGCTCTGGCTGATCGAGGCGTAGACGGTGCGGCGCTGCGCCCCGCGCAGCACCACCTCGCCGCGCGGCGCCCCCGCCGCGCCGCCCTCGAAGGGCGCGTGCGGCGGGCTGCCCTGCGGCACCTCGCTCACCAGGAAGTCGCGCAGCCGCGCGCCGCCCTCGACCAGCTCGCCCGGCGAGGCGCCGAGCCATTCGGCGAGCGCCTGGTTGACGAAGAGGAAGCGGCCCTCGCCGTCGACGGAATAGAAGCCGATCGGCGCGTGGTCGAGGAAGTCGGCGAGCTTCATCTGCTCGTCGCGGATCACCTGCTCCATCTCGTGGCGCGCGGTGACGTCCTCGAAGCTCCAGAGGCTGTAGCCCGGCCGCCGCGCCAGGAGATGGGCCGAGACGTTGAACCAGAGGGCGCCGGCCTCGTGGCGCAGCGCCAGCCGGCCTTGCGCGCGGCCCGAATGGCGGGCTTCGTGGCGCAGCCGGGCGAACTCGGCCGCCGCCGCCTCGTCGGCGGCAAGGCGCCGGCCGAGCGCCTCCAGCGGCGGCGCGGCGAGCGCCGGGAAGCAGCGGTGGAAAGCGGCATTGGCATAGGCGATGCTACCGTCGGGAGCCAGGATGAGGTGCGCGCTGGCCGAGGCCTCGAGCGCCTGGCTCAAGAGGTCGACGCGGCCGGCCAGCGCGCGATGGAGCTGCCGGGCGACGATCGCCGCCGTGCCGAGAACGCCGGCGAGCACCAGGAGCCCCATGGCCAGCGGCCGCCCCCTGCCCTGCTCGACGATCTCGAGCAGCGACACGACCAGCAGCAGCGCCGCCACTCCGGCGCAGATCAGGGCGATCGGCCCCAGCCGGCGCATCCAGGCGGGCATGCCTGCGGTGCCGATGAGCTCCGCTGCGCCGTCCGACTCGGCGACGGTCGGCGCCAGGGGGATTGTCTGCTGCGGCGTGCCATCCATCGGCGTTATCCTAGCATATCCTGCGACACCTATCTCGGCTGCATCTTGCCCCTGAGGCGGAAGACGTAGCTGATGATCTCGGCCACCGCGCGGTAATGCTCCTGCGGGATCTCCTGGTCGAGCTCGACATGGGCGTAGAGTGCGCGCGCCAGCGGCGGGTTCTCGACCACCGGCACGTCGTTCTCCTCGGCGACCTCGCGAATCCTGAGCGCGATGAGGTCGGCGCCCTTGGCGACCACTTTGGGCGCGCCCTTGTCGCCCATCTCGTAGGCGAGCGCCACCGCGTAATGCGTCGGGTTGGTCACCACCACCGAGGCGGTCGGCACCGCCGCCATCATGCGCCGGCGCGTGCGCTCCATGCGGATCTGGCGCAGCCGCGCCTTGACCATGGGATCGCCTTCCGCCTGCTTGTGCTCCTCCTTGATCTCCTGGCGCGACATGCGCATCGAGCGCAGGAAGGCAAAGCGCTGATAGCCGTAATCGAGCACCGCCAGCACCGCGACCAGCAGCAGCACCGCCAGCGTCAGCCGCAGCAGCAGATGGTGGATCTCCGTCGCCAGCGCGCCGGCGCCGAGGCTCGCGAGCAGCGGCAGCCGGGCGACTTCCGGCAGCAGCATCCAGACGGCGATCGCCATGATCACGGCGACCTTCGCCAGGTTCTTGATGAATTCCAGCGCCGAGCGCAGCGAGAACAGCCGCGAAAAGCCGCTGAGCAGCGACAGCCGCGAGAGGTCGAAGCCGACCTTCTCGAAGGCGAGCACGAAGCCGGTCTGCAGCAGCGATCCCGCGATCGCGGTGGCGATCAGCAGGATCAGCGGCAGGACCATGACGCCGGCGACCTCGGCGAGCAGATTGGCGACCGCTTCCCACAGGATGCCGCCGCCGTCCGACAGGCGGGCGGGATCGAGGAAGCGGGCGAGCGTCGTATCCAGGCGCCGCGCCAGCGGCGGCGCCAGCAGCAGCACGATCACCGCGCCGGCCGACAGCATGAAGAGGCTGTTGATCTCGCGCGATTGCACCACCTGGCCGCGCAGGCGCGCCTGGTTGAGCTTGCGCTGCGTCGGTTGCTCGGTCCTGTTGTCGCTCCCCTCGGCCATCGCGTCAGCCGCCCGTCAGCGCGGTGAATTGGCCGATGAAGGCGTCGAGGAACCAGCGCATGCTGGCCGCGAGCACGAAGACCATGGCGAGGAGCCCGCCGACGATCTGCAACGGCTGGGTGACGAACAGCACGTGGAGCTGCGGCACCAGCCGGCCGATGAAGCCGATGACGACGAAGAAGAGGACGCCGAGCACGATGAACGGCGCCGACATCTCCATGCCGATGACGAAGGCGCCGGCGACGCCGCGCGCGATCATGTCGGAGAGATCCCCGAGCGGCGGCATCGCGCCCGGGGCGAAGGTGGCGTAGCTGTCGACCACGGCGCGCAGCAGGAGGTGGTGGAGGTCGGCGAGGAAGATCAGCAGCACCCCCATCACGCCGTAGAGCGAGCTGACGAGCGTGCCGGTCGCCGCCGCCGCCGGGTTGAAGATCTGCGCCTGGGAGAGGCCGAGCTGGAGCGAGACGATGGTGCCGGCGATGTCGAGCGCGCCGAGCAGCACGCGCGCCACCGAGCCGAGGAAGAGGCCGATCATCGCCTCGCTGCCGACGGCGACGACGAGCCGCACGCCGCTCGCCGGCAGCGGCGGCAGGCTCGGCCCCAGCACCGGCGTCAGCAGCGCCGAGACCAGCACCGCCAGCAGCAGCCGATAGCGCTGCATCACGTAGAACTCGCCGAAGCCGGGCAACAGTATCATTGCCGAGCCGACCCGCGCGAAGATCAGCGCCGCCGCGAAGAGGTTGGCCGGCAGCAACTGCTCGAGCGTCACTGGCCGGTACCGTGTGTTCACCCCACCTCACCCCAACCCTCTCCGCCCCGAGGGGCGGAGAGGGTTGGGGTGAGGTGGGGGTCGATGATCTCGCGCGCCGTCTCAGGCATTTCCGAATCCCAGGCGCTATCCCGAGATGATGCGGCCGACGAGCGATTGGGTGAAATCGGTCAGCGTCGTGATCATGAACGGCAGCAGCACCAGCAGCGACACCAGGATGACCAGCATCTTCGGCACGAAGGTGAGGGTCATCTCCTGGATCTGGGTCAGCGCCTGCAGGAAGGAGATGGCGAGGCCGACGGCGAGCGCCAGCAGCATCACCGGCCCGCCGAGCTTGAGCGCGACGACAACCGTCTGATGCGCGAGGTCGATGGCGTCCGGGGTGGTCATCAGATCGAGAGCTTGGAGATGTCCTGATAGGCCGAGATGACCTTGTCGCGCACCGCGAGCACGGCCTGGAGCGCGATCTCGGCGTTGTTCACCGCCTGGGTCACCGCGGCGAGGTCGGCCTTGCCGGTCACCGCCTGGAGGCTTTGCGCCTCGCCGGTTTTCAGCGCGTCGACCGCGTCGCCCGCCGCCTGTTGCAGCAGGTCGGCGAAGCCGCTGCCGCCGGCAGAGGCGCCGGCCGCAGACCCGGCGGCGGTCATTTTGCTGGCATTGGCGTAGGCGGCGGCGGCGGTGGAGATGGTCGCGACCATGAGGGATCCTTTCCGGCGAGCGCGCCTAGTTGCGCAGCAAATCGATGGTGCGGCTGATCATCGTCTTGGCCGCGGTGATGGTGTCGAGATTGGCTTGATAGCTGCGCTGCGCCTCGCGCATATCCATCAGCTCCATCAGCGGGTTGACGTTGGGCTTCAGGACGTAGCCCTCGGCGTCGGCGCCGGGATTGCCGGGATCGTAGGTGCGCTCGAACGAGCCGCCGCCGGGCTTGATATGCGCCACCTTGACGGTGGTGGCGCCGATCGACTTGTCGAGCACGCTCTGGAAGGTGACGACCTGGCGGCGATAGGGCTCGCCGCCCGGCGTCTGCGCGGTGGATTCGGCGTTGGCGAGATTCTCGGCGATGACGCGCAGCCGCGTGCTTTGCGCGCTCATGCCGGCGAAGGAGAGTTGAAGCGAGGTTTCGAGGTCCATGCCGGCTAGGCTCCTAGCTGCTGCTGCCGTGGCCGAGCGCGAGCTTGATGAGCCCGAGCTGCTGGCGATAAAGGCTGGTCGTGAGCGCGTAGTCGTTGGCGGTGTCGGAGATCTTCATCATCTGGTCCTCGAGCTGCACGGCATTGCCGTTGGGCGCGCGCTCGGAGACCTTCTGCGGCGTGATCTTGAAGCTGCCGGCATCGCTGATGGGCGTGATGTGGCCGGGCGCCGTCACCGCCATGGGAAGCCGCGCGGCCGCGCCCGAGACCAGCTCGGCGAAGCTCGGCGGCGCCACGTCCTTGGCGGTGTAGGCGGGGGTGTCGGCGTTGGCGACGTTCTGCGCCAGCACCGATTGCCGCTCGCCGAGCCAGCTCATGCGCTTGGTGATCGCTTCGAGCAGCGGAATCTTGCTGATGTCCATGGCCTGAGAGCTTGGCGGAGTCTGATTAATAACCGGTAAAATCGCGGGTATTTTGCCGGCACCTCAGATAGTTGACGCCGCCGCCGGCGATCGCCGCCGAGCGCGGAATAGCCGAGCCCGTCCATCCGGTTAGCGATCGTCCGCAAAGGCCCGGCAACCATTAATTAAGCATATCCGGTGCAGGATGGGGCTCGGCTCCGCCTCTGTCGGAAGGATTGCCTTGTCGAACCCCCGCCCCTTGCCCGAGCGCCGGCCCGTCGCCGTGGCGCTGCACCATGACCGGCGGCAAGACAAGGCGCCGCAGGTCGTCGCCAGCGGCCGCGGCGCGCTGGCCGAGCGCATCCTCGAGCTCGCCTTCGCCCATGGCGTCAAGGTGCGCGAGGATGGCGACCTCGCCGAGATCCTCGCCGCGGTCGAGATCGGCCAGCAGATCCCGCTGGCCGCCTTCGCCGCCGTCGCCGAGATCCTGTTCTATATCTACCGCGCCAATGAGCGGCAGGCCGCCGCCGGCGGCAGGCCATGAGCCCGCAGGCGCGGCTCGCCGAGATCGTCGCGGCGGTCGCCGAGGCGCGCCGCGCGCTCGCCGACGGCGCCTTTGTCGACGTCGCCGGCCTCGACGCCGCCGTGGCCGCGCTGTGCGAGGCGGCGGCGTCGCTTTCCGCCGGCGCGCGGCCTGCTTTCGCCCGCGCGCTGGCCGAGCTTGCCGACGCGCTCGACGCGCTCGCCGACGACATCGCCCGCCAGAGCGCGGCGGCCCAACGCCGGCGCGCCAACGACGCCTACGGGTCGGAAGGGCCGCGCTGAGCCATGGGGTTCGACACCTATTGGCGCTTCGTGCTGGCGCTGGGCTTCGTCGTCCTGCTCATCGCGCTCTGCGCCTTTCTGGCGCGCCGGCTCGGCCTCGGTGGCCGCCTCGCCGCCGTCGGCGGCAAGCGCCGGCTCGCGATCCTCGAAGTGCTGCCACTTGACGGCAAGCGCCGCCTCGTGCTGCTGAAGCGCGACGAGGTCGAGCACCTGCTGCTGCTGGGCGTGCAAAGCGATCTCGTCATCGAACGCGGGAGTGCCGGAGATTTCTCCGGCATGATCGAGGGGGGAGCGCCGTGAGCCGTCGCCTCTGGCGGCTCACGGCGCTGGCCGCGGGTCTGCTCGCGCTTTCCGCCGCGCCGGCGATGGCGCAGGCGCTGACGCTCGATCTCGGCGGCGAGGGCGGCTCGAGCACCGGGCGCATCCTGCAGCTCGTGGCGCTGCTGACGGTGCTGAGCCTGGCGCCGGCGATCCTGGTCACCGTCACGTCCTTCACGCGCATCATCGTCGTGCTGTCCTTCCTGCGCAACGCCCTCGGCATGCAGCAGACGCCGCCCAACATCGTGCTGATCAGCCTCGCCCTCTTTCTCACCGGCTTCATCATGGCGCCGACGCTGGAGAAGTCCTACGACGACGGCATCGCGCCGCTCATCGCCGAGAAGCTGCCGGAGCAGGAGGCGCTCACCCGCGCCGCGGCGCCGCTGCACGACTTCATGACCGGGCATGTGCGCAGCCAGGACCTGCAGCTCTTCGCCGGCATGGCCAAGATCGAGACCGTCGCCCAGCCCAAGGACGTGCCTTACCGCGTGCTGGTGCCGGCCTTCATGATCAGCGAGCTGCGCCGCGCCTTCGAGATCGGCTTCCTGCTGTTCCTGCCCTTTCTCGTCATCGATCTCGTCGTCTCCTCGATTCTGATGTCGATGGGCATGATGATGCTGCCGCCCGTCACCATCTCGCTGCCGTTCAAGCTCATCTTCTTCGTGCTGGTCGACGGCTGGTATCTCGTCGCGGGCTCGCTGGTGCAGAGCTTCGGGCCGAGCTAGGAGCCTGTCTGAGTAATGGGGAACGCAGGCCCTTCCCATTATTCAGACAGGCTCCTAGGTTCCTCGGCTCCGTCCGCATCGGAGCCGAGGCCGCCATGTCCCGTCCCTGCCGCTCTCTCCTGCTGCTCGCGAGCCTGCTGCCGCTTCGGCTGGCCGCGCCGGCGCTCGCCCAGGAGGCGCCGCGCCACGCGCCGGCGGAAAAGCCCGCCGCCGCCGCGCCGGCGCCATCGCCGGTGTCGCTGCTGCCGGCGGATTCCGTCACCCATCATCAGGTCAAGATCGGCGACAGGCAGCTCGGCTATACCGCCACCGCCGGGACGCTGCCGCTGCGCGACGACAAGGGCGAAAAGCAGGCCGACATCTTCTATGTCGCCTTCACTCTCGACGGCGTCGGCGACCGGACGCAGCGTCCCGTCACCTACGCCTTCAATGGCGGGCCGGGCGCCGCCTCCGCCTATCTCGACATCGGCGCGCTCGGCCCCCGCGCCCTCGATTTCGGCGCCGCCGGCCTGCCGCAGCCGGCGGTCGACCACGTCGGCGACAATCCCGATAGCTGGCTGCCTTTCACCGACCTCGTCTTCCTCGACCCCATCAGCACCGGCTACAGCCGCGCGGTAAGCGAGGAAGCCGCCAAGAAGCTGACGAGCGTCGACCCCGACCTCGACGCCCTGGCGCAGATCGTCCGCCTGCATCTCGCGCGCTCCGACCGGCTGGCCTCGCCGGTCTACCTTGTCGGCGAGAGCTATGGCGGCTTCCGCGCGGCGCGGCTTGCCCTGCTGCTGGCGCAGCGCGAGGGCGTCGCGCCGGCCGGGGTGATGATGGTCTCGCCGGTCATCGAGTTCCGGTTGATGAGCGGCGACCGCTTCGACGTGCTGCCCTGGGCGCTGCGGCTGCCCTCTTATGCCGCGGTGGCGCTCGATGACAAGCACGCATTGTCGCCCGAGGCGCTGGGCGAGGCCGAGCGCTTCGCCCTCGGCGACTATCTCACCGTCCTCGCCGCGGGCGAGACGGGACGGCCGGAGAATTTCTATCGCCGCCTCGCCGAGCTCACCGGCCTCGACGAGGCGGTGGTGGCGCGCTGGGGCGGCCGCGTGCCGGCCGGCGCCTATGTCAAGGCGATGCGCCACGCCGAGCGGCAGATCGTCAGCCGCTATGACGGCACCGTCGCCGCGCCCGACCCTGATCCCGCCTCCTTTTACGTCGAGGACGACCCGATCCTCGAAGGGACGGTGGCACCCTTCACCCGCGCCTTCACCGCCTATGCCCGCGACGAGCTAGGCTTCGCCACCGACCTCTCCTACATCCTGCTCAATGGCGAGCTCGGCCGGCATTGGGAGTGGCGCGAGGGCAATTCCGGCGACCGCCAGAGCCTCGGCGCCGCCGATGCGCTCGCCCGCGCGCTGTCGCTGCAGCCGAAGCTCAAGGTGCTGATCGCGCACGGGTTCACCGACCTCACCACGCCCTATATGATGAGCCGCTATGTCGTCGAGCACCTGCCGGCCAATCTCACCGCCGAGCGCGTCAGCCTGAAGCTCTATCCCGGCGGCCATCTCCTCTATCTGCGCACGGGCTCGCGCCGGCACCTGCGCGAGGACGCCGCGGCGTTTTACGGCGCCCCTTGAACGAGAACGCGACGATCTACTCCTCTCCGCCCCATTGGGGCGGAGAGGCAGGGTGAGGTGGGGCTGACGATGTCGTTGAGACCAAGGACCGTGATCGCTCGGCGCCTGCGCCAGGACGCCACGGATGTCGAAAAGACGCTCTGGCGAGCTTTGCGCGAGCGCATCCCGTCTTGGAGATTTCGCCGCCAGCATCCGATCGGGCGACGCATCGCCGACTTCGCTTGTCCCGCCCGCAAACTGGCGATCGAGCTGGATGGCGGCCAGCATGCGGAGCGGATCGAGAAGGCCGATCGCGCATGGCCGAACTTGCGCGGTACGGATACCGCGTCATCCGATTCTGGAACAGCGATATGCTCGATAACCTCGAGGGCGTGCTCGAAGCCATACGCCACGCTCTCGAAGCGCCCCCAGCAACCCGGCCGACCGCTTTGCGGTCGGCCCCGCTTGGGTTCGATCGCGAAGCGATCGAACGGGTTGCTCACCCGACCTCTCCGCCCCGAGGGGCGGAGAGGGGAGGATCTTTCATAGCTGATAGCTGATAGCTGATCGCTGACAGCTCAATTGATATCGCTCAGCTTGTCCTTGGCGAGCCGCTCTTTGTAATTCGCCATGAAGCTCTGCAGCTCGCCCAATTGCGCGACGCGGCTGGCGACGGCGCGGGGATCGCCGCCGCCGGCGGACGCGCCGTCGCCGGCCACGACGCGGAACGCATCGGCCAATGCCGTCGCCGCCATCGCCTTGCCGTAGGTCTGGCGCAACTGCGCCAGGCCCTTCTGGTCGCCGGCCAAGGTCAGCGCCGAGGCCCAGTTGAGCACCAATTGGCTCGACGCCGCGTCGAGCGCGCCGTCCGCCGCCGGCGGCGGCACCAGCCGCGCGAAGATCTTGGCCGCCTCGATCCAGTTCTGTGCCCGCCAGAAGACGTCGGCGCGCAGCCGGTCGGCATCGCGGCTGGTGTCGTCCGCCAGGATCGCGAGCGCCTCGTCGGTGCGGTTGAGCTGGGCGAGCGCGCGGGCGCGAAGCTGCTGGCGTTGGCGCGCCAGCTCCGGCGGGACGTCCTTGCCGGCATCGATGTCGAGCGCCTTGATCGCGCCGGCGGGGTCGTTGTCGAGCAGCCGCAGCAGCGCGAGCTGGGCCGCGACGCGCGCCTTGTCGCGCCCGGCCAGCCGGTGCATCACCTGATCCTCGAGCAGCGCCCCGGCGCGATCGAGCAGGTCGACGGCGACGAGCCGGTCCACCAGCCGGCGCACGATCGCGTCGGCGCGCTCGCCCACCGGCGCGTAATCCTTGAACTCGTCGTAAAGGGCGAGCGCCTTGAGCGGCGGCACCTCCTCCGTGCCCTTGCCGAGCAGGGTATCGGCGAGCCCGTCGCTCATTTCCGTCATCACCTCTTTCGCCTGCGGATAGTCCGGGAAGTTGATGGCGGCCTCGCGCAGCGCGTCGAAGCCGCCGAGCTGGTCGCCATCGGCGAGCTTGAGCTCGCCGAGCTCGCGCAGCAGCGAGAACTCGAACATGTCGCCGCGCCAGGCGAAGCGGAGCTGGTCGAGCTGCTTGATCGCCTCGGGACGGGTCATCGTCTTGGCACCGAGCTCGGCGAGCGTGCGGGCATAGAGCGCGCGCGCCCGGCTCGGCCGGTCGTCCATCGCCGCCGCCGCGGTCCAGAGGTCGATCGCCTTGTTGTACTCGCCCTGCGCCAACAGGCGCCTGCCGTCGAGATAGAACGCCATCGCCTTGTTGCCGGGCGAGGGGTCGCTCTTCAGCACAAGCTGCGTCATGCCCTGCGCCTCGGCCGGCTGATTGGTCTCGAGGAAGGCTTCCGCCGCCTGCAGCGCGAAGCGGTCGCGCAGCGCCTTGGGATAGCGCGGCAGCAGGTTGGCGGCGAGCGAGAAGCCATGCGCCGCCACCTGCCAGTCGCCGAGCTCGGCCGAGAGCGAGGCGCGCCACAGCATCGCCTCCGGCTCGTTGTCGAGGCTCTTGCGGCCAAGCTCCTCCGCGGCGCTCTTCTGGTCGTCGCTCATGAGATGGGCCGCGCCCTGCATCAGCAGCACCGAGGCGTCGCCGCTCAAGGCGGGATCGTCGCGCGCGATCGCCGCCAGCACGCCCAGCGCCTCGGGCGCATAGAGGTTGGCGAAATAAAATCGCGCCAGCGCCAGGCGCGGTCGCGAGCGGTACGAGGCCGGCGCCGCCGCCACCGCCTGTTCGAGGCGCGAGCGCCGCTGCAGGAAGCTCTGATCGGCGGGGCCGCGCCAACCCGCGAAATCGAACAGCCGGCCGAGCGCGCCCGGCTCGCGCGCAAGCTGCCGGTCGGCGGCCGAGGACAGCAGCAGCCCGCCGGGCCGCGTCACCCGGACGCTGTCGGCGCCGCGCGTGACGCTGAGATCGTCGGCGTTGGGACGGAGCGCGATCCCCTGCACGCTGGCCAGCGCGCGGAAATCGACGAAGTCCCGCGCTTCGCCGAGGCCGCGGCCGGAGTCGGTCACCGGCACCACCACGAGCTTGTCGCCGATCTCGGGATCGTTGAGCCACAGCGGCTCGCCCGCCGCGGCGACGTCGAACAGCACCTCGGGCGTCTCGGCCTCCGGATGCACCTCGACCGGGATCGGCGCGTCGGCGCGCGCCTCCTGCGGCGCGAGATCGACGATCCAGGAATTGTCGGCGCGGCGCAGGCTGGGCTCGAGCCCGGGGCGCGCGATCAGACGCAGCACCGTCGCCGCCGCGTCCGGAAGCTGATCGGCGCGCGCGATCGCGTCCCCCGCGGCGCGGCGCAGCTCGCCGAGATCGAGCCGCTTCGCTCCGGCGAAGACCAGCCACAGCGCGGCGCCGCGGCGAAAGACCGCGGCGGCGGTCGCCATCGGCCAGTCGAAACGCAAACTCGCGCCCTGCGGCGCGAGTGCGTAATGAACCGGGAGCGATCCCGGCGGCGAGGCCTGGCTTTGCGGTCGCGTCAGCGACCGCGGCGCGCCGAGCGGCGGCTTGGCCGTTTCGTCGGGCGTTCCGGCCGACGGCTCGATCAGCTCCGGCGGCGGCGTGACGCGATCGGCGCCGCGCGCCCCGGCGGCGGCAGGCTGGCGGCCGAGCACGTCGAGCACGATGCTGTTGCCGCTGTGGAAATGGCGGAAGCTGATGCCGGCGGAAACGCTGAACGTCAGCACGCTGGCGCCGTCCTCCTCGCTGAACGCCGGCGCGAGATCGGGCAGCGCCGCCGCCAGCCGCGCCAGATCGAGCTTGGCCGCGCGGGCGAAGCGCAGCTCGGCATGGCCGTCCTTCTCGCTCAGGCTGTAGGCGACGTTCTGGCGCCAATCGAAGACGATGCGGCGGAAACCGGAATGCTCGCCCACGCGCAGCGCCACCGGTTGTGCCTTGTCCGAGGACGATGACGGCGGCGGCGCGGCGGCCGGAGCGGCGGCCGGCGGCGGCCGGGACGGCGCCGCATCGGCGATAATGTCGATGGCGACGGTATTGCCGTCGGTGAAGCTGTGCAGCCGCGCCGGCACTTTGAGCTTTGCCACGACGCTGGCGCCGTCGGCGGCGATGCCGATCGTGCCGATATAGGCCTCGAGATGGCGCGGCACCGCATCGAAATTGGCGGCGAGCGCCCGGGCGAAATGCACGGTGAGCGTGTCGCCGTCGATCTTGGCCTCGAACGCCACCGGCGCGGGCCAGTCGAAAACGATGCGGCCGAAGCCTTCCGCGTCATGCTCGGCCGCGCGCACGCCGACCTTGTCGGCGGCGCGCGCCGGCAGCGCCAGCGTCAGCGCCAGCAGAAAACCGAGGCAGGCGCCGCGCAGGCTCATTGCCGGTCGAACTCCGCCAGGATCGCGTCGATCTCGTCCTGCTTGTTGGCCTCCCTGGGGAGCTGCGGCCCATGCATCAGCCGCGCATTCTCGTCCAGCGGCTCCGGCTCGGGCTCCGGCGGCGGAACGGCAACGCCGTCGCCGAAGGCGCCGAGCAGCGCGTCGATCTTCTGCTCGATGAATTTCAGCGTCTTCACCACCTTGGTGATGCGCTGGCCGGTAATGTCCTGGAAGTTGCAGGCCTCGTAGATGCTGGTGACCGCCGTGCCGACGACGTCGCGCGTCTCGGCCGGCAAGCTCGGCGCCAGCTTTTCCAGCCGCTCGGCGGCGTCGAGGATGGTGCCGGTCGCCTCGGCGGTATGGTCCACCACCGCGTCGAGCTCGTCGGTGGCGGCGGGAATGCGCTCGGTGATGTCATGCGGCCGGAGCGCGGCGATCTCGCGCTTGGCGCTCTGGATGTAGTGGGCGAGGTGCTCGAGCTCCTGGTAAAGCTTGAGATCGGCGACGGACATGTCGCCCGACAGGCTCGCGACCACCGCCTCGACGACCGAGGCGACGGCGCCGGCGTCCACGGCAATCTCGCCCTTGGGCTCGATGGCCCGGATCCTCCGCAAGAGATCGGCGTCCTCGGCGCGCTTCGTCATCGGCAGGCCCTGCATCGCTTTACCCCTTGATCACGGTTTCGCCGCCGGCTTCGGCTCCGGCTTGTCGGACGGTGCTTCGGCCTGGTCGCGCTGGCCCCGGCGCTCGGCCAGCGCCTGCGTCACCGTCTTGGCCTTGCTCGGGTCCATGGCGGCGAGGATGGGCGCGGCGTTGCGCTCCTTCATGTGCTCGAGCACGCCCAGCAGCACCGGCATGTCGAGCTGGCCCAGGATGCGCGCGGCTTCGGCCGGCTTCATCGTCTCATAGATCTTGACCAGGCTCTTGATGCGCGCCTGATCCTCTTCGTTCTGCTTGTCGACGATGCCGCCGATGTCCTTCTGCAGCGTCTCGAGCCGCGCGATCTTCTCGTCGATGCGCTTCTCGGTTGCCTGCAGCAGCACTTCGCGCTGGCTGAGCGCGGCGGCGCGCTTCTCCAGCTCGGCGCGGCGCTCGGAGAGCTTTTGCAGCAGCTCCACCTCCGACGGGCTCATGGTGAGGGGATCGACCGCTTGCGGCTTGTCGGCTCCGGCCGGCGCCGCCGCCGGCGCGGCGGCGGGCTTGGTCCCGGGCTTCGCCTCGCCGGCGGGCGCGGCCGCGGGCGCCGGCGGATTTGCCGGCGCCGTTTGCGCGCGCGCCGTGGCGACCGGCGCATCCACCACTTGCCAGGCGTCGCCGAGCTTGACGGCGAGCAGGCCGACCGTGGCGATCACCGCCACCGGCATGAGGCGCAGGCGGAACTCCATCGCGCGCTCCTGCCTAGCGGCGGCCGGCCAGCGCGCGCAGCAAGTCGCGCTCGGCGCGCGACGGCGTGCCGGCGGCAGCGGCGGCGGGCGCCAGCCGCGCCGCCATCTCCTGGATGAAATTGACGCCGCCGGTCCGGGGCTCGCGGCTCGGCGCTTCGGCCGACGGCCGCAACGCTTCCACGGGCCGCGGCCGCGGCACTTCCGTCGGCCGTGGCCGGGCCGTCTCCGCCGGCGGCGGCTCGCGGCGCGGGCGCAGTGACGCCTCCATGCGGTCGGCGATGGCGCCGCCGCGATCGATCATATAGGCGAGATCCTCGCGCAGCGCTTGCGCCGCCTGGAGCTTGCGCTCCAGTTCGCGGCCCGTCTCCTCTGCGGCGGCCTTGAGGCCGGCGACCCCGGCCTCGGCGCTCGCCGACGCCTGGGCGAGCGTCTGCACCAGCGTCTGAAGCGCCGCCTTGTCGGTGCGCATCATGCTCAAGCGACGGCTGAGCTTTGCCGTATAATATATTGTGAAAACGAGAAGAAGAGCGACAACAAGGTCGGCGGCAAGGGTCACGGTCATGGCGTGTGGCCTCGATCCTTTTCCATCTTTTCGCTGATGCGAATGGCAATATGGCCGCCCTTGCGGCCCATCTTTCCCGAGAACATGGCGAGATCGCCGCAGACGAGATGCACGTCGGAGCTGGAATTGACGTTGAGCAGCACGCGCGAGCCGACCTTGAGGTTTAGCACGTCGCGCAAGGGCAGCTCGACCGTATCGAGCACCGCCTCGATCGGCACGCTGGTGTACCAGAGCTCGCCGGCGAGATGCGCTTCCCAGATCGAATCGCGGCCGAATTTCTCGCCGAGGAAGCCTTGCAGCAGGATCTCGCGCACCGGCTCCAGCGTGGCATAAGGCAGCAGCACCTCGAGCCTTCCGCCGCGGTCCTCCATGTCGACGCGCAGCCGCGCCAGCACGGCGGCGTTGGCCGGCCGGCCGATGGTGGCGAAGCGCGGATTGGTCTCCAGCCGCTCGAAGCGGAAGGTCACCGGGCTCAAGGGGTCGAAGGCGCCGGAGAGGTCGGACAGCACCACCGAGACCAGCCGCTCGACGAGGTTGCGCTCGATGGTGGTGTAGGGCCGGCCCTCGATGCGCATCGCCGCCGTGCCGCGCCGGCCGCCCAGCAGCACGTCGACGATGGAGTAGATCAGCGCGCTGTCGACGGTGAGGAGGCCGTAATTGTCCCATTCCTCGGCCTTGAACACGCTCAGCATCGCCGGCAGCGGGATCGAGTTGAGATAGTCGCCGAAGCGGATCGAGGTGATGTTGTCGATCGACACCTCGACGTTGTCCGAGGTGAAATTGCGCAGGCTGGTCGACATCATGCGCACCAGGCGGTCGAACACCACCTCCAGCATCGGCAGGCGCTCGTAGGAGACGAGCGCGGAGTCGATGATGGCGCGGATGCCGGAATTGTCCTTGCCGCCGCCGGCGTCGTCGCCGAAGCCCAGCAAGCTGTCGATTTCGTTCTGGTTGAGGACGCGCGCCGTGCCGACCTGGCCGTCGGCGCCGGGCTCGCCTTCGGCTGCGCCTTCGCCTTGGCCGGCCGCGCCCGCCTCGCCGCCCGGCGCCGGGGCGCTGTCGGCCATCGCCGCCCATTCGGCGGCCAGTTTTTCCTCTTCCGTCTGACCCTGCTCTTCGGCCATCCCTTTAATCCCGGTTTGCAAGCCCTTATTGGACCAGCATTTCCTTGAACAGCACGTCGGCTATCTTGACCGGGGCCGCGGCGCTGTTGACGCGCGCCAGCAGTTCCTCGCGCAGCCGGTAGATGCCGGGGGAGCCGTGCAGATCCTCGACGCGCAGCTCCCGCAGGTAGACCTGGAAGTTGTCCAGGATGCGCGGCATCACCGCTTGCAGCCGCGGCAGGTCTTCGGCGCGCTCGAGCTCGAGGCTGACCGACAGCTTCAGGAAGCTCGCCTTGCGGCCGCTGGTGTTGAGGTTCACCAGAAGGTCCGGGAGGTCGTAGAAGGTCGGCGGCACCACCGGCTTCTCCGCCACCTTCTCCGGCTCCTTGTGGCCGACGAACTTGTCGGCGGCGCCGGTGACATAGAGCACGCCGCCGGTGATCAGCAGCAGCAGGACGATCCCGCCGCCGGCGAGCAGCAGCAGCTTCTTGCGGTTCGGCTTCGCCGCCGCGTCGCTCGCAGGGGTTTCAAGGGCTTCGTCGGCGGTCCGGTCAGACATGGGCGCGCTCGGCTTGGGGCCTCGGGGTGACGGGGCCCAGCATAGGCGGCACAAGCTTAATAACTGGTGAAACCCCGGGTTGCGGCCGGCGGCCGGCAAACCGGTGCGGCGGGGCAGGAACTACCCGGCAAAGCCTGCCCTTGCCCTCGATGCGCCGGAGGAAAATCGGCGGTATCCCGCCATTTTTGCGGCTGGCATGGGCCGTGCATCCAAGGCGCCACGGGGGTCGCCCCCGAGGTTTCAGAAGGCCGTCGATGCAGAACGCAACATATATCGCGCTATCGGGCCAGATGGCGATGCAGCGCCAGATGGAGGTGGTGGCCAACAACCTGGCCAACCTCTCCACCTCCGCCTTCAAGGGCGAGGAGATGCTGTTCAGCCAATATCTGGTCCGCGCCCGCGGCACCAGCAGCCCCCTCGCCTTCGCTCAGGATGCCGGCACGGCGCGCGACCTGCGCCAGGGCAATCTCTCCAGCACCGGCAACCCGCTCGATTTCGCGATCCAGGGCTCGGGCTACTTCACCGTCCAGACGCCGCTCGGCCAGCGCTATACCCGCAACGGCCACTTCCAGCTCGACAGCCAGGGAACGCTGGTCACCACCCAGGGCTATCCCGTGCTTTCCGACAGCGGCCAGCCGATCGTGCTGCCCGGCAATGCCCGCGGCGTCACCGTCGCCACCGACGGCACGATCTCGGTGAGCCAGAGCGGCACGCCGATCCAAGCCGCGCTCGGCAAGCTCCAGGTCGTCGATTTCGCCGCGCCGCAAGCGGTCACGCCTTCGGCGAACGGCCTCTGGGTGACCGACCAGGCGCCGCAGCCCGGCACCGCCGTCGTGCAACAGGGCATGACCGAGGAATCCAACGTGCAGCCGGTGGTCGAGCTTACTCGCATGCTGACGGTCTCGCGCTCCGCCGCCAATTTCAAGAACTTCCTCGACGAGGAAGACCAGCGGCGCAGCACCGCCATCGACAAGCTCAGCCAGACTTCCTGAGAAAGGCTCTTTGATCCATGAGCGCCATGAACATCGCGGCGACCGGCATGATGGCCCAGGAGACCAACGTCCAGGTCATCGCCAACAACATCGCCAACCTCAACACCACCGCCTTCCGCCGCCAGCGCCCCGAGTTCCAGGACCTGCTCTACCAGACCGAGCGGCGCGAGGGCGCGAATTCCTCCGACAACAACACGATCGTGCCCGTGGGCGTGCAGATCGGCACCGGCGTCCAGACGGCGGCGGTCTACCAGATCACCACCCAGGGCAACCTCGCCCAGACCGGCAACCCGCTCGATCTCGCCATCCAGGGCCTCGGCTTCTTCCAGATCCTGCAGCCCAACGGCACCATCGCCTATACCCGCGACGGCTCGTTCCAGCTCAGCCCCACCGGCGAGATCGTCACCGCCGACGGCTACATCGTCCAACCCGGCATCACCGTGCCGCAGAACACCACCGCCGTTTCGATCAACGCCACCGGCCAGGTGCAGGCGCAGATCGCCGGCCAGACCAATCCGCAGACCATCGGCCAGCTTCAGCTCGCCACCTTCCCCAACCAGGCGGGCCTCGAATTGCTCGGCCAGAACCTCTATGCGCAGACCGCGGCGTCCGGCTCGCCGGTCCTCGGCAATCCCGGCACGACCGTTTTCGGCACGCTCCAGCAGGGCTTTCTCGAAGCCTCCAACGTCGACATCGTCACCGAGATCACCAACATGATCACGGCGCAGCGCGCCTATGAGATGAATTCGAAGGTCATCCAGACCTCCGACCAGATGATGTCGACCTTGAGCCAGATCCAGTGACGGAGGCGGCATGAGAGCCCCTGTCATGATGCGTTTCCTGGCCGCGCTCGTCCTCGCCGGAACGGCGGTGCTCGCCGCCTTGCCGGCTGCGGCCGATCCGACGCTGCGCCCGGCCGTGACCGTCGACGCCGCCGTCATCCGGCTCGGCGATCTCTTCGCCGATGCCGGGGCGCATGCCGGCGACGTGCTGGCGCCGGCGCCGCCGCCCGGCGCCACGACGATCTTCGACGCCAACTGGCTCGCCGCCGCGGCGCGCGAGCATGGTCTTGCCTGGCAGCCGGGCTCGAGCTTCGACCGCGCCGCCGTCGAGCGCGCCACTCGCGTGATCGACGCCGAGGCGGTGACGGAGCGGCTGCGCCAGGAGATTGCGCGCAGCACGTCCGTCAATGGCACGCAGATCCAGCTCGACAACGGCGCCTTTCGCCTGCTCGCCGCCAAGGACGCGCCCGACACCATCGCCATCGAAGGGCTCAGCCTCGATGCGCGCACCGGACGCTTCAGCGCGATGGTGTCGGCGCCCGCGGACGATGCCGCGGCGGAGCGCCAGCGCATCACCGGCCGGCTCGTGCGGATGGCCCGGCTCATGGTGCTCAACCGCCCCGTTACGCCCGGCGATGTCATCGCCCAGCGCGACATCGAAGCCATGGAACTCCCCGCCGACCGCGCCGGGCCCGACGCCCTTACCGAGGCGCGCGAGCTTGTCGGCAAGACGCCGCGCCACCCGCTTCAGGCGCATCAGCCGCTCCACGCCTTCGACGTCCAGACGCCGGTGATCGTGCACAAGGACGACCTCGTCACCATCGTGCTCGAGACGCCGAGCCTCAGGCTGAGCACCCAGGGCAAGGCGCTCGAGGATGGCGGCCTGGGTGCCACCATCCACGTCGCCAACACCAAATCGAACCGCGTGATCGACGCCACCGTGACCGGCCACAACCTCGTGACGGTCGCCGCGGCCACCGTGCTGGCCGACCGCTAGGAGACGCGTGATGAACACCCCTCGCCTCGCCCGTTGCCTTGCGCCGCTGCTGACCGCGGCGCTGCTGTCGGGCTGCAACGCCTGGTCGCGGATCTCGCAGATCGGCGAGACGCCGCCGATGACCACCATCGAGGATCCGCGCCAGCAGCCGGGCTACAAGCCCGTCTCCATGCCGATGCCCACGCCCGTGGTCAGCGAGCGCCGGCCAAGCTCGCTGTGGCAGACCGGCAGCCGCGCCTTCTTCAAGGATCAGCGCGCCAACCAGCCCGGCGACATCCTCACCGTCGTGATCTCCTTCGACAACAAGGCGCAATTCGACAACAACACCCAGGGCCAGCGCACCACGCAGGAGCAGGACGGCGTCTCCAGCCTGTTCGGCCTCAGCAACCTCATCAATCATCTCGGCCCCGGCACCAACAACGTCGCCAACATCAACGGCACCACCAACAACCAGGCGGTCGCCGAGATCAAGCGCGAGGAGCAGGTCACGCTCAACGTCGCGGCGATGGTGACGCAGGTGCTGCCCAACGGCGACCTCGTCGTCGTCGGCCACCAGGAGATGCGCGTCAATTTCGAAGTGCGCGACCTCCAGGTCGCCGGCGTCGTGCGGCCGCAGGACATCAGCTCGACCAACACGGTGAGCCTCGACAAGCTCGCCGAGGCGCGCGTGTCCTATGGCGGGCGCGGCCAGATCACCAACATCCAGCAGCCGCGCTACGGCGAGCAGCTCCTCGACATCATCGCACCGTTCTAAACACGAACGCGCTCTGCGCGTTCGTCGTTGGCGGCGACAGCGGTTGCTCTTGCAACCGCGAGAGCCGCACGGCGCAGGCTGTACGCCGCCCCGCGCAACATGCGCTCTTTATATTTATCGATGAATTTCGGAATAACGCTCGCTTAATCGTCGCGATGCGTGCGCTCCATGCGCTCGTGGCGCTCCTGCGCCTCGAGGCTCAGCGTCGCGATCGGACGCGCTTCGAGCCGGCGCAGGCTGATCGGCTCATCGGTCTCCTCGCAAAAGCCGTAGCTGCCATCTTCGATGCGCAGCAGCGCCGCGTCGATCTTGGAGATCAGCTTGCGCTCGCGATCGCGCGTGCGCAGCTCGATCGCGCGTTCGGTCTCGAGCGAGGCGCGGTCGGTGAGGTCGGGCTCGGCCAGGCTCTCCTCTTTCAGATGCAGCAGCGTCTCCGTCGACTCCGCCAGCAATTCCGCACGCCAGCGCAGGAGCTTCTGCCGAAAATATTCGAGCTGCAGAGGGTTCATGAATTCCTCTGCTTCGGTGGGCCTGTAGTCTGGCGGAAGCGTCGGCCGCATCACTTGCTCCCTGAACCCCTGGGGCGAAAAACGTGCGTGAGTATATGAATCCGATGCCCCCGGAGCAAGCGGCTCGAAAGATGACAGTTCGTTGAAATTACTGATAGTTTTTGAGGCGATCAAACCGCGATGTCGAGCTTCGCCAGTTCCACGGCGACCCTCAGGTCGATCTCGTCCAAGAGGGCCGCGAGGTGGGGGTCGTCGACGGTTTCCCGCGCGGTTCTCGCCAGGCGGGCAAGCTCGCTCAGCCGCTCGCGCGGGATGATACCGGCCAAGAGGCCAAGGCGCAGCTCTTCCAGCCGGTCCAGCAGGGAATTGCCGCGCTGCACCGCCCGGCGCCGGCCGGCAAGGGCGTCCGGCACCTCCTGGACGCTCAGCAGCAGCTCGACGGGGCTGAGCGGCGGGGGTGCCGAAGGCGGGGCGGCGGCCTGCTCGCCGCTAAGCGCCGCGGCGAATTTCTCGCCCGAGGCCGGGTCGGTCTTCCCGTCGCGCCGCGTCGTCGCCCGCCGGAGCGGCTGGGTCCACTCGATTCTCATCGCGTCGTGGCGCCTTTCACGGCCTCGCAACCGCCGGCAGCATGCCCGGCCACGGTTAAGGTCCGCTTAACGGACGCTGACATTCGCGGCAAATCTTGCCGGGTCGGCACGGTTTGCCGCGCTCCGGGCCGCTTTCGGCGCGGAAATCTCAGGCGGGACGCGGGTTTCGCCTTGGCATGAGTCTGGCAAGACGAAGCGACGATGACCCTCCCGGCCCCCCGACCCTCCGCTGCCATGTCCTGCGCCGCCCGCCTCAGACGCCTCGCGCTCAGCGCCCTTGCCGCGCTGCTGCTGCTCTTGCCGCAAGCGGTGCCGGCCGGCGCGCTTTCGCGGATCAAGGACATCGCCGATTTCGAGGGGGTGCGCGACAACCTGCTGGTGGGCTACGGCCTCGTCGTCGGCCTCAACGGCACCGGCGACAGCCTCAACAACGCGATCTTCACCCGCGAGAGCCTCATCGGCATGCTCGAGCGGCTCGGCGTCAACGCCCGCGACACGTCGCTGCGCACCAACAACGTCGCCGCCGTCATGGTCACCGCCACGCTGCCGCCCTTTTCCCGCCAGGGCGGGCGCATCGATGTCCAGGTCTCGGCCTTGGGCGATGCCAAGAGCCTGCTTGGCGGCACGCTGCTGGTCACGCCGATGCTCGGCGCCGACGGCGAGGTCTATGCCGTGGCCCAGGGCAGTGTCGCCACCGGCGCCGTCCAGGCGCGCGGCCAGGCCTCCTCCGTCACCAAGGGCGTGCCGACCGCCGGCCGCGTCGCCTCGGGCGCCATCGTCGAGCGCGAGGTCGGATTCGACCTCGCCAAGCTCAAAACCGTCAACCTGACGCTGCGCAATCCCGATTTCACCACCGCGCGCCGCGTCGCCGACGTCATCGACAGCTATCTCAAGGCGCCGGCGGCGAAGCCGCTCGACCCCTCGACCGTGCTGCTGAGCGTGCCTCCCGGCTTCAAGGGCGACCTCGTCTCGCTGCTCACCGACATCGAGCAGCTCCGCGTCGAGCCCGACCAGGTGGCGCGCGTCATCATCGACGAGGCCAACGGCGTCATCGTCATGGGCGAGAGCGTGCGCATCAGCACCGTCGCCGTGGCGCAAGGCAACCTCACCGTGCGCGTCACCGAGACGCCGCAGGTCTCGCAGCCCAACCCCTTCGCGCCGGCGGGCCAGCCCACCACCTTCGCGCCGCCCGCCGCCGGCGGCGCCCAGTCGCCGGGGCTGCCGGGCGCGCCCGGCCGGGAAGGGGTTCAGTTCGCGCCGGGCGGCGGCGGCGCCACCGTGGTCGTGCCGCGCACCAAGATCGACGTCGACGAGCAATCCGACCGCCGCATGGCGGTGCTGCCCGCGAGCGTGAGCCTGCAAGAGCTGGTCGCCAGCCTGAACGCGCTCGGTGTCGGCCCGCGCGACATGATCAGCATCCTGCAGGCGATCAAGACCGCGGGCGCGCTGCAGGCCGAGATCGAGCTGATGTGATGGACGCGGACGCCGCCCTTCCCCTTTCGCTCGCCGCCTCGGGCATCGCCGGCGCCGCGCCAGCCGTGGCGGCGGCGGCGGCCGATCCGGCGGCCGCGCGCAAGACGGCGGAGGATTTCGAGAGCTTCTTCCTCGCGCAATCCTTCGAGACCATGTTTTCCGGCGTCGAGGCCGACGCCGTCTTCGGCGGCGGCAGCGCCGAGGCGGTCTATCGCTCGCTGCTGTTGCAGGAATACAGCAAGGTCGCGGCGCGGCGCGGCGGCATCGGCATCGCCAATGCCGTGCAGCGCGAGATTCTCCGCACCCAGGAGAAAAGATGACGCCGGCGACGCAGGGCCCGGCCGCCGCGCCCACGACCGCCGCGGCGGCGATCGAGATGCTCGACCTGATGATGCGGCTCGCCGACCTGCTGGCGCACGAGACCGACCTGGTGCGCGCCGGGCAGGTGCGCGACATCGGCGCCTTGCAGCGCGAGAAGCTTCGCCTGTCCCAGCTTTATCAGGGCGCGATCAAGCGGCTCGGCGCCGGCGGCGTGAAGCTCATCGCGCTGCCGGCGCCGCTGCGCGCGCAGATGGTCGCCGCCGCCTCGCGGCTCGCCGATGCCGCCGCCCAGAACGAGCGCGCGCTGCGCGTCGGGCGGGCGGCGACGCGCAAGCTGCTCGACATGCTCGTGGACTCCGTGAAATCGAAGCTCGGGCCATCGATCCGCTACACCGCGCGGCGGACGGCGCCGGTCCGCCACGCGCCGGCGCTCGCCATCGCTTTCGACCGGCGGCTCTAGGTCCGGGAGAACGCGCATGAGCCTCGCCCTCTCGCTGGACAATGCCCTGACCGGGCTGCAGGCCGCCCAGAACAACCTGGCGGTCATCGCCGGCAACATCGCCAACGCGAATACGCCCGGCTATTCGCGCCAGGTCCTGACGCAAACCCAGATCGACGACGGCCAAGGCGGCCAGGGCGTCTCCACCAGCGTGGCGCAGCGCATCTCCGATCCGATCCTCGTCGCCAATTTGAACAACCAGAACAGCGTCACCTCGGCGGCGACCACGCTCAGCACTTATTACCAGGACATCCAGAACCTGTTCGGCAGCGTCGGCGGCGCCAACTCGCTGAGCGACAGCTACAACACCTTCACCAGCGCGATGCAGACGCTGGCCGCCACGCCCGAGGACACGGTGGCGCAGGAGAATGCCGTCAGCGCCGGCCAGACGCTCGCCTCGCAGCTCAACGCCATGTCCTCCGGCATCCAGTCGCTGCGCGGCAACGCCGACACCGCCATCGGCGACGCGGTGTCCCAGGTCAATACGCTGCTCAACAACATCGCCACCTACAACGCCGAGATCGCGCGCGCCCGCGCGCTGAACCAGTCGACCGCAACCTTCGAAGACCAGCGCGACCAGGCGGTCCAGCAGCTCGCGCAGCAAATGAACGTCCAGACCTACACCAACGCCGACGACAGCATGGTGGTGACGACGCCGAGCGGGCAGACGCTGGTCGACGGCATCGCCGAGCAGTTGAGCTTCACCCCCACGGGCACCTTCAACGCCTCGATCGCCGGCTCCGGCATTTCCATCAACGGCCTCGACATCACCAGCGACATCACCGGCGGCAATATCGGCGCGCTGCTGCAGATGCGCGACCAGCAGCTTCCGGCGCTCACCGCCGAGCTGAACCAGTTCACCAATCAGCTCTACAACGCTGGCCAGGTGGCGACCGCGCAGACCCAGACCATGACCGGCGCGACGGCGGCCGGCGACCAGCTCACCGGCACCATCGACGGCGTCAGCTTCACCACCGCGGCGCTTCCCGCCAACGCCTCGCCCGCCCAGATCGCCGCCGCCATCCAGACGGCGATCAATCCGCCCAACGGGCCGCTGCCGAACATCAGCGTCATCGCCACCGGCGCCAACACGTTCCAGATCATCGACGCCGCCGGCAATCCGATATCCTCGAGCGTCGCCTTGGCCGGCGGCGGCACCGGCACCGAGAGCTTCACCGCGAGCGCTCCGTCCAATCCCGCAACGACCCAGACACAGACCTTCGTCGGCGCCACTGCCGCCGGCGACCGGCTCACCGGCACCATCGACGGCGTCAGCTTCACCACGGCGTCGCTGCCCGCCAACGCTTCCGCCGCCACCATCGCCGCCGCCATCCAGACGGCGATCAACCCGCCCAACGGCACGCTGTCGAATTTCAGCGTGGTCCCCACCGGCGCCGGCGCCATCCAGATCGTCGATTCCGCCGGCAACCCCGTTACCTCGACCATCGCCATGGCCGCGGGCGGCACCGGCACCGAAGTCTTCACGGCGGGCGCCGCCACCAATCCCGTCATGTCGACGCAGCTTCAGACCATGAGCGGCGCCACCGCGGCGGGCGACACGGTCACCGCCGTCATCGACGGCATCAGCGTCACCACCGCGGCGCTGCCCGTCAACGCCACCGCGGCGCAGATCGCCGCCGCGATCCAGGCGGCGCTGCCGGCGGCGCTCTCGAGCATTCAGGTGACCGCTCCGGTCGTGGGGAACACGCCCACGCCCGATCTCATCCAGATCACCGATACCGCCGGCAATCCGCTCTCCTCCAGCCTCACCATGACCGCCGGCGGGACCGGAACCGAGACCTTTGCCGCCAGCGCGCCGTCGAACCCGCTGCCCAACACAAGCAACCGCTTCTTCACCGGCGTGAGCCCGGCGAGCGGCGACAATGCCGCGACCGTCGAGGTCGATCCCAGCCTGGTCGCCAATCCCGGCCTGCTCGACGGCACCGCCAGCGTGCCCAGCCCCTCGATCGCGCTGGCGCTCGCCGACAGCTTCGCCCAATCGACGCCGACCTTTCCGGCGGCGGGCAATTTCTCTGCGCCGCTGACGCTGACCCTCAGCCAATACGCCGGGCAGATTCTCGGCCAGACCTCCACCGCCGCCGCCAACGCCCAGGACAACGAGCAGTTCCAGAATTCGGTGCTGCAATCGGTCAGCACCCAGGCCTCGGCGGTCAGCGGTGTCAACATGGACGAGGAGCTGTCCAACCTCACGATCTATCAGACCGCCTACTCGGCCTCCGCCCGCGTCATTCAGGCGGTTGATTCGATGTTCAACACGCTGATGCAGATCCAGCCGTAACGCGAGGCCATTGCCATGACCCGCATCGCCACCGCCGCCGAGAACAACCTCACCCTCTATTACATGCAGCTCAACCAGAGCTCGATGAACAATCTCAGCGCCGAGATTTCCACCGGCTCCGTCGCCCAGACCTACTCGGAGATCGCGCCGCAAGCGGCGCCGCTCGAGCAATACCGCGCCGAGGTGTCGCAGCAGCAGGGCTTCATCAACACGATCAACACCGTGTCGACGAACATGCAGACCATGGCGCTCTCGCTGCAGCAGATCCTGAGCCAGGTGCAGGGCTTCGAATCGACGCTGTCCAACGACGCCTACAATCAGGCGCAGCCCACCATCTCGACGCAGGCGCAGACGCTGCTGCAGCAGGTGGCGGGCTATCTCAACACGCAGAGCGGCACGCGCTACCTGTTCGGCGGCACCAATACGGATACCCCGCCTGTCGATCTCACGGGGCTGCCGCAAGGCGCCGCCGCGACGCTGACCACCGCGGTGGGCGGCCCGCCTTCGAGCAACGGCTACTACGCCGGCGGCGCCAACATCCCGCCGGTGCAGATCGACACCCAGGTCAGCGTCAATTACGGCATCACCGCCGACAATCCCGCCTTCGAGCACATCATCCGCGTGCTGAACTTCCTGGCGCAGAACGGCCCCTTCAGCTCGACCAGCCCCGCCGACCAGGCCAACATCACCCTCGCCGGCCAGATGCTCACCAACGCGACCCAGACCCTCGTCGGGATGGCCGGCAACCTCGCGCTGCAGCAGGCTCAGCTCACCAACGCGGAGACCGTGCATCAGAGCACGCTCAACATCGCCCAGAACGGCATCAGCAACATCGTCTCGGTGAACCAGGCGACCGCGATCACCCAGCTCCAGAACATCGAGACCCAGATGGAAGCGTCCTACACCGCCACCAGCCAAATCCAGAAACTCAGCCTGGCCAATTACTTGACCAGCTAGCGCCGACCGCGGCGCGCGCGGGCAACCGGTTTTTAACCTCGATGGAGCACCATCGCCCCATGACGCTCATTGCCATCGATCGTCCCCGCGCCGGCGCCGGCCGCGCCGGGCGCGCCGCCAAGGAGTGGCGGGCGACGCTGGTGCGCGACGACGCCACCATCCGCGAAGCGATCCGCGCCATCGACGAGAGCGCCTTGCAGATCGCGCTTATCGTCGACGCCGAGCAGCGCCTCATCGGCACCGTCACCGACGGCGACGTGCGGCGCGGCCTGCTGCGCGGCATCGCGCTCGAGGCGCGCGCCACCGAGGTCATGAACCGCGATCCCGTTTCCTGCCCCGTGGCGCTCGGCCGCGAGGCGGCGCTGGCGGTGATGCGCGGCGCCGACGTGAAGCAGGTGCCGCTCGTCGATGATGGCGGCCGGGTCGTGGGACTCGAGCTGATGGGCGACGTCATCAAGCGCACCGAGCGCCGCAACTGGGTGGTGCTGATGGCGGGCGGCCTCGGCCAGCGCCTGCGGCCGCTGACCGAGGATTGCCCCAAGCCGATGCTGCCGGTGGGCGGCACGCCGATCCTCGAGATCATCCTCAAGAACTTCGTCCGCCAGGGCTTCGAGCGCTTCTTCCTCTCGGTCAACTACAAGGCCGAGATCGTGCGCCGGCATTTCGGCGACGGCGCGCGCTGGGGCGTCGGCATCGACTATGTCGAGGAGCGCGACAAGCTCGGCACCGCCGGCGCGCTGGGCCTTTTGCCCGAGCGGCCGCGCGATCCCGTCATCGTCATGAACGGCGACCTCCTCACCGCGGTCAATTTCGGCAGCCTGCTCGACTTCCATGCCGAGCACCGGGCGACGGCGACCATGGCGGTGCGCGAGCACACGGTCGAGGTGCCGTTCGGCGTCATCGACCTCGCCGACGAGTATCTCGCCGGCCTCACCGAGAAGCCGCGCTATTCCTGGTTCATCAATGCCGGCGTCTATGTCGTCGAGCCCGGCGTGCTCGACCTGATCGAGCCCGGCGAGGCGCTCGACATGCCGGTGCTGTTCGAGCGCGTGATGAAGCGCAACGACAAGGTCGCGGCCTTTCCCATCCGCGAGTACTGGCGCGACATCGGCCGGCTCGAGGATCTCGAGCGCGCCAGCGTCGACTATCCCGCGGCCTTCGGTCCATGACCAGCGCCGCCCTCGTTGTCGGGCTGGGCTCGATCGGCCGGCGCCACGCGCGCCTCTTGGGCGAGCTCGGCCTCGAGGTGGCGGCGGTGAGCCGGCGGGCGGACGCCGCGCCGCGCTGCTATGCCTCGCTGGGCGAGGCGCTGGCGCGGGAGACGCCGGGCTACGTCGTCGTCGCCAACGAGACCTCGGCGCACCGCGCGAGCCTCGCGGCGCTGGCGGAAGCGGGCTTTTCCGGCACCGTGCTGGTGGAGAAGCCGCTGTTCGCCGAGCCGGCGCCGCTGCCGGAAAACCGCTTCGCCGGCCTCTATGTCGGCTACAATCTCCGCTTCCATCCGCTGCTGGCCGAGCTGAAGCGGCTGCTCGCCGTCGAGCCGGCGCTCTCGGCCCAGATCTATGTCGGACAGTATCTGCCGGATTGGCGGCCGGGCCGCGACTACCGCGCCACCGCTTCGGCCACGCGCGCGGCGGGCGGCGGCGTGCTGCGCGATCTCAGCCACGAGCTCGACTACATGCGCTGGCTTTTCGGCCCCTGCCGGCAGGTGGCGGCGCTGAGCGGGCGCTCTGGCGCGCTCGACATCGACAGCGAGGATGTCGCGGCGCTGCTGCTCGCCTTCGAGCGCTGCCCGGTGGCGACGCTGCAGCTCAACTATCTCGATCGCCCCGGCGCGCGCGAGATCGTCGTCAACACCGCCCACCGCACGCTGCGCGCCGACCTCCGGCGCGGCAGCCTCCACCTCGACGGCGAGGTACGGCTCTTCCCGGCGGCGCGCGACGACACCTATCTCGCCCAGCATCGCTCGGCGCTCGGCAACCGGCGCGAGGCGCTCTGCACCGCCGAGGAGGGCGCTGCCGCCGTTGCGCTCATCGCCGCGGCCGAGCAGGCGGCGGCGAGCGGCGCCTGGGTCGCGCCGTGAGCCGGCTCTGCACCATCTGCGCGCGGGCGGGCTCCAAGGGCGTGCGCTCCAAGAACACGCGGCAGATCGCCGGCAAGCCGCTCATTGCGCACTCGCTTTACCAGGCCCGCGCCAGCGGCCTCTTCGACGCCATCGCCGTCAGCAGCGACAGCAACCACATCCTGTCGATCGCGAAAAGCTACGGCGCCACCTGCCTCGTCAAGCGGCCGGACGAGCTCGCCTCCGACGCCGCGCCGAAGCTGCCGGCGATCCGCCATTGCCTCGAGGAGGCCGAGCGCCAGCTCGGCCGGCGCTTCGCGGTGCTGGTCGATCTCGACGCCACCTCGCCGCTGCGCCAGCCCGAGGACATCGCCGCGGTGGTCGAGCTTTTGGAGCGCGAGCCCGGCGCCAACGTTATCACCGCCGCGCCGGCGCGCCGCTCGCCCTATTTCAACCTGGTCGAGCGCCGCGCCGACGGGACGGTGGGGCTCTGTAAGCCGCCGGCCGAAGCCGTGACGCGCCGCCAGGACGCGCCGGAATGCTTCGACATGAACGCCTCGATCTACGCCTGGTGGGCCGATGATTTCCGCGCCGCGCCCGCGGTCTTTGCCGCGCGCACCCGGCTTTATGTGATGCCGGAGGAGCGCTCGCTCGACATCGATTCCGAGCTCGATTTCCGCCTCGTCGCGTTCCTGCTGGAGAGCCGCGCGGCTGCCGCCGCGGCGGCGGAGTGACCCCGATGGCCGAGACTTCCTTTCGCGCGCTCTTCGATCTCGCCGGCAAGACCGCGGTGATCACCGGCGCTTGCGGCATTTTGGGCCGGCGCTTCGCGGCGGGGCTTGCGGAATTCGGCGCCGATCTCGCGCTCGTCGATCTCGACGAGGCGGCCACCGCCGACCTTGCCGCCGGGCTCGCCCAGCGTCACGGGGTGAAGGCGGTCGGCATCGCCTGCGACGTCGCCGAGCCGGCCCAGGTGAGGCGCATGGCCGAGCGCGTCGACGGCGCCTTCGGCGGCGCGCAGATCCTGATGAACAACGCCGCCACCAAGGGCCGCGACTTGGACGCCTTCTTCGCGCCGGTGGAGAGTTTCGATCTCGTGACCTGGCGCGAGATCATGGCGGTCAATCTCGACGGCATGTTCCTGGTGGCGCAGGCGCTGGGCGCGCGCATGGCCGAGCGCGGCGGCGGCAGCATCATCCAGACCGCCTCGATCTACGGCATGCTCGCGCCCGATCCGCGCATCTATGAGGGCTCGGAATATAACGGCCGCGCCATCAACACGCCGGCGGTCTACACCGCCTCCAAGGCGGGGGTCATCGGCCTCACCCGCCATCTCGCGACTTATTGGGCGTCGCGCGGCGTGCGCGTGAACACGCTGACCCCCGGCGGCGTCGCCAGCGGCCAGAATGACACCTTCAGCCGCCGCTATGCCGCGCGCATTCCCCTGGGCCGCATGGCCGAGGCCGACGACATGGTCGGCACCGCCGTGTTCCTCGCCTCCGACGCGTCGCGCTACGTCACCGGCCAGAACATCGCCGTCGATGGCGGGTTGAGCGCGTGGTAGCCCAGGCGAACGTGCGTCAGCACGTTCGTCCGAGGCGGGCGCCAGCGGTTGCGCAGCAACCGCGATAGCCCGCGCCGAGCGGGGTAGCCCCGGAATTAAAGGGACATCAGGAATTAAAGGGACATAATACCTAATTCCGCCCGCAGCGCCGTCAATTAAGTATTGTGTCCCCGACCCCAGAGGGGCGAGTCACAATTTCGGCAAGGTCGTGCTAGTATAATCCCTATGAAGCGTGTCCGTTCCATATCCCGATTTCTGCTCGGCCGCCCCGGCTCGCAGCCTGAGCAGCGCCCGGAGCCTTTGACCGAAGCAGAACGAGCGGCTGTCGAGCGCGGCGAGGCGGACGCTGAGGCCGGGCGCGTCGTGCCTCATGAGAAGGTGCGGCGCTGGCTCCAATCATGGGGCAAGCCCGACGAGCTGCCCGCCCCCCATTGGCGAAAGTAGTCTGGTCGCTCGCCGCTCTTGATAACGTCGCGGCAATCCGCACTTTCATCGCTAAGGACAACCCGACTGCTGCTGCAAAGGTCGCAGAAGAACTGATAGCGGTGGGCGATAGCCTTGATGTGCTGCCCCTTCGCGGCGTGTCTCTTTGTCTCTTGAGGGAGGCCGCCGCAAGCTTATTATTGGCCCCTACTTGATCTTCTATCGCGTGGACCCGACTGGCTCTCGCGTGACTATTCTTGCTGTCATTGACGGCCGCCGGGGTGCCTCGAATTAAAGGGACATAATACCTGGTGCCTCGAATTAAAGGGACATAATACCTAATTCCGCCCGCAGCGCCGTCAATTAAGTATTGTGTCCCTGAAACCTACCGCCGCCGCTCCTGCCGGATGTCCTTCGAATAGACCACCACCCCGTCCGGCACGTCGCGCAGGATGATCGCGCCTGCGCCGATGATCGAGAAGGCGCCGACGGCAACGCCCTGGATCAGCACCGCCCCGGCGCCGACATGCGTGCCGGCGCCGATGGTCACGTCGCCGCACAGCACCGCGCCCGGCGCGATGTGGCAGTGCTCGCCGACGCGGCAATCATGGTCGATCGCGGCGCGGGTGTTGACGATGGCATTGGCGCCGATGCGCACGCCGGGCTGGATCACCGCTCCGGCCATGATCTGCGCGCCCTCGCCCAGCACCACCCCCGCCCGCGCCACGCTCGCCGCGGGATGCCGCACGCGCACGAAGCCGTATCCGGCGGCGCTCAGCCGCTCGAACACGTCGCGCCGATGCGGCTCGCCGATGCCGCCGACGCCGTTGGCGAGCTGGTAGGTCTCGGGCTTGTAGGCCGAAAGCGCCTCCTCGCCGCCGAGCCAGGGCACGCCGTCGGGCAGCAGCGCCGCAACGCCGGGATGGGGATCGATGACGCCCGCCACGGCTTCGCCGGCGGCAAGCAGCGCCTCGATCACCACGCGGCCATGGCCGCCGCCGCCGATGACCAGGATCGGTGGGCTCATAGCTCGATCGGCTCGTCGGCCGCGTAGTCGCGGCCGGCGATCCGCCCCAAGGCTTCCCAATAGCGCATCGCGCTCGCGCCTCCTTCGGCGCGCTTGCAGTCGAGCGCGTCCGCCGTGAAGCGCTCGCCGTGCCGGATCGCGCGCGCCGCCACCAGCGCCTTGCGCGCGACCTCCCGCATCGCCGCCTCGCCTTCCGCCGGCGCCTTGAGCGCGCTGCCGAGCGCCACCTCGACGGTGCGGATCGCCGTCACCATCTGCTCCAGCTCCTTGGGCTCGAGCGACGCCTTGTGGTCCGGCCCCGGCAGCGTCCGGTCGAGGGTGAAATGCTTTTCGATCACCGTTGCGCCAAGCGCCGCTGCGGCGATGGGCACCGCTGTGCCAACCGTATGATCGGAATAGCCCGCCTTCAGGCCGAACGCCTCGCCGAGCGTCGCCATGGCGCGCAGATTGACCGAGGCCGGCGGCGCAGGATAGCGGCTCGTGCAATGCAAAAGCGTCACGCGCTCGCCGAGCGCCTGCTGCCCCGCGGCGCTGCGATAGGCTTCGGCGAAGGCCGCAGCGCTGGGGGGGTGCTGGCTCGGCGCGGTCATGCCGAAGGCCAGCACGCCGAGCGCCGCCTCGACCTCGCCGAGCGTGCTCATGCCGGTGGAAAGGATGATCGACGCCCCGCTCCTCGCGGCGGCAAGCAGCAGCGGCCCGTTGGTGAGGTCGCCCGAGGAAATCTTGAGCCGGCGCAGCCCGTGGCGCCCGGTGAGCAGCGCCACGCTCGGCAGGTCGAAAGGCGTCGACAGGAACTCGATGCCGCGCGCGCGGCAATAGGCGATGAGATCGGCATGGGCGGCCTCGTCGAGCTCGAGCCGCTTCAGCATGGCATGCTGGCTTTCCGCCGACGCATCCTGCTTCTGATACTCCGCCTTGCCCACGCTTCGGGTGGCGATGCGGTCGGCGCGGAAAGTCTGGAACTTGACGATGTCGGCGCCCGCCGCCAGCGCGGCATCGACCAGCGCGCGGGCGCGCTCGAGCGAGCCGTTATGATTGACCCCGGCTTCGGCGATGATGAGGACACGATCGCTCATCTCAGACGGCTCCGGGAAGGTCGCAGAAGCGCTTGCGCGTCAAGGTGCGGAAATCGCCGATCCCGGCCAGGGTCTCGACGATGCGGCGCGCGCTGTCGCCGCTGCCATAGGGATTGGCGACGGCACGCTTGCCGCGTCCCAGCGCTTCGGCGATGGCGGCGGCGATGGCGCCGCGCTCGGCCGGGCAGGAGATCACCGACCCCGCCTTGAGCCGGCCTTGCTGGCGGTCGCCGATATCGACGGTGGGCGTTCCGACCGACGGCGCCTCGTAAAGCCCGCTCGAGGAGTTGCCGATGACCGCCTCGGCGCGCCGCAGCAGGCTCGCATAGACGCTCGGGCCCAGCGCCGCGAAGAGCCGGGCATCGGCATGGTCCGCGACGAAGCGCTCGATGCGCCGCGCCAGCGCGCGGCCCTCGGTGTCGGCATTGGGCCGGGTGAAGACGAGCTGAAACTCGCCGCCGAGCCCCGCCAGCGCCGCCAGCATCTCCTCCAGCTCGTCGCGCGCGGCGCCGGCGCCGAGCGTCGCCGGATGGAAGGTGACGAGCAGCAGCTTCTTGCCAAGATCGAGGCCGGTGGCGCGGGCAAGCGCGTCCTCGCCGAGCGGCGGCGCGCGCAGCAGGTAGTCGATGCCGGGGCTGCCGACGGTGAAGATGCGCGCAGGGTCCTCGCCGAGCTGGCGCAGGCGGCGCGCGGCGGCCTCGTTGGTGGCGAAATGGAGATGCGCCATCTTGGTGACGGCGTGGCGGATCGCCTCGTCGAAGGCGCCTTCGGTGACGTCGCCGCCGCAGAGATGGGCGACGGGCAGCCGCGCGATGAGCGCCGCCTGCGCCGCGGCGAGGATCTCGAAGCGGTCGCCCAGCAGCAGCAGCAGGTCGGGCTTCAACCGGTCGAGCGCGTCGGCGAAGCCGATGACGCCGAGCCCGATCGACTTGGCGACGCCGACCGGCGTGTCGCTCGACAGCAGCATCTCCACCTTGGCGTCGATGTGGAAGCCGTCCTGCGCGATCGTCGCCAAAGTGGCGCCGAACTCGGGCGCCAGATGCATGCCGGTGACGGCAAGCTGCAATTCGAACTGCGGCGAGGCGGCGATCTCGCGCATCGGCCAATAGAGCAGCCCGTAATCGGCGCGGCCGCCGCTCACCACGCAGATCTTGCGGCGCGCCACGGGCTCAGCCCTCGCGCTCGGGCGCGAGCCCCGCGCCGCTCGGCAGGTTGACGAGCCGCCGCTCGATGCTCTCCGCCGCCGAGAGATCCATGCGCGGGCAGTCGCGATACATCGGCAGGTGATGCATCAAGGTCCAGGCCGGCCGACACGCCAGCCCCTCCTCGTTGCAGCGCCGCAGCAGGCGGTCGCGCTCGCCCGCATGCTCCTCCTCGAGCAGCAGCGCGTTGAGCCAGTAATTGCTGCGGGCATGGGGCGGCTCGCCGACGAAGTCGACGCCGGGAACGTCGGCCAGCGCGCGGCGATAGCGCTCGGCAAGGGCGCGCTTGGCGGCGAGGAAGTCCGGCAACTGCTCGAGTTGCGCGCAGCCCAGCGCGGCGTTGAGGTTGGGCATGCGGTAGTTGAAGCCCACCCGGTCGTGAACGAAGGCCCAGGGATGCGCCAGCTTCGCCGTGGTGGTGAGATGCTTGGCCGCCCGCGCCAGTCCCTCATCGTCGGTGGTGATGGCGCCGCCGCCGCCGGTGGTGATGATCTTGTTGCCGTTGAAGCTGAAGGCGGCAAGCCGCGACCAGCAGCCGGTCGGCCGGCCCTTGTAGCGGCTGCCGAGCGATTCGGTCGCGTCCTCGATCACCGGCAGCCCCCATTCCTCGGCCAGCGCCAGCAGCGGCTCCATCTCGACGGGATGGCCGAAGGTGTGCATCGGCACGACGGCGCCGATGCGCCGTCCGCTGCGGCGGTTGACGGTCTTGCCGTCGCGCCGCTCGGCCGTGGCGCCGAGATGCTCGGCGAGCCGCTCGGGATCGAGGCCGAGGGTGACGGGGTCGCTGTCGACGAAATGCGGCAGCGCGCCGCAATAATGGATGGCGTTGGCGGTGGCGACGAAGGTGAGCGCCGGCGCCAGCACTTCATCGCCCGGCCCGACGCCCGCCAGCAGCAGCGCCACGTGCAGCGCCGCCGTGCCGTTGATCACGGCGACCGCATGCGCGGTGCCTGCCGCCGCCGCCATCTGCTGCTCGAAGCGCGTGACGAAGCCGCCGACCGACGAGACGAAAGTGCTGTCGAGGCACTCCTTGACGTAATCCCATTCCTTGCCGGCAAAGCGCGGCTGGTGCAGCGGCGCGCAGGCGGTGCCTTCGGGCAGCGCCTGGCGCAGCGCGGCGATGGTGCGCTCGACGTCGAAGACCGGCTTGAGCTTCGCCTGGGCCATCAGCGGTTGTACGCCATGCTCTTATAGGCGCCGAGATTGGCGGGATCGCGGAACCAGTCGACGGTCTCGCGCAAGCCTCGGCGCAGGCCCTCGAGTCCGCCATAGCGCGGCCGCCAGTCGAGCAGCCGCGCGGCTTTGCCGTTGTCCGACCACAGCCGCTCGACCTCGCTCTTGGCCGGACGCAGCCGCGCGCCGTCCTGCTCGATGACCGGCTTGACGCCGATGATCGCCGCGATCTCCTGCGCGAGGTCGCCGATCGAGATTTCGAAGCCGCTGCCGAGATTGATCACCTCGCCGAGCACGCGCTCGGCCGGCGCCTCGAGCCCGGCGATCAGCCCTTGCGCCGTGTCGCGCACGAAGGAGAGGTCGCGCGTCGGATGGAGCGCGCCCAGCCGCACCGCGCCGGCGCCGGCGAGGAGCTGGGTGATGATCGTCGGGATCACCGCGCGCGCCGATTGGCGGGGGCCATAGGTGTTGAACGGCCGGATGATCGTCACCGGCGTCGCATAGGCGTCGTGGAAGGCGAGCGCCATCTGGTCGGCGCCGATCTTGGAGGCGGCATAGGGCGATTGCGCGTTGAGCGGATGGCGCTCGTCGATCGGCACCGACTGCGCCGTGCCGTAGACCTCGCTGGTCGAGGTCTGGACGAAGCGCTCGACGCCGAGGTCGCGCGCCGCCAGCAGCAGGTTGAGCGTGCCCTTGACGTTGGTGTCGACATAGGCCTCGGGCGCGTCGTAGGAGAAGGGAATGGCGATGAGCGCCGCCAGATGCAGCACGCCGGCGCAACCCTTGACCGCGCGGCGCGCGCAGTCGCCGTCGCGGATGTCGCCCGCCACTACCTCGATGGCGGCGCGCGCCGCCTCCGGCAGGCGGTCGAGCCAGCCCCAGGAATTGAACGAGTTGTACATGACGAGCGCGCGCACCCGCGCCCCTTGGGCGAGGAGCTCCTCCACCACATGCGATCCGATGAAGCCGTCGGCGCCGGTGACCAGCACCGGAGCCCCTTTCAGCACGACCATGCGCGACGCCTGCCAATACCGCTTCTGGGATAGCAGGGGTTTGGCAAATAATCCCTTAACGGCCGCCAAAAGTCGCCGGAGTGAAGCGGCTTTCTGCGCGGCGGCGGGACGGATCTTCATCCATTCTTTACCGCGCTGAATTATAGTTTAAGGCGTCAAATCGTGCCGCGGAGCGACAAAGGCTCCGCGGGCAAGCTGGAGACCTTTGCAGTGAGCACGTCGTCGATCAGCAGCACGCTTACGATCAACAACGCGTTGATCAGCAAGCTCGCCGCCGCCAGCGCCGCCAATGCGCAGAGCATGGCCAATTACCGGCTGCAGCTCATCGGCAACGACCTGACGGCGCAGCTCAACAAGAAGATCGCCGCCCTCCAGGCGCAGGCCGAGGACCCGAACATCCCGGTCTATCAGCAGCAGGAGCAGCAGCTCACCCAGCAGCAGACCACCTACCAAAACGCCGAGGCGGCGCTCAGCGAGAACGGCACCGCGCTCAGTCAGATTTCGCTCCAGCTCGGCAACCTCGCCGTGGCCGCGCAGGCCGGCGATTCAACCTCCTTCGACCAGGCTTTGGCCTCCGCGCAGAACGACGTATCGCTGCTCCAGACCGTGCCCTTCGCCCCCGGCCTTCAGCCCGACGGCGTTGCCGGCATTCAATATAACGGCCTCGGCATCCAATCGAGCGCGAGCTACGACCTCAGCACGCCGGCGGGCCAGGCGCAGGCTTTGAGCGACATCCAGGCGGCGCAAAACGCCGTCCAGGCGAGCAGCTCGACGACCTCGCTCAATCAGCAGATTACGGCGAGCGTCCAGCAGGCGCTGCAAACCCAGATCAGTGGCATCAGCACCCAGATCAGCAATCTGCAGAACAGCGAGCTCAGCGCTGCATCGGCGACGATCGCCAACCTCCAGCAGCAGACGCAGGAGGAATACCACATCATCCAGCTCGATGTCGGCGACGAGACCAACGCGACGAGCATCCTGACCAGCGTGCAAACCCTCGCGAATGAATCCGCGGTGCAGCCGGGCACGACGATGTCCATTCTCGTCGGCAACAACGGCGTGCCGACCCTGTTTTCCGCCAACCTGCCGACGCCCACGAGCGGCAGCAGCTCGACTGCGGGCAGCGGCAGCTCCGGCACGAGCGGCAGCGGCTCCAGCGCGAGCGGCAGCAGCGGTTCGAGCGCGGGCAACGGCTCGACCGGCCAGATCATCTCGACCAGCGCTTAGCGGGATTTCCGTCGAGGCGCTTGGCGGAAGACGGCAGGCGCCGGTTACGCCGCGGGCACCGAAGCGGGTGGCTCTCCGATCGACTCGGAAAGCCGCGCGAGCAACTCGTCGGTCTGGCGCTCCATCGCGTCGAGCGCCTTGCCGAACTCATCGTGGAAACCGGCGAAGAGCCGGCGACGCAGCGCTTCATCGGACAGGCGGCAGCCATAAAACATGCCGAGGCGCGGTATGGCGTGGAGACTGCCGTCAGGGATCGACTGGGTCTGGCCGTAAGCGGCGCCCGCCTGCCGGCAGAAGTCGTACATCGCCTGATAAAGGCCGGCAAAGTCCGCGCTCTCGCGATCGAAGCGGCCCAGGAGGACGCGCAGATCGGCGTAAAGCGCCTGCGCGCGCTCGCGCAGCCCCTCGAGTGCCTTCGTGCGCAGGATCTCGCCCGGCGCGTAGTGTCTCATGGTGCGCTTGAGGTCGCCCAGGATCCGGCCCTGGTCGACCGCCGCGCCCTCGACCTTCAGCGACTCCGGCACGCGCGGCGTCGCGCCGGCGATCAAGGCGCCGTCGCTGCAATTGACGACGTTGAGCCGATGGATCGCGATCAGCTCGATCAGCATGCGGCGGCTGGCGTCATAGACCCAGTTGGTCGCCGCCACGCCGCCGAAATTGCCTTCGACCTCGAGCGGATATTTCGCGCGCTGCTCGAGATACTTTTTCCACTTGTCGATGTCGCGATAGATCGTGCCCTCGGCATGGTCCGGCATGCCGGGCCGCGTGCCGCAATCGGCGCCGAACAGGATGAAATCGGTGAAGCCGAGCCCCTCGGCGGCCGCCATCGCCGTGTTGACGCAGGTCGGCGCCGCGCCGTTGATCGGGCCGACCTCGCCGCGCAGGATGCAGGTCGAGCTGACGCTGTCGCGGAAGAAGAAGATCACCTCGCCGAACAGGGGGGCGACGCGGGGATCGACGGTGGCCGAGGCGATGAGACAGACGCGCGAGAGATCGCCGTGCTCCCTCGCCTCGCTGATGACTTCGAAGACCTGCGGGCCGTTCTCCAGCTCGCAATGGAAATCCGGCACCAGGCCCCGGCGCAGCAGCGGGCGAAGCGCCGTGCCGCAGGAGAACAGCACCACCCGGTCGCGGATCCGCCGCAGCGTCTCGATGCCCTCGTCGAGCGACGGGCCGGCGCCGACGACGACCGCCGTCTCCGGGCGGTGAAGCCGCGGCTTGGCGTCGAGCAGCCAGAAGGAATGGGTCGAGAAGTTGGTCACCGCGTTCGTCATCATCACGATCTCGTCTTCGAAGAAACCGCGATTGACGTAGGCGAACTCGGCGGCGCCGTGCAGCCGCTTCGCCGCCTCGGCGAAGGTCCAGAGCGGATAGTGGGTGAAGACCCAGGTGCCGTCGAGAAAAGGCGTGCCGTGGATCGAGACAAGGCGCATGACCGAGCCGATGATGCGGCCGGGGTCGAGATCGCTGAGGAAATGGATGGCGCCTCCGGCGTCGTCGATCCGCTCGAAGATCGCCTGCCAATCCACCGTCCGGAAGGAATGGTCGATGAATTCGACGAAGGGCTCGACGACGATGACCCAGCGCGCGCCGGTGCGGCTGATCAGCGCGTCGAGGTGATATCCGAGGCCGAGACCGAAGACGACCAGGAAGGTCGGCGCCGAAATCGGGCCGCGCGACAGCTCGCTGACGCCGGACTCGTCGAGCGTGCGCTCCATGGCGTATTTGAGGTCGATGCAGATCTCGCTGACCAGCCCCGCCGCGGTCGGCGCCTCCATGATGAGGCGCAGCGGCTTCTTGAGGAAGTCCTCGACCTGCGTCAGCGAATGCTGCCGCGCGTCGCCGCCATAGATGCGGCGGTCGCCGACGAGGATGTCGACCGGCACGCCGTTGTCGAGCACGGCGGAAGATTGCGCCGGCTGGGCATTAATGGCGTCGATGAGATGCGGAAACCGCTCGGCGAAGGCTTTGCGCGAACGGACGGCGCGCTCGCCCGCGCTCATGCAGCCGCCTCGCAGAGCATCGCCCGAACCGCGCTTTCGATCGCCGCCGCGATCTCTCCGGCGGTGCCTTCGCCGCGCGCCGCGACCGGTGCGACGGCGGCAACGGCCTGCGCCCGCTTCTCGCCCGATGCCGCCAGCCCGGTTGCGAGCTGGACATACTCCTCGGGCTTCGCCGTCACGAGAGGAGCGAGGCCGAGCTCGCGCAGCATGGCGGAATAGGGCTGCCAAGGGCCGCCATTGTCGAAGGCAATGACCGGCACGCCATGGGCAAGCGCCTCGCCGGTGAGGCGCGCGCTGAGGCCGCGGGCCGGCGCCAGCGCCGCGTCGACCTGGCGGTAGAATTCATCGGCGGCTTCCGCGGCGACGACGTCGATACGCGACGCGAGGCCGGTGCCGAAGCGGTCGATCAGCCGCGCGACGTTGGCGGGCCGCGACAGGTCATGGGCGTGCAGCAACAGGCTCGCTTTCGGCGAGGCTTCGAGCACGGCGCGCCACAGCGCCGTGGTTTCCGCGTCGATCTGGGCAAGCGACACATCGGCGCCGAAGCGGCAGGCGGGATCGACGGTCCGTTCCGCCGGCCGCGACCAATCGCGCAGCAGGGGATAGTCGCCGCAGGGCGCGTGCCAGAGAGCAATCTCCGCGGCGCCGAACCGCGCCGCGCGCGGCGCAAGGACGGCATCGTAGATGCGATGACCGAGGCCGCGCGCATCGGCAAGCCAGGCGACCCGCACCGCCGTGTTGACCTGCGCCAGCGCGCGCAGATTGCCGGGCGAGGCGAAGCCGCCGACGTCGATCACCGCGGCGAGGCCGTCGCCGGCGAACATCTTCGCCAAGGTGGCATGATCGACGCCGGTGATGTCGCGCCATTTGTCGAAGGCGCCGCCCAGGAGCGCGTTCTCGCCCCAGCTTTGCGCGCCGAGCCCATAGCCGATGACGCTGGCGCCGGCGCGGGCGTGGGCGCGCGCAACCGCGGCGACCGCCGCCGCGTCGCCGCGGTCGGCGAAATGCGAAACGAGATAGCCGATGACGAGCGTGTCCCCGGCCGCCCGCCAGTGGCGCGGCTTGGCCGGCCGGGTGAAGCGTGCGAGCCAATCCTTGACCCAGCCGTCGCAGTGCTGGCGGTCGGCGCCGATCCAAGGGGCATCGGCGATGCGTCCGGCGGCGATCGCCGCATCGTCCGGCGCGGCCGTGCAGGCACGATCATGCCAGCGCACCGCCGACGTCGCGTCGCCGATGGCGGCGAGGCATTTCGCCAGGAGGCTCGCAGCCGCCGGCTCCGGAGTTCCGGCCTGCGTCAGGGGCTGCAGGATCTCGGCGGCGGGCGCCGCCTGTCCGGCGCGCAGCAGCAGCTCGGCGTAGAACAGCCGCCCTTCCGCGTCATCGGGCGCGACCTCGACATGCTGGCGTGCCTTGTCGAGCGCCCGGACGAGCCGGCCGCTGCCGCCGAAGAGCCGCGCCTGGGCCAGCAGCGGCTTGCTCTGGATCGACAGAAAGGCTTGCTCGAAGGTCGGAAAGCCGGTCGGCAGCCACCAGCGCATGGTCTCGTTCGGCGGCAGCGCGATGGCGAGCTTGCCGTAATAGAGGCTTTCGAGGAGTTCGCCGGCCTGGGCATAGAGCGACGCCAGCGCTTCGGCGAAGGTGCCGTTGCCGGGATCGCGGTCGAAGCAGGATTGGGTCAGCGCCAACGCCTTGGCGGTGTCGTGCAAGGACCAGGCAACGAGCGCGGTCAGGAAATGAATGCGCAGATCGTTCGGGTCCTGGGCGCTGGCGAGGCTCAGCATGGCGATGGCGGCTTCGGCATTGCCGTCGCCGAGATGGCGCGCGGCGTCGGCGACGAGCTGCTCGACGGATACGGTGTTTTTTCCTTCCACGCTGGGCCGCCCGCCGGCTTTAGGCCGTGTCGCGCAAGCCTGCCGGGGGCTGCGTCTGGGTTTCGGCGGCGGCTTTCATTGCGGCGGCGCGCTGGCCTTCGAGCAGGCCCTCGCCGATCTGCCGGTTGATGTTGATGAGCACGTCGACCTGGGCGGGATCGGGATTGGCGAGAAGCTGCCCGGTATGGCGGTCGATGAAATTGGCGAGGCCGAGGAGATTGCGGCGTATTTCGGTCGGCACCGTGCATTCGGCGTCGATGAGGCTCGCCTGAAAGATCGTCCACAGCCGCCAATTGCGCCGCAGCGCGCCGAGAAGCTCGGAGCTGTCTCCGCCCTTGGCACCTTCCATCAGCCTTGCCGACTCGAGCAGCGCCCAGGCCTCCGATTTCGCCGGATTACCCGGCGCTGGCGTCCGCGCGTATTTCTGTGCCGGTGAAGCCATTCAAGATCTCCTGCTCCTTGCTGATGAGCTGCTTTGCCGTTTTGAGCGCCTGGTAGAGCTGGTCCGAGGCGATTTCCTTCTCGATCTGCTGCACAAGCGGCAGAGTGCTCGGCGCGGCTTGGGCGAATTCTCCTAAAAAGCTCTGAATTATCGGTAAATAGATCGAAGCCTTCGAGCGGAACAGATAGAGGCATTGCACCGTAAAATAGATCCGGCGCGCCGGCGTGGTCGCCTGCGCCTCGCTGATGATGTCCTTTTCCCGCAGCAGAGAAGCTTCGTTGTGGATCAGCAATTTCGCGGCATGATGCGCGTTCTGCAGCACGACGCCGTTGAGGATGAGCTTCTCCCCCGGCTTGAGATTGATGGTGAGCGGCATTCTACTGCTCCGACCGGCGGTTGATCCCTCGCTCGGTTCTAAAGTGCGAAGGTTAACAAATCGCATACCGGCCCCGGCGCGCCGTTAACGCGCCGTAAAGCTTAATGGGCTATTTCGAGAAAGCCTGCGGCCCCGGCGAGCCTGCGTTCGCGGGGCGTGAAGAGGTCGATGCGTCGCAGCCATGGTCTCCG
This sequence comes from Allostellaceae bacterium, assembly GCA_035623985.1. Taxonomy (GTDB): domain Bacteria; phylum Pseudomonadota; class Alphaproteobacteria; order ATCC43930; family CGMCC-115725; genus DAHUYF01. The sequence continues at coordinate 64,869 of DASPSJ010000040.1, read as the reverse complement.
GGATTAGCGCCTCTCTCAAGCACGGCGCCGACATGCCGTCGGCGGCGGACACGCTGCGTCAGCAGGGCTGGGTGCTGGCGGAGGCCGTCCTCGGCGACACCCAGCGCGAGCGGCTCGCAGCCGACCTGGAAGCGGCCTGCGCCGTCTGCCGGCGATGGCAGAGCGAGCGCGGCCTGGCGGACGGCCGGGGCTCGGCACACCATCTGCTGCCGCTCGGCGCTTCCTTCCTCGATTTCCTGCGCGATCTGCCGCTACGGCGGGTCATCGCCGGGCATTTCGGCGGCCCTTTCATCTTGAATTCGTTCGGCGGCGTCGACAATGACGGCGCCGCGCGTTCCTACCTGCACCGGCCGCACCGCGACGTCAGGCATTTCACTGCCGAGCTGCCGCTGATGCTGAACGTGCTGGTGATGCTCGATGCGTTTTCGGCCGAGAACGGCGCCACCCTGGTCTTGCCCGGCTCGCACCGGCGCGAGACCATGCCCGATGCCGCGACCTTTTTCGCCAGGGCTCGCCCGATCACCGGCCCCGCCGGCAGCGTCCTGCTCTTCGACAGCAACCTCGTCCACGCGGCCGGCGAGAACCGCAGCGGCGCTCGCCGCCGCGCCCTCACTCTCACCTTCACGCCGCCTTTCATCAAGCCGCAAATCGACCATGTGCGCCAGCTCGGCGACGCCGCCGTGAGCGGGCTCGACGATGCGACGAAGCAGGTCCTCGGCTATTTCTCGCGCATCCCCGCCAATCACGATGAATGGTACCGGCCGAAGGACGAGCGCTTCTACCGCGAGGACGCGCCGGCGCCGGAGCGCGCGCCATGACGAAACCCGCCCTCGATACCGAATTCGCCTATGTCAACGACCTCGTCGACGGTTACGATGAATCGCCCTTCGACGCGCGCATGCGCGGCTACATGCTGCGCGCGCTCGCGCCCTATCTGCACGGCGGCAGCGCGCTGCAGATCGGCTGCTATCACGGCGACCTCACCGTCCTGCTCGAGCAGCGCTACGCATCGCTCACCATCGTCGACGCGGCGCAGCGCTTTCTCGATCACACGCGCCGGCGTCTGGCGCGGCCCGCCGCCTTCCACTGCTCGCTGTTCGAGACGTTGGACCTGCCGGCGCGTTTCGACGCCGTCTTCCTGGTCCACGTGCTCGAGCACGTCATCGATCCCGTCGCCGTTCTCGGCAAGATCCGCGGCGCGCTCAATGAGCGCGGCCTGGCCTTCGTCGTGGTGCCGAACGGCAACGCGGCCTCGCGCCAGCTTGCGGTGAAGATGGGCCTGCTCGACCACAATGCCGCGCTGACGCCGGCCGACCTCAAGCACGGCCACCGCCGCGTCTATCAGCTCGACACGCTCGAAGCGGATCTGCGGCGCGCCGGCCTCGATATCGTCAACACCGGCGGCATTTTCTTCAAGCCGCTCGCCAATTTCCAGTTCGACCGGCTCGGCGGCGGCGAGATCATCACCGAGGCCTATATGGAGGCGTGCTATCAGCTCGGGTTCAAGTATCCCGACCTTTCCGCCAGCATCTATGCCGTCTGCCGGCGCTGATTCCGCGCTCCTACTGCGGCCGCTGCGCGCCGAGGATCTCGACCGCGTCCATGCCTGGTACCAGGACGAGCGGCTGTTCTTCGACCTCGTCGGGTCCTTCATGCCGCGCCCGCGCCGGGAAGCGATCGCCTGGATGATGCGTCATTGGCTCGATCCCGCCTCCCGCGATGTGCGCCTGGCCATCTGCCGCACCGCCGACGGCCTGCACATCGGCAATACCTATTTGACCGGGATCGATCAGCGGTCGCGCGCGGCCGATTTCCACATCCTCATCGGCGGCGCGGCGCATCGCGGCCGGGGCTACGGCACCGCCGCGACGCGCGCGACGGTCGAGCATGCCTTTGCGCGCCTGGGCCTGCGCCGCCTCAGGCTCGAGGTGCTGGCGCGGAACGGCGCGGCGCGGCGCGTCTACGAGAAATGCGGCTTCGTGCTGGAAGAGCTGCGGCCGCGGGCGGTGCTGAAGCCCGACGGCTGGCAGGATGTCTGCGTCATGGCCAGGACCGCCGAAGGCGCCGAAGCCGCGCCCGAGCGATGGCAGCCGGCGGCTCGGACGACATGACCGAGGCGATACGCCCGCCGATCGGCGGGTTCCTGCCGCTCGCCATCGACGAGCTTCCGGCCGCTCCCGTCACGCCGTGGCAGCTCTGGACCGGCGGCGCGCGCGGCGCCTTGACGTTCCATAACGCGCGCAGCGCGCTCGTCTGGCTGCTGCGGCAAAAGGACGTCCGTCGGCTGTGGCTGCCCGCCTATATCTGCCGGGAAGTCGCCGATGCCGTCGCCGGCGCGGGAACGGACATCCGCTTCTACGCCGTCGGCGAGGCGCTCGCGCCCGACGCGGCCCGGCTTGATGCGATGCTCGGCCGCGGCGACGCCGTGCTCGGCGTCGATTACTTCGGCTTTGCGCCGCCCGCCGCTTTTCCGGCGCTGGTCAGGGCGCGCGGCGACGTGCTCTGGATCGAGGACCGCGCGCAGGCCTTCGATCCCGATGCCGAGCCTTGGGGCGACTGGTTGATCTACAGCCCGCGCAAGCTGCTGGGCGTTCCCGATGGCGGCCTGCTGGTGTCGCAGCGCTGCGAGCTGAGCCCGCCTGCCTATGAGGACTCTCGCGATCTCTCCTTCATGGCACCGACGCTGGAGCGCTTCGAGGACGCGGCGGAGACGCACAGCCGCGACTGGTACACCTCCTATCGTGAGGTGGAGGCCGGCGCCGTTGCGTCGTTGCGGCCGATGAGCCGTCTCGCCGGGACGCTTCTGCGCCGCATCGACGCGCAGTCCATAGCAAGCAGGCGCCGGCGCAACCACGCCATGCTGGCGAAGGCGTTCCCCTCCCTGATGCTGCGCTTTTCCGGCGCGCGGCCTGCCGCCGTGCCTTTCGGCCTTGCTCTCCGCGTCCGTGATGCCGGCGCCGTCGCCGGCCGTCTCGCCGAGGCCGGCGCCTTCTGCGCGCGCCATTGGCGCTCGCTGCCCAGCGATCCCCGGCGGTTTCCCGAGGAGCACAATCTGGCGCAGAGCCTGCTCACGCTGCCTTGCGATCAGCGCTATGGAGAAGCCGAGATGCAGCGCCTGATCGACTGTCTCGCGGCGATCCTGCCGTGAACTGCCTCCATCCCTATGCCGGCGAAAGCTATGCCGCCGCTTTCGGCGCGCCTTATCGTCCGCTCTGGATTCCGGAATGGGCGACCAATGTGCTGCTGCGTCCGATCGGCGACACCGGCCGCGAAGACGCCATGAGCTGCTATCCCCGTGCCGCCGTTGCTCCCGATGCGCGCCTCGCCGACGGGCTGAAACGGTTGCGCGACGCCGGCGCGGTCTCCGTCGTCCTGGCGCTCGATCCGCTGCTTGCGCCGCCCCCCGCGCGTCTGGCCGAGAGCTTTCGGCTCGCGCGGCCGTTCAAGACGCATTTCCTGATCGACCGCCGGCAGGGCGCCGTCTTGGTCAGCAGGCATCACCGCTACGAGATCCGCCGCGCGGCGCGCGGCTGCACGGCGCGCAAGGTCGCCCTCGCCGATCATCTGAAGGCATGGACATCGCTCTATGGCGAGCTTGTCGAGCGCCACGCCATCACCGGCATCCAGCGCTTCTCCGAGGGTTACTTCGCGGCCTTGGCCGCCTTGCCCGCCGTAACGGCATACGCCGCCTTCCTCGAGGAGCGGATCGTCGCCATGTCGCTGTGGCTGCGCCACGGCGAGCATGCCTACAGCCATCTTTCCGCCGCCGACGATGCCGGCTATCGCCTGTCGGCGACCTATCTGCTGTACGCCGAGGCGATCGCGGATCTCGGAGACTGCCGTTGGCTCGATCTCGGCGGCACGGCCGGCAGCGAGGACGACGAAGAGAGCGGCCTCGCGCGCTTCAAGCGCGGCTTTGCCAACGCGACGGCCGATGCCTGGCTATGCGGCCAGGTGCTCGATGAAGGAGCTTATGCGGAGCTGAGCCGGGGACAGCCTGCGACGGCGTTCTTTCCCGCCTACCGGCAGCCGTCCTAATCCTTGCACGAGCGCGCGAGGCTCTCGACGATCCGCTCGACCTCGGCCGCGCCGAGATCGGGATAGAAGGGCAGGCCCAGGCAGCGGCGGGCGAGATCCTCGGTCACGGGCAGCGGATCGCGCGGCAATGCGCCATAGGCCGGTTGATGGTGGCAGCCGCGCCGCCACCAGCGTCGCGTCTCGATGCCGAGGGCGGCGAGACGCTCCCCCACGATCAGGCCGTCGCCCGGCACCGTCACGCAGCAGGTCGAGCTGACCCAGCCCCGTCCGAAGCCCGGCGCCAGCGCAACCCTGGGCAGATCCATCAAGGCCGCGCGATAGGTGGAAGCCAGCGCCAGGGACTGCGCGCGTCGCGCCGGCCATTGCTCGAGAGCGGCGAGGCCGATGGCGGCTGCATATTCGCTGAGTTTGCCGTTGATGCCGGGCACCATTGCTTCGGCGACGCCGTAGAAGCCGAAATTGCCGTATTGCTGCGCCACCTGGACCAGGGGCCGGTCGCTCGAGAGGAGCACGGCGCCTTCGCCGACGCCCAAAACCTTGGTCGCATGCAGGCTGATCATGATCGGCGTCGGGCCGCTGCCCGCCGCCGGAATGCTCGCGACGCTGTCGAAGCCGGCGGCGGCGTCGATCAGCACCGGAATGCCGGTGCGGGCGGTGAATTTTTCCCAGCGCGCGCGGTCGAGCGGCGCGCCGAAGGGCGAGACCGCCATGACCGCGCCAACGCTTGCGAGATCCTTCCGGCGCGCCAACGCATCGGGATCGAGCGCCCAGGTTTCGCGATCGACGTCGACGAAATGCGGCACGAGCCCCGCCGCCAGGACGGAAGCCGCCGAGGCGATGAAGGTCCAGGACGGCAGGAGGCAACGCTGTTTCGCGCGCACGCCGAGGGCGAGCAGGCCCGCCGTCAGGGCGATCGTTCCGTTGGCGAAAGTGGCGACGCCTTCGGCGGGAAGATCGAAATGGGCGGCGAGCCGCGCCTCGAAGCGCCGCACCAGCGGCCCGTGATTGCTGTACCAGCGATTCTCGTCGATCTCGCGCAAGTAGTCGAGATAGGTCTCCCGCCGCGGGAGCTGCGGCCGCAGCACCGGGATCCGGCCGGCAGGCGCTTCGTTCGGCCGCTTCGTAAGGGCAAGTTCGATTGCCTGCATCCACTCCTCGCGTCGAGGCGAAAACCGCCGGATACTCGGTCTGGCGAGTTTCGCCGGTTACGCTTAATTTATGTTTAACTCGCCCGAGTCACATTGACGGTCGGGGAAGCAGAATGAGCGCGTTGGAGACTTTGCCGCAGCCGTCAGACGCCGAGATCGAGGAGTTGGTCGCCGCCGAGGACAAGCGGCATGCGATGGCCCGCCTCTCCGCGCTCTTCGCCAAGCGGCAGGACCTCCGCTATCTCCTCGCCTGCGCCAGGCTCCTCGGGCATTTCGAGCCCTATCTCGCCTATCATCACGACGCGCTCTGGCGCATTGTCGGCTGCACGGCGATCGGCAAGGAGGAAGGCGGCACGGCGCTGCGCGACAAGATCGTCTATGAGGAAGCCGGCCCCTCCTACCTGCGCGTGATCAACCGGCTCGCCGCCAATTGCCGGTTTCCGCCGCGGATCCCTCACGGCTCGCCCCGCAAGCGCGTTTTGTTCCTCAGCCACGCATTGTTCGGGGGCCGCGCGGCGCCCGACGGCTATCATTCGCCGACGGTCGTCGCGCTCGAATATGCGGGCGGCCTTGCGCGCGTCTGCGGCATGGACGCGCTGCTGCTCGACGTGCGCTCGTACCCCGAGGCGCATGACTCGGATTTCGTCGGGGCCGCCTGGACGCACGACCAGCGCGCGCCCGGCTTCGCCCAGCGCAGCTATCGCGACGGCGCCGTGCCCGTCTACACCGCCAAGACCCGCGGCATGAGCATGGAGAAGATCGTCGAGTGCATGCAGGTCGCGCTGCAATTCAACCCGGATTGGGTCATCGCGCATGGGCACTTCCACCTGGTCGGCGATCTCCTCGCCGCGCAGTTCCCGACGCTATGCCTCGAGATGAGCCGCAGCGAGCCGGTCTCGCTGGCGCATTCCTTCATCCTGTTCGAGGGCATGGTGCGCGAGCTGCGCATGCCGAAAACCGGCCCGCTGCCGCGCGCGCCGAAAATCTTCAACCTGTCCTCGCACGTACCCCTGCGGCAAGGGCGCGCAGCCTACGAGCGCGAACGGTTCGGCATCCCGCCGCAGGCGGTGGTCTATGTGATCGTCGGATACCGACTCGGGCGAGAAATCACCGACGAGTTCGAGGCCGTCATGGCGCGCATTCTCGAGACCGTACCGGACGCGATGATCCTGACCGTGGGCGGACTGCGCAAATATCGCCACCCGCTTCTCGCGGCGATGCCCGCGCGGCTGCGCCATATCGAATTCGAGCCCGAGCTGCGCTCGCTTTTTGCGCTCTGCGACTGCTACCTCAATCCGCCGCGCGAGGGCGGCGGCACTTCGGCGTTGATGGCGCTGCTCGAGCGTCTGCCGATCCTCACCCTCCCGGACTGCGACGTGGCCGGCGTCATCGGCAACGTCAACAGCCTACCCGATATCGACGCTCTGGCGGAGCGCGCGATCAATCTCGGTCTCGATGCGCGCGTGCGGTCGGAGGCGCGCAAGAAGGCGAGGAAGATCGTGGAGCAGGCGCCCGACTTCGACGACACGCTGCGCGAGCTCGGGCGCATTCTCGCGGAGACCCGCGAGGATTTCGACCTGCGGCGCATCATGGGCGCGGCCTGAGCGGATCGCCGCGCCGGCTATCGGAAGATCTCGCTACGCGCTGTAGCGGAATTGCGTCGCGAAATTGCCGGCAAAGGCGATCGGGCCGACATGGGTGAGCCGGCTCTGCGTATCCATCCAGATCTCGCCGCCCATGGCCGTCCAGCGACGGCAGAAGGCGTAATCCTCCGACAGATAGACGCCGGTGACGGGATCGATCATGCAATCGAAGAGCGCGAAGCGGTGCGGGCTGTTGCCGAGCGGATCGGTCGAGGTGCTGGTGCGCTGGAAGCGGAGTTGGGGATGGGCGGCGCAAAGCGCCGTCAGCACGCCGCGGCGCATCATGAGAAATCCGGTGCCGGCAAAGCGGACCTTGGCAAAGCCGTCGCGCGACACGATCCGCGCGTGATCCTCGACCTCGAAGACGTATTCCAGAGACGTCGACTGGAGATCGGGCAGGCCGGCCATCACGACCTCGCGGACCCTTTGCCAATCGATCCGCTTCGCGGGATAGGCGCAAGCCGTCATGTCGGCGTCGAAGTCGAGCAGCCGAAAGACCTGTTCCGGCTCGAAGCCGATATCCGCGTCGATGAACAGGAAGTGCGTGCCGTCGGGGCGGTCGAGGAAGTGCGCCACCAGATCGGCACGCGCCCGCGTGATCAGCGCGTCGCCGCTGAGCATCAGCCACTCGAAATCGACCGATCGGGCGCGGCAGGCAGCCTGTAGCCGAAGCAGCGAATTGGCATAGACGGTCGTGACCTGGCCGCCAAAGCAGGGCGTTGCCACCATGAGACTGCGACGGCTGGACATGGTCACCTCCGAAAGACCGCGAGGCCGCGCCCCGGCGGTCGATGCTTTTTCGAAGCCGCTCTGATGGGCCTCATGCGCCCATCCGCCCGGCGAGGGCGGGCTCACGCGCCTCCTCGACCCATCGCCGATAGCGGCTGCGCAGCAGCAGCCAGCGAATCTCGTCATAGTTGACGATCCGTTGCGCCGGCGTCGGCCCGCGTTCGAATTTCAGCTCCGCGCCGTTCGACCCGCCGGTCGTTTGCGCGACCGCCCGATCGATACGCGCCTCCGGCAGGCCGAGGAAGCCGAGCAGCGCGCGCATGACCGCCGGCCGCCCGAGATCGTCATAGTCCAAGGTGAAGACGTCCCGAGGGTCGGAAAGCATGAGCGCTTCTTCGATCGCGATGTAGTTCCGCTCGATCGTGTGGATATCGTCCATCAGCATGGTCAGCGGAACCGTCAGGCGAACCTCGTTGGGAACCCGGCCCCAGGTCACTTTCCCGAAATGAGCCGAGGCGATGAGGAAGGACAGATATTGCTCGAGCAGATTGTCCCGCCAGAGGAAGATCTTCCGCCATTGCCGGCTCGCGCACATGTGCTGCAAGAGCTTGAGGCCGTGCCTCGGGAAATGCTTGAAGCCGAACCAGCCGCAATCGCCGATCTCCTTTTCCAGCCGGTCGAGATAGGCCATCTGATCGGCGTCGCGCACCGCGATGTCCATGAGCAGGGGATCGTTCGTCCGGTGGTGGCGAAGCATGATCTCGTTGGGGTGAAATATCTCCGAAAGACACCGGACGCCGTCGATGGCGTCGAGATAGTCGACGAGATAGGTCGAGCCGGTTCTCGGCAGGGACACGATGACGAACTGCTGGCGCTCAGGCATGGATTGGAAGCTCCGGGTGAAGGCGACTGCCCGTTTTCGGCCCTCGCTGCAACCTGCGAGGGAAATCAGGTGCCGGCCGGCGGCCGTTGCCGTCGCCACGCGGTAACTCCCGCGATTTTTTGCCGATCGTGCTTAATTTTCTCTCGATCGTGCTTAATTTTCTCTTAAGTCGCCGGCGGCGGGCTCGCGGAGCGTCGCCGCGGACGGCGCCGCCCGACGGCGCTTCGTCGACGAGAACGAGCGCCGCTTCCTGCGCAAAACGAATGGGCGGCCCGAAGGCCGCCCACCCGTCATTGACCGAACGAAAGACCTTAGTGGAAGAGGCGAAGCACCGCCTGCTCCGACTGGGTCGCGATCGACAGAGACTGAATGGCGAGCGACTGTCTCGTCTGCAAGGTGACGAGGTTGGTGCTCTCCACGTTCACGTCGGCAACCACCAGCTTGTCCGAGCCGCCCTGCAGGGTGGCCGCGTACTGGCTGGTGAAGCTCAGGCGGGTCTGCAGGAAGGTGACGTTGCCGCCGAGGGACTGCGCCTGCGACTGGGCCGCGAAGATGGCGGTCTGCAGGGTGTTGAACGCCTTGTCGAACAGCGACGTGCCGTACGCGCTGACCTTCGAGAAGCCCACGCTGATCAGATGGCTCGCGAGGTTGGACGCCTTCGAGAGCTTCACTGCGCCAGTGACCAGTTTGCTGATCTGCTGGTTGAAGCCGTGGATCTTCAGGATGGAGGTCGAGGTGATGCTGAACTGCAGGGTCAGCGTCGACGCCGTCGAGTTGACCAGGTTCAAGCCCTGGTAAGACGCGTCGTTGACGAGGTTGTTGAGCTGAACCGACAGGGTGTCGAACTGCTTGCTCGTGGCTGCACGCTGCGCGGCAGTTTCGGTCTTGGCCGAATTCAACAGACCCTGAAGCTGCTGCAGGATGCCCACCACGCTCTGCGTCGCCTGGGTCGCGGTCGTCAGGGACGAGATGCCCTGGTCGATCTGCGACTTGCGCTCGGAGAGGTCGTTGGCGCGGTTCAAGAGCGACTGGCTCTGGAAGAACAACACCGCGTTGTCGACGGCGCTCGCCACCTTGAGACCGGTGGCCAAGTGATTCTGCGCCGTGCTGATGTTCGAGTTGATGCCCTGAAGCGAGAGCAGGTTCTGGCGAGTAGCGTTGCCGAGAACGACGTTGCTAGACATGGAAAATCATCCTTTCTGGGTGGAAACAAAGCCGCTTCGCGGCTCGGGGGGTTGTTCGCAATGCCCGTGCCATCGGGGGTGCGGCGGACCAGCGGACAAAACCCTTGGAAATCTCTGGTTTTTGCGAAAGTCGGCGGCGGCGCTGCGCCGCACCCGGCAAATTTTGCTGGGCGATAGCTGCCGGGCCGGCAGATTTTGCCCGGCAAAAAAAGACCGGGAGGGAGCTAGGCGGCGCCGTCGACCTTGGCGCCGCGCGTCGGCGCGGCGGCGCTGGAATTCGCCGAGGCGTGCTCAATGGCGTATTTCGACGGCATTTGATAGATCACCTGGCCCGAGCCGGGCTCGCGCGCCTCGAGCAGCATCCGCCCCGTATCCGGATCGAAATGCAGCGAGAAGCCGATCGCGGCCGGCACCGGAACCGGTGAAGAAGACGCTTCCGGCGCTTGTTTCGGCGCGCTCGCGACAGGGCTCGCCGCCGCCTGGGCCGGCTGGCGGGTAACCTCGAGCGCTTGGTGCCCAGTTTGAGGCGCCGGCGCAATCGACGTGGCCGAAGATGTATCGTTGACCGACACGATGCTTCTCCAGGGTTTGCCGGCGGCGGCGCTGAGGACCTAGGGAACAGGGTCAGATCAGGGGCATTTGTCCTAGAACCATGCGGCCGCACGCCGCGCTAACAAAGCTTTACTGGCAAACCCCGTGCCAATTCGTCGCTCGGCCGGCAAAGATTGCCGGGTTTTCTCCGGTTTGCTCGGCATGTGTTGCCCGAGAGGACGCCGCCGACCGGCCGGCAAAATGCGCGCAGGTCAAATCGGCGTTTCATATCAGAAGGTTGAATGTGGTCCTCGAATGGCATGCGGCTTGCTGACCCGCTGCCGAGGAAAGGATCACTATGAACGCGCTTGCCATCTCCAGTCTGCCGATCGATCCAGCGCCACCGCCGCCGTCGCCTCTCGACAACGCCGGCGGATCGAGCTTCCACAGCGTGATGCAGCAGACGCAAAACCAGGCGCCGCCACCGCCCCAGCAAACGCCCGCCTCTCCCGCCTCGACATCGAGCAGCAGCAACGGCGCACCGTCGACAACGGTGCAGACGCAGGCGCCGGCGCAACCGCAGGAAAAACCGAGCAACGCCCCCGCCAAGACCGCGACGAGCAGCGGCGAGGGCAAGCATTCCGGCACCGGCAATCAGAGCGGCGCCGATCCGGGCAATACCGGCGCCGAAACCGCGACGGCGGTCGTCATCCCCTTGCCGGTGGTGCCGACGCAGCCGGCGCTCGCGATGAACCTGGCCGGCTTCAAGGTTCCGGCGGCGCAGCCCTCCGACGACGGCAGCGCCTCGCCGGCGCCGGCAGAGGAAACCGCGCCGATGCCGGCGAACGCTGCTGCCGCGGCGCTGCTTGGCGCCGCGCTCAACGGCGGTGGCGGCGCGACGCCGACAAACTCTTCTCCTGCCACGACCCAAGCCGCGACGGCACCGACGCCGGCCAACGCGCCGCAGATCGCGGCGGCGCAGCCCGCGGCAATACCGGCTGCTGCGGTACAAGCGGCTGCGGCGCAGGCTGCGGCGGCGCAGGCCGCTGCCGCGACCGCCGGCGCAACAAGCAACACCGCTGCCGCAAATCCCGTACCGGCGCCGGTCTCCGGCGCGACGGCCGCCGATACCGCCGGCGCGGCTCTCCAGCCCGCTGGGACGGCTCAGAGCCTGTCAACGATGGCAGCGGCCATGGGCGTGCGCCTGACCGCCGGCCAGACGACCTCCTTCATATCGCAGCCGCGCAGCGCGCTGGCGAGCTTCGCGCCCGCCGCCGACGCCGTCGCGCTGGGTAAAGGCGGCGATGCGAAGACGGCCACGGCATTGACCGCCGCGCCGTCGACCGCCGGCGCTAGCTCCGACGCGCCCAAGACGACGGCCGCCGGCGCAAGCGATCCCGGCCAAATCCCGGCCGACGCCCTCAAGACCGGCACCGCCAGCGAGACATTGGCGTTGCAGACCGCAAGCGATCCGACACCGGGCCCGGTCGCCTCCGTGCCAAGCAATCCCGCACCCGCCGCGCCGCAGCCGGAAGCGGCGTCGACCTCGCTTGCCGCGCCCGCCGCCGCCGCGCCGGCATCGGCCCCGCCGGCGCCGACCTTGCCGGCCATGCCGCTCGCCGCGAGCGCGCAAGTCGCCCTCTCGCTGCGTCAGGCGGTGAAGGACGGCGAGGGCCAGATCCAGATCCAGCTTCAGCCCGCCGATCTCGGCGCGGTCCAGGTCAAGCTCAGCATCAATCACGACGGCCGCGTGACCATGGTCGTTTCCGCCGACCGCAGCGACACGCTCAATCTGCTGCAGAAGGACGCCGGCGGCCTGACCCAGGCGCTGCGCGACGCCGGTCTGCAGGCCGATAACAGCAGCCTGAGCTTCAACCTGCGCGGCGGCTACCAGTTCAATCAGCAGCAGGCCTCCGGCGGAAGCAACGTCTATGGCAGCGCCGGCACCGCCATCGACGACGGCGACGCCGCCATCGCCGCTTCGGCGGCACCGGCGCTGCGCGCTCACTCCGGCTCGCTCGACATTCAAGTGTGAGGAAGGCGATCGCATGACCACGACCACCCCGATCACGACCTCGGCCCCCACCGTGCCGACCAGCTCGAGCTCGAGCTCGAGCTCGAGCAGCAGCGGCGGGACCGGCAACGGCACGACCGCCAACGGCGCGCTCAGCTTCACGCAGAACTTCAACACCTTCCTGACGCTGCTGACGACCCAGCTCAAGAATCAGGATCCGCTCAATCCGATGGACACCAACCAGTTCACGCAGCAGTTGGTGGAGTTCAGCGAGGTCGAGCAGCAGATCAAGACCAACAGCCAGCTCTCGACGATGATCTCGAATCAGACGGCGAGCGAAACCATCGCGGCGCTGCCCATGGTCGGACAGGAGATCCAGTACAACGGCAACCAGGCGGCGCTGGAGAACGGCGACGCCACCTTCTCCTACACTTTGCCCAGCAACGCCGCCTCGACCAGCCTCATCGTCCAGGACGCCAGCGGCAACACCGTCTATACCGCCACCGGCCAGACCGCCGCCGGCACCTATGCCTTCAACTGGAACGGCCAGAACAATGCCGGCCAGCAGCAGCCCGACGGCGGCATTTACACCCTTTCCGTCCAAGCGACGGGTGCGAACAGCCAGCCGATCACCGCGACGACCACCGCCGTCGGCACGGTGACCGGGGTCAATGTTCAGAACAACGTCGCCACCTTCAATGTCTCGGGGGTCGAAGTGCCGATGAACCAGCTCGTCAACGTCATCGGCTCGTCCTCATCCTCGTCTTCCTCCACGCCTTCGAACTAAGAGGTCCCCTCATGAGCATCTTCGGTGCATTGCTTTCCGGCGTTTCCGGCCTCACCGCCGAAAGCCAGGCGTTGAGCATGATCTCCGACAACATCGCCAACTCCAACACGACCGCCTACAAGGCGACGGAAGCGAGCTTCTCGACGCTGGTCACCCAAAGCGCTCAGGCGGGCATCAACACCGCGGGCGGCGTGGTCGCCTACCCCTCGGCCACCGTCAATCAGCAGGGCCTGCTGCAGGCGGCATCCTCCAACACCGATCTCGCGATCTCGGGCGGCGGCTTCTTCGTCGTCAGCAACAGCGCCATCGCCGGCAACAGCAGCGCCTTCTCCTTCACCCGCGACGGCTCGTTCTCGGTCGATGCCAACGGCAATCTCGTGAACGGCGACGGCTTCTTCCTTCAGGGGCAGAAGCTGACCGCGGCCGAAGCGGCGCAGATCACCGCCGGCAACCTCAACCAGCTCACCGCGACCTCGCTGAGCTCGCTGCAAACCGTCAACATCAACGGCCTCAGCGGCTCGGCCGTGCCGACGACCCAGGTGACGCTCGCCGCCGAGCTGCCCGCGACCGACACCGCGACCTCGACGCCGCACACCATCACCGTACCGGTCTACGACGCCCAGGGCACCGAGCACGATCTGACCCTCACCTTCAGCGTCGCGCCGATCCAGACTTTCGACCTGACCGGCGGCGCGCTGGCCACCGGCGATACCTTCAGCCTGAAGCTGCAAGGCGGCGCGCAGACCATCACGGTCGGACCCTTGACGCAAGCGGCGCCGACCATGACCGACCTCGCCAACGCCATCAATACGGCTCTGACGGCGGCGGGCGTCACGACGGTCACGGCATCCTCGACCAACGGCACCACCATCCAGCTCACCGACACCTCCACCGGAGGCACCGAGATCAACGCCGCCAACTCGCTGACGCTTACCGCCGGCGGCGGCGCTCCGGTTTTTGCTGCGAATGCGCCGGTCCCGACCGCCGCGAATACCTGGAACGTCACCGCCAGCATCGCCGGCGGCACGGTCGCCTTCACCGGCGGCAATCAGGTCAGCTTCAACGGCGACGGCTCGTTCAACAGCGGCTTCGGCGGATTGACGGTGAACTGGTCGACCACCGGCCCGGCCGTGCCCACCTCGCCGCAGAACCTCACCTTCAATCTCGGCACCCAGGGCGAGTTCAACGGCTTGACCCAGGTCGGCAACGAGTTCAACGCCAGCGAAGTCAATCAGAACGGACTGCATTTCGGCACGTTCACCGGCATCTCGATCGACGCGCACGGCATCGTCACCGCCAATTTCGACAACGGCCTGAAGCAGCCGATCTACCTGATCCCGATCGCCACCTTCAACAATCCCAACGGCCTCGCCGCCGAAAGCGGCAACAGCTATCTCCAGACCAACACCTCCGGCAGCTTCCTGCTGCAACAGGCGGGCAGCGGCGCGGCGGGGCAGATCGCGCCCTCGGAGCTGGAGAGCTCCAACGTCGACATCGCTCAGGAGTTCAGCAACCTGATCATCACGCAGCAGGCCTATGCCGCGAACTCCAAGGTCATCACCACCGCCAATCAGATGATCACGGACCTGCTGCAGGCGACGCAGTAAGCTTCCGCCGCCGGCGAAGGCGGCGGCGCGCCGGTCACGCGAGAGCGGGGCTCGGCCGCCGCAGGCAGCCCGCCAATCGCCGCTCCAGCAGCGGCAGCGCGCGAGGGTATTCGCCGGCGATCGCCGCGCCTGCGCCGGTCAGAAAGGCGAGCGCCGCTTCCAGGCGCGCTGCATAGGCGGCCTCGTTCGCCGGCTCGCAGCGCGGCAGGCTGCAATCCTCGAAGGAGAGATCGGCAAGGCCGGTAAGCGCGCGCAGCGCCGCGGTAACGTCGCGGCGATGGCCGGCATCGGCGCTCAGAGCGTCGAGATCGACCACGTAATCGGCGTGATCGAGCGCGATCAGCATGTCGAGCATGTAGACGCGCAGGAAGACGCTGAAAAGCGTCGCGAAATCCGCCGCTTCGAAATAAGCGAGCAGCGCGCCGAGCTGCGCGGTGGTGATGCCTTCCGGCGCGGGCGGCAGATCCAACCCCGCGAAGAACGGCGCAAAGCGCGGATGCCGGCCGCCGAAGCTCGCGAACAGCACGAAGCGGAAGAGGAAATACCAGTTCTGTTGCACCGCCGCCTGGTTGCGGCAGGACATCCACTGGTCCCACGGATTGCGCCAGGTCACGATATTGATGCCTTCGCCCAGCGCGCGGAACCAGGGGACGCGGCCAAGCGAGCGGCAGAAGCCGAAGACCGGCACCTTGCCCGCGTCCTGCGCGTGGTCGACGAGGCTGCGGATATACCGCGCCTGCGCCTCCTCGGGTCCGGTCTCGTAATACGCCTCGGCGGCAAAGCGCGTCTGGTAGAGCCGCACGCCGCCCTCCGGCCGCAGGAGGTCGCGATACTCGGTGAAATAGGGAGCATCCATGCCGGGATGTCCCGACGCCCAGCGCTGCGGCCCGAAGCGGGGCAGAGCGTCGAGGGTCAGGCTCGCCAGCAGCTCGTGAAAGGGCTCGTAATAGGCGTGCGTGCCGCGGGTTTCGCGGAATCTGTGCCAGAACCAGGTGCTGCCCGAGCGGAAGCCGCTGTGCAGGAAGAGCGCTTGCGCCGGTCGCAACGGCAGGTTCATCGGCCGCGCCTCACCGCCAGGACAGCAGCGCGGTCTTCGCCAGCCAGGCCAGCGTGCGCCAGCCGGCCGGCCGCAGCGCCGGCTCCAGCCCGTCGATCAGCTCGCCGGCGGACGTCGGGCCGTGTTGCAGGATTTCGACGAGGCGGCCGGTCTTTGCGGCATCGAGCAGCATCGCGGGCATCGGCGCCGCCGCGCGCAATTCCCGCATCGCGCCGGCAAGCGCCGCGCTGGCGCCCTCCGGCAGCGTCACCACCGTCTCCGGCGCGAGCCGGTCGCTGGACCAGTCGCGGAAGAGGTCGAAGGGATCCATTTCCAGCGGCCGGGCGGGACGGCCGCGGACGAGCGCCGCCGCCTCCGGCTCGGAGCGCCGCCGCTCGCCGAGCTCGCGCCACAGCTCCTGATAGGCGGCAATGACGACCCGCCAGTCGAATGTGTCGATTGCGCGCCGCCGGCCGGCCGTTCCCATGCGTCGGCGCAGGTCCGGATCGGCGATCAGCCGGCCGATCGCCTCGGCGCAGGCCTTGACGTCGACGGCGCTGCTCTGGCTCGCCGCGGCGGAGAACATCGTGTGATTGAAGGCGCCGAGCGCATAGTCGAGCGCCAGCGCTTCGCCGCTGCCCGCGGGAGGCGTCAGCGTCGGCACGCGGAAGCCGTCGATGCCGTCGCGCACGGTGTCGCGATAGCCGTCCCAGTCGCTCACGATCACCGGAAGGCCGGCGGCCATGGCCTCGATCGGCGTCAGCCCGAAGGTCTCCTGCACGCTGTCGGCGAGAGAGACGAAAATATCCGCGGCGAACCAGGCGCGGCGATTCGCCGCCTGCCGGCTGTCCAGCACGATTCGCGGGACGGAGGGCGCCAGCACCGCCGCCGCCTGCGCGAAGGCCTCGGCGAAGAAATCCGAGCGGAACCAGCCGACCTCCAACAGGCGGAGCGGCCGGCCGATGCGCTCGGCGGCGTGCTGCGCGGCCATGTAGAGCGGCACGGGATTGGCTTTCTCGGCGTGATCCAGCCGGCCCATATAGAGCAGCACCACGGCGTCCTGCGGGATGTTGTGGCGCGCGCGAAACGCCGCCCGCTCGCCTTCTCCCGCGACGAAGGCGTCGCAATCGACCCCCAGCGGAATCACCGGCAGCCGCGCGCGGCGGTCGAGTCTGGCGCCGCTCAGGCCACGGAAATAGTCGGCGTATTCCTCGAGCACGCGCTCGACGGCGCTTTTCGCCGCCCTCGTCGTGCAGACGAGAGCGTCCCAAGGCTGGACCGGCGCGGTGAGGAGGCGGCCGACGGCTTCCATGGCGCGGCTCTCCGAAAGGGTGTGCGTGACCCCCACCAGCGAGAAGGACCGCTGGTCGAAGCCGCGGCGCAGCCAGGCATAGCGGGCGAGATCCGGGCCCGGCGTATAGAGCGTGCCGATCTCGGCCAATCGCGGCAGATCGCCGAGCGCGATCGCGTCGACGGGCCGCGGGGCGCCGTCATGCCGGGCAACGAAATCATGCAAAGCCGGCGCGTCCTCCGGCTCGTGGAGCAGGCAGGTCAGGCGGCGCTCTCCGGCATGGCGCAGATAGGCGGCGAGAAATCCCGCCGAAGCCGACCGGCGGCCGGCGACGTCTCCGGAAATGTCGTAGTCGGCCGCGGTGAAAACGAGGGCCGCCGGGCCGGCGCGGCGCTCGACCGCACCCGCGGCGCCGAGGCGCTCATCGGGGGGAGCACGCATCGCTCGCTTCCTTCGTCACGATGACGGCACGTCGCCGGCAAGTGTCGGCGGGATTTTATAGGCATTCATGATTAACGATGCGTAAAGCCGATCGACTCGCCCCCGCGGCGCGGGACGGAGCCGCGATTGCGCGCCCCGAGATTTCCCTTGGATTTTAGGCAAAGCGGCCAGCGCGTTAACCACGGCCTTTAGGGCTTTCTTAAGTGGGCGCACCTAGATTCTCGATGACATGAACTGACGCTGCGACAACCGTGAAGACAGACGCACCTTCCTCGCTCGCCGCCTCGCCGATGGATTGGGTCGATATCGTCGGCCCGATCGCGTCGCTGGACAGCCTCCCGCCCCCCGATACCAAGCGCTGGGTCATCCGGCGCAAGGCGGAAGTGGTCGCGGCCGTGCGCGCCGGCATCATCAGCCTCGAAGAAGCCTGCCGCCGCTACACGCTGTCGATCGAGGAATTCCTCTCCTGGCAGCGCCTGGTCGACAGCCACGGCCTGCCCGGCCTGCGCGTCACCCGCCTGCAGGACTACCGCGACGTCGAGAAGGAGCGCTGACCGAGCGCCGCAGGCGCTCGTGTCAGGCGGCGACAGCGGTTGCGGACAACCCGGCCGATCGCTTTGCGATCGGCCCCGGAGGGTTCGATCGCAAAGCGATCGAACGGGTTGTCCCGCGAGAGCCGCACAGAGCGGACGAGGCGAACGCGCGTGAGCGCGTTCGTCCTTGGCGGCGACAGCGGTTGCGCAGCAACCGCGAGAGCCGCACAGAGCGGACTAGCTTTTCTTCCGTCTTCCCTCCTCTTCCCTCCACGCCCACCCCTGGCACGGCTCCCGCGCTTGCTCGCGCAAGCGCTGACGCCGCCGGACGCAAGCGCCTGAGGCGCTCGGGCCGGGGCAATTTTTGCCGTTCGCTGGGTAAAAGCTGCCGGGCATTTACCGGTTATTCACTCAATCGCCGCTAGGGTCTGCCGCGGGCGACGTGGCCCGTGGATGGAAACTCGAGGGCGAGCGACAGTGAACGGCCTGCTCCAGACTCTCCGTGGCCTTGGTCCCGTGCGGCTCGCGCTCATCGGCGGCGTGACCCTGGCGATGATCGCGTTCTTCGCCTTTCTCACCACCCGCATCTCCCAGACCGGCATGGCGCTGCTCTACGGCGATCTCGAGCTGCGCGACAGCGCCCAGATCACGCAAAAGCTCGACGCCATGAGCGTGCCCTATCAGATCAAGGGCGACGGCGCCCAGATCATGGTGCCGGCCGACCAGGTGGCGAAGCTGCGCATGACGATGGCCGAGGCCGGCCTGCCGCATGGCGGCTCGATCGGCTACGAGCTCTTCGACAAGTCCGACGCGCTCGGCACTTCGAGCCTGGTGCAGAACATCAACCAGGTGCGCGCGCTCGAGGGCGAGCTGTCGCGCACCATCTCCTCGATCAACGCGGTGCAGTCGGCGCGCGTCCATATCGTGCTGCCGCGCCGCGAGCTGTTCTCGCGCGACCAGCAGGAGGCGACCGCGTCGATCGTCCTCAAGATGCGCGGCGCCGACCGGCTCGCCAAGCCGCAGGTGGCGGCGATCCAGTACCTCGTCGCCTCCGCCGTGCCGGGGCTGAAGCCGACGCGCGTATCGGTCATCGACGGCGACGGCAACCTGCTCGCCCGCGGCGACGGCGACAGCAGCGCCGCCGCCGTGGCCGGCAATGCCGAGGAGCAGCGCATCAACTACGAGAACCGGCTGGCGCGCAACGTCGAGGAGCTGATCGAGCGCACCGTCGGCCCCGGCAAGGCGCGCGTCGATGTCCATGCGGATATGGATTTCGACCGCATCACCACCAACTCCAAGACCTATGATCCCGACGCGCAGGTCGCGCGCTCGACCCAGTCGGTGAACGAGTCGAGCGACAGCAGCGACGGCGGCGACCAGCCGGTCACGGTGCAGACCAACCTGCCCAACGCCCAGACCGCCACCGGCAGCGCCGGCGGCCGCAGCAAGACCGCGCGCAACGAGGAGACGACCAACTACGAGATCGGCGAGACGACGCGCAGCCAGGTGCGCGAGACCGGCGTGGTGCGCCGGCTCTCGGTCGCCGTGCTGGTCGACGGCACCTATACCGTCGCCGCCGACGGCAGCCGCGCCTATCAGCCGCGCTCGCCCGAGGAGTTGAAGCAGCTCGCCGCGCTGGTGCGCTCGGCCGTCGGCTACGACGAGAAGCGCGGCGACACCGTCGAGCTCGCCAACATGCGCTTCATCGGCGCCGACGAGGTGATGCCGGCGCCGCCCCCCACCGTGCTCGGCTTCGACCGCGCCGACATCGTCAAGATGGGCGAGATGCTGGTCATCGCCATCGTGGCCGTGCTGTTCATCCTGCTCGTCGTCCGTCCGCTGCTGATGCGCGTGCTCGAGAACAGCGCCGCCGCCGCGGAGGCCAACAACCTGCTGGCGGGCCAGGTGGCCGGACAAGGCGCGCCGGCGCTGCCGCCCCCCGCCGGCCTCAACCCGGCGCTCGCCGCCGCCGCCGGCGGCGCGGTGGTGCCGGCCGGCGGCGAGGAGGCGCCGGCCGAGAAGATGATCGACATCGGCCAGGTCGAGGGGCGCGTCGCCGCCTCGAGCATCCGCAAGATCGGCGAGATCGTCGAGAAGCATCCGGAGGAAGCGGTCGCCATCGTCCGCTCCTGGATGTACCAGGGCGCCTGAGCGGGAGATCCGGGCCATGGCCGTGATGCGCGTCCGCGAAGACATCCGCACCCTCACCGGGCCGGAGAAGGCCGCCATCCTGATGCTCGCGCTCGGCGACGAGCACACGGCGCGCCTCTTCGCGCTGATGGACGACGAGGAGATCAAGGAGATCTCCCAGACCATGGCCAATCTCGGCACGGTCAGCTCGAACATCGTCGAGCGGCTGTTCGTCGAGTTCGCCGAGCAGATCTCCGCCACCGGCTCGCTGGTCGGCACCTATGAGAGCACCGAGCGGCTGCTCGCCAAGGTGCTGGGCCAGGACCGCGTCAACGCCATCATGGAGGAGATTCGCGGTCCCGCCGGCCGCACCATGTGGGACAAGCTCGGCAACGTCAACGAGACGGTGCTCGCCAACTACCTCAAGAACGAGTACCCCCAGACCGTCGCCGTCGTCCTCTCCAAGATCAAGCCCGACCATGCCGGCCGCGTGCTGACGCAGCTCCCCGAGAGCTTTGCCATGGAAGTGATCATGCGCATGCTGCGCATGGAGGCGGTGCAGAAGGAGGTGCTCGACGACGTCGAGCGCACCTTGCGCAACGAGTTCTTCTCCAGCCTGGCGCGCACCAACCGGCGCGATTCGCACGAGCTCATCGCCGAGATCTTCAACAGCCTCGACCGCAACACCGAGACGCGCTTCCTCACCGCGCTGGAAGAGCGCAACCGCGACAGCGCCGAGCGCATCAAGGCGCTCATGTTCACCTTCGAGGATCTCGGCAAGCTCGACGGCATGGCGATCCAGGGCATCCTGCGCAACGCCGAGAAGGAGAAGATCCCGCTGGCCCTCAAGGGCGCGTCCGAGGCGCTGCGCGACCTGTTCTTCGCCAACATCTCCGAGCGCGCCGGCAAGCTGCTGCGCGAGGAGATCGCCTCCATGGGCCCGGTCCGCCTCAAGGACGTCGAGGAGGCGCAGGCCTATCTCGTGGCGCTCGCCAAGGATCTCGCGGCGCGCGGCGAGATCGTCATCGCCGACGGCAGCGGCGAAGACGAGCTGGTGTACTGAGGCGGGACGATGAGCGCGCCGCACAAATTCCTCTTCGACCGGTCCTTCGACCTGCCGGACGCGCCGCGCGGCGCGGCGCGCACGCCGCCGGCGCCGCCGCCGGAGCCCACCTTCTCCAAGGCCGAGCTCGACGCCGCGCGCGAGGCCGGCTTCGCGGCCGGCTGCGCCGCCGCGCTCGCCGAGGCGGCGAAATCGTCCGAGGCGCGGATCACCGGCTTGCTCTCGGACATCGCCCTCCACCTCAAGGGCCTCCTGGCGGCGCGCCGGCGCTTTGCCGAGGACGCGCAGCGCGGCGCGCTCGAGACGCTCCGCGCCGTCCTCGCCAAGGCGGTGCCCACCCTCTGCCGCAAGGCGTCGCTCGCCGAGATCGAGACGATGGTCGTCGAATGCCTGCGCGAGGCCTTCGACGAGCCGCGCGTCGTCCTGCGCGTCGCCGACGGCGCGTTCGAGGCGATGCAGCCGCGCCTGGAAGCCGTCGCCGCCGCCAGCGGCTTTGCCGGCAAGATCGCGCTGCTGGCGGACGAGACGCTCGGCCCGGGCGACGCGCGCGTTGAATGGGCCGACGGCGGCGCCGAGCGCGACACGCGGCGCCTGCTGCACGACATCGACGGGGCGCTGGCTCGCGCTCTCGACTCCCTCCCTGTCCCGGGCACGAGCCCCCCCGAGGAGAACCGTCATGAATGATCCCCACAACCTGCAGCTCGATGAGATCGACGGCGATCCCGCGAGCGGCGGCGAGGCCCGGCCGCAGAACGCCAAGGACCTGGAGGCGGTCTACGACATCCCGGTGCAGATCTCGGCCGTGCTCGGCCGCGCGACCATGCAGGTGAGCCAGCTCCTGAAGCTCGGCCGCGGCGCCGTCGTCGAGCTCGACCGCAAGGTCGGCGAGGCCATCGACATCTACGTCAACAACCGCCTGGTGGCGCGCGGCGAGGTCGTCGTCGTCGACGAGCGGCTCGGCGTCACCATGACGGAAATCGTCAAGGCCGATCGCGCCTAGAGAAGAGGTCAACCGCGATGCGTCTGCTCATTCTGGGCCCCCTCGAGGGCTATATCAGCGCCGCCGGCAAGATCGCCATGGCGCGCGGCGCCACCGTTGCCCATGCCGACGACATCGAGCGCGGGCTCGCCACCTTGCGTTCCGGCCAGGGCGCCGATCTCCTGATGATGGACGTGAAGCTCGACATCGCCCGGATGATCGACAGCCTGCGGCAGGAGCGCATCAACGTCCCCGTCGTCGCCTGCGGCATCGGCGCCGACGCCGACGCGGCGGTGCGCGCGATCAGGGCGGGCGCCAAGGAATACATCCCGCTTCCGCCCGACGCCGAGCTCATCGCCGCCGTGCTCGAGGCGGTGGCGCAGGAGAGCCACGCCTTCCTCTTCCGCGATCCCGTCATGGCGGAGGTGGTGCGGCTCGCCGACCAGGTGGCGCCGTCGGAGGCGAGCGTGCTGATCACCGGCGAGAGCGGCACCGGCAAGGAGGTAATGGCGCGCTACATCCATCGCCGCAGCCGGCGCGCCAAGCACAATTTCATCTCCGTCAACTGCGCCGCCATCCCGGAGAACCTGCTGGAATCCGAGCTCTTCGGCCACGAGAAGGGCGCCTTCACCGGCGCCGTGGCGCGGCGCATCGGCAAGTTCGAGGAGGCCAACGGCGGCACCTTGCTGCTCGACGAGATCAGCGAGATGCATCAGCGCCTCCAGGCGAAGCTGCTGCGCGCCATCCAGGAGCGCGAGATCGACCGCGTCGGCGGCCATCAGCCGATCAAGGTCGACATCCGCCTCATCGCCACCTCCAACCGCGATCTCGAGGAGGAGGTGCGCGGCGGCAATTTCCGCGAGGATCTCTATTTCCGCCTCAACGTCGTCAACATGCGCATCCCGGCGCTGCGCGAGCGGCCCCGGGACATCGAGATCCTCGCCGACCATTTCGCCAAGAAGTTCGCCGAGATGAACGCCGTGGCGGTCCGGCCGCTGGCGGCCGACGCGCGCGAGATGCTCCAGCGGCACGCCTGGCGCGGCAACGTGCGCGAGCTCGAGAACACGATCCACCGCGCGGTGCTGCTGGCGCGCGGCGAGGAGCTGGGGGCGGATGCGATCCTGCTCACCGCGGCGAGGCCCGACGCCGCCACCGCGCCGGCGGGCGCCGGCGGCAAGCCCGGCCTGGTCGGCCGCACCGTCGCCGACGTCGAGCGCGACCTCATTCTGGAGACCCTCCAGCATTGCCTCGGTAACCGCACGCACGCCGCCAACATCCTCGGCATCTCGATCCGCACCTTGCGCAACAAGCTCCAGCAGTACCGCCTGGAAGGCCTCAGCGTGCCGCCGGCCGGCGAGCCGGACCGGGCGGCGGTGTGAGGCCGCGCTAGATCCCGGCGCCCATGGCCCAAGCCTCCACCATCGTCGCGACGGCGGCGCGGGCGCCGAGCCCGAAGGCGCTGCTCGGCAAGATCTCGGCGACGCTCAAGCGCGGCGAGATCGCGCTCGCGCTCGGCGTCGTCGGCATCCTGGTCGTGCTCATCCTGCCGATGCCGACCTGGCTGCTCGACATGAGCCTGGCGCTGTCGATCACCTTCTCCGTGCTGGTCCTGATGGTCGCGCTGTTCATTCAGCGGCCGCTGGAGTTCTCTTCCTTCCCGACGGTGCTGCTCATCGCCACGATGCTGCGGCTCGCCCTCAACCTCGCCTCGACGCGGCTCATCCTGAGCCACGGCCACGAGGGCTCGGCCGCCGCCGGCCATGTCATCCAGGCCTTCGGCGGCTTCGTCATGGGCGGCAACTTCCTCATCGGCGTGATCGTCTTCACCATCCTGGTGGTGGTGAACTTCGTCGTCATCACCAAGGGCTCGGGCCGCATCGCCGAGGTCGCGGCGCGCTTCAGCCTCGACAGCATGCCCGGCAAGCAGATGGCGATCGACGCCGATCTCTCCGCCGGCCTCATCAACGAGGACACCGCGAGGAAACGCCGCACCGATCTCGAGGACGAGAGCAATTTCTACGGCGCCATGGACGGCGCCTCGAAGTTCGTGCGCGGCGACGCCGTGGCCGGCCTCGTCATCACCGCCATCAACATCGGCGCCGGCATCGTCATCGGCATCGTGCAGAAGGGCATCTCCTTCAGCGAGGCGACGCAGAGCTACACGCTCCTCACCGTCGGCGACGGGCTGGTGACCCAGATCCCGGCGCTCGTCGTCTCCACCGCCGCCGGCATGCTGGTCGCCAAGGCCGGCGTCAGCGGCTCGACCGACAAGGCGCTCTTCGGCCAGCTCTCGGCATATCCCGCGGCGCTCGGCGTCGCCTCCTTCCTGATGCTGTCGCTCGCCGTCCTGCCGGGCATTCCGACGCTGCCTTTCCTGGCGCTTTCGGCGCTGACCGGCGGCGCCGCCTGGAAGCTCACCGAGCGGCGCGAGAAGGTGGCCGCCAGCGAGGCCGCGGCGCAGCAGGCCAAGGCGGCGGCGCCAGCGAAGGAGGAGCCGATCCACACCGCGCTCCAGATCGACCAGCTCCGCCTCGAGCTCGGCTACGGCCTGCTCGGCCTCATCAACAGCGACCACGGCATGCGGCTCACCGACCAGGTGCGCGCGCTCCGCCGCCAGCTCGCCGCCGAGATCGGCTTCATCATGCCCTCGGTGCGCATCCAGGACAATTTGCAGCTTCCGGCCAACACCTACGTCATCCGCGTCAAGGAGATCGAGGCCGGGCGCGGCGATCTCCGGCCCAACATGCTGCTGGTGATGGATCCCCGCGGCGGCGCCATCACCATCCCGGGCGAGCCGACGGTCGAGCCGACCTTCGGCCTGCCGGCGCAATGGGTGGCCGAGGCGAGCCGCGAGGAGGCGACCTTCCGCGGCTACACCGCCGTCGAGCCGCAGACCGTGATCACTACGCATCTCACCGAGGTGATCAAGGACAACATGGCGGAGCTCTTGTCCTATGCCGAGACGCAGAAGCTGCTCGACGAGCTCGACAAGAGCCACCAGAAGCTGATCGCCGACATGGTGCCGAGTCAGATCTCGGTCGGCGGCATCCAGCGCGTGTTGCAGAACCTGCTGGCCGAGCGCGTCTCGATCCGCGACCTGCCCACCATCCTCGAGGGCATCTCCGAGGCCTGCGGCTACAGCCGCAACGTCAGCGTCATCACCGAGCACGTGCGCGCGCGGCTGGCGCGCCAGATCAGCGAGCAGAACACCAACGAGAACGGCATCATCCCGCTGGTCAGCCTGTCGCCGGCCTGGGAGCAGTCCTTCGCCGAGGCGCTCACCGGCCAGGGCGACGAGCGCCATCTCAGCATGCCGCCGAGCCGGCTGCAGGAGTTCATCGCCGCCGTGCGCGGCAGCTTCGAGCGCCACGCCATGAGCGGCGAGACGCCGGTGCTGCTGGTGAGCCCGGCGATCCGGCCCTATGTGCGCTCGATCATCGAGCGCTTCCGGCCGATCACCGTGGTGATGTCGCAGAGCGAAGTCCACCCCAAGGCCAAGATCAAGACGGTCGGGACCCTCTAGGCCATGCGGCTCCGGACCTTCACCGCGGCGAGCATGAGCGAGGCGATGGCCCTGGTGCGCGCGCGCCTCGGCGCCGAGGCCATCATCGTCGCGACCGAGGAAGGCGAGGACGGCGCCACCCGCGTCACCGCCGCGGTCGATCAGCCCGAGCGCCTTGCGCCGGGGATCGAGCCCGACGTCATCGACGTGCTCAACGAGGCGCTCTCCGCCCACGGCCTTGCGCCGCTGGCGGTGGAGAAGATCCTTTGCGCCGCGCTTCCCTTCGAGACCGACGATCCGCTGCTGGCGCTGGCGAGTGCCTTCACCACCGTCTTCACCTTCGCCCCGCTCGACGGCGAGCCGCGCCGGCCGCTGCTGCTGGCGGGCCCGCCGGGCGCGGGCAAGACGGTATCGGCGGCCAAGCTCGCCACCCGCGCGGTGATGGCGGGCAGGCCCGTGCGCCTGGTCACCGCCGACACGGTGCGCGCCGGCGGCATCGAGCAGCTCGAGGCCTTCGCCCGCGTGCTGCAACTGCCGCTGCACCGCGCCGAGAGCGCGCAGCGCCTGGCGCCGCTCGCCGCCGAGGCCCGGCCCGGCGAGCTCTTGATCATCGATTCTCCGGGGATCAATCCCTACAGCGCCGGCGACCGGCGCGAGCTGTCCCAGCTCATCGCCGCCAGCGGCGCCGAGCCGGTGCTGGTGCTGCCGGCCGGCGGCGACGCCGTCGACACGGTCGAGCTTGCCCGCATTTTCCGCGACCTCGGCGTCGGCCGCATGATCGTCACGCGGCTCGACATGGTGCAGCGCCTGGGCAGCGTCATCGCCTGCGCCGACGCGCTGCGCCTGGGCTTTGCCGAGGCCGGCACCTCGCCCGACATCGCCAAGGGCCTCAACGCCTTCAACCCCGTCATCCTGGCCCGCCTGATCCTGCCGAAACCGGCGCAGCCGCAGCGGCAAGCCAATGCCATGAGAGGATCGCCATGACCCCAGCCTCCCCCGTGCGGGCATTTCCGGCCAACACGACCGCCCCCGCGGTCCACAAGCGCAACATCATCGCCGTCGCTTCCGGCAAGGGCGGCGTCGGCAAGACCTGGTTCTCGATCACGCTGGCCCATGCCATGGCCAAGGCGGGCAGGAAGGCGCTGCTGTTCGATGGCGATCTCGGCCTCGCCAACGTTGACGTCCAGCTCGGCGTCACTCCCGAGCGCGATCTCGCCAGCGTCATTGCCGGCGAGTCGACCCTGGCTCAGGCGGCGACGCCCTACGAGGGCGGCTTCGACATCATCGCCGGCCGCTCCGGCAGCGGCAGCCTCGCGACGCTCCCGGCCAGCCGGCTCATGACGTTGCGCACCGAGCTGCAGCTTCTGTCGCAGAACTACGACTGGGTCGTGCTCGATCTCGGCGCCGGCATCGAGCGCACGGTGCGGCTGCTCACCGGGCAGTCGCGCGCCTGCCTCGTCATCACCACCGACGAGCCGACCTCGATCACCGACGCCTATGCCTATATCAAGGTCACGGCGATGGAGCAGCTCGCCGACGGCATTCAGATCGTCGTCAACATGGTGGCGAGCCAGCGCGAGGGCGAGCGCGTCTACGGCACGCTGCTGCGCGCCTGCCGCGAATTCCTCAAGCTCGAGCCGCCGCTCGCCGGCATCATCCGCCGCGACGACCACGTCAAGGACAGCATCCGCCGCCAGACCTCCCTCCTGACGCGCCATCCCGGCAGCGAGGCGGCGAGCGACGTCGAGGCGATCCTGCGCCGCCTCGATCAAGGCCTCTAGAAGCGGCGATGGCAGACTCGGTCGGCCCGGTTCCGTTCGTCGGCGGCTCCATCCTCGCCGCGGCCGTCCCGTCGCTGCCGCCGATCATCGAGCTGGCGCAGCCGCCGCCTGCGGCGCTGCTGCTCGCGGCGACGCTCTCGGCCATCGTCGTCGGCCGCGGCGGCAACGGCGCGCTGCTGCTGCGCACGGATTACGGCACGCTCGCGCTCAAGACGACGCTGGCGCTGGCCTCCGGCAGCCGCGTCGAGCTGAAGCTGCAGCCGGGCCCGCCCGCCACCGTGCTCTTGCTCGACATCCAGGAGCCTGAGACCTCCGCGCCTCCCCCTCCAGCCGCGGCCCCGCCCGCCGCTCCGGCGCCGAGCGCGCCTACCGCCGCCGGCACTACCGCGCCGCCGCCCGCGGCGGCAACGGCAAGCGAGACCGAGGCGCCGCCGGCGCTGCTCGATCTCGGCAGCGAGGCCGAGGCGACGCTGGTGTCGCTGCCGCCCGATACGCAGAACCTGCCGCCGGCGCTGGTGGCGGGCACGCGTCTCGTGTTGCGCCTGGCGTTGCCGGAGCCCGATGCGACGCCGCCGCCACCGCCGCCGCCCTCCGGCCCGGCGCCGGTGAGCGTTATCGGCACGGTGCTGCCCCCGGCCGCCGACGGCAACGGCCGCACCGCGCTGCAAACGCCCTGGGGCGTACTGCTGCTCGATCAGCGCCTGGCGCTGCCGCCGGGGACCAGCCTGACGCTCACGCCGCTGGCGACCACGCCGCCGGACTCGGGCGAGCTTGCCATGGGCACCGTGATCCAGGCGCGCGTGCTGTCGCCGCTGGACGCGGCGGCGCCCGCCTTGCCCAGCGGCACGCAGTTGACGCTGCGCCTTGTGGTGCTGCCGACGATGCCGGCGCCGGCGCCGGCATCCTCTCCGGCGGCCGTGGCCGTGCCTGCCGGCCCGGCACCGCCGGAAACCGCCGTGGTGAATTTCGTCGGCAAAGTGGTGCCGGGGCCTGCCAACGAGACCATTGTCGACACGCCGGTGGGCACGCTGGTGCTGGAGCAGCGTCTGGCCCTGCCGGCGGGCACGTTGCTTGGCCTGCAACGGCTGACGGCGACGCCGCCGGCCCCGCCCGATGACGCGCCGGTGACGCAAAGCACGACCTGGCCGGCGCTGGCGCAGGCGCTCTCCGTGCTTGATCGCGTGCGGCCCGATCTCGCCCTGGCGCTGCGCGGCGAGCTCGCGCCCGCCACCAGCCAGCAGCTCGCCGGCACGCTGCTCTTTCTGATGAGCGCGCTCAACACCGGCATCTGGCCCGGCTCCAGGGTTGCGGCGGCGCTCGACGCCGCGGGCCAGCGCGATCTGCGCCAGCGGCTTGACGGCGATGTCGAGGAGCTGCGCCGGCTTGCCGAGCCTCTTTCCGGCGATTGGCGCGTCTTCGTCCTGCCGCTGCTCGAGGGCGGGTTGATCCGCCCGGTGCGGCTTTATCTGCGCCGCCGCTCCGGCGGCGCGGCGTCGCCGGAGCAGGGTTCGCGCTTCGTCCTCGAAGTCGACACCAGCCGCCTCGGCGCGCTTCAGCTCGACGGTCTCGTGCGCCCGCAGCGCTTCGACCTCGTGCTCCGCAGCCACCGCGCCATCGACGCTGAGATGCGGCTGGAGATCGCCGCCGTCTTTCGCAACGCCATCGCCGCCTCGGGCCTCGGCGGCGACATCAGCTTCGCCACCGCCTCGCGCTTTGCCGTGGCGCCGCTCGACGCGCTGCGAGCCCATGTCGGCGTGACGGCGTAATCCCAATCGCCGGCCTTTAGCGGGCATTTTACGGTTTACGCGGCCTCAACCTCTGCTTCCTAGGCTGGCCGCGATCATGCCTGCCGACCCGCCGATGACCGCGGCCTTCGCCCTCGAGATCCACGGGCTCGCCAAGCGCTTCGACCGCCCCGCGGTCGACGGGTTGGAGCTTGCGGTGCGCGCCGGCGAGTTCTACGCGCTGCTCGGCCCCAACGGCGCCGGCAAGACCACCAGCCTGCGCCTTGTCGCGGGGCTGCTGCGGCCCGACGCCGGCAGCATCTCGGTCTTCGGCCTCGACGCGCTCGCCGATCCCGTCGCCGCCAAGCGGCTCATGGCCTGGGTCTCCGAGGAGCCGATGATCTATGACCGGCTGACGCCGCTCGAATATCTCGAATTCATCGCGGGGCTGTGGGGCGTCGATGCCGTCACCGCCGAGGCCCGCGCGCGCGAGCTGCTGGGCTGGCTCGGCCTCGAGGCCGCGGCGGAGCAGCGCTGCGACGGCTTCTCCAAAGGCATGCGACAGAAGGTGGCGCTGGCCGGCGCGCTGGTGCACGAGCCGCGCCTCATTATTCTCGACGAGCCGCTCACCGGCCTCGACGCCGCCGCCTCGCGCCAGGTCAAGACCGTGCTGCGCGAGCGCGTCCGCGCCGGCGGAACGGTGCTCATGACCACCCATATCCTCGAGGTCGCCGAGCGCATGGCCGACCGCATCGGCGTCATCGCCGGCGGCCGTCTCATCGCCGAAGGCACTTTGGAGGAGCTGCGCCGCCAGGCCGGCCACAGCGGCAGCAGCCTCGAGGACACCTTCCTCGCGCTGGTCGGCGGCGAGGCCGCCGCCGCGTGAGGCCCTGCTCTCTCGCCTGGTTCGCGCGCCACGAGCTGCGGCTCGCCTGGCGTGACGGGCTCTTCATGATGACCGCGGGCGGCCGCCGGCGCCTGCGCGGTGTCGTCATCGGCGTCGTCCTCTTCGCGCTTTTCATGCATCTCGTCGCGTTGCTCATGCTGGGTCCTTACGCGCCGCTCGGCGGCGCTCCCGACCGGACGGTGCTGGTGTTCGTCACGGCCGGCGCGCTGCTGGCCGCCTCGGCGATGCTGTCGCAGGCGCTGGAATCGGTGACGCGCGCTTTCTATGCGCGGGCGGATCTCGACCTCATCCTCGCCTCGCCCGCCGCCCTGCGCCGGCTCTTTGCCGTGCGCATCGGCGCGATGGTGCTTCAGGTCAGCCTGATGGCGGCGCTGCTGGCGGCGCCTTTCGTCGACGTGCTGGCGCTCAAGGGCGGCGTCCGCTGGCTGGGCGCCTATGGCGTCGTCGCGGCGATGGGATGCGCCTCGGTCGCTCTCGCGGTGGCGCTTGCCGCCGCGCTCTTCCGCCTCCTCGGCCCGCGGCGGACGCGGCTCGTCGCCCAGGTGGCGGCGGCGGTGATCGGCGCCGCTTTCGTCATCGGCCTGCAGGCGGCGGCGATTCTCTCCTATGGCTCCTTGTCGCGCTTTGCCGTGCTCCGCTCGCAGGCGCTGAGCGGTCGCCTGCCCGCGCCGGAAAGCCCCTTCTGGTGGCCGGCCCGCGCCATTCTCGGCGATCCCTTGGCGCTCGCCGCCGTGCTCGGCGCGAGCCTGCTGCTGCTGGGCGCCGCGATCGTCTTCCTCGCGCCGCGCTTTGCCCGCTATGCCGTCGCCGCCGCTTCCTGGGCGGAGGGCGCGCCGCGGCGGCGCCGGCGCCGCATGGGCTTCCGTCGGGGATCGCCGGCGCAGGCGCTGCGGCGCAAGGAATGGACGCTGCTGCGGCGCGACCCCTGGCTGTTGTCGCAGACGCTGATGCAGCTTCTCTATCTGCTGCCGCCGGGCCTGTTGCTCTGGCGCAGCTTCGCCGACGGCGCCGCCGTCGCCGTGCTGGTGCCGGTGCTCATCATGGCCGCGGGGCAGCTCGCCGGCGGCCTTGCCTGGCTTGCGATTTCCGGCGAGGACGCGCCCGATCTGGTGGCGACCGCGCCGGTGCTCGCCGGCCGCGTGCTGCGCGCCAAGACCGAGGCGGTGATGGCCGGCATCGCCGTGGTGTTTCTCCCCTTCGTCGCGGCGATGACGCTGGTCTCGCGGCGCGACGCCGTGGTCGCGGCTCTCGGCATCGCCGCCTCCGCCGCCGCCGCCACCGCGATTCAGCTCTGGTTCCGCAGCCAGGCCAAGCGCAGCCATTTCCGCCGCCGCCAGACCTCCTCGCGCATCGCCACCTTCGCCGAGGCGTTTTCTTCGATCGGCTGGGCCGGCACCGGCGCGCTCGCCGCCGCCGGCACCTGGCTCTGGCCGATTGCCGGGCTGGTGGCGCTCTCCATCCTCGCCTTCGCGCGCCTGGCAAGCCCGGCGCGGCTGGAGCAAGCCACGCCGCTTTAGCCGCCGCGCGCCTACTCTTCGGAGTCTGTGTCAGGGCCGCCGAGACGAGGCGGCGCGGCAGGGCGTTTCGCGTCGTCCGCTCCGCCGCGGCCGGCGAAAGCGCCGCGCCTCAACACCTCGAGGGTCGTCTCGACGCGGATGAGGCGCCGGTCGATGTCGCGCATGTCGACCGCCACTGCCTTGACCTGATCCGCGATGGCGCCGACGCGTTCGGTCAGCAGCAGCGCGGCTCTCAAGCCGTCGACGACGTCCTTCGTCATTCCCACCGCGCGGGCTCCTGTTCGCGCTTGGCGGCGAAATGGTCGCGCGTCCGCCGCAGCTCGGCCTCGGCCTCGTCGAGCGCCTGCAGGGCCTCGGCGTGACCCCTTTTCAAGGCGAATAGGAGCTCCCGCACCAATATTTGGTCGTCGCGCGCTTCCGGCTCGTAAACCACTATGGAGCGGCGGATCAGTTCGCCGGCACTCACCTTCGCCGCGGCCGCCTTGCGCGCGATCGTTTTCTTTAGCGTGGGGGTCATCAAGACCACGAGCCGTTGCGTAAGGCCTTTGGCGATGGGCCGGCGCGCGCGCTGCGATGGGCCGTGGCGGGATTTGGCTCTCGCCTCCCCTGCGCCTCTTGGTTTCTGTCGCGCGAGGAGCGCCATCGTTCTTTCCTGCATATGTGCATCACATGATAATATCGTTTGCCGCCCGGCACAAGCCGCGGGAGGCTCCGACCGGCCACCGGTTGCCGCTGGCAAGCGCGGCGCATATAACTGCCGCCGGCCATCTTCGACGGCGCGGGAGCGGCGGGATGCGGCGGATCAATGGAACGGCGGCATGATGAAGAGCGCGCGCCTGCCCACGCTCGTCATCGGCGGCAGCATCGGCGGCCTCACCGCGGCGCTGGCGCTGGCGCATGCCGGACGGCCGGTGCATGTCGTCGAGAAATCGGCGGAGTTCGGCGAGATCGGCGCCGGGCTGCAGCTCGCGCCCAACGCCATGCACGTGCTCGACCGCCTCGGCCTGCTGCCGGAGATCGACAAGCACGCGGTCTATCCGAGCCGCCTCGTCTGGATGGACGCCCTCGCCGCCACCCGCATCACCGAGATCGATCTCGGCGAGGCGTTCAAGCGCCGCTACCGCCATCCCTATATCGTCATGCATCGCGGCGACCTGCTGTCGGTGCTGCTGGCGGCCT
This sequence comes from Allostellaceae bacterium, assembly GCA_035623985.1. Lineage (GTDB taxonomy): Bacteria > Pseudomonadota > Alphaproteobacteria > ATCC43930 > CGMCC-115725 > DAHUYF01. The sequence goes on along the minus strand of DASPSJ010000040.1, from coordinate 32,222 downwards.
GCCGGGCGGAGCCTCTCATTGCGCTGGAGACCCGGCGCGACGTCGTCGCCATCGACGATCGCGGCGAGAGCGCCGTCGCGCGCTGCGCCGACGGCACGGCCTATGAGGCCGAGCTCCTCATCGGCGCCGACGGGCTGCACTCGACGGCGCGGCGCCTGCTCTCCGACGACGCGCCGATCCATGACGGCTACGTCGCCTATCGCGGCACGCTGCCGATCGAGCGGCTCTCGGTCCATGCCGGGCTCGACAACGTCGTCATGTGGGTGGGCCCCGAGATGCATTTCGTGCAGTATCCCGTCCGCCGCGGCGAGCTTTACAATCAGGTCGCGGTGTTCCGCAGCCCGCGCTATACGCCGCTCTCCGAGGATTGGGGCACGCCCGACGAGCTCGACGCGCATTACGCCCAGGCCTGCGACTACGTCCGCGGCTGCGTCGGCCTGATGTGGCGCGACCGGCGCTGGCTGATGGCCGACCGCAAGCCGATCGCGCGCTGGACGCTGAACCGCATCGCGCTGCTGGGCGACGCCGCGCATCCGATGTACCAGTACATCGCTCAAGGCGCCTGCCAGGCGATCGAGGACGCGCTCGCCTTGGCGACGCAGGTCGCCGCCGCGCCCGGCGATCTGCCGGCGGCGCTCGCCCGCTATGAGCAGGCGCGCACGCGCCGCACCGCGCGCGTCCAGATCACGGCGCGGGCCATGGGCGCCTTCTTCCATCTCGACGGCATGGGCGCCCTGCTGCGCAACGAGATGATGGCGGCGCGCTCGTCGACCGACTACACCATGCTCGACTGGCTCTACGGCCATCAGGCGTGAGCCGACGGCCGGCTTCTCTTTCGCGGCGCTTACCGCCGCCCTTTGCGGCGAAACGGAGCCACGCCGCCGTCAGCGTCCGATCGCGAAGCTCGGCTCGTGCTCGACCGGGAACGACACGGACCGCGCGACGAAGCATTTCTCCGCTGCGGCGTGGTGAAGCGCGCGCGCGACGACCTCGTCCGATCCCGGCGCGAGCGTCACATGCGGGCGCAAGGTGACGCTCTCGAACTGGCCGGCGCCGTCCGGCTGCTCGATCATGACGCCGGAAGCGTCGTCGCTGTACTTCTGGACGACGATTCCCGCTTCGGTGCAGAGGTGGAGATACCAGAGCTGATGGCACGCCGAGAGCGAGGCGACGAGAAGCTCCTCGGGGTTCCATCGCGCCCGATCGCCTGCGAAGCTCGGATCGGAAGAGCCGGCGATGGTCTCCTTGCCGGGCGCGCTCAGCTCATGGGAGCGGGAATAGGCGCGGTAGGACGACGTGCCGGTCCCCTGATTGCCCGTCCAGTCGAGGTGGATCGAATAGGTATGCCGCTTGTCCATCCTGCCCGCTCCGCTTTGGCGATCGCCGCGGTGACGCCCTTGAGAGACGCGAAGGCCGCGGCGATCGTCGCCGTCGCCCTTCATCATATCATTTCCGGCGCGAAACGCCGCGGCGTCACGAGCGCCGCTGATCCGGCGCCTTGAGCCCCATCACCGTCTTCGGCGGATAGCGCTTGAAGCTGCCGAGATGCGCCCGCATCCCGGTCTGGAACGCCTCGACATAGGCAAGCTTGCGCGTCATGTAATTGTGCGTCTCCTTGGGATCGAGATAGAGATTGTAGAGCCGCGCATAGGCGAAGCGCTGCAGCACGCCGGTGAAACCGCCGGGTCCGGCGGCGTCGGCGTCATCGTCGCTGGCGGCGCTCAGCAGCATCTTGTACTCGCCGCAGCGCAGGCCCGAAAACGTCGAACCCAGCCAGTAATAGTGGTACTTGCGATTCGACGACCCGTCCGGCGCCAGCAGGAACGAGGACTGGTCGACGCCGTCGGTGTAGCGGTCCGTCGGCAGCCGCGCCGCCTCGCCGGCAAGCCCCAGCAGCGTCGGCAGCACGTCGTTGAAATCGAAGAGGCCGTCGCTCTGGCGTCCGGCGTCGATCATGCCCGGCCAGAGCAGCAGGCCGGGAACCCGCACGCCGCCTTCCCAGGTCGAGCCCTTGGCGCAGCGGAACGGCGTGAAGGCGGAATCGGGCCAGGTCTCCATATGCGGCCCGTTGTCGGAGGAGATGAAAATCAGCGTATCCTCGAGCTGGCCGGTTCGCCGCAGCGCCTCGACCAGCCTTCCGGCGATGTCGTCCAACTCGAGCAACGTGTCCTTGTAGGGATGGCGGGCCGGCGACGCCCCGAGGAAACGCTCCTGCGGATAGTTGTCGAAATGGGCGCCGCGCGTGCAGTGATAGAGCAGCCAAGGCCGATCGTCCCCGGCCATGCGCTCGATGAACCCGACCGAATACTGGCACCATTTCTCGTCGAGCAACGACAGCACCGGAATGGTCACCTCCTCGACCGCCTCGGCCTCGCCGCCTTTCTTCGCATGAACGAAGCAGCGGTTGAATGGCATGTTCTTGATCCAGTCGGTGCGTGCCTTGGAATAGACGATTTCCGGGAAGAAATGCGGATCGCGCCATTCCGTGTACATGTCGGACACCGAGAGAAAGCCGTAGAAATCGTCGAAGCCGACGTTCTGCGCCTGGGACGCCGCGTTCTCGCCGACGTGCCATTTGCCCACCGCCTGCGTGACATAGCCCGCTTCCGACAGGAGCTGCGCCACGGTGATCTCGCCTTGGAGCCCGCCGGGCTCGCCATACATCGGCGGGCGGTGCAGCCCGTGGCGATGCGGGACCCGCCCGGTGAGCAGCGTCGCGCGCGAGGGCGAGCAGCTCGGCTCCGAATAGCACGAGGTGAGCTGCAGCCCCTGGCGCGCGATGCGGTCGAAATTGGGGGTCGGCGCGCCGACGGCGACGCCGCCGCCGTAGCAGCCGAAATCGCCCCAGCCGACATCGTCCATGAGGAAGATCAGGATGTTGGGCCGGCGCTTGCGCCGGGCGCGATGCTCGGCGAGCTTGGCGCGCGCCGTCTCGACCTGCTCGGCATGGACGAAGGCGGGCTCGCGATGATCGCCCAAGGCGACGGTGCGCGAGCCGATGGGATCGAAGGACGGCATGGTTTTCCTCCCCGGTGGACGATGCGCGACGGGCGCCCGCCAGCCTACCCGGTGCCGGTCGCCGCGGGCCACCCCCTCGCCGCTTCTATGGCGTTCACACATCCCGCTCGAACGGTCATCAACGCCGCAGCGGCAAGTCCTTCTCCGCCCCCGGGGGCGGAGAAGGATTTAGGATGAGGTGGAGGCGAACGCGCGAAGCGAGTTCGTCCGTGGCGGCGGCGGCGATTGCGCAGCAATCGCGAAAGCCGCTCGCGCGCGGGCCGGCGGAAACGGGCGGGGAAGGTCGCGGCCTCTTGCCCGGTGGCCTGTGCTATCGCCTTGCGCTGCCGCTCCGCCCGCCGCTGCGACGGCGGCGCAGACGACGAATGCTCGAACGCTTCAGCCTAATCCTCGTCGCGCTCCAACAGGCCGGGCTCGACGCGCAGTGCCTTGCCGAGCTTCGTTCGCAGCTTGCGGCCGGCGCGGCGTTCGCCGCGCTCGATCTGCGAGAGGTAAACCGAGCTTGTGCCGGCGGCCTTCGCCAGTTCGGCTTGCGTCATGCCGCGATGCTCGCGCAGCGCTTTGAGCGGGTGCGTGCCATCCAGGATCGCGGCCACCACGGAATCCGGGAAGAGCTCCGTCGGATGTCTCAGGAATGCGCGCACGGAAGCGGCGTCGGCGCGATCCTCGAGCCTCGCCTCGATGCGACGCCACTCGTCGATCGGGATCACGACGAAGGCCGGCTTGCCACGCTGGGTGATGATCTGTCTGGTCATTCGCAGACCTCGCTTCGATGCCCGACCTTGATGACAATGACGGTCAAAATCTGCTGCTTCAGCGTGTAGATCACACCCCAATCGCCGACCCGCAGCCTGTATCCCTCGATACCGGTCAGCTTCTTGACGTTGTTGTTTGGCGCCTTCGGATCCTGCGCCAGCGCCAGAATTTTCGCCCGAACGCGCCTGGCGACGACCTTATCCATCGCGCTCAATGCCCTGACCGCATCGGCGGTATAGGTGACGGACCACATGGACCTATATGGCAATTTGCGTTATTTATATCAAGCAAATTGCGTTACATGCTTTATAATTGCGTATCGTGCCAATCTCATCCGTTGCGCGACCAGCCTACGTGGATGGCTACTTTGCCTGTTCGTCCGAAATGCCCTCCATCACTGCATAATGCACTCTGCCGGGCGAAGCGGCGGACGGTGGCGATCTGCGTCAGAGGTGTCGCCAGCAGCTCGCGTTGCCGGTGGATGTCGGGCATCGCAGCCGTCGGCCGGGCCAGGAGCGTGGTGCATGGTCCCGCGCAGTTTCGCGCGACCGAACCCGCCGCAGCAATTGCCTCTCATCAAGATGAATCGGCGACGATCAATTGCCCATCGCCGCAAGGCAATCGGCCAGCCGGTCGTACCAGCGGGTCTGCTCGGCGGGCGTGTAATGCGCATTTGCCGGGCTTGGATTGGGCACGATGAACAGAAGCGTGCGCGCGATGCGCAGCGATTGCAGTCCCAGGCCGGGTTGCGATTTGGAACCGGTGATGACTTGGTGAACCTGCCGGTACGCGGTGATGCCGTGGAAACAGGCAATTTTCGGCCGGTGGCGCTCGATTTTCGCCAGGAGAGAAGGTACGCCCAAAGCAAGCTCCGACGGCGTGAGATCGGCCGCCCTCGCGGTCGCGCGCTTCACCGCATCGGTGAAGCCGAACCCATCCTCGAGCAGCATGCGGTCGTGCACGGGCTCCAGCCGCTCAAGCCCCATCCTCCGCCTCGCCGCATGGCTCAAGCGCGAGCGCGAGAAGCATGGCCAGAAGCGGTTCGTGCGCCGTGCGAAATAGTGCCCCTGCAAAACCGAGAAGGTCGACGGATTGATTCCGACGAAGACCACGTCGAGCCCGTCGCGAAGCAGGTCCGGGAGGCTGCGGCCTATATCCTGCGCGTCCATCTTCGCGGTTTTAGCGAGCGGGTCGTTCGATTAGAATGGACCTGGCCGCTTCTCTCGGGCTTCGTCATGCCCATCGAATCCACCGCTGCCGGGATCATCTTAAGACCGATTTGCCAATTCTCTTGACTGCGGCGCGCGCCCGGCGCAGCGCCGCGGCCCGCCCGCTATTGCAGCTCGCGCGCATCCTCCGCCGCCGGGCGCCGCGCCGCGATGCTCGCCGTCTCGCTCCCGCTCTCCCGCCCGTCATGGGCGAGCCGGGGGAAACGGTGGCTCGCGACGACCTGCGCCAGATGCGTCGCCAGCAGCTCGCATTGCCGGCGGATGTCGGGCACCGCGGTCATCTCCCAGAACAACCCCTTGGTCGGCGGGCCGACGGCGTAAAGCCGCTGCGAGAGCGCACCGTCGCGCGCGATGAGCGCGCCGTGCAGGGTGACGTCGAGGCCAAGCCTGAGCGCATCCGGCCGCGCCTGGCCACGCTGCAGCAGATGCTGCACCAGAGGGTTGCGGATGCGATCGAAATCGCAGGCGGGTCCGGCGCAGTTGATGATGCGGCCGATGCCGCCGAGCCGCCTTATCCCATCGCCGCGAGCGGGACGGTAATCCACCTCGATGCCTGCCGCCGTCTCGCGATAGGCGGTGATGCGTCCGGCGCTCACGGTGAGCCGCCCCAGCCGCAACAGCAGATCGACCCGCCGGGCGATCTCGGGCGCCAGCCGATGACGATGCACGTCCCACCATGGCCGCAGGTGGCGCAGGAAGCGCCCGCGTTCCGCCGCCGGCAGCGACAGCCATAATTCCTGCGTCGCCGGGCGCAAGGCGTCGATGATCGCCTGCCAGCTCGCGCCGTTCTCGCGCGCGCGCGCAATCTCCTGGCGTACCAGCCGCGTCAGCGCCGAGATGCTCGGCGGCAGCGCGCTCGGGAGCGGCGCCGATGCCCCTTCCGGCGGCGCATGACACCGCGGCAGCAGGCCGCGCCGCGACAATGCATGGGCCGGTCCGCGATGGCCGCTGTCGAGCAACGACATCACCGTGTCCACCATCGTGAGGCCCGTGCCGATCAGCAGCACCGGCGCTTCAGGATCGAGCGCGGCGAGCGTGTCGCAGCCCCAGGGGTCGCCCTTGTACCAGGGGCTGCCATAAATCCAGGGATCGTCCACCGGCGGCGGTGCCGGCGGAAAATTGCCCAATGCCGCCACCGCCACATGCGCCTCGACCGCGCGCTCGCGGTCAAGCCGCAGCAGCAGCGCGCCGTTCTCGATGATGTCGACGACCTCGCCGCGCAGCAGCTCGAGCCGCCCGGCCTCGCCGCCCTTGAGCTCGCTGTTGAGGAGATGGCGCACATAGGTGCCGAACAGCCGCCGGGGCACGAAGCTGCCGGCATCGAAGGGAACGCCGTCCCGGCCGCCCGCCTGTTGGCGCCGCAGCCAGTCGACGAAATCGCCGGGCCGATCGTGAAACGCGCTCATCCGCCCGGCCGGGACGTTCAGCAAGTGGCTGTCATTGCCAGTGGCATAGGCAAGGCCCCGGCCGAACTGCCGGTTGCGTTCGATCAGCACGACGCGCGCGCGTGGACATCGGCGCAACAGATGAAGAGCCAGCAGGCTGCCGCTGAAGCCGGCACCGACGACGGCGATGGTGGGCCGCGGCTCCGCCACCACCGTCAACCGCCCCTCCTGCCGCGTCACCGCGAAGCTGCGCCGGCCGCGTCGCGCCTTTGGACCCGATGTCATGCCTTGCTCCCCTCCGTTCGCTAGGCTCGGCCCTCCTCCAACGCCTGAGCGAGCCAATCATCGAGGTCGCGCTCGCCGACCTCGCCGAGACGGCGATCGATCTCTCGGCCGTCGCGCAGCAGCAGCAGCAACGGCACCGCCATCACCCGATGACGCCGCGCCAGCTCGGGCGAAGCCTCGACGTCGATCGGCAGTGCCGCCACGCCGCGACGGGCGGCCACGCGCTGCGCCCGCTCCGCCAGACGCTTGCCGATGGTCGACCATGTCAGGCCGAAAATGAGAAGGCAATCGGCCTTGCGGGCGACCGCAGCATTATCGGCGGCATAGGGTGAACGCAGGATCACGGGGCCGTGCCCGGCGGCCGCGGCTTGTCGCCGCCGCGCAGCAGATGCGCCAGGATGGCGCCCTCGATGGCGGCCAGATCGCTGTCCCCGCGCGGGCGCGGGCGGCGGTGATGGATCGCGTGCTCGACGGCAACCTCCCCCTCTGCCAGCACGATGACGCGGTCGGCCAGCGCCACCGCCTCGGCGACATCATGCGTCACCAGCAGCGCGGTGAAGCCCTGCTCCAGCCACACTTGCTCCAGCAGCGCCTGCATCTCCAGCCGCGTCAGCGCATCGAGCGCGCCCAGCGGCTCGTCCAGCAGCAGCAGCTTCGGCCGCGACACCAGCGCGCGCGCCAGCGCCACGCGCTGGCGCTGGCCGCCCGACAGGATCCCCGGCCAGTCGCCGGCGCGTCCCTCCAGGCCGACGGCACGCAAAGCCGCCTGCGCCGCCTCGCGCCAAGCGCCCGTGCGGCCGATGCCGACATTGTCGATGACGCGGCGCCAGGGCAAAAGTCGCGCGTCCTGGAACATGAGCCGCGCCGCGGCGACCTGTCCCGTCACCGGCGCGCCATCGATCGCGACGCTGCCGCCGCTCGGCGCCTCGAGCCCCGCCACCAGGCGCAGCAGCGTGCTCTTGCCGCAGCCGCTCTGTCCGACGATCGCCAGGAACTCGCCCGGCCGGATCGTCAGCGAGACGCCGCGCAGCACCTCGCGCGCGCCGAAGCTCTTGGCAAGACCGGAGAGCGCCACCGCGACCCCGCCGCCCGGGGCCGGCCGGCGCAGCCGCACCAATTCGCCGCCCGCCGGTTCTGTCTCAGCGCGGCCCGTCAACGCCGACAGCTCCCTGGACGCCATCACGCCGCCTCCGGCGCCTGGAACGCGGCATGCCAGGCGAGCCAGCGCCGCTCGAGCAGCCGCGTCGCCGTGTCTGCGAGCTTGCCGAGCAGGGCATAGATCAGGATGCCGAGCACGACCACGTCGGTCTGCAGGAACTCGCGGGCATTCATCGTCATGTAGCCGATCCCCGCCGAGGCGGAGACCGTCTCGGCGACGATGAGGGTGAGCCAGGTGATGCCCAGCGCGTAGCGCACGCCCACCAGCACCGACGGCAGCGCCCCGGGCAGGATCACCTCGCGGAAGAGCGCCGGACCGCTGAGCCCGTAGACGCGGCCCATCTCCTTGAGACCGGCATCGACCGTGCGCACGCCGTGATAGGTATTGAGATAGACCGGGAAGAAGACGCCGAGGGCTACCAGGAAGAGCTTCGCCTCCTCGTCGATGCCGAACCACAGGATGACCAGCGGAATGAGCGCCAGATGCGGCACGTTGCGGATCATCTGCAAGGTGCTGTCGAGGAGCCCCGAGGCGAGCGGCGAGAGGCCGTTGGCAAGGCCGAGCGCCAGCCCGATCGTGCCGCCGATGACGAAGCCGGCGCCGGCGCGGGCGAAGCTGATGGCGATGTGGCGCAAGAGCTCGCCCGAGCGCAGCAGCGCAACGCCGGCAACGACGACGTCCGAGGGCGACGGCAGCACGCGGCTCGACAGCAGCCCGGTATCGCCTGCCGCCTCCCACGCCGCCAGCAGCGCCAGCGGCACCAGAGCGGGCAGCAGGGCCGCGCGCCAGGGGGCCGGCAGGCGCGGCGCGGTCATGCGTCCACCAGCCGGACGGGCGCCGCGCGCGGCGCGGCGAGCGCGCCGAACGGGCTGTCCGATCCCCGCAGCCCGTCGCGCTGGCGCTCCCGGTGCTCGGGAAGCGCCGGGAACAGCAGCTCCGCCACGCGATAGGCCTCCTCGAGATGCGGATAGCCGGACAGGATGGCGCTGTCGATGCCGAGCGCCGCGTATTCGCGAAGCCGCGCCGCCACCGTCTCGGGATCGCCCACCAGCGCCGTGCCGGCGCCGCCACGCACCAGCCCGATCCCGGCCCAGAGGTTGGGGCTGATCTCGAGGCTCTCGCGCCGGCCGCGATGCAGCCGGACCATGCGTTGCTGCCCCACCGAATCAAAGCGGGCGAAGCTTTGCTGCGCCTTGGCGATCGCGGCGTCATCGACATAGCGGATGAGATCCTCCGCGGCGCTCCAGGCCTCGGCCTCGGTCTCGCGCACGATGACATGGAGCCTGATGCCGAAGCGCAGCCGGCGCCTGCGCGCTGCCGCAAGGCGCCTCATCTGCGCGATCTTTCCCGCCACTGCCTCGGGCGGCTCGCCCCAGGTAAGGTAATGGTCGACATGGTCGGCGGCGATCTCCTGGCCGATCCCGGAAGAGCCGCCGAAATAGAGCGGCGGCCCGCCCGGCAGCAGCGGCGGGAAAGCGAGGCTCGCGCCTTCCACCGTGAGATGGCGGCCGGCGAAATCGACGCTCTCGCCCGCCATCAGCCGCCGCCAGATCGCCAGGAACTCGCCGGTCAGGCGATAGCGCTCGTCGTGATCGAGGAAGAGCCCGTCGCCGCGCGCCTCGACGGGATCGCCGCCCGTGACGACGTTGATGAGCAGCCGCCCTTCCGAGAGCTGGTCAAGCGTCGCCGCCATGCGCGCCGCGGCGGTCGGCGATTGCACACCGGGACGCACGGCGACGAGAAAGCGCAACCGCTCGGTCGTGGCGATCAGCGTCGAGGCGACCACCCAGGCGTCCTGGCAATTGCGCCCGGTCGGCAGCAGCACGCCGTAATAGCCGAGCTCGTCCGCCGCCTCGGCGATCTGGCGCAGATAACGCGCGCTGAGGACGCGGGCGTCGGCGGGACGGGCAAGGTGGCGGCCGTCGCCGCTGGTGGGAATGAACCAGAGAATCTGCACGGGATTGGCTCCTTGCTAGGATTGCGGGCCCCAGACGGCGTCGCGCACCGTGACGCTCTTGGGAATGAGCCCCAGTGTGCGGAAGGTGTCGGCAATGCTCTGCTGATACGCCACCACCGCGGCGTCGAGCGGTTTCACGCCATAGGCAAGCCGCGCCGCCGCCGCCGCGACCACGCCTTCCGGCAATCCGGTGCGCGGCGCCAGCAGCCGCACCACCTCCTGCGGCCGCGTCCGTGCCCAATCGTCGGCTGCGGCAATTTCGTCGAGCACCGCGCGCACCAGCTCGGGATGCGCGCCGGCCAAGGTCCGGGCGGCGAGATAGAATTGGAAGTTGCTGACGATCCCGGTGCCGTCCACCAGGGTCCGGGCTTCCGTTGCCTGTTGGCCGGCGGCGAGATAGGGATCCCAGATCACCCAGGCGTCGACATTGGCGCGCTCGAAGGCGGCGCGCGCGTCCGCCGGCGCGAGATAGGCCGGCTTCACGTCGCTGAAGGAAAGGCCCGCCTTGGTCAGTGCCTGAACGAGAAAGTAGTGGACGTTCGAGCCTTTGTTGAGCGCGACGCGCTTGCCCCGGAGATCGGCGACGGTTTTGATCGGCGAGTCCTTCGCCACCAGGATCGCCTCGCCTGCCGGCGCCGGCGGTTCGACGCCGACATAGACAAAACCGTTGTTCGCCGCCTGGGCAAAGACCGGCGGCGCTTCGCCGGCAGTGCCGAAATCGATGCTGCCGGCATTGAGCGCTTCGAGCAGCGGCGGGCCCGAGGGAAATTCCACCCATTCGACGCTGACGCCCAACGGCCGCAGCCGCTCCTCCAACGTGCCGCGCGCCTGCAGCACGATCAGCGTGCCGTATTTCTGATAGCCGATCCGCAAGGTCGGCCCGCCCGCAGGCGCCGGCGGCGACAGCAGCGAGAAGACAAGCAGCAATATCGCGCCCTTGCCGAAGCCGCCGAAGAGTTTCATGGCGAATTCCTCATGTTGGGAGACGATCAACCGCGCGCGGCGATGGGCGGCGTCCAGACCGCCTTGCGCACCTCGATGGCGTGCGGGAGAAGACCAAGCTTGTGGAAGGTGTCGGCGATCTCCTGCTGCTGGGCGATCACCGCCTCGGTGAGCAGTGCCACGCCGTAATCGCTGCGCGCCAACGCGACTTTCTCCGCCGCAAGGTCGACGCCGGTAAGCGTGGCGATAATGGCGGCCACCTCCGTCTGATGCGCCTGCGACCACCGCGAGACCGCGTCTATGTCGTCGATGGCGGCGAGCATGATCGCCGCATGGGCGCCGGCGTAATCGCGGGCGGCCAGGAAAAAGGCGTTGGACGGCGCAACCTGCTCGGCGGTGATGAGCACGCGCACGGTCCCGCTTTGCTCGATCTGGGCGAAAAAGGGATCCCAGATCGCCCAGGCATCGACGCTGCCGTTGCGGAAGGCGGCCGCGGCATCGGGCGGCTGGAGATAGGCCGGCTCGACATCCTCGTAGGCCAGGGCGGCGCCGGCGAGCGCCTTGACCAGAAAGTTGTGCGCGCTCGAGCCCTTGGTGACGGCGACCCGCTTGCCCCTGAGGTCGGCGACGGTCGCGATAGGCGCGTCCTTGCGCACCAGGATCGCCTGGCTTGCGCCGGGACTCGGGAGGTAGCCCACATAGACCACCCGGCCGCCGGCTGCCTGAGCGAAGATCGGGGGTGCATCGCCGGTATAACCGAAATCGATGCTGCCGGCATTGATCGCTTCGAGCAGCGGCGGGCCGGACGGGAATTCAACCCATCGGATCGAGACCCCCAGCGCGGCGAGCCGCGGGGCCAGTTCCGGTTTCCCCTTCAGCACGGCGAGCGTGCCGGACTTCTGATAGCCGATGCGCAGCACGTCTTCCGCCCGTGCCACGCTCGCCAGCGCCATGAGTGCGAGCGGCGCGAGGCAGCACAGCCGGCGCGATACCCGCCTCATGCTCGCCGCCATGGGACGCCGACTAGGCTGCTCCCTCGCCGGACGGGATGCGGCTCGTCCGGCGGCAAAACGATGCGTTCATTCCTGCCGCGGCTTTGGTCCCTGTCCTTTTCCGGCGGCGCGCGCTCGCGCAGCGCTGCCAGCGCTTCAAAGTGGATAAGCTCGATCACGGGCATGATTGTCCTTCCCAGGGCAAGGCGCCGACACCGATGTTTGCGGAAGAGATGCGGCCGGATCAGGCGCCGCGGCGGCTGCACCGGGCGCGAGAGCCGGGCTTTGTCGGGGAAGGTGCGAGCGAACAGGACATTGCGGTCTCCATGCCTTGTGGACACGGGCCCACGGATCGCTCCGTGGCGCTTTAGCGGTTGGTGACGCGGCGCAAGCTGCCCTTCAAATTGCCGCGGATCGGTCTTCGCCGATCGATCTTGCGCCCCAAGATTGATCGCGCCGACGACTTCGGTCAAACAAGTTATTCTTCGGCATCGGCGCAGGAATTCTTGTCGAAAGGCGCCGCGGCACTCCGCTCAGCCGCTGTGATCCTCGGCTTCGGCGGCTTCGGCGCACAACCATTGCCGGAACGCTTCCACTTTTGCCAGGCGCGTCCGGTTCGGCGGGCTGACGAAATAATAGGCGAATTCGACGCGCTGGGCCGCGCCGAACGGCCGGACGAGCCGGCCGGCCTTGAGATCGGCCTCGGCAAGCTGCGCTTTGGCAAGCGCCACGCCCTGGCCGGCGATGGCCGCTTCGAGCACCAGGCTCGATTGGTTGAATCGCGGTCCCTGCCGCGCATTGACGTCGCCGATGCCGGCGGCGCCGAGCCACATGCGCCAATCGGGGCAGCTCGCGTCGCGCTCGGGACTGTCGTCGTGCAGCAAGGTGTGCTGCTTCAACAGGGAAGGGTGGGTCAGCGGGTACGGCCCGGAAAGCAGCGCCGGGCTGCAGACGGGAAAGACCGATTCGGCGAGTAGCTTTTCCACGCTGAGCTCGGGATAGAGGCCGGCGCCGTACCGGATCGAGCAATCCACGTCTTCGACGGCGAAATCGACCAGCGCCATCGACGCCGCAAGACGGACGTCGATGCCGGGATAGGCGGCGTTGAATTTCTCGAGTCGCGGCACCAGCCATTTGGCGGCGAAGGACGGCGTCACCGAGATCGTCAGCAACCCGCCGGTCTCTGCCGAGACAAGCCGCGCCAGCGCCTCGACGATCCGCTCGAATCCGTCGCTCAGGCCCGGCAACACGGCGCCGCCCTCATCGGTCAGCCGCAGCGCGCGGCCGTTACGCTCGAACAAGACGCAGCCGAGATGCGCCTCGAGCTGGCGAATCTGCTGGCCGATCGCGGCCGGCGTCACGTGCAGCTCTTCCGCGGCGCGCACGAAGCTCGAATATTTTGCGGCAACGACGAAAGCGCGCAACGACGTCAACGGCGGTAGCTGCGCCAGCGTCGGCGTGCGCACCTGACGCGGCGACAGGTAGTTCATCGCGGCTCCGATGCGTCCCGCCTGGTGAAATCCGCGCACAGAGACCGCGCGCCGAGATAGATATCATGCCGCAGGCAGAGCCCGTCCTCGTCGCGCACCGAGCCATAGGCCGAGCCAAGGCCGGCGAGTCCGGCGAAGACGGCCTCCAAATAAGCCGGATCGTTGCGAAAATGCACGCATGTCCGGCAGCTCGCCCGGATGCTCGCAGCGCTCATCGCGCCAAAGTCTCCCAATAGGAGGCAAAGACCACCGCCGAGAGCACGAAGCCCAGCACGACATTGACGACGACGCCCCCGCTGAAGGCGAGGAAGGGCTTGCCGCCGGCCCGCGCCAGCTCGCGGAAGCGGGTGGTGAGGCCGATGCTGAAGAAGCAGAAGAGGAAGGCCCAGCTTCGCAGATCCTTGATCGGCGCCACCAGCGCCGGGGTCACCTGCTTGTTGTACTCGGCCAGCGTGTAGCCGCTCGACACCGCGGTGATGATCACCGAGGCGACGAGAAAGCCGATGATGAATTTGGGAAAGCGCCGCCAGATCTCGGCCGGGTTGGCGCTGCGGCCGAGCTCGCCGCGCTCCCACCGCGTCGTCGCGACGACCGCCAGCACGAAGGCCCAGATGCCGATCCAGACGTCGCGTCCCACCACCTTCATCAAGGTGAAGGCGAACACGGTCTGGTCGCCGGTGCCGGCGATGCCGGCGACGTGGCCCGCGAGGCTGCCGTAGGATTCGGCGGCGGCGAAGCCCGCGGCGTCGGCGAATTCCGAGGTGCCGATCCAGGCGCCGGCGACCCCGGCCGGAAGCTGCAGCGAGCGCGATACCAGCGGCAGCACGAAGACCATGACGATCGCCCAGACGATCACGGTGGCGATGGCGATCGGCGCGTGCTCCTTCTTGGCGCCCACCGCGCCGGCAATGGCGATGGCGGCGGAGACGCCGCACACCGCGCCGCCGGCGCCCAGCGTGGCGGCAAGCCGCCGGTCGAGGCCGAGCCGCAGGCTTGCCCAATAGATCGCCGCGAAGGTGACGAGCGAGACGACCGATGCCTGCAGGATCGCCACCGGCCCCGCCCAGACGATCAAGGTGAACGGCAAGGTCGCGCCCAGCAGCACGATGCCGGTCTTGACGTAGAACTCGACGCGGAAGCCAGCATCGAGCCGGCGCGGCAGGCCGATCAGGTTCGAGAGCGCGAGGCCGATGACCAGCGCCAGCAGCGGCGGCTCGAGATTGTAGCGATTGGCCTGGTCCCACTGGCCGATGCTGATGGCGATCACCGACAAGGCGTAGAGAAAGGCGAAGGCCGGGATGAACGCCCGCGGCTTGTGGCCGAGCGCGCCCAGCGCGAGGCTGAAGACCGCGAGCCAGGCGGCGAATTGCGCGACGTAGCGCGGGTAGCTGTCGGCGAAATGCGCCCAGAGCTGCCCCCAGCTCGACCATTTCGGCGGCGTGACCGCGATCCATTTGAGGCTCGCCCCCTCGGCGAACAGCGCGCAACCCAGGACGACGATGCCGAGGCCGATCCAGATCGCCCACCAATCTTCCTTGCGCCACAGCTCGCCCCGGCCCTTGATCCCGGTCCCGCTCAAGCTTGCTTGCGATCCGATCTCGATGTCGCTCATCTGACGCACCCCTTTGGCGAGAATGTGCCGGCTCTATCGGTCCGGTCGCGGCTTACGCGGCACAGCGGCAACAGCGGCCGCCGCCGAGCCGCGCCCGCGCCGCGGCGACGACGGCGCCGAGCTGTGCCGGGCTCACGCCGTCGCGGCGCATGACGAGATGCACCAGCGGATCCGCCAGGACGTCATCGAGCGCCGGCTCCGCGCCGGCCTCGAGCCAGTTGCGCGCGGCGCCGAGCGGCGCCGGAAAGGGAATGCAGTAGCGTGACATGTCGCACCTCGTCTCCTGTGGCCCGCGAAGCGGGCCGGTCATGGCGAAGACGGGCTTGGTTTCCTGAAGCCCGCCGCAGCTCCACAGCCCCGGCGGTGCCAGGCGCTTTAGCCGCATTTGTTACGCGCCCGCAAGCTGTCCGCTCAAATCGGCGCGACAACATCATGGTATAACATCGCATAATCGTCAATTTAAAAATAATAACATAATTATATTGTAAATTGTCGAATGCTCTCGCGGTTTCCCGGGCGATCTGCCCGCGCGGCTTCTGCCGGGCGCCCGCGGCTCTCGCTTTCTCCGTGCACTCTACTATCTCTAGAGTGAATACCGTGGCCATTGACGCCGGCCGCGCGAGAGTGGACCTTGGTCCGATCAAGACGGAAGGAAAAGGGCGATGGAAGGACCAGCGATCGAGGCGGACATCGATGTCGCAGCGGCGCGGCACCAGGCGCGGATCGATCTCGCCGCGGCGCATCGGCTGGCGGTGATGCATGGGCTCAATGAAGGCATCTTCAATCATCTGACCCTGCGCGTTCCCGGCGGCAACGACCGCTATTACCAGATTCCCTTCGGGCTCCATTGGTCGGAGGTCACGGCGAGCTGCTTCATGGAAGTCGGCTATGACGGCACGCTGCGCGCCGGCGCCGGCGAGATCGAGCGGTCCTGCTATTGCATCCACGCGCCGATGCATCGGCTGCTGCCGCAGGCGGCGGCGGTGTTCCACACTCACATGCCCTTTGCCAGCGCGCTGACCCGGCTCGAGGATCCGCAGATCCTGCCGATCGGCCAGACCGAGCTCGGCACCGCGATCCACACCGCCTATGAGGACGGCTATACCGGCCTCGCCTACGATCCCGCCGAAGGCGAGCGGCTTGCCCGTGCGATCGGCGAGCGGAGCGTGCTCATGATGGCCAATCACGGCGTCGCGACGGTGGGCGGCACGGTCGCCGAGGCCTATGACCGGCTCTATTATGTGGAGCGCGTGGCGCAGGTGCAACTCTATGCGATGTGGACCGGGCGGCCGCTCCGGCGCTTGCCGCAGCCGGTGATCGACGCGACCATGGCGCAGTTCCGCGACCACCGCACCTATGGCGGCAAGAGGCCCGCGCTTTGGCATTTCGAGGCGCTGAAGCGGATTCTCGACCGCAAGGAGCCCGACTACAAAGATTAGAGCGCGGCCGCCCCTAACGCTCGCGAAACGACGGACAAGGGCGGAAACGCCGCGGGCCGGCGAGGTTTTGCGGCGGCGCGGGAGGGCGTCGCCGTCCTTTGGGAAACGCGGAATGTAAGCTAACCTGTAAAAGATGATAAATTACGATAATCGTCCGGACAGGGCGGGCGATCACGGCGCAACACCGCCGTACAGTCTCGAATGTCGCGGCATCGTCCGATCCTTTGGTGGATTGAGGGCGCTGAAGGGGATTTCGCTTGCCCTCGAGCCCGGCGCCATCTTCGGCCTTGTCGGGCCGAACGGCAGCGGCAAGACGACGCTGGTCAACGCCGTCACCGGTTTCTACCCGCCGCAGCAGGGCCGCATCTTCTACCAGAGCCGCGACATCACCGGCACGAAGCCGCATCGCGTGGCCCATCTCGGCATCGCCCGCACCTTCCAGAACCTCGCCCTTTTCCGCGGCATGAGCGTGCTCGACAATATCTTGATCGGGCGCCACGTCCATATGCGGCCCAGCGCCTTGGCCACGCTCTTCTACTGGTGGTGGGCGGAGCGGGACGAGATCGCGCAGCGCCGGCGCGTCGAAGAGGTCATCGACTTCCTGCAACTCGAGGATGTGCGCGACGAGCCGATCGATGTCGTCCCGCTCGGCCTGCAAAAGCGCGTCGAGCTCGCCCGCGCGCTCGCCGCCGAGCCGCGGCTTCTCGTCCTCGATGAGCCCATGGCCGGGATGAATCAGGAAGAAAAGGAGTATATGGCGCGCTTCATCCTCGACACGCGCGACGAGCACGGCACGACGGTCCTGCTCATCGAGCATCACATGGACGTCGTCGCCAGCATTTGCGACCGCATGGCCGTGCTGAGCTATGGCGAGCTGATCGCCGAGGGCGGGCCCAGGACGGTGCTTGCCGATGAGCGCGTCATCGCCGCCTATCTCGGCAAAGCGAGGGATCGTGCCGCCTGAAGCCGCCGCCGAGAGCCGCCAGGAAGCCTCTGCCGTCCTCCCCTCGGCCCGCGTTTGCGCCGGCCAGACGCTGGTTTCGCTGCTCGCGCGCAATGCCGAGGCCCATGCCGCGCAAGTCGCGATGCGCGAGCGCGACCTCGGCATCTGGCGGGAATATGGCTGGCGCCAATACCTCGACGAGGTTCTCGCCCTGGCCGCGGGGCTCGAGGCGCTCGGCTTCGCCGCCGGCGAGCCGCTTCTCGTCATCGGCGACAATCGCGCGCGGCTCTATTTCGCCATGGTTGCGGCAACCATGCTGCGCGGCTACGCCTCGCCCGTTTATCCCGAAATGCCGCCCGACGAGCTCGAGCATTTTTCGCGCGGCGGCCGGGCGCGCTTTGCCGTCGCCGAGGATCAGGAGCAGGTCGACACGCTGTTGGAGCTGCGCGCGCGCACCGGCGCGCCCGAGCACATCGTCTATGACGATCCCCGCGGCGTCGCCGGCTACACGGCGCCGGGGCTCATCGCCTACGAGGCGGTCGCGGCCATGGGCCGCAGGCGGCTCGACGCCGACCCCGACCTGGCATCGGCGCTCCTCGCCCGGGCGCGGCCGGAGGACGGCGCCGTGCTGCTGCATTCCTCGGGCGCCACCGGCCGGCCCAAGGGCATCCTGCTGAAGCATCGCCATCTCATCGCGTCGGTCGGCAACGCCGCCGCCGCCGGCTACTTCCAGGAAGGCGAGGAATACGTCGCCTATCTGCCGATCGCCTGGGCCGGCGACTTCATCTTCTCCGTCGCCGCCGCCATCGCCATGCGCTTCGTCGTCAACGTCCCCGAGCGCCAGGAAACGGTGATGCGCAATCTGCGCGAGGTGGCGCCGACGCTCTATTTCGCCTCGGCCCGGAGCTGGGACAATCTGCTGACGCGGCTGCAGGTCGGCATCGCGGAATCGACGCCGTTGAAGCGGCGGCTCTTCGACCACTTCCTGAAGCTCGCCATCGCGGTCGAGCGCGACCGCCTGGCGGGCAAGCCGGTCGGCGCCGGACGCCGGCTGATGCGCGCCGTCGGCGAGCTGTTGGTCTACGGCCCGACGCGCGATCAGCTCGGCCTCAGCCGCGCCCGCCGCGCCTACACCGCCGGCGAGGCGATCGGCGAGGACACCTTCCTCTTCTTCCGCGCGCTCGGCGTCGATCTCAAGCAGTTCTACGGGCAGACGGAGAGCGCCGCGCTCACCGCGGCGCAGAGCAGCGAGGCGGTGCGGCTTCACACCGTAGGCCATGCCTTGCCGGGCGTCGAGGTCAGGATCGACGACAATGGCGAGATCCTCGCCCGCGCCGAAAGCATCTTCGACGGCTACGTCAACGATCCCGAGGCCACGGCGCGCACCCTGGTCGACGGCTGGCTGCGCACCGGCGATGCCGGCTATCTCGAGCCGGACGGGCAGCTCGTCGTGCTCGGCCGCGTCGGCGACGTCGTCCATACGCAGGGCGGCGAGCGCTTCATCCCGAACTACATCGAGAACCGCATCAAGTTCAGCCAGTACGTCCGCGACGTCGCGGTCTGCGGCGCCGGGCGCGACTTTCTCGCCGCCATCGTCTGCATCGATGTGGAGGCGGTGGGGCACTGGGCGCAGGTCAACGGCGTCGCCTACAGCTCCTATGCCGAGCTCTCGCAGCGGGCGGAGGTCTACGCCCTCGTCGCCGGCGTGCTCCGTCACGTCAACGAGGTGCTGCCGGCGCCGCTCAGGCTCAAGCGCTTCGTCAACCTGCACAAGGAGTTCGATCCCGACGACGGCGAGGTGACGCGCACCCGCAAGCTCAGGCGAAACGTCATCGAGCGGCATTATGCGGCGGTTATCGAGGCGCTCTATGCCGGCGCGGCCGCGGTCGAGTTCGAGGCGCCGATCACTTACGTCTCGGGCGAGACCGGCGTGCTGCGCCGCACGCTCTCGATCATGGACGTCGGCGCCTAGACATGGACCTCATGTATCCCGCCGAGCTCGCCATCAACGGCGCCTTGGTCGGGCTGATGTATGCGCTGGTCGCGCTCGGGATCGTGCTCGTCTTCAAATCCTCGGGCGTCGCCAACCTCGCCCAGGGCGCGCTCGCCATGGTCGGCGGCTACGTCGTGTGGTGGTTCGCCGACGCCCTCGGCGCGCCGCTCTGGGCGGCGATTCTCCTCGGGATCGTCTTCATGTTCTTCTTCGGCCGCGGCCTCGAGCGGCTGGCGCTGCGGCGGATGATCGGGCAGCCGGTGATCATGGTCATCATGCTGACGCTGGGCATCGAGATCCTGCTGCGCGGCGCCGCGCCGGCGCTCTGGGGCACGGAGATGAGGCGGCTCGACATCGGCATCCCCCAGCAGCCGATCGTCCTCGGCGACATCCTGATCAACCGCGCCTATCTCGTGGGCGGCGTGGTGGCGTTCGTGCTGATCGGGCTGGCGCTGATGTTCTTCAATTCGCGCCAGGGCGTTATGCTGCGCGCCGTCTCCGACGATCAGACCGCTTCCTGGGCGGTGGGCATTCCCGTCGAGCGCGCCATCGGCGTCTCCTGGGGCCTCGCCGGGATCGCCGCCGCCTGCGCCGGCGTTCTCTGGGGCTCGGTGCAGGGGGTGGAATGGACGTTGTCGCTGCTGCTGATCAAGGCGCTGGCGGTGGCGATCCTCGGCGGTCTCGACAGCATCGGCGGCGTCGTCCTGGCGGGGATCGCGGTCGGCGTTCTGGAGAATGTGATCCCCGGCTATGTCGATCCGCTCGTCGGCGGCGGCACGCGCGATCTCGTCGCTTCGACCGTGATCCTGCTCACCATGCTCGTGCGGCCCTTCGGCCTGTTCGGGCGCGAGGACATCAGAAGGGTATAACGCATGTTCTACCGCCTCGCCGGCGTCCGGCACACCAGTTACGCGGCCGACCGGCGGCTCTGGCCGGTGCCGGTCGATCGCGCGCAGGTCGCCGCGCTGATCGCCTTCGCTCTCGCCGCGCCGCTGTTTTTGTCGCCGCTCTATCTCGGCAGCTATCTGCTGCCTTGGATCGTCTGGAGCACGGCGGCGCTCGGGCTCAACCTGCTGATGGGCTGGGCCGGGCAGATCCATCTGGGCTACGCCGCGGTCATGGCCATCGGCGCCTACGGCACAATTCACCTGATGCGCGCCGGCCTGCCGTTCGAGCTGGCGATCATCGGCGGCGGGCTGCTCAGCGCGGTCATCGGCCTCGTCTTCGGCTTTGCCGCGCTGCGCGTCAAAGGCCTCTATCTCGCCATCAGCACGCTTGCCATGCAATATCTGGTCGACTGGATCGTCTCGCACGTGCAGGCGATCAGCGGCGGCGGCCAGGCGACCTTGCAGGCGCCGGCCTTCCGCGTGCTCGGCCTGCCCGTCGCCGGCGACGTGATGCGCTATTACGTGGCGCTCGCGGTCTGCCTCGTCGTCACTTCCTTCCTGCTGAATGTCGGGCGGACCAGCTTCGGGCGCGCGCTCGCCGCGGTCCGCGAGAAGGACTTCGCCGCCGCGATCGTCGGCGTCGATCCCTTCTATTTCAAGCTGCTGGCCTTCTGGTGCAGCTCCTTCATCGGCGGCATCGCCGGCGCCGTGCTGGCCTTCTGCTACTACCGCGCCGTCACGCCCGAGCAATTCGACCTCGACGTGTCGATCCAGATGGTGGCCATGGTCATCGTCGGCGGCCTCGGCAGCGTGATCGGCAGCTATCTCGGCGCCGCGCTGGTGCTGCTCGCGCCGATCGCGCTCAACAATCTCGTCGCGGCCCTGGCCGGCGCCGGCCTGCTACCGGTGAGCGAGGAAGTGCTGTCGCATATTCCGCTCATCCTCTATGGTGGGTTGATCGTGGGCTTTCTGCTGTTCGAGCCGCTCGGCCTGGCGAAGGTCTACGACAACCTGCGCAATTATTTCCTGGTCTGGCCGTTCCGCCACGCCAGGCGCTAGCTTCGATGCTTGACCAAGGGAGGAAAAACCCATGAGAGGAACGCTTACCGGCCTTGCCCTGGCCACGGTCCTGTCGGCGGCCGCGCTCGCCCCCGCCGCGGCGCAAGACAAGCCGCCGATCAAGGTTGCCACCGCCATCGATTTGACCGTCGTCTATACCTTCCTGGCGGTGGAATATTCGCAAGGCCAGCACGACTTCATCTCGCTGCTGAACGCCAAGGGCGGCATCAAGGGCCACCCGGTCGAGATACTGATGGTCGATACCGGCAACCAGCCGCAGCGCGGCATCGAGGCCTATGAGCGCTTCAAGAGCGAAGGCGCGATCCTTTTTGACTTCCTGAGCACGCCGGTCTCGCGCGCCGTCGTGCCGCGCGCGCTCGCCGACGGGATGAACGTGATGACCCCCTTCCATGGCCGGTCGGATGCCGCCGACGGCACGGTCTTTCCCACCATCTTCCCGATGACGCCGGCCTATTGGTCGCAGGCGACCACGATCATCAAATACATCAACGATCAGGAGAAGGGCGGCCTCAAGGGCAAGAAGATCGCGCTCGTGATGATCGACACGCCCTTCGGCCGCGAGCCGCTGCCCGTCTTCGAGGAGCTCTCCAAGCGGCTCGGCTATGAGTTCACCTCCTACCCCTATCCCCCGCCCGGGAACGAGCAGTCCTCGGCCTGGAGCCAGGTGCGGCGCTTCAAGCCCGACTGGACGATCATCTGGGGCGCGGGCGGCGGCCAGCCGGTCTCGGTGCGCGAGGCCATCAGCAACGGCATTCCGGTCGATCGCCTCGTCTCGGTGATCTGGCTCTCCGAGACCGACGCCAACATCGTCGGCGCCAGCCAGGCCAAGGGCCTGCTGCGCTTCGAGGGCGTCGCCCCCGGCAAGGATGTGCCGGTGATCCAGGCGATCGAGCGCGAGGTCATCGCCAAGGGCAAGGGCGCGGGCCAGGCCGAGAAGGTCGGCACCACCTATTACAACATCGGCGTCGCCACCATGGAGCTCTTCGCCGAGGGCGCCCGCATCGCGCTCGAGAAGGAAGGCGAGCCGCTGACCGCGGCCAAGCTCAAGAAGGGCTTCGAGAGCATCAAGGACTTCACCGCCGAGGGGCTGATCCCGCCGGTGACCATCACCGGCGAGGATCACCAGGGCGGCGGCCGCGGCCGCATCGCCGCCTGGGACGGCAGCAAATGGGTGGCCAAGAGCGACTGGGGCGCCGCCTATCAGGACATCGTCTGGGATCTCATTCGCAAGAGCGCGGAGGAGTTCAAAGCCTCCAGCAAGTAGTCCGGTGCTGTCGCTCAGCAATGTCGAGGTCGTCTACGATCGCGTCTTCCTGGCGATCAAAGGCGTCTCGATCGAGGTTCCCGAGGGGGGCATGGTCGCCCTTCTCGGGGCCAACGGCGCCGGCAAGAGCACGACGCTGAAAGCGGTCAGCGGCCTGCTCCAGCCGGAGCGCGGCGAGGTCACGCGCGGCGAGGTCCGCTTCAACGGCCGCGACGTGGCGCGTCTCCCGCCGCCCGAGCGCGTCCGGCTCGGCATCGCCCATGTGCTGGAAGGGCGGCGGGTGTTCGAGCATCTGACGCCCGACGAGAATCTCGTCGCGGCGACCGCCATGCATCGCGACCGCCGCCGCATCGCGGCGCTGCGCGAGAAGGTCTATGACTACTTCCCCCGGCTGAAGGAGCGGCTCTCCACCAAGGCCGGCTATCTCTCCGGCGGCGAGCAGCAGATGCTGGCGATCGGCCGGGCGCTCATGGTCGAGCCGAAGCTCCTCATGCTCGACGAGCCGAGCCTCGGCCTTGCGCCTTATCTCGTCGACGAGATCTTCGCCATCATCCAGCAGCTCAACCGCGACGGGGTCTGCATCCTGCTGGTCGAGCAGAACGCGGCGGCGGCGCTCGACATCGTTTCGGAGGCCTATCTCATCGAGAACGGCCGCATCGTCATGAGCGGCGCCGCCGCCACGCTGAAGGAAAACCCCGACATCCAGGAATTCTATCTCGGCGGCGCCGGCCGCAAGGACTACCACGCCGTCAAGCACTACCGCCGCCGCAAGCGCTGGCTCGCCTGAGGGCGCGGCCGGTCACCGCCAGGCGAGCACCCAATAAGGCTGCGCCGCGTTGTCCGTGAGCCGGATGACGGCCTCGCGCCGCTGTCGAACGCCGCCCATGTCGATTTCCGCCCGGATCGTGAAGGCCCGGCCGGCGAGCGATATCGCGGGATCGATGATCCCGGCCGGCGCGGTCTGCCCGCCGCTTGTCAGAGTTCCGCCGTCGTAGCGCGCCGCCAGAAGCGCATCGACGCTCGTCTCATCCATGGTCGGCAAGGCGAGCAAGGCCTCGCGCGGCGCCGTCTGCGGATCGATGACGGGGCGCCCGGAATAGATCGTGATCGCCGGCGCCAAGCGCGCAAACAACGCCGGCGTCATGCCCATCACCATCGCAAGCTCGTCGATGCTCTGGAAGGGGCCGTTGCGCGGGCCGTAGACATAGCCGGCGGCGCGATAGGCGGCTTCCTTCGCGCCGTTGAGGCGATGGGCGTCGCCCGCCTCCCGCCAATCCAGGACCTTGTCGACCAGCGATGCCGCGTCATCCGCGCCGAGCCCCGCCGAGCGCAGCAGCCCCTGCAGCAAAGAGCCGTCGCTGGCATTGAGATCGATCTTGCCAAGCTCGTCCTGGATCGAGACTCGGATCTCGGCGCCGGCGAAGGCGAAGTCGTAGATCGCGCCGTCGACGCGCCAGCGCTTCTCGGTCCGTCGGTCGACCAGCGCCAGGATCGCGCGGTTGATCGCCGCCTCGACCAGCATCTCGCGTTCCGTCCGGCGCAGCGCGTTGCGCTCCATGCGGTAGGAGAGGTCGGTCGAGGTCAGCAGGCTGGCGGCGATGATCGACAGGATCGAAAGACCCCACAGCACCGAGAGGAGCGCAAAGCCGCGCCGTTTTCGCGCCGGGTCCACGTCACCGTGCCCGTTCGAACAACGGCTCGGTGGTCGGCAGTTTGCGGCGCAGCTCCGACGTGACCGACCGCGCCTTTTCCAGGCTTTCCACCAGATGCGGCGTGATCAGCACCAGCAGCTCCGTCCGCGCGACCTGATCCTGGGTGGTTCGAAACAAATTGCCGAGCATCGGAATATCTTGCAGCACGGGCACGCCGTTCTTCGACCTGGTTCTGCTGTCGGTGATCAGGCCGCCGAGCGCGATGGTCTCGCCGTCGCGGACCGCGACCGTGCTCCTGATCTTGCGCTGCTCGATCGTCGGCGAGCTGATCGGCGACGACGAGGTCGGCGCGACGTCGCTCACTTCTTGCGAGATGTCCATCATCACCATGCCACCCTCATTGACGCGCGGCGTCACCTTCAGGATGACGCCGGTATCGACATATTGGATGGAATTGACGATCGGAGCGCCCGAGGTGACGGTGCTGACCGCCTGCCCCGTGGCGACGGGCACCTGGTCGCCGACCTGAAGGTTTGCCGACTGGTTGTTGAGGACGAGCACCGAAGGCGAGGACAGGACGTCGACGCGGGTCACGCTTTGCAGCGCGCTCAGGATCACCTGGATATTGCTGCTGGAGGCGAAGCTGTAGGCGAAGGCCGGAAGGCTCGGCGTTATGCTCGTCGTCGTCGTGTTGGTCTGCACGATCTGGCTATGGCCTCGTTGCAGGAAGTATTGCACGCCGTATTGGAGGTCGTCGGTCAATGTCACCTCGGCGACGGAAGCCTCGAGCAGCACCTGCAGCGGCACCGTGTCGAGCTGGCGAAGCGCCGCTTCGATGACGGCGTATTCCTTGGGCGTCGCCAGGATCACCAGCGCGTTGTTGACCTCGTCCGGCGTGATGTTGAGGCCGCGCGCGGCGCCGATGCCGCTGCCGCCGGTATCGGCGCGGGGAGCCTCCGGAACGACTGTCGGGGCGGTCGTCGCCGGTGGCGCCGATGGTGCGCGGCCGGGCTCCTGGCCGGGGATCGCCGCCGCCGGGCTTGCCGGCCTTTCCAGCACGACCTCCTGGCCTTCGCCGGGCGGCGTGACCCTTGAGGCGAGGCCGGAGGGCGTGCCGCTCGCGCCCATCACCTTGGTCAGCACGGCGGCGAGGTCGGCGGCGCGGCCGTTCTGGACGCGGTAGACGTAGAGGCGCTGATCGACGGTGTCGCCGGGCCGGTCGAGCCGCTCGACCCAGTCGCGGAGCTGCTCGAGATATTTCGCCTGCGGCGAGATCGCCAGCACGGCGTTGAGCCGGTCGATGGTGATGAAGCGCAGCACCCCCGCCAGCGGGCTGTCGCGCCCGCCGACGATCTGGCCAAGCTCGCGCGCCAGCTCGCGCGCGTCGAGCGCCCGCGGGGTGAAAAGGGCGAAGGACATGCCCGACAAGGCGTCGACGTCGAACAGCGCGACGTCGTCCAGCATCGCCTGGCGCTCCTGCTCGCTGCCGGCGATGATCAGCAGATTGCGCGTGGGATCGACCCGCAGGATGCCGCCGCTTGGCGCCAGCGGCTCGAGCAGCCGCTGCATCTCGGTTGCGCTGATGTAGCGCAGCGGCACCAGCGCGACGCCGAAGCCCGGCTGCGCCGCGCCCGCGATCGACGCGCCGGCCTGTCGCGGCGCCTCGGCAAGCGGCACGACGCGGTAGGTCTCCTCGGCCTTGACAATGGCGAGCCCGTTGAGGCGCAGCGCCTGCTCGAGCATGGGAAGCACCGCGGCGCGGCCCAAGGGACGGCTGGTCTGGATGGTCACCGTGCCCTGGGTCTTGGCGTCGACGACATAGTTGAGCTTCAAGAAATCTCCGAGGATCGCCTTGGCCACCTCGCGGATATCGGCATTGACGAAATTGAGGCTGATATCGCCGTCGCCGGTCACCGTGGTCGCGCCTTCATGCCCGGCCGCGGCAGGGTTCAGGAAGCTGCCGGTGCCGCGAAAGATCTCGGTGACCGGCCGGCGCGGCGCGGCGCCGGCGTCGCTGCGATTGAGCGGGATGGATTGGGTTGGCGAGGGCGGCGGCGACACGGGGCTTGCCGCCGGCGCCGGCTGCTGGACCGGCGCTTCCCCCGGCGGCTTCTCTCCCGGCGCGCAGGAGCCGAGGACCAAGAGCGCCACGATGAGAACGGCCCCGTAAAGGTTCTTACACATTCGCTGCGCAATCTCTCATGCTGAGGGGGCGGCCGAGCCTGCTCACGGGCGTCGCGCTGGCCGGATCAGAAGCTCCGCCGGCAACGGGCTCCCCGCCGCCGCGGCGCCGGGAGCGTTCCCCGTGTCGCGCTGCGGCGGAAACGCGATCTCCTGCTCATTGGCGCCGGTGGCGACGACAATATGATCGGCGAAGATGCGGCGGATCTGCCAGCCGCTCACGGTCTCGCCCTCGCCTGCCTTCAAGATCTCGGTCGAATTGGCCGGCTTGATGAGCGCGATGCGCTCTTCGGCGCTGGCGATGATGCCGACCAGGGTGAGGCTCGGCGGTGACGGCGGTGCGGGAGCCTTGGGCGCCGCGGCCGCCGGCGGCGGTGCCGCGACCACCGGCCGGCGCGAGGCCACGAAGAGCGGCCGCGTCTCCGTCTCGGCGAATTGCTGAGGCGGCGGCGCGATGAAATCCGCTGGCCGCGCCGGCGTCGCGGCGGGGGAAGCCGCTGCCCCGTCGGGCGTGAAATGCGGCGCCGGCGCAGCAATCTCGCGATAGAGCAGGATGCCGAGCGCCAGGCAGAGGGTCAGGAGCAGCAAGGGCGCGGGCGGCGAGCGTCGCATCAAGGTGTCTCCGCCCGCCGATAGGCGCGGACGTCCCAGCGGATGCCGAGCTTCGGCTCTTGCGCGGCGGGCTGATCGGAGGCCAGCGCCTCCGGCGCATGGATGTCGACCCCGTCGATGAAGAGATAGGGCGTATGGCTTTCGACCTCATAGACCACCGGACCCAGCGCCTTCATCGGCAGGGTGATGTCGTAGCGCAGCTCGATCGTCTCGAAGCCCTCGACCAGCGCAGGCGGCAGGTTCTGCACGCTGCGGATCTCGCCGCCATGGGCCTCGACGATTTTCTTCATCTCCGTTTGCAGCCGGGCGGCGGCGAGCGGCGGCGTGGCGCCGTCGATCAGCCCGGCGGTCGCCGCCTGCGCCGTCT
Source organism: Allostellaceae bacterium (assembly GCA_035623985.1). Lineage (GTDB taxonomy): Bacteria > Pseudomonadota > Alphaproteobacteria > ATCC43930 > CGMCC-115725 > DAHUYF01. The sequence goes on along the minus strand of DASPSJ010000040.1, from coordinate 4,979 downwards.
TGAGCGCTTTAAGCTCCGCCTCGACGACCGGGCGTTGCGCCTCCGCCCGGCGGTAGGCGGCCAGCAGCTTGAGCTGGCTCTGCACCGTCTCGCGCCGCGCCTCGATCGTCCCCTGGAGAGGCAGGGCGATGGCGAGGCCGACGGCCGCAGCCGCTGCGACGAGGATCGCCAGCGCCAGCCCTCTTCCTCGTCGCGGCGACAGGCGCAGGCTCATGATGTCTGCTCCGTCACCTCGAAAGAGAGGTCGAAGCGCTCGACATCGCCCTTGGCTGCCCGCGTCAGCGGCGAGCGGAAGCGCGCATTGGCGAAGAAAGGCGCACCGTCGAAAAGGCCGATCAGGCTCGACGCCTGGGGCGAGTAGCCGTGGATGCGCACTTCCCTGCCCTGCATCTCGAACTGAAAGATCCAGCTCCCGTCCGGCAGGCGCCGTGCCACCTCGGCGAGAACCTTGGCCAGCAGCGGCGCCTCCTTCTGCCGCAGGACGAAGCTTGCCTTCTCCCGCTCCTGGCCGATCTGGCGCGCCAGGGCCTCGGTTGCGCGCGCCGCGGATTTCGCTTCCGCCACTTCCGCGGCAAGCGCCGTCACTGCCGCATCGTACCGGATCAGCGGCACGATGATCGCCGCCGCTGCAAGCGCCGCGGCGGCAGCGGCAAGCGCCGGGACCGCCCGCGATCGCGGGCGAGGCCGCGCCAGAAGCACCCGCGGCGGCCGGAACTCGCTCTCCGCGGCGCTTGCCTCCTCGCCGCCGATGACGATGCCGGAGGCATCGAGGCCGAGCGTGCGGCAAAGCGCCAGCGCGTCGTCCACCGTCTCGCGCCGGATGATGCGCATCTCCGCCTTGAGCTTGTTGGCCCGGCGGTCGCGATGGCTGATGCGGTGATCGGCATAGATCTGCTCGGGATCGATCGGGCTTTGGCGCTCAAGCTCGAAGTCGAGGATGCGCCGCAGGTCCCGCCGCGCGGCGAAGGGCAGGCTCACGGCCCGGCGCAGGACCTGCTGCTGCGGCAGGCGGACGACGATCCGCGCGCCGGCGAGCCGGTCGCGCAGCGCCGGCGGCAGCCTCGCCCCCTCGATCTCCTGTCGCGGCAGCCGCAGCAGCACGGCGCCGCGCTCATCGGTTGCGAGGACATCGCCGTCGCGCAGCTCGATCGTCACGGCGCCGCCGCGGCGGAGCGCTTGTGCGATCCCCTCCGGCAGCATCGCCAGAAGCTCGCCCGTCCACCAGCGCCAGCCCGCGCCGGCGAGCGCGGCGAGATCGAGCGAGCGGCGCTGGATCGCGAGGTTGCGCATCTAGCGCCCCCGGCAGGATTTGCTGAGCGGGTCGTAGCCGCAGCCGAGATCGACGTCGATCCGTGGCGCCACGACCAGATCGGGCCAGCGCCGCGCGTCGCCGGCGGGAAAGCGCGCGGCCACGCGAATGAGCTTCGGAAAGTCGCGCCGGTCGCTCCAGCGGTCATGCCATTGCGGCGGATCGCTTGCTCCCTCGGCGCCGTAATAGGAGAAGCTCAGCGCTTCCAAGCCGTCGATCAGCACTTCGGCGCTCGCGTCATCGCCGAAGGCAAGTTCCGGCCGCGCCAGGATGACCAGTTTTTCCCCGCCCTCCCCCGCGACCGCGCGAAGCGTGATCCGCGCCCGTCCGGCGACGCCGAGCGATTGCGGCGCCGGCGCCAGGAAGGTGAGGCTCTGCGTCTCGCCCTCGAACGTCACATGGGGGTCCAGGGGATCGGTCGCGAGGAAGAAGGGATAGCTCTCTTCCAGCTCGCGCCGCAGGAGCTGCTGGACGAAGCGCACCTCTTCCGCGCCGGCGCTGTGCGCCTCGCCGCGCGCCCAGGCGCGCGCGCCGAATTTCAGTCCGCCGAACAACAGCACCGTCAGCAGTCCCAGCAAGGTCATCGCCACCAGCAGCTCGAGCAGGGTGAAGCCCGCCGCGCCTTTGGCGCTTTCCCCGCGGGTCATGGCGCCGGCGCCTGGGGCAAGAGGCGAAGCGTGGTCAAGGCGACGGATCTCTCCGCGCCGCCGTCGCTCCAGGACACCACGGCGGTTACCCGCTTGGCGGCGATCGGCCAAGCCCGGCGGTCGTCGTCATCGCCGTAAGGCGCCACCGCCAGCCGCCAGCGAAATCCGCTTGCCAGCGCCCCCGCCTGCTCGCCGTCGGCGAGCGCCGCCTCGCGCCCGGCATCGGCGAGCAGTGATTGCGCGAGCTGCGCCGCGGCCGCCTCGCTCTGGGTCGCGCCGGCGCGCGACAGGCCGCCCGACAGCGCCGACATGAGCACCCCCAGCGCGATGCCGAGAATAGTCAGCGCCACCAGCACCTCGATCAAGGTGAAGCCGCCGCTCGGCTGCCGGGCGCTAGTCATCGACCGTCACCCTGCCGCTCAGCCAATGCACCGCGACCCGCTGTTCGCGCCCCTCATAGGAGAGCCGCAGCTCGCCGCCGGTGGAGCTGCCGTCGGGAAAGAAGCGGATGGTGGCGGTCCCGCCCTTCACTTCGTTCGCCGGGCCGCGAAAGCGCAAGCCCATTGCTTGCGGCAGGCTTTGCGTCGCCCCGCCGTGGGTTATGGCATAGGTGCCGGCGGCGATGTCGAGGGTGACGCTCGTCTCCCGCTCGCTCGCCACCGCGGCGCCGCGCGCTGCGCGCAGCTCCGCTGCCAGCGCCAGCGCCGCCGCCTTCACCTCGGCGGCGGGCCGCGCGGTGGCGAGCAGCGCCGGCATCGCCACCGCGAGCAGCAGGCCGATGATCGCGAGCACGGCAAGCAGCTCGACCAGGGTGAAGCCCGCCTGCCGCCGCGCGGAACGCGCCAACCCTTTGCCTTCTACCCCGCTCATTGCAGCGCCAGGTCGTTGATGCTGAGGATCGCCGTCAGCATCGTGGCGATGAGCCCGGCGACGATGCAGCCGAGCAGGACGGTGAGCGCCGGCACCAGCAGCGCCAGCAGCCGGTCGACGGTGTGCTTGACGCTCTGCTCGGCGATATCCGCCTGGCGCAGCAGCATATCCTCGAGCCGGCCGGTCTCCTCGCCGACGCGCATGAGATCGAGCGCGATCGCCGGAAAGACGCCGGCGCGTTTCAGCCGTTCGGCCAGCCCCTCGCCTTCGCGCAGGCTCGCCGCCGTAGCACCGACCGCCTCGGCAATGACGCTGTTGGCAAGCGTGTCCTTGGTGAGGACGAGCGCCACCGGCAGCGCCACGCCATTGCCGATGAGCGTGCCAAGCGTGCGGCTGAAGCGCTCCACCTCGATCTTTGCGAGGAGCCCGCCCAGAAGCGGCAGGCGCAGCAGCGCCGCGTCGACGCGGCGGCGGAAGCCCGGCCGGCGCAGCGCACGGTTGAGGGCGAGGCCGGCGAGGATGACGGCGATCGCGATCGCCCACCAATAGTCGCGCAGGAAATGGCCGAGCGCCATGATGGTCCTGGTCGAGCCCGGCAGCGACTTGCCGGCGCTGGCGAACAGCGGCTCGAAGCTCGGGATGACGAAGGCCAGGATGAGGGTGATGGAAAGGCCGGCGGTGGCGAGCAGGATCGCGGGATAGACCAGCGCCGAGGCCACGGCGTCGCGGATCGCCTGCGCCTTGGCGAGGTAGTCTGCGAGCCGGCGCAGCGTCGCCTCGAGGCTGCCGCCCATCTCGCCCGCGCGCACCAAGGCGACGTAGAGCCTCGGGAAGCCCGGCTCGGCGGCAAGCGCATCGGCAAAGCCGGCGCCGTCGCGCAACCGGCCCAGCACCGTGTCGAGCGGCCCGCGCAGCCTTTCCGTCTCCCCCAGCCCCCGCAGCACTGCGATGGCGCGGTCGAGCGGCAGCCCCGCCTGAAGCAGCATGGCAAGCTCATGGGTGGCGAGCGCGAGGTCGCGGGTCGAGGCGCGCTGGCGCGGCAGCAGGTCGCGCGCGAGGCGGTTGCGCCAGTCCCCCGCCGCTGCGTCGCTGGCCGAAATTGGAAATTGGCCGAGGCTACGGAGTTGCGCCACCGCGGCCTCGCGCGACGGCGCCTCGAGCACGCCCGCCACCACCGCGCCCGACCCCGTCAGCGCCTTATAGTGAAAACTCGCCAATTCCCCCGCCCCTCGGTGCTCCCGCTCGATCCCGACGGCTCGGCCCCGTGCCGGTGGGAGGTCGACCCTTCCCGCGCGCGGCGGCGAAGGCGATCTCTCGTCCCTCGCAACCCCAGAAGTCACCGGCCCCCCCCCGAGAGCTTATCTCCCTTTACACGCAATATACGCCGAAGCAGGGCGCTGGGCTACGACTCGCTCGATGATGGGGTGCGAGGGAAGGCGCAGGGAGCGGTACCCTCCGGTATGTCCCCGGAATTCTGTCACTGTAATTCCGTTGGCCGGAGGACGCTGCCTCTTATAAAGAAGGGCCGACAAACTCTTTTCAACTGAGCCTCTTCCTCCTCATTCAAGAAAATTACGTCCAGATGTTCCTTTGCATTAAAGAGGCCTGAGAATGCAGCGCCGACATAATTTACTACTTCTTGTTGACTACCGCTCCGTGTCCGCAGACATAAAGCCACGGAGGTCTCGACGCTATTTCCAAAATCTACGCGCGCCAAGTACGCGTTTTCAATATCCCCACCAAAAGCGAATAATTCGGAAAGCTTACCTTTCAGCATCCGCTCTGGGCGACCATCTTGCTCGCCGAGAAATCGGAACTTCTTTACAATGGATTTTTTCGGCGTTCTCATTGGCAACACCATCATTTGAAGCTACGTAGTCGTCAGTTCGGCTATGTCCAACAAGCTCCATGGCCCTGACGTCCAATCCATGGGGTTATTTGGCACGCAGATGTTAACAACACATGGCCATTCCGAAATCCGAGGTACTAATGTCATGTCGGCGTATCTCGGCGCTAGCCTGGATTTCCACGGAAAGGAATTTAGCTAACGGCGGCAAGGGCTAAGCGACTCTTCCGACTCAATTTTTTACGCGAAACTGTTACCCTATATGGTGCACTTATGAGACGGTGTTGACGTAGTCTCTTTCGTAATT
>DASPSJ010000023.1:0-60421 GCA_035623985.1 Allostellaceae bacterium | reverse complement strand
GGTCTTCACCACCTCGACCGTGATCGTCACCGCCGGCGTGGTCGACAACATCTTGAACGGCGTGGCGCGGCCGATCTTCGGCTGGGTCTCCGACCATATCGGCCGCGAGAACACCATGGCGATCGTCTTCACCTGCGGCGCGGCGGCCTATTGGGCGCTCGGCACCATCGGCACCTCGCCCTACGCCTTCATCCTCACCGCCGGCCTGGTCTATTTCACCTGGGGCGAGATCTACAGCCTCTTCCCGGCGATCTGCACCGACAGCTACGGCGTCAAATACGCCACCACCAATGCCGGCTTGCTCTACACCGCCAAGGGCACCGCCTCCTTCCTGGTGCCGCTGGCCAATTGGCTGCAGCATCAGACCGGAAGCTGGCATTTGGTGTTCGTCGTCGCCACCATCGCCAATCTCGCGGTCGCCGCGACGGCGCTGTTCATCATCAAGCCGATGCGCCAACGCCAGCTTGCCGGCACATCGCCGCAGCCACGGGTGCGCGCCGCCGAATAAATAAGGGACATGGAGCCGCGGAGAAGATCGGATTCTTGAGGAAGGCTCGCTGCCCCTTATACCTTTCTCCGTGCCCTCCGTGCCTCCGTGTTGGATCTCTTTTCCGCCTCGCCCTTGACCGCGGGCCGGCAAGCGGAGAAGGTCGGCGCTCATGATGATATCATCCTCGCCGATCGAGAGGCTGAGCCCGGCGGAGCGCGCGCTGCTCGAAGCCGCGCGCCGCTTTCGCCTCGAGCACGTCGCCGCCAACGCCGCCCAATGGGAGCGGGCGCGAGAGGTGCCGCGCGAGGCGATCCGCGCGGCGGCGCGCATCGGCCTCACTGCCATCGAAGTGCCGCGCGAGCGCGGCGGCCAGGGCGCGGGCTTCATCGCCAAGGCGCTGATCGCCGAGGAGCTGGCGCGCTCCTGCATGGGCTTCGCCTTCAGCCTGATCAACACCCAGAACGTCGCCGCGCGCATCGCGCTGCAAGGCAGCGCGGCGCAGATCGCCCGATATCTGGCGCCGCTAGTGGCGGGCGAGCGGCTCGGCGGCACCTCGCTCACCGAGCCCCATGCCGGCAGCGATTTTCCCGCCATCGCGACGCAGGCGCGCAAGGCCGATGGCGGCTGGGTGCTGGACGGCGAGAAGGCCTGGCTCACCAACGCCGCCAACGCCGAGACGATCATCCTCTATGCCAAGACCGACGCCGCCGCGGGCACCGCGGGCATCGCCGCCTTTCTCATCGACGCCAGCGCGCCCGGCTTCGAGCGCCTGCCCGCCTATGGGCTGATGGGCGGCCATGCCATCGGCGCCGGCGGGTTCCGACTCAGGGCGTATCGTGCCGAGGACGACGCGCTTTTCTACCCGCCCGGCGCGGCGTTCAAGCGCGCGCTCGCCGGCATCAACGGCGCGCGCACCTATGTCGCCGCCATGTGCTGCGGCATGGTGACGGAAGCGCTGCGCCTGGCGCTCGACTACGGCGCGCGCCGCCGCGCCTTCGGCAAGCGCCTCATCGACCATCAGGGGCTGCGCTGGTCGCTGGTCGACGTCGCCGCCGATCTCGAAGCGGCGCGGCTCCTCACCTGGCGCGCGGCCGAAATCATCGCCGCGGGCGGCGACGCCGTGCTCGAAGCGGCGCTCGCCAAGAAATTCGCGGTGGAGATGGCACAGCGCCGGCTCGGCCAATGCATGCAGGCGATGGGCGCCGAGGGCCTGCGCGAGGAGCATCCGATCGGCCGCCACATCGCGCTTGCCCGCATCGCCGGCTATGTCGACGGCACCACCGAGATCCAGAACGAGCGCATCGGCGCGCTCTTGGAGCGGAATTATCTTTGAAGCGGCACGCGGCGGCCGATGCGGCGTCGAGAGCTGCTCAGCGCCAATATCCGATACGCGCCTTCATCCCTTGCCGGCCGCTCTCAATTTCAGGGCCGCGAGTCTTCGCTCGGTGATTTCGACATCTCTGGCCAATCCCGGATGCGAGGGGTTGTTTGCCGCGAGCGCCCGGGCGATCGGCAGACTTTGTTCGTATCTGGCGATCGCCGCTTTGAGATCGCCGGCCTGCTCCGCCAGGTCGCCAAGTCTTTCATAGCTGACCGACAGATCGCGCTGCGCCGCGGCCGAGCCGGGATTGTCCCGCGCCAGGCGCTCGGAAACCGCAAGGCCCGCCTCGTAGCGGCTCTTGGCACCCGCGAGATCGCCCCCCTCGCGCAGCACGTCGCCAAGTCTGTCATAGCTGACCGACAGATCGCGCTGGGCTTGAGCCGAGCCGGGATTGTCCCGCGCCAGGCGCTCTCTCACCGCGAGGCCCGCCTCGTAGCGGCTCTTGGCGCCCGTGAGATCGCCTCCCTCGCGCAGCACGTCGCCAAGTCTTTCATAGCTGATCGACAGATCGCGCTGGGCGGAAGCCGAGCTGGGATTGTCCCGCGCCAAGCGCTCGGAAACCGCAAGGCCCGCTTCGTAGCGGCTCTTGGCACTCGCGAGATCGCCCCCCTCGCGCAACACGTCGCCCAGCTTACTGTAGCTGATCGACAGATCGCGCTGGGCCTCGGCCGAACCGGGATTGTCCCGCGCCAGGCGCTCGGAAACCGCAAGGCCCGCCTCGTAGTGGCTCTTGGCACCCGCGAGATTGCCCCCCTCGCGCAACACGTCGCCAAGTCTGTCATAGCTGACCGACAGATCGCGCTGGGCGGAAGCCGAGCCGGGATTGTCCCGTGCCAGGCGCTCGGAAACCGCAAGGGCCGCCTCGTAGCGGCTCTTGGCGCCCGCGAGATCGCCCCCCTCGCGCAACACGTCGCCCAAAGTATCGGCAGCGACCGTCTTATCGCGGGCATTCCGCGCCGCGCGCTCGGCGCAGAGCGCCGCTTCCCTGGCGCCATGGAGATCGCCGGCCTCTTGCCGCAGCCGCGCCAGCTCGACGCAGGTCCAGAAATCGTCCGGCTGAAGCTTGAACGCCTCTTCGTAAGCGCCGCGCGCTTCGGCGGTGTTCGTGCCGATGACCAAGGCGCCCAGCCGGCGCCACTTTTCCGCCGCCGCCGCGACATCGGCGCGCGCGTCGCGCTTCAGCGCGGCAATGGCCGCGTCGAGATCGCCCGCCGCGATGTTGCGAACGGCCACGCGAGACGCCGGCGTGGCTTCGGCGACGATAGCGGCGGCGGCGGCATCGCGGCGCTGCCGTTCCAGCGCGTCGCGCGGGGCGGCGCCGGCAGCCACGCGCCCTTCCTCGATCCGGTCGAGCTGCTCTTTCATCGCAGCAAGCTGCTGTTGCAGGGATTCGGTATCCTGGCGCGTGGCGGCTTGTTGCCGCTCGTATCGTGGCCGGTCAAAAACGCGCATCCAGCCGAGCCGCATCGTCTTCCAGGCGCCATAGCCGATGCTCAGCAGCAAAGCCGCCGCAATCGACAGCACCGCCCAATCCGGCAGCACCGCAACCAAAGGCTCCAGCGCCGACGGCGCGGCGCTCTCAACCATCTGGCGCGCGGTATCGGCGTGATCGGCCAGAAAGCGCCAGAGCATCGCCGACCAGGCTATTATTTCATGCCGGAGATCGCTCACCTCGTCCTCCGCCGGCCGACACTACCAGCGGAACCCGGCGCCGGAAAGGCGGCGGGTCGCGGTCCCGTCCGTCGCGGCCGCGTGCAACGGCCAAGCGGATTGTTTTGACCTTCGGCTCCGAAAAAATTCCCCCGGCAGCAAAGGGCAAAAAAGCGCCGTGCCGGAGCGGACCTATCTTTAATGCGGATCGGCGTCGTAGCGCCGGCCGAGGCTCAGCATCTCAGGCGTGCCGATGATCGCGTTGAGGTCGGCGAAATCCAGCATGGCGGCGCGACAGGGCGCGGTGGTGCCGTGCTGCTTGAGGCTCGCGAAATAACGCTCCAGGCAAAAGGCGAGCGCGCGCACGGTGCCGCCGGGAAAGATGACGAGCGCATAGCCCAGCGCCTCGAGCTCCGAGGCGGTCTTGGCGGGCGTCCGGCCGCCTTCGACCATATTGGCCATGACCGGCACGCGGCCGCGGAAGCGCCGGCCGATCTCGGCGAGCTCCGCTTCGCTGCGCGGCGCCTCGATGAAGAGCATGTCGGCGCCGGCCTCGCGATAGGCTTCCGCCCGGTCGAGCGCCGCCTCGAACCCTTCCACCGCGATCGCATCGGTGCGCGCGATGATCAGCGTCTCCGCGCCCGGCCGCGCATCGAGCGCGGCCTTGAGCTTGCCCACCATCTCGGCCGCGGGGATCAACGCCTTGTCGGCGAGATGGCCGCAGCGCTTGGGCGTCGACTGGTCCTCGAGCTGGATGGCCGCGGCGCCGCGCGCGGCGAAGAGCCTCACCGTGCGCATAACGTTGAGCGCGTTGCCGAAGCCGGTATCCGCATCGACGATCAGCGGCACCGCGACGCGCTCGGCAATGACGCCGATTGTGTCGGCGACCTCGCTCATGCCGACGAGGCCGATATCCGGGCGGGCAAAGCGCGTATAGGCGATGGCGGCGCCCGAGAGATAGGCGGCCTCGAAGCCGGCGCGCTCGATGAGATGGGCGGAAAGCGCATCGTAGCAGCCGGGGGCCACCACGATTCCCGGGCGCTCAAAGCGGGAGCGGAGCGATGTCATAGGAGCCTCGCTGCAATCGTCATCGATCATAGCCCCAGATAGGCCTGGCGCAGCCTGGGGTCGTCGAGCAGCGCCGCGGCCGTTCCGGCAAGGCCGAAGCGCCCGTTCTCCAGCACATAGGCGCGGTCGGCGACGGCGAGCGACTGCACCACGTTCTGCTCGACCAGCAGGAGGGAAAGGCCCTCGGCTTTGAGGCCCGCCACCAGCGCGAACATCTCCTCCACCAGCAGCGGCGAGAGGCCGAGCGAGGGCTCGTCGAGGATGAGGAGCCGCGGCTCCGCCATGAGGCCGCGACCGATGGCGAGCATCTGCTGCTCGCCGCCCGAGAGCGTTCCCGCACGCTGCCCCATGCGCTCGGCGAGGCGCGGGAAGATCGCGCCGACCCGCGCCAGATTGGCGGCCCGGCGCGCGCGGGCGCGGCGATAGCTGCCGAGCTCCAGGTTCTCCCGCACGCTGAGATTGGGGAAGATGCAGCGGCCTTCCGGCACCTGGATCAGGCCCTGCGCCACGATGGCGGCGGGCGGCGCGCCGGCGATCTCGCGATCGAGAAAGCGGATGCTCCCCGCGCTCGGCCGGAGCAGCCCTGAGAGCGCGCCGTTGAGCGTCGTCTTGCCGGCGCCGTTGCCGCCGAGCACGGCGACGATCTCGCCCGCGGCGATCGAGAAGTCGAGGCCGCGCAGCACCGGCAGCGCGCCGTAGCCCGCGGCAAGACCCGTCACCTCAAGCATGCGTCTCTCGCCCGGAGAGCCGCGCGGCGGCGCCGTGGCCGAGATAGGCCTCGATCACCCCGGCATCGGCGAGGACGGCGGCGGGCGCGCCTGCGGCGATGATGCGCCCGCCGTTGAGGACATAGATCTGCTCGGCAAGGCCGGTCACCGCCTGCATCACGTGCTCGGTCAAGAGCAGCGTCACGCCGCCGTCGCGGATCGCCCGGATCACGGCGATCAGCTCGGCCGTCTCCGCCGGGTTGAGGCCCGCCATCACCTCGTCGAGCAACAGCAGCCGCGGCCCGGTGGCGAGCGCGCGGGCAAGCTCGAGCCGCTTGCGCGCGGCGATGGTGAGCGCGCCGGCCTGCTGGTCGAGGAGCGCGGCCATGCCGACCTGCCGCGCGATCCCGGCGGCTTCGCGCAGCGCCTCGGCGCGGCTGCGCGCGCGAAGCTGGCAGCCGATGGCGATGTTCTCGCGCACCGTCAGGCCGGCGAAAGGCTGCGCCGTCTGAAAGGTGCGCACGACGCCAAGGCGGGCAAGCGCATGGGCCGGCAGGCCGAGGATCTCGCGGCCGGCGAAGCGGATCGAGCCGCGATCGGGAGCGATGAAGCCGGCGATGATGGCGAAGAGCGTGCTCTTGCCGGCGCCGTTGGGCCCGATCAGCGCGGTGATGGCGCCGGCGCGCGCCGTGAGGCTGGCATCCGCCAGCGCGGCGAGGCCGCCGAAGCGCTTGGCGATGCCGGCGACCTCAAGCATGGCCCGGGGCTCTCCGCCGCAGCGCCTGGCGCAGCCGGGCGCCGAGGCTCACGAGGCCGTCGGGCAGAAACGCCAGGATCGCGATCAGCAGCGCGCCATAAAGCACGAGATTGAGGCCGGGCGCATCGCCGGTGAGGCGGCTGCTCGCCTCGTTGAGCGCGCGCAGGACGAGCGCGCCGACAAGCGGGCCGAAGACGGTGCCGGCGCCGCCGATGAGCGGCACCAGCAGCGCCGCCACCGACACCTCGACCCCATAGGCAAGGCGCGGATCGATATAGAGGTAGTACTGCACGTAGAAGCTGCCGGCGAGGCCGGCGAGCCCGCCCGAGAGCGCGATCGCGCGAAGCTTCGTGCGGTTGACGTCGATGCCGAGGGCGCGCGCCGCTTCTTCGTTCTCGCGCAGCGCGACGAGCGCGGCGCCGAAGCGCGAATGCTCCACCCACCAGGCGAGCGCGGTGGCGAGCGCGGTCAACGCCAGGATCACCGCATAGAAGCCGGCCTTGTCGGGAAACTGGAAGTTGGCGGCGCTCTGCCTGAGCGGGATTTGCAGCCCGACGCCCGCGCCGGTGAAAGGCACGGAATCCGCGAGGATGCGGAACACCTCGGCAAAGGCCAAGGTCACCAGCGCGAAATAGGAGCCGCGCAGGCCGTAGCGGAAGCTCAGCGCGCCGACGAGCGCGCCCGCGGCGGCGCCGGCAAGCCCGGCAAGCGCGAGGCACGCCCAGGGATTGACGCCGAGATCGAGCTGCAGCACGGCGGCGGCATAGGCGCCGGTGCCGAAGAACGCCGCATGGCCGAAGGAGCGCTGCCCGCCATAGCCGCCGAGCAGGTTCCAGGACTGGCCCAGCAAGGCGACATAGAGCGTCATGATGGCGAAGTGCAGCCAGAAATCCGAGCGCAGCAGCAGCGGCAGCGCCGCCAGCGCGGCGAGCGCGAGAAGAGGGAGCGCCATCGTCCGCGGCCTCATGCGCGGGCGCCGAAAAGGCCGGCGGGCCGGAACAGCAGGATCGCGATGAAGAGCGCGAAGACGCCGATGCGGCCGAGGTTCTCGCCGAGGAAGAGCCCGCCCAGCGACTCCGTGACACCGATGATGAAGCCGCCCAGCAGCGCGCCGGGGAAGCTGCCCATGCCGCCCAGCACCACGATGGTGAAGGCGATGATCACGAAGCTCTCGCCGACGCCGGGATGGGCGTAATAGCTCGGCAGCAGCAGGCAGGCGGCGGCGCCGACGCAGGCGATGCCGATGCCGAAGCTCATGGCGAAGACGTGCGCCACGTCGATGCCGACAAGCTCGGCGCCGCGGCGCTCGCGCGCCAGCGCCCGGATCGCCTTGCCGAGATCGGTGCGCCGGATGAGCAGCCAGAGCAGCAAGGTGGCGAGGAGAGCGCCCAGCGACGAGACGAGCTTCGGGAGCGCGAGGATGGCGACGCCGAGATCGACGGTGTCGTAGGCGTAGCTCGGATTGATGGTGCGGGTGTCGGCGCTCCAGAGATAGAGCGCGAGATTGTCGATGACGATGGAAAGGCCAAGGGTCACCAGCAGGATGTTGTCCTCGCGCCCGTGGCTGGCGGTGGCGATCAGCGTGCGCTGGAGCGCGTAGCCCAGGGCGAACATGGCCGGCACCATGATCGGCAGCGCCAGATAGGGATCGACGCCGAGAAGCGTGTAGAGAAAATAGACGCCGTAAAGCGCCAGCATCAGCAGGCTGCCATGGGCGAAGTTCACGATGTGGAGCACGCCATAGATGAGCGTCAGCCCGAGCGCCACCAGCGCATAGACCGCGCCGGTCGCAAGCCCGTTCAGCACCGCCGGCAGAACGATGTCGAAAGCGAACATGGGGGTTTCTCTCGGGAATCGCGTATTTTGCAACGCCTGCTGCGCAGCCGGGACGGCACGGCACCGCCCCTCCCCCCTTGAGGGGGAGGGTGCCCGAGGCCTCGGGCCTCGGGCGGGTGGGGGGATAGTCCGCTCGGCCGTTTAGCGACCGAGCGGACTATTGGCGCGAAGCACGTCAAGGAAGATGCGCCGCGGGCGCGCGAACGGCAACGTCATGGAGTGACAGCAGCGTGAAGCGGAGCGTGTGGCCACCCCCCACCCGGCAGCGCTAACGCGCTGCCGACCTCCCCCTCAATGGGGGGAGGGGTTAGGAAATACCTGAACGCGCGCGCCATCTCGGCCATGTTGTAGTCCCGGCGCTAGGCCGGCATCGGGAAGACGGGCTTGGCGTTGGCGAATTCGGCGGGCAGGATCAGCTTGATGTCGTTATCCTGCACCTGGAGGTTCACCGCCCGCGCGCCGGTGTTCTGGCCGTTCTCGAATTTGGTCGGGCCGTAGGGCATGAAATGGCCGCTCCACGCGCTCGCGGCCAGCGCCTCGGTGATCCTGGCGCGGTCGGTGGAGGCCGCGCGCTCCAGCGCGTCGGCGAGCAGCATCGCCGCGGTGTAATTGAGAAAGACCTCGTAGGTGAAGAACAGATCCTTCGCTTCCGTCCGCTGCTTGAGCGCGAGCGCCGCGGGCTTGCGGGGGTCGTACCAATGGTTGCAGTCCATGATGTAGCGCGCAGCGTCTGGGAACTCCCTGACGAAGCGGTATTGCGAGGCGCCGCCGCCGAGCACGGAATAGATCGCCTTGGGCTGCACCTTCTGTTGCAGCAGGGTGCGGGCGAGAAGGACGTATTCGTTGTAGTAGTTCGCGGGGATGACGATGTCGGGCTTCTTCGCCTTGATGGTGAGCACGATGTTGTTGAAGTCGAGGGTGGGCGTCGGATGCTTGATCGCCTCCAGCACCTCGATGCCGATCTCGGGCAGCGCCTTGCCGAGGAGGCCCGCCGTGCCGGTGCCGAAGGCGGAATCCTCATGCACGATGATCGCGGTCTTGGCGGGATTGCCGGCCGCCGCGTTGATGTCCTTGAGCGCGGCCACCGCCGTCTTGACGAAGACGCCGTAGCCCGGGCTGAAGCGGAAGGTGTTGGCAAGCCCGGCCGCGACGATGCGGTCGTCGACGCCGACATCGACGACATAGGGGATGCCGTGCTTGGCCGCGGCCTGCGTCGTGGCGAGGCAGAGGAAGCTCGCATAGCCGCCGAGGACCGCCGAGACGCCGGCCTCGTGGTACTTCTCGATCTCCGACACCGCGACATCGACCTTGGATTGGGCGTCCGCCAGCAGCGCGTCGATCCGGGCGCCGCCCAGCGATTTGATGCCGCCCGCGGCGTTGATCTCCTCCACCGCCATCAGCGCGCCGGCGCGCGACTGCGTGCCGGAATAGGCGACGCCGCCGGTCACGGGATGGAGGATGCCGACCTTGACCGCCGGCGCCTCGGCGCGCAGCAGGGCGGGCGCGCCGAGCGCGGCAAGCGCGCCGGCGCCCGCGAGCACGCGGCGGCGAGTGACGACGGGGTGCTGGCGCGACATGACGGACTCCTTCCCTCTCTCAGGACGGGGGCGATCGGGGCTTGAAGGCGATGCGCGAGACACCGGATCGATGCGCGGGGGCTGTCCTGCCGGCTTGCGCTTGGCGCCGCCCGCCCTTTTTTGCAGGATAGATCAGCCCCCGATCGGATACCATGAGCTTCGATCGCCGGCGGCTGCGGAAGTGCGGGAGGAGATGCGATGGAGCGATCGGACAAGACCGCGCGCGCGCTTTATCAGGAGATCAAGGCCAATCCGACCCGCAAGCGCTTCGGCTTCGGCCGCAAGCCGGCGCTGATCAACATCGACCTCCAGAACGCCTATACCCGGGTCGACGAGTTCAAGACCGCCTATGAGACCGACCCCCGGCAGATCGAATACGTCAACGCGCTCGCCGATCTCTTCCGCGCCAAGAACTGCCCGGTGGTGTGGACCTATGTCGCCTATATGGACTCGGGCGAGGATTGCGGCGTCTGGGGCACGCGCTCCGACACGCCGGACTCCTTGCAGAACATCAAGGCGGGCTCGCGCCGCTCCGCGCTCGACGACCGCCTGCGCATCGACCTTCGGCGCGACATCATCGTCAACAAGCGCATGGCCTCGGCCTTCTTCGAGACCAATCTCGGCTCGCTCTTCACCTTCCACCGCGTCGACACGGTGGTGGTGACGGGCGGATCCACCTCGGGCTGCGTGCGCGCCACGGTGATCGACAGCCTGTCGCGCAGCTTCCGCACCATCGTCCCCGAGGAGTGCGTCGCCGACAAGCACGAGAGCCCGCATTTCGCCAATCTCTACGACATGGCGCTCAAATACGCCGACGTGATCCCGGTGGCCGAGGTGATCGACTTCATGAGCGCCTACCACCCCGTCAACGACTGAGCCCTTGAGATGAAGCGCGATCCCGGCCTCTACGATTACCTCCCCTATGACCGGCGGCCCCGGATCCGCTGGCCGGGCGGCGCCCATGTGGCGCTCTGGCTTGCGCCCAACATCGAGTTCTACGAGATCGATCCGCCGCGCAATCCCACGCGCGGCGCCTGGCCGCGGCCGGCGCCGGACGTGCTGGGCTATTCCTATCGCGATTACGGCAACCGCGTCGGCTTCTGGCGCATGCTGGAGGCGTTCGACCGTTGCGGCGTGCGCGGCAGCGTCTCGCTCAACGTCGCGGTCTGCGAGCATCATCCCGAGGTGATCGAGGCCTGCGCCGCGCGCCAATGGGAGTTCTATTCCCATGGCACCTACAACACGCGCTATCTCTTCGGCATGTCCGAGGCGCAGGAGCGCGCGGTCATCCAGGATTCGATCGACACGGTGCGCCGGCACACCGGCCAGAGGCTCGATGGCTGGCTCGCCCCGGCGCTCACCTATACCGAGCGCACGCTCGACCTCATCGCGGAGATGGGGCTCAGCTATTGCTGCGACCTCTTCCACGACGACCAGCCCGGCCCGGTCAAGACCGGAAGCGGCCGGCTCGCCAGCATCCCCTATTCGCTGGAGATGAACGACGCCATCGCCTTCAGCGTCAACGGCCTCAGCCCCCGCGCCTATGGCGACATCATCAAGCGCCAGTTCGACCGGCTCTATGAGGAAGGCGCGGAGTCCGGTACCGTGATGTGCATCCCGCTCCACCCCTATCTCGTGGGCCAGCCCTATCGCATCGCCGCGTTCGAAGAGGCGCTTTCCTACATCACGCGCCACGACAAGGTCTGGCGCGCCACCGGCCGCGAGATCGCGCAGCATTTCCTTGCCCATGATTACGACGCCTTCGCCGCCGCGGGCGAAACGGTGGGAGAGGCGCCATGACGCTCCCGCCCGATTATCTCGACTATCCCAAGCGCCGCTACGGCATGGACCAGGAGCGCTATGACTGGTCGATGCTGCCGCGCCGAAAGCCTATCGCCTGGCCCGGCGGCAAGAAAGTGGCGCTCATGGTGGTGCCGGCGCTGCAATGGTTTCCGCTCGACATGAAGGGCAAGCCCTTCAAGCCGCCGGGCGCCATGATGACCGCCTATCCCGACCTGCGCCACTACACCTTGCGCGACTATGGCAACCGCGTCGGCATCTTCCGCGTGATGAAGGCGCTCGACCGCTTCGGCATCCGCGCCTCGGCCGCGGTGAACGCGGCGGTCGCCGCGCGCCATCCCGGCCTCGTCAAGGCTTGCGTCGAGCGCGGCTGGGAAGTGATCGCTCATGGCCTCGACATGGATCATCTCCACGCCGAGGGCATGCCGGTCGAGGAAGAGCGGCGGCTGGTCGAGGAGACGCTGGCGATCCTCCGCCGCGCGAGCGGCCGGCAGATCCGCGGCTGGCTCTCGCCGGCGCGGTCGGAATCCTTTGCCACGCCCGATCTCGTGGCCGCCGCCGGTATCGACTATGTCTGCGACTGGGTCAATGACGACATGCCTTATGCGATGCGGACGGCGAGCCGGGCGATCCACGCCATGCCGCTCCCCAACGACATCGAGGACTACACCATCCTGATCCAGAACCGCCATTCCGAGGATGAATTCACGCAGGAGATCCGCGATCAGTTCGACCTGCTCCGCCGGGAGGCGGCGAGCCAGGGCGGGCGCATCCTGGCGCTGGCGCTGCATCCCTGGGTGATCGGCCAGCCCTACCGCATCGGCGCGCTCGAGCGCGCGCTCGATCACGTCATGGCGAGCGGCGAGGTCTGGCCGGCGACCGCGGCGGAGATCCTCGATGCCTTCACCGCCCAATCCTGACGCGCGCCCGCCGGGAAGGAGCTGACGCCATGACTGCCGCTTCCGCCACGCTCTTCGACAAGATCTGGGACCGCCACAAGGTGGTGGAGCGCGCGGACGGGCAGACATTGCTCTATGTCGACCGCCATCTGATCCATGACGGCTCGCGCCGCGCCTTCGAGGTGCTGGCCGAAAAGGGGCTGACGCTGCGCCGGCCGGACCGCACTTTCGGCACGGCCGATCATTACGTGCCGACCTCGAGCCGCGACGTCGCGGCGATCGCCGATCCCGAGGCGCGGGCGATGGTCGATGCGGTCGAGGTCAATGCCGCGCGGCACGGCGCCACGGTGTTCGGCCTCAGCGATCCGCGCCAGGGCATCATCCATGTGGTGGGGCCGGAACAAGGGTTGACGCAGCCGGGCCTCACCATCGTCTGCGGCGACAGCCACACTTCGACCCATGGCGCGCTGGGCGCGCTCGCCTTCGGCATCGGCGCCTCGGAAGTGGCGCATGTGATGGCCACGCAGACGCTTTGGCAGCGCCGGCCCAAGACCCTGCGCATTTCGGTCGAGGGCAGCCTCGCGCCGGGCGTCTTCGCCAAGGACGTCATTCTCGCCATCATCGCGGAGATTGGCGCCGCGGGCGCTACTGGACACGTCATCGAATATGCGGGGTCGGCGATCCGCGGGCTTTCCATGGAGGGCCGCCTCACCCTCTGCAACATGTCGATCGAGGCGGGCGCCCGGGCCGGCCTCGTCGCGCCCGACGAGACCACCTTCGCCTGGCTCGAAGGCCGGCCTTATGCGCCCAAGGGAGCGAATTGGGAAAGCGCGCTCGCTTTCTGGCGCGCGCTGCCGAGCGATGAGGGCGCGTGCTTCGACCGCGAAGTGACGCTGGACGCCGCGGCAATTGCGCCGATGGCGAGCTGGGGCACTTCGCCCGAGCATGCAGCGCCCATCACCGGCCGCGTTCCCGACCCCGCCGCCGCGCCCGATGCGGAGCGCCGCGCCGGCTGGGAAGCGGCGCTCGCCTATATGGGGCTCGTCCCTGGGACGCCGCTCGAGGCGATCGCCATCGACCGGGTGTTCATCGGTTCCTGCACCAACAGCCGCATCGAGGACCTGCGCGCCGCCGCCGCGGTAGCGCGCGGCCGCAAGGCGGTAATCCCCGCCTGGGTGGTGCCCGGCTCCGGCCTCGTCAAGGCTGAGGCCGAGGCAGAAGGGCTCGACGCCGTCTTCAAGGCGGCGGGCTTCGAGTGGCGCGAGGCCGGCTGCTCCATGTGCGTCGGCATGAACGGCGACCTCGTCGCCGCCGGCCAGCGCTGCGCCTCGACCTCCAACCGCAATTTCGCCGGGCGCCAGGGCAAGGGCGCGCGCACGCATCTGGTAAGCCCGGCTATGGCCGCCGCCGCCGCGGTGACCGGCCGCCTCACCGATATCCGCCACCTTGCCGGGGAGGGCTGAGATGGAGAAGTTCCAGCGCATCGACGCGCCCGCCGTGGCGATGGCCATGGCGAACATCGACACCGACCAGATCATCCCGGCGCGCTTCCTGCGCAAGCCGCGCGCCTCGGGCTATGGCGGCTTCCTCTTCCACGATCTGCGCTTTGCCGAGGACGGCGCGCCGAAGCCGGAGTTCGCCCTCAACCGACCCGGCGCCGCGGGCGCCCGCGTGCTGGTGGCGGAGCGGAATTTCGGCTGCGGCTCCTCGCGCGAGCACGCGGTCTATGCGCTCTGGGATTACGGCTTCCGCGCCGTGATCGCGCCGAGCTTCGGCGACATCTTCTTCGGCAACTGCTTCAAGAACGGCTTGCTGCCGGTGGTGCTTCCCGCCGAGGCGGCGGCGGCGCTGCAAGCCGAGATCGAGCAGCAGCCCGGCGGCTGGGTGGCCGTCGATCTCGAGCGGCAGCGCGTGACCGCTCCCTCGGGCAGGAAGTTCGCTTTCGACATCGATGCCTTCCGCAAAGAGTGCCTGCTGCAAGGCGTCGACGAGATCGACTTCACCCTCGGCCTTGCCGGCGACATCGCCGCCTTCGAGCGCCGTCAGGCGGCGGAGCAGCGCTGGCTATAGCCGGCGCGCGGCCCCCGCAGCGACCAAACCCGCCGCCAAGCCGATACCGCGCCTATCGGCGGAAGCAGTCCCGCTCGCGCTGCTCGACGATCTCGCGCAGGCGCCGCTCGATCTCGTCGCGATCCCGCGGATCGCGTTCATGATCGAGCCGTTCGCGCAGCTCCCGCTCTTCCCGATCGAGCTGCTCGCAGAATTCCTCGCGCCCCTCCTCGGCCCGCGCGGCCACGGCGGGGGCGAGCAGAGAGGCGGCGAACAATCCGAAAAATTGACGTCTGTGCATGTGATGAGTCCTCCGTGCATCTCAACGCGGACGGGGAGAAACCGGTTCCCGGCCATTCTTGCGATGTGCCGGGATCGACGCTGGCGCCAGCACCACGCCGCCGCGTTTCGCCCATCATTCCAAAAGCGAGTTGCTTGCGCCAGAAAATCAACCCTGATATCACTTATCGAAGCGAGTTTGTCCAAGCAATCTTCATTAGAAAATATCGCCGGGAGGGCTGGGGCGATGCGCTTCGGGTCTTTGGCTCTGGCATCGGCATTGATCTTCCTGGGCGCAACCATCGGCCCGGCTCAGGCGGAGCCGGCGGCCGCCCCTGCCTTCAAGGAATTCGCGGAGCAGAACCAGGCCTGCTTCAAATGCCACCGCACGAACAATCCGGCCTTGGCGGAGGAGTGGCGCAGCAGCGTGCACGCGCAAAAAGGGATCGGGTGCTTCGACTGCCATCATGCGGCAGAAACCGTTCCCGGCGCGTTCAGGCACCACGGAGAGACGATCACGGTCATCGTCTCGCCGAAGGATTGCGCGCGCTGCCATCAGAAGGAAGTCGACCAGCAGAAGGGCAGCCATCACGCCAAGGCCGGCGAGATCCTCGCCTCGCTCGACAACTTCCTGGGCGAGGTCGTCGGCGGCCCGCCGGCGGTGGCGGCGGGATGCTTCCAATGCCACGGCTCGACGGTGAAGGTGCTGGCGAACGGCGAGTTCGATCCCGCGACCTGGCCCAACACCGGCGTCGGCCGGATCAATCCCGACGGCAGCGTCGGAAGCTGCAGCGCCTGCCATACCCGCCACCGCTTCTCCAAGGCGCAGGCGCGCGAGCCTGAGACCTGCGGCAAATGCCATCTCGGTCCCGATCATCCGCAGGTCGAGATCTATCAGGAATCAAAGCACGGCATTCTCTGGGAAGCCAATAAGGGCCGGCTCAACCTCGACAGCAAATCGTGGAAGCCCGGCGTCGACTATACCGCCGCGCCTTCCTGCGCCACCTGCCATATGAGTGCCACGCGCAAGCAGGAAGCGACGCACGATGTCGGCGACCGCATAAGTTGGACCTTGCGCCCGGCGATCTCGACCAAGCTCAACATGGTGATCTTCGACGACCTCTCGAAGACGGACCTGCCGGAGGACAAGCCGGTGCCCAAAGTCGGCGACGAGGTGAAGGGCAGCGACGGCAAGACGCGCAAGGTGGCGCAGGTGCTCGCCTGGCAGCAGCGGCGTGAGCGGATGCAGGAGGTATGCACGAGCTGTCACGCCGACGGGCTCGTCGCCGGCTTCTACAAGCAGTTCGACGACCTCGTCGATCTCTACGACGACAAATTCGCCAAGCCCGCGACCGCGATCATGACGGAGCTTTACAAAGCCAAGAAGCTGACACCGGCGCCGATGGACGAGAAGCTCGAATGGACCTATTACGAGCTTTGGCATCACGAAGGCCGGCGCGCGCGGCACGGCGCGGCGATGTCCGGCCCCGACTATGCCTGGTGGCACGGGATCTACGAGGTCGCCAAGAACTTCTATTTCAGCTTCCTCCCCGAGGTAAAGGAGGTGGCCGGCGACGACTTCTACAAGGAGCTGTTGGAAAAATACGTCTACAGCCAGCCCGGCCACCGCTGGCTCAAGGAAGGCATGAGCAAGGAGCAGCTTCAGAGCATCGAGGAGTTTTACCGGCAGAGATATGGGGAGCAGAAGTGAGGAGAATTTGATCCCCGGTCTCTCCACGCGCTTCCTGTGAGTGCCTGTTGAGGAGAATTCGCGGCAGAAGAATCAGAAAAAAGATATGCTACAATTTGTACTGAGTACAAAAAAGTGTCGCTAGAGGCGTCACCCACCCCGATACCGCGTCGCAGCCTTCAGCTTGTCGGCATCGCGCTTCAGGGTTTCAATCTCGCGTCCATCCAGCTGATCCCACATCTTAGCCATCATTGGCATGTAGAAGACGTTGAGAAGGTCGGTCATTGAGTTGGTGGATATCACGCTTACGAGTTGATTGCCGATTTGACCGGGTTGCAATTGAACCGGGCGGGTAATCGGCGCGAGGTCGAGCCGCTTAATCCAAACCTTCTCGCGCGACATCGGTTCCAGAAGCTCAAGGACAGCGTAGCCGCCGATGGTGGCGGTTGATTGCCCAAACGGAACATTCATGACCGTGAGGTTTACGGTAAAGGTTGGTCGCAGAATAAGGGTCGCGCGTTCTTTGGCGCTGAACGTCATTTCGTCGATCGTGGAATAGGCGCCTGCGGTCGTAAATCCTCGCGCGATGATAATGCGTTCGATGTCCGCTTGCGTCGCAGTCAGCATCTGATCGATCACAGCCTTGCCGTTCGCAAAAATTGGCACATTGGTGACAAAGAAGTTTTCTCCGGGTGCTTGTCCCGCGCCCAGCGGCCGCAGTATCCCAATCGACATATTGTAATGCGTGGCCGAATTCGAACTAGGCGGTGCAAATACGAAGTTCGGCGCTACCGGCGGGCCTGACTGGATCGGAGCACAGGCCGCCACAGTAGCGGCTACAACAACGGCCGTCAGTCCGAAGCGTCGAGTCGCCTTTGTGGGTTGCCATCCGCCGCGGGCGAACTTTGCCCAGGACGCGGCCGAGATCACGGTCATACTCATCGCCCCTTCCAACGTTCTGTGCTTTAAAGATATTGTGGCGAGTTTGGCGCTCTTGAGTCAAGTATTTATAGCATAAATCCCCGTCTGTTACCGTGCCACCATCGCCGAACCGCGGAATTTGTGACGCAGCGACCATAGCAGCACTGAAGTGGTCCCCGATTTTGGGACCAGTGGCTTAGTTGGAAGGTGCCGTTCCGTCATGCTAGACGGAGCGGACCATGAGCAAGAAAACACGACGGAAGATCGATGCAACGCTGAAGGCGAAGATCGCCCTGGAGGCGCTGCGAGAGCAGGCGACTGTGGCCGATTTGGCGCAGCGCTATGATGTTCACCCGAACCAGATCTACGTCTGGAAGAAACAGCTTTTGGACCAGGCGGCGCGGGCCTTCGAGAGCGGCAACCACCATGGACGTGTCGTTCTGCGTCTCGGCGCTCGAGGAGGCGTTGGCACGCTTCGGCAAGCCGGAGATCTTCAACACCGACCAGGGCTGCCTCCCCGGGCTTGACCCGGGGATCACCAGCGCCGCCTTCACCGGCACGCTCGCCGCAGCCGGCATGCGCATCTCGATGGACGGCTGGGGCCGCTGGATGGACAACGTGTTCATCGAACAGCTATGGCGCTCGCTGAAGCACGAGGACATCTATCTCAAAGGCTACGCCGACGGCCATGAGGCCAAGGCCGGAATAGCCGCTTGGTTCGCCTTCTACAACGCGCGCCAACCGCATCAGGCGCTGGCGAACCGGACGCCGATGGCGGTCTGGCGCGGCGGCGTCACCGGCGCGCTCGGCAACACGGCTGTGGACATGACGCTTGTCCTGCGGACAAGCTTGGACAACGCTGGCGCGTTGCCCACATGCCCACAGCCGCCACAGCAGCAGCAAGAAGCTTTAATCGCATGAAGGATTCACGAGGACGGAACGGCCGAGCTTCCAACTAAGAAAGCCAGCCACGTGGTCCCAGGCATGGGGTCCACTTCAATTAACCAACTCAGCAGGCGATCTGTCGGATACGATTGAAGCAACTTGAGTGATCGATACTCCTCACGTATCTTCGCCGTTCACTCACCACCAGCCCCTCACCCCTTCAACACCTTCACCATCGTGCTGCCCAGCGCGGCGGGGCTGTCGGCAACCGTGATGCCGGCGCTGCGCATCGCTTCCATCTTGTGCGCGGCAGTGCCGGTGCCGCCGGAGATTATGGCGCCGGCATGGCCCATGCGGCGGCCGGGCGGCGCGGTGGCACCCGCGATGAAGCCCACCACCGGCTTCTTCACCTTGCTGCGCCTGAGGAAATCGGCCGCGTCCTCCTCGGCGGAGCCGCCGATCTCGCCGATCATGATGATCGAGTGCGTGTCGGGATCGCCGAGGAAGAGCTCCAGGCAGTCGACGAAGCTGGTGCCGTTGACGGGGTCGCCGCCGATGCCGATGCAGGTCGACTGGCCCAAGCCCGCCGCCGTGGTCTGCGCCACCGCCTCATAGGTGAGCGTGCCCGAGCGCGAGACGATGCCGACATGGCCCTTGGCGTGGATGTGGCCGGGCATGATGCCGATCTTGCATTGCTCGGGCGTGATGACGCCGGGGCAGTTGGGGCCGATGAGGCGGCTTTGCGAGCCCGCAAGCGCGCGCTTCACCGTCACCATGTCGAGGACGGGAATGCCTTCGGTGATGCAGACGATGAGCGGCAGGCCGGCATCGATCGCCTCGAGAATGGCGTCGGCGGCAAAGGGCGGCGGCACGTAGATCGCCGAGGCGGTGGCGCCGGTCGCGCGCACCGCATCCGCCACCGTGTCGAAGACAGGAAGGTCGAGATGGGTCGCGCCGCCTTTGCCCGGCGTCACGCCGCCCACCATCTTGGTGCCGTAGGCGATCGCCTGCTCGGAATGGAAGGTGCCCTGGGCGCCGGTGAAGCCCTGGCAGATGACCCGGGTCTCGGCATCGACGAGGACGGACATCAGGCCGCCTCCTTCACCGCTTTGACGATCTTCTCGGCGGCGTCGGCGAGATTGTCGGCCGAGAGGATCGGCAAGCCGGACTCGCCGAGGATCTTCTTGCCGAGCCGCACATTGGTGCCTTCGAGCCGCACCACCAGCGGCACGTGCAGCGCCACCTCGCGCGCCGCGGCGACGATGCCCTCGGCGATCACGTCGCAGCGCATGATGCCGCCGAAAATGTTGACCAGGATGCCCTCGACGTTGGGGTCGCTGAGGATGAGCTTGAAGGCGGTGGTGACGCGGTCCTTGGTGGCGCCGCCGCCGACGTCGAGGAAGTTGGCGGGATCGCCGCCATAGAGCTTGATGATGTCCATGGTCGCCATGGCAAGGCCGGCGCCGTTCACCATGCAGCCGATATTGCCGTCGAGCTTGACGTAGTTGAGCGCGTGCTTCGCCGCCTCGAGCTCGGTCGGGTCCTCCTCGGCCTCGTCCCGCATCTCCTCCACCTCCTTGTGGCGGAAGAGCGCGTTGTCGTCGAAATTCATCTTGGCGTCGAGCGCCAGCACGCCGCCGGCGCCGGTGACCACCAGCGGGTTGATCTCCACCACCGAGGCGTCGAGGCCGGTGAACGCCTTGTACATGCCGAGCATGAACTTGGTCGCGGCGGCGACCTGCTTGCCTTGGAGGCCGAGCGCGAAGGCGAGCTTCCGCGCATGGAAGCCCTGCATGCCGGTGGCGGGATCGATCGCCACCTTGAGGATCTTCTCGGGATGCGCCGCCGCCACCTCCTCGATCTCCATGCCGCCTTCGGTCGACGCCATCACCGTGACGCGCGCGGTCTTGCGGTCGATCAGCATGCCGAGATAGAGCTCGCGCTTGATGTCGCAGCCTTCCTCGATATAGACGCGCTTCACCTCGCGGCCCTTCGCGCCCGTCTGCTTGGTGACGAGCACCTGGCCCAGCATCTCGGCCGCGTTCCTGGCGACCTCTTCCGGCGAATTGACGACGCGGACGCCGCCCTTGCCCTGGGGATTGTCCTTGAAGCGTCCGGCGCCGCGGCCGCCGGCATGGATCTGCGACTTCACGACATAGACCGGGCCGGGGAGCGCGCGCGCCGCGCGCTCCGCCTCTTGCGGCGTGTAGGCGACGGCGCCCTTGGGCACGGCGACGCCGAATTTCTGCAGCAGGCTCTTGGCCTGGTACTCGTGAATGTTCATCGCTCAAGCCTCGACTCAGTGCGGCGGCAGCATACCCTCCACCCCTCCCTCCCCCTCAAGGGGGGAGGGTGATTTATTTCCAATCCCTCCTCATCAGAGGGGGAAGGGACGGCCGCCGATCAAGCGAAACCCTAGCGTCAGCGCACCAGCCCCGCGCCGCGCGCCCAGCGGTATTTGGCGCCGAGCACGGCCACCGGAATCTCGGTGGAGTAGGCATAGGCCGGGACGCCGTGGTCGTAAAGGTGCTCGGCCGCTTCCTCGACCTGCACGTCGCCGGCCAGCGAGGCGACGATCGGCTTCTCGATGCCCTTGGCCCTCATCTCCTCCACCACCTCGACGACGAGGCGCGCGAAGACCATCGGCGGGGTGATGATGGTGTGCCAATATCCGAGCACGAGGGCGTGGATGCGCTCGTCCTCGAGGCCGAGGCGGATGGTGTTCTGATAGGTCTTGGGCGGCTCGCCGCCGGTGATGTCGACGGGGTTGCCGGCGGCGCCGAAGGGCGGGATGAACTTGCGGAAAGCCTGATCGAGATCGCCCGGCATCCTCATCAGCGACAGGCCGTTGTCGACGCAGGCGTCCGAGAGCAGCACGCCCGAGCCGCCGGCGCCGGTGATGATGACGACGTTCTCGCCCTTGGGCGTCGGCAACTTCTGAAGCGCGCGGGCATAGTCCAGCATGTCGCGCAAGCCCGGCGCGCGGATGACCCCCGACTGGCGCAGCACGTCGTCATAGATCTTGTCGTTGCCGGCGAGCGCGCCGGTGTGCGAGCTGGCCGCCCGCGCGCCAAGCGCGGTGCGTCCGGCCTTCAGCACGATCACCGGCTTCTTGCGGGAGACGCGCTTGGCCACCTCGGCGAAGGAGCGGCCGTCCTTCAGATCCTCGCAATGCATGGCGATGACGTGGGTATTGTCGTCCTGCTCGAAGAAGGTGAGCAAATCGTCCTCGTCGAGATCGGATTTGTTGCCGAGCCCGACGATCGCCGAGACGCCCATCTTGGCCGAGCGCGAGAAGCCGATGATCGCCATGCCGATACCGCCCGATTGCGAGG
Source organism: Allostellaceae bacterium (assembly GCA_035623985.1). Lineage (GTDB taxonomy): Bacteria > Pseudomonadota > Alphaproteobacteria > ATCC43930 > CGMCC-115725 > DAHUYF01. The sequence goes on along the minus strand of DASPSJ010000023.1, from coordinate 39,097 downwards.
AGAGCGCCGCATGGCCTTTGTAGTCGTAAGGCGTGCAGAAGGTGGCGCAGAGATTCTTCGGCGTGTAGTAATAGCCGTAGATGTTGGGACCCATCAGCCGGATGTCGTATTTGCGGCCGATCTCCTGGATCTCCTTCTGGCCCTCGACATTGCCGGTCTCGGCGAAGCCCGAGGGGATCAGCACCGCGCCCGGGATCTTCTTCTCGCCGCATTCGACGAGCGCCGCCGCCACGAACTTGGCCGGGATGGCGAAGACCGCGACGTCGATCGCGCCGGGCACGTCGGCCACCGATTTGTAGGCCTTGCGCCCCATGATTTCGTCGGCCTTGGGATGGATGGGATGGATCTTGCCCGCATAGCCGCCATTGATCAGGTTCTTCATGACGGAATTGCCGATCTTGCCGTCCTCGGCCGAGGCGCCGATCACCGCCACCGAATCGGGCCGCATGATGCGGTTCATCTGCCGGACGATCTCGTCCTGGCTCGGGCGGTAGCGCTGCGGCGGCGGGTTCCAGTCCATCACGATGCGCACATCGGCGGCGGTGGCGCCGCTGCTGCCGGCAAAGACCGGGTTGAGGTCGAGCTCGGCGATCTCCGGGAAGTCGCTCACCAGCTCCGAGACGTGGCGGATGAGCGTCGCCAGGGCGTCGCGGCTCACGGGCTCGGCGCCGCGCACGCCTTTCAGGATCTCGCCCGCCTTGATGCCGTCGAGCATGGAAAGCGCCTCGGCCTCGCTCGCCGGCGCGAGGCGGAAGGTGATGTCCTTCAGCACCTCGACCAGCACGCCGCCCATGCCGAAGGCGACGAGCTTGCCGAAGCTCGGATCGGTCACCGCGCCGACGATGACCTCCTGCCCGCCTTGCAGCATCTGCTGCACCTGGACGCCGTCGATCTTGGCCGCAGCCTTGTATTTCCTGGCATTGGCGATGATCGCGTCATAGGCTGTCTCGGCCTCGGCCGCGCTCTTGACGCCAACCACGACGCCGCCCGCCTCGGTCTTGTGCAGGATGTCCGGCGAGACGATCTTCATCACCACGGGAAAGCCCATCGCCTGCGCCAACTTCGCCGCCTCGCCGGCCGAGCCCGCGACCCCTTCCTTCGGCACGGCGATGCCATAGGCGTCGCAGACCAGCTTGCCTTCGGGCGCGGTCAGCGCGTTGCGCCCCTCGGCCTTGGCCTTGTCGAGGACCTTGCGCACCGAAGCCTTGTCATGTGCCATGAAAATCTCTCCCGAAAATCTGTGGCCCTGCGGCGTCCGTCGCCCCACCTCACCCCAACCCTCTCCGCACCCCCGGGGCGGAGAGGGAGGGACCCGCGTAGCGGGAGGGTGAGGTGGGGGTTCGATGATCTCGCGCGCGGTTTCTCGCATTCCCGATCGCCGATATCAAACCGCCTTCTCGGCGCGCATCTGGGCGATCACGTCGGCGGCGAAGCCGAGCTCCGCCAGGATCTCGTCGGTGTGCTCGCCCAGGAGCGGCGAGCGCTTGACCTCGCTCGGGCTCGCCGAGAGCTTGATCGGGTTGCCGACGCTGAGGTACTTGCCGCGCTTGGGATGATCGACCTCGACGACGGTGCCGGTCGCGCGCAGCGAGGGCTCGTCGGCGAGTTCCTTCATCGACAGGATCGGGCCGCAGGGGATGTCGTATGTGTTGAGGATCTCCATGGCCTCGAACTTGGTCTTGGTCATGGTCCAGCGCTCGATCGCGTCGAAGATCTCCTTGAGCCGCGGCAGGCGTGCCGCCGGCTTGGCATAGTCGGGATGGGTGACCCACGCCTCCTTGCCGATGACCTTGCAGATCGCCTCCCACACCGGCGCCTGGGTGATGAAATAGATGTAGGCGTTGGGATCGGTCTCCCAGCCCTTGCATTTCAGGATCCAGCCGGGCTGGCCGCCGCCCGAGGCGTTGCCGGCGCGCGGCACCGCCTCGCCGAAGCTGCCGTGCGGGTATTGCGGATATTCCGTGAGCTTGCCGGTGCGGTCGAGGCGCTGCTGGTCGCGCAGCTTGACGCGGCAGAGATTGAGCACGCCGTCCTGCATGGCGCAGAGCACGCGCTGCCCCTTGCCGGTGGCGATGCGCTGGTAGAGCGCCGCGACGATGCCGAGTGCCAAATGAATGCCGGTGCCGCTGTCGCCGATCTGCGCGCCGGTGACCAGCGGCGGGCCGTCGTCGAAGCCGGTGGTGGAGGCCGAGCCGCCGGCGCATTGCGCGACGTTCTCATAGACCTTGCAATCCTCGTAAGGCCCGGGGCCGAAGCCTTTCACGGAGGCGGCGATCATGCGCGGGTTGAGCTGCTGGATGCGCTCCCAGGTGAAGCCCATGCGGTCGAGCGCGCCGGGAGCGAAATTCTCCACCAGCACGTCGCAATGCCGGACCAGCGCCTCCAGCACCGCTTTGCCCTTGGGGTTCTTGGCGTCGACGGTGATCGAGCGCTTGTTGTGGTTGAGCATGGTGAAATAGAGGCTGTCGACATCGGGGATGTCGCGAAGCTGCCCGCGCGTGATGTCGCCTTCGCCCGGCCGCTCCACCTTGATCACGTCCGCGCCCAGCCAGGCCAGAAGCTGCGTGCAGGTGGGGCCCGACTGGACGTGCGTGAAGTCCAGGATCTTCACGCCTTCGAGTGCCTTGCCCATTTTCCTCTCCGAAATTCCGTCGTTGCGTCCCTGTGTTTGCCTGTCGGCCGCCGCCTCGCGCCGCGCCGCATGCCCGACCGTTCTATTTCTTGCGCAGCGCGCTTTGCGGGTTGAGGTTGCCGATGCGGCCGCTCTCGCTGCCCGCAGCCGGGTCGATCACCGCATTGATGAGGGTGGGCTTGCCCGAATCCATGGCCGCTTCGACGGCCCGCTTGAGATCGTCGGGGGTTTCCGCCTGCACGCCGACGCCGCCGAAGGCTTCGATGATCCTGTCGTAGCGCGCGCCCTTGACGAAGACGGTCGTCGCGGGATCGGCGCCGCCGGGATTGACGTCGGTTCCGCGATAGATCCCGCCATTGTTGAAGACGACGACGCAGACCGGCAGGTTGTAGCGGCAGATCGTCTCCACCTCCATGCCGCAGAAGCCGAAAGCGCTGTCGCCTTCGACCGCGAGCACGGGATTGCCGGTTTCGACGGCCGCGGCGATGGCCTGGCCCATGCCGACGCCCATCACGCCCCAAGTGCCGACGTCGAGCCGCTTCCTCGGCTTGTACATGTCGATGACGCCGCGCGCGAGGTCGAGCGTGTTGGCGCCTTCGTTGACGAGGATCGCGTCCGGCCGCTCCTTGACGATGGCGCGCAAGACGCCGAGCGCGCCGTGATAATCCATGGGCGCGTTGTTGTTCATCAGGCGCGGCGCCATCTTGGCGACGTTTTCCTCGCGCTTCGCCCTGACGGCGCCGGTCCACTCGGCCGGCGGCGCCGGCCAGGCGCCGCCCATGGCCTCGATCAAGGCGGCGACGCAGGAGCCGATATCGCCCACGACCGGAGCGGCGATTTCGACGTTGCTGTCCATTTCCTTGGGCTCGATGTCGATCTGGATGAACTTCTTCGCGCCTTCGCCCCAGCTCTTGCCCTTGCCGTGCGACAAGAGCCAGTTGAGGCGGGCGCCGATCAGCATCACGGTGTCGCACTCCTTCAACACGGTCGAGCGCGCGGCGCCGGCGCATTGCGGATGCGTATCGGGCAGCAGGCCCTTGGCCATGCTCATCGGCAGGAAGGGAACGCCGCTCTTCTCGACCAGCGTCCTGATCGCCGCGTCGGCCTGCGCATAGGCCGCGCCCTTGCCGAGGATGATCAGCGGCCGCTTGGCGGATTTGAGGACATCGAGCGCGCGCTTGACGGCGGCAGGCGCCGGGATCTGCGCCGGCGCCGCGTCGACGACCTTGACCAGCGACTTCCGGCCGGCCTCGGCATTCATGACCTGGCCGAAGAGCTTCGCCGGCAGGTCGAGATAGACGCCGCCCGGCCGCCCCGAGACGGCGGCGCGGATGGCGCGCGCCAGGCCGATGCCGATGTCGGCGGCATGGAGCACGCGGAACGCCGCCTTGCACAGCGGCCTGGCGATGGCGAGCTGGTCCATCTCCTCATAGTCGCCCTGAAGCAGGTCGACGATCTCGCGCTCGGACGAGCCCGAGATCAGGATCATCGGGAAACAGTTGGTCGTGGCGTGGGCAAGGGCCGTCAGGCCATTGAGGAAGCCGGGCGCCGACACGGTGAGGCAGATGCCGGGCTTCCTGGTCAGGAAGCCGGCGATGGCGGCGGCGTAGCCGGCATTCTGCTCGTGGCGGAACGAGAGGACGCGGATGCCCGCGGCCTGCGCCATGCGGCCCAGATCCGTGATCGGGATGCCGGGCACGCCGTAGATCGTGGTGAGGCCGTTGAGCTTGAGGGCGTCGATGACGAGGTGGAAGCCGTCGGTGAGCTCCTGCGTCTCGTCCGCCGCGGTCCTCGCCTGCTCCTTGAGCGTCGTGGCTTGCGTCATCAGGGCTGCTCCCCCCGGTCGTCTGATTGCTCAGCTCAGAAAATCGCAGTGCTTCTCCACATGCGCCGCAAGGTCCAGCGTGTGCTGGCGGGTCAGCCTCTCGGCAAGCTCGGTGTCGCGCCGCTCCAGCGCCTCGATGATCTTGAGGTGGTCGACGATCGAGCGGGCGGCGCGGTTGTCCTGGCCGATCGTCATCTGGCGGATGGCGCGGACGTGGATGAACAGGTTCTCGGTCATGTCGGCGATGCACCGGTTGCCGCTGAGCTTGATGATCGATTGATGGAACTTGATGTTGGCGTCGGAGTAGTCGTCGAGCTGGCCTTCGGGCGAATGGCCCTGGCCTTGGAACTCGTCGAAGAGATGGCGCAGCGAGGCGATATCGGCATCGCTCGCATGGAGCGTGATGAGCCGGGCGGCGAGGCTTTCCAGCGCCGCCCAGACCTGGATCATCTCGATGATCTCGCGCTTGGTCTTGCGCACGACGAAAATGCCGCGCCGCGGCAAGGTCTTGACGAAGCCTTCCTGTTCCAGCAGCGTCATCGCCTCGCGGATGGGCGTGCGCGAGACGCCGAGATCCTGCGAGAGCTGGCGCTCGTCGAGGCGGATGTCTTGCGGCTGCGCGTAGATGTTGGCCGAGGTAATGGCCTGCTTGAGGGCGTGATAGGCCTGGGTGCGAAAGCTCGATTGCGTGTCGATCGGCTTTACATCGAGTCTCGGCGGTGTCACCTCGTATCTCCTCCGCTAAAATCTTGCTCTTGATATATCAGTTTATTGTATCTGGCATGCCAGATTTGTCAAATCTTGCCTTGGTGTATTTCGTCTTCCGATGCAACCGCCAGCGGCTCAGCCTGCCGCCAGAGAGCGCTCCAGGCTGCGCAGCCCGACAAAGAGCTCGGCGCGGAAGCCGGCGAGCCGGGCGGCCGCGACATTGGCCGGCTTATCGTCGATGAAGAGCGAGCGGGCGGGATCGATGCCGGCGCAGGCGGCCACCAGCCGGAAGGCGGCGACCGCCGGCTTCGCCGCGCCGATCTCGTGGCTGAGATAGGCTTCGAGCCGGCCGAGGCGGCCCTCGCTCAGCCGCACCAGATAGTCCCAATGCTCGCGGTTGGTGTTGGAGAAGAGCAGCACCCGCCGCGAGGCCGCCAGGCGCTCGACATAGTCCAGCATCGCCGCATCGAGCGCGAAATGGCTGCACCAATCGGCGAGGAAGACATGCCAATCGAAGGCATAGCCCACGGCGCGCAGCCGCTCATGGAGATGCGCGATCGGCAGCACGCCCAACTCGTAGCGGGGATCATGCGCCATCGCTGCGATCGCATCGACCGCCGGCGCCGGCCGGCAGCGCGCCGCCAGCCGGCGGTAAAGCACCTCATTGGCATGCGGCACGATGACACCGCCGAGATCGAACACCAGGGCGGCATCCCGCGTCGTTCCGGCGGTGGGCGTCGCCAAAGCCGCTCTCCCGTCGCACCTGCCTCGACTGAGCTTTATCACGACGGGGCGCGCGGCCGGAAAGGATTTCACCGCCGCCGCTCCTCCATCTATTGCTTGACAAGCCGGCGTCCGGCGCTTAGGCGTTGCGCCCTCCCGCCGCCGCCTTGGATCGACCGCCATGCCTCGCGACCAGAAGCACGTCACCTTCTCCGGCCGCATCGTCATCGTCGGCTTCGGCAGCATCGGCCAGGGCGTGCTGCCGCTGCTGTTGCGCCATATCGACATCGCGCCGTCGCAAATCGTCATCGTCACCGCCGAGGAGCGCGGCCACGAGGAAGCGACGGCGCTGGGCATCCGCTTCCTCCAGGAGCCGCTGACGCGCGAGAACTATGCGCGCGTGCTCGATCCGCTCTTGGGGCCGGGCGATTTCCTGCTCAACGTCTCGGTCGAGGTGTCCAGCGTCGCGCTGATCGAGCTGTGCCGGGACAGGGGCGCGCTTTATCTCGACACCTGCATCGAGCCTTGGCCGGGCGGCTATACCGACCCCTCGCTTTCGCCGTCGCTGCGCTCCAACTACGCGCTGCGCGAGACCGCGCTGGCGCTGCGCGAAAATCACGCGGACGCGCCGACCGCGGTGCTGACCCACGGCGCCAACCCCGGTCTCGTCTCGCATCTCGTCAAGGAGGCGCTGCTCGCCATCGCGCGCGACACCGGCATTGCCGTCAGCGAGCCCCGGAGCCGCGCGGCCTGGGGCGCGCTCGCCGAGCGGCTCGGCGTCAAGGTCATTCACATCGCCGAACGCGACACGCAGGTCTCGCCGATCCCCAAACGGCCGGGCGAGTTCGTCAACACCTGGTCGATCGACGGTTTCGTCAGCGAGGGCTCGCAGCCGGCCGAACTCGGCTGGGGCAGCCATGAGCGGCATTTTCCCGCCGACGGCCGGCGCCACGATTTCGGCGGCGGCAGCGCCATCTATCTGCTACGGCCCGGCGCCTCGACGCGGGTGCGGAGCTGGACGCCGCTCGAAGGCCCGTTCCACGGCTTCCTCGTCACCCACAGCGAGGCGATCTCGATCGCCGATTACTTCACGCTGCGCGCCGGCGATGGCGTGCGCTACCGCCCGACCGTGCACTACGCCTACCACCCCTGCGACGGCGCGGTGCTCTCGGTGCATGAGATCGCCGGCAAGAACTGGCAGCTCCAGGACGGGAAGCGTCTGATCGTCGACGAGATCAGCGACGGCATCGACGAGCTCGGCGTCCTGCTCATGGGTCACGCCAAGGGCGCCTATTGGTACGGCTCGCGGCTCTCGATCGCAGAGGCGCGCCGGCTCGCGCCCTACAACAACGCCACCAGCCTGCAAGTGACGGCGGCGGTGCTGGCGGGCGTGGTATGGGCGATCGAGAATCCGCGCCGCGGCGTCGTCGAGCCCGACGAGATGGATTACGAGCGCTGCATGGCGCTGATGCGGCCCTATCTCGGCTCGGTGGTCGGCGTTTATAGCGACTGGACGCCGCTCCATGATCGCGGCAAGCTCTTTCCCGAGGATCTCGACCGAGACGATCCCTGGCAGTTCAAGAACTTTCGTGTCGTGTGATTTTCTCGGCCCCCGCCGGCGTCAGCTTCCGCACGGGGTCGAGCGGAGGCCGGGATGGTGCGGCGATGGTGTCTGGCGCTGGCGGCGCTGGCCGCCTGGTTGGCGGCGGGGAGCGGCGCTCTGGCGCGCAGCGTCGATCTGGCGCTGGTGCTGGCGGTCGACGTCTCCGGCAGCGTCAGCGGCGAGCGCTTCGAGCTGCAGCGCCGCGGCTATGCCAAGGCCTTTTCCAGTCCCGAGGTGCTCGACGCCATCGCCGCCGGGCAGAACCACGCCATCCTGGTGACGCTGGTGGAATGGTCGGGCGCCGACCACCAGCAGCAGACCGTCGGCTGGACGCTGATCGACGGCCCGGAGACGGCCGCCGCCTTCGGCAGCGCCGTCGCCGAAGCGCCGCGCGCCTTTGCCGACTGGACCTCGATCAGCGGCGCCATCGACTACGCCGCGGCGCTCTTCGCCAAGATCGACGTCGAGGCGGCGCGCAAGATCATCGACGTCTCCGGCGACGGCATCAACAACAGCGGCCGCGAGCTCGCCGCCGCGCGCGCCGACGCGCTTCGGGCGGGGCTCACCATCAACGGCCTGGCGATCCTCTGGGACTATCCGACGCTCGACGTCTATTACCGCAACAACGTCATCGGCGGCCCCGGCGCCTTTGCCGTGGTGGCGCATGATTTCAGCGATTTCGGCGCCGCGCTCCTCAGCAAGCTCGTGCGCGAGATCGCCGGCGCGAAGAGGCCGGCGGGCGCCAAGGGCTATGCGGGACGCTAACCGATGCCGTAGGCGGTGATCACCGCGGCAAGGTCGTCGCCGAGATGCGCGCCGGTGCGGATGGCCGGGATGTCGGCGGGCAGGGCTTTGCGCCCGGGATCGTCCTCGGCGAAGCTGGTCAGGATCGCCACCGGGATCTTGTTGGTGGTGGCCATCGCCGCGAGCGCGCGGACGAGATCGACGCCCGGCAGCTCGGCCATGGTCGCCGAGGCGATGATGAGATTGGGCTTCATGCGGATGGCCAGCGTGAACGCCTCGGTCGCCGATTGCGTCAGGATGGCGCGGATGCCGCAGGCGGCAAGCTCGCGCGCCACCAGCCGGCCGACGACGCGCGAGGAAGTGACGAGCAGCGCTTCGACGTTGCGCAGCTCGACCTCGTCGGGATTGAAGGCGCGCGGGATCGGCAGCGCGCGCAACACGCGGGCAATCGTGGCATCGTCGAGCCCGTGGCCCTCCATGGCGCTTCCCATGGCGTCGATATGCGCGCGAATGTCGATGAGCGCGTCCTCGGCATGGGCGGGATCGACGTCGTCGAGATAATTCTCCAGCCGGTGCGCCACCAGCGAGACCAGGGGAAAGCCCGAGGCCTCGCCCATGCCTTTGAGGGTGTGCGTGTCGCGCCGGAGCTGCGCGGCCGCGCCGGCGAAGGACGCCGCTCCGTCAAGCGCCTCCTCCACCAGCCGGTCCATGCCGGAGAGCCGCTCTTCCGATTCCTCGCGAAAGGATTGGCGCAGATTGGCGAAGGGATCCTCGAGAGGGGCCTGATGGCTCGAGATCATCGGACGGCTCCTTGGCGCCGCGCCGCGGCGGTGTCTCCGCCCGGCGCCAGCGCGGTGTGGGGCCGATCAGGCTAAAAGGGCCCGGCTAAGGACTCGTTTACGCCCGGGCACGCCTGCCGGAGCGCGTCATGCGGGGGCCTCGGGGGTCTGCACCTTCGGCTCTTCGAGCAGCACGATCTCGCCCGCCTCGACGGCGATCTCCAGCCGGCGCAGGCTTTGGCCCTTGCAGGGGCCGGCGAGGCAATAGCCGTCCTCGAAGCGGAAACGCGCGCCGTGGGTGCCGCAGGAGAGGTGGCGGCGGTCGCTGGTAATGAACCGGCCGGGACGGACGTCGAGCGGCGTGCCCATATGGGGGCAGGAATTGTCATAGGCGATGAGCTCGCCCCCCTTGCGCGTCACGAAGACCGCCATGAAGTCGGCGCCCTGCTCGAAGCGGAAGCCGCGCGCGCCGCCTTCCGGCACTTCCTCGGCGCGGCAGAGGCGCCGCCGGCTTGTGGTTTGATGCCCGCCATCCTGCATAAGACACACCCTCCTCGGCCGATACCGGCACCACTGAAAGCCGCGTTCCGCACCGGCTCGACCGGCTTTGCATCGACTGCGACGAAGCGGCCGGTCTCAGCGGAAGGATGAGAATAGGCATCTTTACCGGTTTCAACAATATATACGATATATAGACCATTGTTCGATTGATAATAGAGAGTCCGATCGCCCTCCCCGCCGGCGCGGGCGACAAGGAAAGGATGGCGGAGCCGCAGCAAGGTCTTGCCGTCGGCGCCGGCAAGGACTCGGATGCGCCGATACGCTCCGGAAGGCGTCAAAGGGGCGGGTCGTCCACCAGCAGGATCTCGTCCGCCTCGACCGCAACGGCGCGGCGGCGCAGGCTTCTGCCGGCACATGGCCCCTCGACGCAATAGCCGTCCTCGATGCGGAAGCGCGCGCCGTGGGTCCCGCACAGCAGATGCGTGCCGGCGCGGTCGAGGAAGCGGTCGGGCAGGAAGTCGAGAGGGGTGCCGAGATGCGGGCAGGCATTGTCATAGGCGAAGAGCGCGCCCGCCTTGCGCGCCACCAGCACCGCCGCGAAATCGGCGCCGGAACCGAAGCGGAAGCCGCGCGCGCCGCCTTCCGGGACTTCCTCGGCGCGGCAGAGGCGCCGCCGCCTCACGGCTTGACGCCGCCCATCTTGCACAGCACGCGCCATTCCTCGACCGAGACCGGCACCACCGAGAGCCGCGATTGCCGCACCAGCGCGAAATCGGCGAGCTTCTTCTCCGCCTTGATCTCAGCCAGCGTCACCGCGTTTCGCACCGGCCCGACCGGCTTCACGTCGACCATGACGAAGCGGCCGGTCTCATCGGAGGGATCGGGATAGGCCTCCTTGACGATCTCGACGATGCCGACAATGGCGAGGCCCTCGTTCGAGTGATAGAAGAAAGCGCGGTCGCCTGCCTTCATCGCCTTGAGATTGTTCGCCGCCTGATGGTTGCGGATGCCGTTCCAGGGGGTGCGCCCGTCCTTGACGAGCTGGTCCCAGGAATAGGCGGAAGGCTCGGATTTCAGCAGCCAGTGGCGCATGCCGCATTCCCCCTCAGGCGCGCGCGAGGAGGAAGAGCCGGCGGAAGGGCAGCAAGGTCTTGCCGTCGGCGCGGCGCGGATAGGCCAGCCGCAGCTTCGCGTCATAAGCGGCGAGGAACGCCTCGCGCTCGGCGCCGGCGAGCGCCTCGGTGACCGGGCGAAGCGCCGTGCCGCTCACCCACTGCAGCACCGGGTCCTCGCCCTCGAGCACATGGAGATACTCCGTCTCCCAGAAATCGAGCCCGCCCGGGGCGAGCCGCGCCAGCAGATCGTAATACCACTCCGGCGGCGCCACCGGATCCTCGCGCAGCACGGTGGCGCTGCCCACCACGGATTGGAGCTTCGCCGCCCAAGGACCCGCCGCCGCGGTCTCGCGCATCAGCACATGGGATGGCTGGTCGAAATTGCGCGGCATCTGCACTGCCAGCACGCCGCCCGGCACGAGCTGGCGCAGCAGATGAGGAAAGAGCCGCGCATGCCCGCCGAGCCACTGCAAGGTGGCATTGGAGAAGATCAGCGCCGCCTTCTCCGGCGCCGACCAAAGGGCGATATCGGCTTCGAGCCAGCGGATCGGCGCCGGCTCGGTGGCGGCCTTGGCCAGCATCTCCGCCGAGCGGTCGATGGCGGTGAGCGCGCGGTCGGGCCAGCGCTGGGCAATGGCGCGGGCATGGACGCCGGTGCCGCAGCCAAGCTCGTACAGCGGCCCCGCCGGCAGCTCGCCGATGCGCGCCAGCAGCTCGAAGCCCGGCCGCAGCCGCTCGTCGCCGAATTTGAGGTAGAGCGTCGGGTCCCAGGCCATGGGGCGCCTCATCGCCGTCGAGCGGCGGTCATAGCCCATCGCGCGACAGCGGCAAAGGGCGCCAATTCCTCAGGCGGGTAACCTTCATCATAAATAACATAAATAATTTGTCTTATATGACTATTTGACAATTTTCTTTGCGCAAACTACATTGAACCACAGGCTCAGAAAATAGGATGGAGAAATGACGGCGGCGAGCATGGTCTTCGGGCTCGAAGCGGTGCGGCGCATCTCCGGCCGGGCCGGCGCCGCGCGCCGGGAGGCAGCTTGATGCTGCCGCTGGTGCTCGATCTCGGCCGGCTCAAGCTCATCCTGATCGGCGACGGCGAGGCCGCCGAGCGCCGGCTCGGCTTGCTCGACGCTGCCGGCGCCGCCGATCTCACGGTCCATGCCGAAGCGCCATCGGCCGCGCTGGCGCTGGCGGCGGGAAGCCGCCTCGTCCGGCGCCTGCCGACGACCCAGGAGATGGCGGCGGCGCGCCTCGTCTTCATCAGCGACCGCACCGCGCCCTATTGCCGCGCGCTTGCCGGCCTTGCGCGCATGCTTGGCGCGCTGGTGCACGTCGAGGACCAGCCGGCGCTCTGCGACGTGCAGGCGCCGGCGGTGCTGCGGCGCGGCGACCTGACGCTTGCCGTCTCCACCGGCGGCAAGAGTCCGGGGCTTGCAAAGCAGGTGAAGCGTTTCCTCGGCGCGCTGTTCGGGCCGGAATGGCAGGAACGGCTCGACGCGCTGGCGGCGCTGCGGCGCGGCTGGCGCGAAGGCGGCGCCGATGCCGAGACCGTCGCCCGCTGGAGCGAGAGCTGGGTTGCCGGCCAAGGCTGGCTGCCCAGCGGCGAGACGGCGGTCGCCGAAGCCGCGCCGGGCGGTATCGCCGCGCCGCGCGCCGCGGTCAGGCATTGACGGGCGAGGGCGCCCCGGTGCCGCACCCCCATAAGCCTTCCGCGCCGCCGCTTGCGGCAAATGCCGGCGCGTCTCCCGATGCGACGCGGCGGGTGATTACCGGGAACCGGCTGCGCGACGGCGTGCCGGTCTATTTCGCCGGCGTGGGGCGCTGGTCGCGCGCGCTCACCGAGGCGCGCCACGTCGCCGAGGCCGAGGCCGAAGCGCTGCTCGCCGAAGCGCAGGCCGGCGCGCCGCCGCATCCGGTCGTGGCGCCCTATCTCATCGAGGTCGTGGTGCGCGGCGGCCGTCTCCGCCCGCTCAGCTTGCGCGAGGAGATCCGCGCTTTCGGCCCGACGGTGCGGGCGGCCGAGCCCTGAGGGAACCGGGAGAGAGCGCATGTACCGCTATGACGCATTCGACCGGCGCTTCGTCGAGGAGAGAGTGGCGCAGTACCGAGACCAGGTGCGCCGGCGGCTCGCAGGCCAGCTCTCCGAGGACGAGTTCCGCCCGCTGCGGCTGATGAACGGCCTCTATCTCCAGCTTCACGCCTATATGCTGCGGATCGCCGTCCCCTATGGCGCCCTGTCGCCGGAAAAGCTGCGCCTGCTCGCCAAGATCGCGCGGCGCTATGATCGCGGCTACGGCCATTTCACCACGCGCCAGAACATCCAGTTCAACTGGATCAAGCTCGAGGAGACGCCGGACATCCTCGCCGAGCTCGCCAGCGTCGAGATGCACGCCATCCAGACCAGCGGCAACTGCATCCGCAACGTCACCGCCGATCCTTTCGCCGGCGTCGCCGACGACGAGATCGAGGACCCGCGCCCCTATTGCGAGATCATCCGGCAATGGTCGACGCTGCATCCGGAATTCTCGTTCCTGCCGCGCAAGTTCAAGATCGCCGTCTCCGGCGCCGCCGCCGACCGCGCCGCGGTGCGCGTCCATGACATCGGCCTCTATCTGCGCCGCAACGATGCCGGCGAAGTAGGCTTCGAGGTGCTGGTCGGCGGCGGCCTCGGGCGCACGCCGATGATCGGCAAGACGTTGCGCGGCTTCCTGCCGAAGCGCCGGCTGCTGGCCTATCTCGAGGCGATCCTGCGCGTCTACAACGAGTTCGGCCGGCGCGACAATCTCTACAAGTCGCGCATCAAGATCCTGGTGCATGCGCTCGGCGTCGAGAAGATGCGCGAGGCGGTCGAGGCCGAGTTCGCGGCGATGGATGACGGGCCGCTGGCGCTGCCGGCGGAAACCATCGCGGCGATCGCCGCGCATTTCGCGCCGCCCGACTATGCCGTGCCGGAACCGGGCGAGGAGGCAGCGCTCGGCCGGGCGCTCGCGGCCGAGCCGGCGCTGGCGCGCTGGGTCAAGCACAACGTCGCGGCGCACCGCGCGCCGGGCCATGCCATCGTCACCGTCTCGCTGAAGCCGCCGGGACGGCCGCCGGGCGACGCCAGCGCGGCGCAGATGGAGCTCCTGGCCGATCTCGCCGAGCGCTACAGCCTCGGCGAGATCCGCGTCAGCTACGAGCAGAACCTCGTCCTGCCGCATGTCCGCCGCCGGGACTTGCCGGAGCTGTGGCGCCGGCTCGGCGAAGCCGGGCTTGCTACCGCCAATATCGGGCTTGCCAGCGACATCATCGCCTGCCCCGGGCTCGACTATTGCAGCCTCGCCAGCGCGCGCTCCATCCCCATAGCCGAGCGGCTGAGCGAGCATCTGGCATCCCGCGACCAGGAGATCGGCGAGTTGCACATCAAGATCTCCGGCTGCGTCAACGCCTGCGGCCATCATCATGTCGGCCATATCGGCATTCTCGGCGTCGACAAGAACGGCGAGGAGTTCTACCAGATCACCATCGGCGGCAGCGCCGACGAGAACGCCGCGCTCGGCGCCATCGTCGGCCCCGCCGTGCCGAGCGCCGAGGTCACCCATGCGGTCGACGCGCTGATCGAGGTCTATCTCGATCTGCGCCGCAAGGGCGAGCGCTTCCCCGAAACCTATCGCCGCGTCGGCGCCCAGCCGTTCAAGGAGGCGCTCTATGCTCCTGCTTAAGGACGGGTGGATCGGCGAAGACCCCTGGCGCCATCTCGACGACGCCGAGCCGCTGCCCGACGGCGCGCCGGCGACGGTGTCGCTGAAGCGCTGGTCGGCCGAGCGCGGCGCGCTCATGCGACGCAAGGGCCGGCTCGGCCTGCGCCTGCCCAACGACGCGGCGCCGCTGGCGCTGGCCGAGGACATAGCGCGCTTCGATCTCATCGCGCTGTCCTTTCCGCGCTTCACCGACGGCCGCGCCTATTCGCAGGCCCGCCTGCTGCGCGGCCGGCTGGGCTTTCGCGGCGAGTTGCGCGCCACCGGCAACGTGCTGCGCGACCAGCTCATGTTCATGCGGCGCTGCGGCATCGACGCCTTCGAAGTCGGCGACCGCGCGCTGGCGGAGAATTGGCTCGCCGCGCTCGGCGAGTTCGGCGCCTTCTACCAACCGGCCGAGGACGGCCAGCCCTGGATCGCCCGCCGGCGCGCACTCGCAGGCTGAGCTGCGGGGTTCCCTCTTCGCGCGGCTTGCGCCACAATGCGGGCACGCCGCCGCAGGGGGCGATGCGCGAAGACACCGACCACCAGAGGAGGAAAGCATGTCATTGTCGATTGGCGATGTTGCACCGGATTTCGAGGCGGAGACGACGCAAGGCCGCATCCGCTTCCATGACTGGATCGGCGATTCCTGGGCAGTGCTGTTCTCGCATCCCAAGGACTTCACGCCGGTCTGCACCACCGAGCTCGGTTATATGGCCAGGATCAAGCCGGAATTCGACAAGCGCAATACCAAGATCATCGGCCTCAGCATCGACGCCGTGCAGGATCACGGGCGGTGGGCCAACGACATCAAGGAGACGCAGGGCACGGCGCCGAACTATCCCATCATCGGCGATCCCGAGCTCAAGGTGGCGAAGCTCTACAACATGCTGCCGGCCGCCGCCTCGGGCGACGCCAGCAAGCGCACCGCCGCCGACAATCAAACCGTGCGCAACGTCTTCGTCGTCGGCCCCGACAAGAAGCTCAAGCTGATCCTCGTCTATCCCATGACCACCGGGCGCAATTTCGACGAGGTGCTGCGGGTCATCGATTCGCTGCAGCTCACGGCCAAGCACAAGGTGGCGACGCCGGCCAATTGGAAGCCCGGCGAGGACGTGATCATCGCCGGCTCGGTCTCCGACGACGACGCCAGGAAGATCTATCCGCAAGGCTGGAAGGCGCCGCGTCCTTACCTGCGCATCGTGCCGCAGCCGAAGTAGCCGTCGGCGAGAAATCGCCGGCGCCGAGGCGATGGACCACCGCGGGGGGATGGCGGCCGGGGCAGCAGCGTAAAACTGCTGCCAATGTCGACGGGTGGGACAGCAAGGACGAGGGAAGAGCGCGGCGGCGAGCCGGCGTTCGGGGCCGGCTCGCGATTGGCGAGCGGGCGGGGCCTCGGTCTTGCCGCCATCCTGCTGCTGGGCGCGGCGCTGCGCGGCTGGGGGATCGAGCGCAACGGCTTCGGCACCGAATATTACGCCGCCGGCGTGCGCAGCATGGCCGCAAGCTGGCACAATTTCCTGTTCAACGCCTTCGATCCCGTCGGCTTCGTCTCCCTGGACAAGCCGCCGCTGGCCTTCTGGCTGCAAGTGGCCAGCGTCAAGCTGCTGGGCTTCAACGGGCTTGCGCTCCATCTGCCGCAGCTCCTGGAAGGCGTCGGCGCCATCGCGCTCCTCCATCATCTCGTCGCGCGCCGCTTCGGCGCCGCGGCGGGGCTGCTCGCGGCGCTGTTCCTGGCGTTGACGCCGATCAGCGTCGCCGTCGACCGCTCGGACAATACCGATAGCTGCCTGGTGCTACTCCTGCTGCTGGCGAGCTGGCCGCTGATCGTCGCCGCCGAACGCGCCAGCACCGGGCTGCTGCTGCTGGCGGCAGCGCTCATCGGCCTTGCCTTCAACACCAAGATGCTCGCGGCGCTGGTGGTCGTGCCCGGCTTTCTCGCGGTCTATCTCTGCGGCGCGCCGGTCGCCTGGCCGCGGCGGCTGGTCGATGCCGGCCTCGCCGGCATCGTGCTGGCGGCGGTGTCGTTGTCCTGGATCGCGTTCTACGACCTGACGCCGGCGGCCAGCCGGCCCTATGCCGGCAGCAGCCAAACCAACTCGATGCTGGAGCTGGCGGTCGGCCATAACGGCATCGACCGGCTGATCCGGCGCAACCAGCCGCCGACGCCGCCGGTTGCCGCCGTCGCGGCGCCGCGGCGCCTCGAGCCGCGCACGCCGCCAGGACCGTTGCGGCTCGCGCATCCCGCGCTGGTCGGCCAAGTGGGCTGGCTGCTGCCGCTGGCCCTTGCCGGGATGCTGCTGCCGCTGCGCCGGCAACGCTCGCTCTTCAGCCTCTCGCCGCGCGCGTTGACCGCGCTGCTCTGGGGCGGCTGGGCGCTGATCTATGGCGCCGTGTTGAGCTTCGCCGCGGGTCTTTTTCACGATTATTACCTGGTCACCCTGGCACCGCCGCTTGCGGCGCTCGCCGCCATCGCCGTTGCCGAGCTCTGGTCGCGCGAGCAGCAGGGCGGCGGCCGGCGCCTGCTGCCGGCGATGCTGCTGCTGACCGCGGCATGGCAGGCGGCGATGGAAGGGGGCTACACCCCGTGGCGGCTCGACGATTGGCGGCTGTGGCTGCTGCTGGCGCTGGCCGGCGGCAGCGCGCTTGCGGCCGCCGGCCTGCTGCGGGTGCCGCCTCACGCGGCGCGACGGCGCGGCGCGGCGCTCGGCCTCGGCATCGCGGCGCTGCTGGCGACGCCGGTCGCCTGGGCGTTGAGCAACGTGCTCGAGCGCGGCAACGTCTCCTTCCCCGTGGCCGATCTCTCCTTGCTGGCGGAGGGCGAGGAGCGCGGGGGTGGCCGCTTCGGCGGCGCGGCGCGGCTGGCCCGCGACGAGACGCTGCTCGGCTTCCTGCTGCGCCATCGCGCCGGCGAGCGCTATCTGCTGGCGGTGCCCAACGCGCGGCTTGCCGCGCCGATCATCCTGCGCACCGGAGAGCCGGTGATGGCGTTGGGCGGCTTCTCCGGCAGCGATCCCATCCTCGCCCCCGCGGCGCTCGCGCAACTCGTCGCGGCCGGCGAGCTCCGCTTCATCCTGCTCGGCGGCCCCGCCAGCTTCGGCCGCAGCGCCGAAGCCGCTTCCCGCGAGCACGAGGTCGCCGAATGGGTCGCCGGCACGGGCGCGCTGGTCGATCCCGCGCTCTGGCGCGGCAGCCCGGCCGAGCCGCTCGCGACCGGACGCGACGCCGGCGCGGCGCGGATGCAGGACCTCCGGCTCTACGACCTTCGACCCGCCTCCGGCGCGGCGGCGACGCCAACGCCTTAGCCGCCGCGATCGCGCACTATTGTCTAAAATTTTAGCGATCGGCGACGATCGGTTTTGGAGAAAGCTTTAGGAATAAATGGGCGGCGAGCGCCGCCCATTTTACGTCCACTTAACGAGGAGGCGGTAGAGTCCGGAAATCAGGCCAGCGATGTCGGACCGACGCGCCGGAGGGGACGAGGGGGGTGGCACTTATGTCGGATGCGTCGCTGAGACTCGTTCACAACCGGCCTTTCGTCGGCCAGGCGGACGATCTCGCGGTCGCGCTGTTGCTGTCATTCGTCGGGCTGATGGCGCAGCTCGCGGTTGCCGGCCTCGGGTCGATCGTCCTGTCGCTCTAAGTTTCGCCGGTTTCGCTTTTCGCTGCGCGCGCGACGGCCGCGGCTGGTCGGGCTCCCCCTCGCCCTTCCAGCCGCGGCCACTTTTTGCGTCCGCGCAGAAGGCAGGGGAGGCCGCGCCGCCGGCTCAGCCGAGCGGATAGTCCGCCTGATCCTCGTAGATCGCGCCGCCCTTGGTGAGATAGCTCGCCACCAGGCTGAACTGCGCGACCTCGAAGGAGTCGGCGCGGAACAGCGCATGCTCGGCGAGGAAGGATTGCAGCTTCGCCTCGCCGGCGTTGCGCAAGCGCGCCAGCGTCACATGCGGCGCATAGCGCCGCGTCTCCGGCTCGAGGCCGAGACGCACCAGCGCGCTCTCGACCTTGTCGCGCAGATGCGCGAGCGGCGGGCTCTTGTCGACGCCGACCCAGAGCATGCGGTCGCTGAAACGGCCGACGCCGGCGAGCGTCACCTGAAAGCGCGGCGCGCGGATTTTTACCAGCGCCTGATCGATGTCGCCCGCCAGCCCCTCATCGACCTCGCCGATGAAACGCAGGGTCAAATGATAGTTGCCGGGATCGACCCAGCGCGCGCCGGGCACGCCCGAGCAGAGCAGCGACAGCCTGAGCTTCAGCTCGGGCGGAAGAGCGATGCCGACGAAGAGGCGCAGCATGGGATCACGTCAAAGGAAGAGAGCGAGCACCCCGGTGTAGCCGTAGACCCGGTCATTGGCGATCTCGCCATTGCCGAAGAAGCCGGCGAGCGGAAACTCGCCGAGCGCATCGCGGATCATCGCCAGCTCCTGGTTGGGCCGGCCGAAGAGGTTGGGGCCGCGCGCGACGCAGCTAAAATAGAGACCGGCGCGCGGCGGCGCGGCGGCGCGGCGCTTCATCTGCTCGAGCATGCGCAGGAGGTCGGCGTTCGCGCTGCCGGGATCGCGGCGGCAGAACAGCACGCGATCGCCCGGCGTCACCGAATGCGCCACCGCGATCCATTGCCGCTGGACGTCGATGGCGACGAGGTTGCGCACGAGATAGTCGCCGGTATCCGAGCCGGTCACCGGGAAGCCGACGAAGATCTGCCCGGCGACGCGCCTCAGATCGCGCGCCAGCAGCTCGCCGATATCCTCCTTGAAGGCCTCGAGCGCCGGCCGGTCGTCCAGCGTCTTCAGGATGTTGTCGCGCGCCTCGGTGATCCGCCGCACCGGGCCGATCGGCGAGCAGCCCTGCGTCAGCCCGGTGATGACGGAAATGTCGGGCGCGAGCAGCACGCCCGAGAGCCCGCCTTCGACGACGCGCCCCGCCACCTGCACCGGCGCCTCGGCGGCTGCGGCAAGGCCGCCGATCAGGAACAGCGACGCCTCATGCGCGAGCGTGCCGACCGTGGCGGCAATGCCGGCATCGCGCGGATCGCCATGGACGATGCCGACCATCGGCCGGACGCGCGCCAACCAGCGGTCGGGCGCCGCCGCGAGCCGCGCCGCGCTCGCATCGGCCGGCACGAACAGGCGGAAGCTGTCCGGCGGCAGCGCCGCCACCAGCACCGACAGCGCCGGCTCGCCGAAATAATCCCGGCCGGTGGCGCAGACGCCGAGGCCGACGCTGCCCACCCAATCGGTGATGCGCGTGCGCTCGCGCAGGAAGGTGAGGATGCTGCCGAGATCGCCGGCCAGCGCCTCGGTGGCGTAGAGAAAGCCGAGATTGGCGCCGGGCGGCAGCGATCCCAGTTGATCGGCGCAGGCCTTGGCGACGGCGGCCCAGCTTTCGCCGCGCGCATGGGCGGCGAGGAAATGGCCTTGAAGCAGGCCGGTCATCCCCGCCCGCCCGCGCCGCGCAGGAACCGCGCCACATAAGGCGTCAGCCTCTCGGCGATGATCTCGGCGCCCGCCGCGTTGGGATGGAGCCCGTCCGGCTGGGTAAGGCCGGGGTCGAGCGCGACGCCGTCGAGGATGAAGGGGTAGAGCGGGACTTGGTACTTGTCGGCGAGCCGGCGGTAGATGGCGTCGAACTCCTGCCGATAGGCGTCGCCCCAATTGGACGGAGCGAGCATGCCGAGCAGCATCGCCTTGACCCCGCTCGCCTTGAGCCGCGCCAGGATCTGATCGAGATTGGCATAGGTGAGCTTGGGATCGATGCCGCGCAGCGCGTCATTGGCGCCGAGCTCCACCAGCATCGCATCGGGATGACCGGCCATCGCCCAGTCGAGCCGGGCGAGACCGTCGGCGCTGGTGTCGCCGGAGACGCCGGCGTTGACCACCTCGACGGCAAGCCCCTCGGCGGCAAGCAGCGCTTGGAGGCGGGCGGGAAAGGCCTGGCTCGCCGGCAGCCCCAGCCCCGCGGTCAGGCTGTCGCCAAAGGCGAGGATGCGGGTTGCGGCAGCGGCCGGGAACGCCAGCAGCAGCGCAAGCGCGGCAAGGCCAAGCACCGCCGCCGAGCGCCGGCCGCGCCCGGCGCGCCTTTTCCCGATGTTGACAACCACTCCCTTATCGCCATATCCGCGGGGCGACGCCATGCCGGACCGCTCTCGTTCCCGCTGAGGTGACATGCAAGGCATGCCCCGTTCCGATGCTCCGATGATCCTGCTCGAGGACGTCCATCTAACACTGACGAGCGCGGCCGGTGCCGTCAATGTCCTGCGCGGTGCCGCCCTTTCGGTGGCGGCGGGCGAGAGGGTGAGCCTGGTCGGCCCCTCGGGCTCGGGCAAATCGACCTTGATGATGGTGACGGGCGGGCTGGAGCGGCCGAGCCGCGGCCGCGTCCGCGTCGCCGGCACCGACCTCGCCGGGCTCGACGAGGACGCGCTCGCCCGCTTTCGCCGCGACACCATCGGCATCGTCTTCCAGTCCTTCCATCTCATCCCGACCATGACCGCGCTCGAGAACGTCGCCATCCCGCTCGAGCTTGCCGGTCGCGCTGACGCTTTCGCCGCGGCCGAGACCGAGCTCGCGGCGGTCGGGCTTGGCGCGCGCGCGCTCCACTACCCCAGCCAGCTTTCCGGCGGCGAGCAGCAGCGCGTGGCGCTGGCGCGCGCCTTCGCCGCCGGGCCCCGGCTGCTGCTCGCCGACGAGCCGACCGGCAATCTCGACACCGCCACCGGCCGCCACGTCATCGACCTGATCTTCGCGCTCTCCGCCGAGCGCGGCACCACCTTGCTGCTGATCACCCACGACCGCGACCTGGCGCGGCGCTGCGATCGCGTGCTGCACATGGCCGACGGCCGCATCGTCGACAGCGACGGCGCGCCCGGCATCGCCGTGCTCGGCGGGCGCTGAGCGGTGTCGCTGCTGCTCGCCCTGCGCTGGGCGCGGCGCGAGCTGCGCGGCGGCATCACGGGCTTCCGCATCTTTCTCGCCTGCCTCGCGCTCGGCACCGCGGTCATTGCCGGCGTCGGCTCGTTCTCGGCGGCGGTGACCGCGGGCATCAGGACCGATGCGCGCGCCATGCTCGGCGGCGACGTCGAGCTGCATCTCGTCCATCGCCAGGCGAGCCCGGAGCAGCGGGCCTATCTCGAACGCAGCGGCACGGTTTCGGCCGTGGCCGAGATGCGCGCCATGGCGCGCACCGAGGATGGCGACGCGCGCAGCCTGGTCGAGCTGAAGGCGGTCGACGGCGCCTATCCGCTCTATGGCGAGGTCGGGCTCGAGCCGGCGCAGACGCTGGCCGCGGCGCTGGCCGAGCGCGACGGGCGCTGGGGCGCGGTCGTGGCGGCGGGGCTGCTCGATCGGCTGAAGCTCCATCTCGGCGACGCCATCCGCGTCGGCGACGCGCATTACGTCGTGCGCGCCACGCTGCTGCACGAGCCCGACGCCGCCACCGGCGGCTTCGAGTTCGGACCGCGCGTGATGATCGCCGCCGCGGCGCTCGAGGAGACCGGCCTCGTCCAGCCCGGCACCTTGATCGGCTACGGCTATCGCCTGCGCCTGCTGCCGGGCGTCGGCGCTCGAGGCTGGATCGAGGACGTCAAGCGCGCCTTTCCCGATGCCGGCTGGCGCATCCGCGAATTCGCCAACGCCTCGCCGATGCTGCAGCGGCTGATCGACCGCGTCACCATCTACATGACGCTCGTCGGGCTCACCGCGCTGCTGGTGGGCGGCGTCGGCGTCGGCAACGCGGTGCGGGGATATCTCGGCGGCAAGACCGCGACCATTGCCACGCTCAAATGCCTGGGCGCTCCGGGCCGGCTCATCTTCGCCGCCTATCTCGCGCAGATCCTGGCGCTGGCGCTCCTCGGCATCGTCGCGGGGCTCGCGCTGGGCGCGCTGACGCCGCTGCTGGCGCGGCCGCTGCTCGCCGCTTTCCCGATCGCCGCGCGGCTCGGCTTCTATCCCGCGCCGCTGCTCATCGCCACGGCCTTCGGCGTGCTGACCACGCTGGCCTTCGCGCTCTGGCCGCTGGCCGCCGCGCGCGAGGTGCCGGCGGCGAGCCTGTTCCGCGATCTCGTCGATCCCGCGCCGCGCCGGCCGCGGCCGCCTTACATCCTGGCCACCGCCGCGGCGGCGCTGGCGCTGGCGCTCCTCGGCATCCTCACCGCCAATGACCGGCTCACCGCCTTCTGGTTCGTGCTGGGCGCGGCGGGCGTGCTTGCCGCCTTCCGCCTGCTCGCCGCGGCGCTGGTGTGGCTCTCGCGCCGCGCCGGCCGGCCGCGCCATTCCGCGCTGCGGCTGGCCTTGGCCAATCTCCACCGCCCCGGCGCGCCCACCGCCGGGATCGTTGCCTCGCTCGGGCTGGGGCTGACCGTGCTGGTGGCGATCGCGCTTATCGAAGGCAACATCGCCGACACCCTCGACGAGCGCCTGCCGGAGCATGCGCCGTCCTTCTTCTTCATCGACATCCTGCCAAGCCAGGCCGCGGACTTCGACGCGCTGGTGGCGGGGACGCCGGGAGTGACGCAAGTGGCGCGCGTGCCGAGCCTGCGCGGCCGCATCACTCGGATCAACGGCGTGCCGGTCGAGCGCGCGCGAGTGAAGCCGGAGGCGCGCTGGGCGCTCAGCAACGAGCGCGGCCTGACCTATGCGGCGCATCCGCCCAAGGGCTCGCGCATCGTTGCCGGCCAGTGGTGGCCGGCGGATTATCGCGGGTCGACGCTGGTGTCGATCGACGCCGAGATCGCGGCGGGCATGGGCTTGAGCGTCGGCGACACGCTCACCGTCGACGTGCTCGGCCGCGAGGTCACCGCGACCATCGCCAATCTGCGCGAGATCGACTGGACCTCGCTCGGCATCAACTTCGTGCTGGTGTTTTCGCCCGGCATTCTCGACGGCGCGCCGCAGATGCACATCGCCACGGCGCGCACGCCGCCGGGCGCGGCGGCGGCGCTCGAGCGCGCCGTCACCGACCGTTTTCCCAACGTTTCGGCGATTTCCGTCAGCGACGCGCTGCAGGCGGTGAGCGGCATCATCGCCGCCATCGCCACCGGCATGCGCGCCATCGCCGCGATCACGCTCGCCGCCGGCACGCTGGTGCTGGCCGGCGCGGTGGCCGCCGGCCATCGTCGCCGCGTCTACGAGGCGGTGGTGCTGAAGGTGCTGGGCGCGACGCGGGCCGACATCACCCGCGTCTTTCTCATCGAGTACGGGCTGTTGGGCCTCGCCACCGCGGCGATCGCCGCCGGGCTCGGCACGCTTGCCGGCTGGCTCGTGCTGACCCGCGTCATGCACCAGGACTGGAGCTTCCTGGCCGCGCCGGTGGCGCTGACGGCGCTGCTGGCCACCGTCCTGACCCTGGCGGCGGGCTATGCCGGCACCTGGCGGGCGCTCGGCGCCAAGCCCGCCCCCTATCTGCGCAACGAATAGGAGCGCGTCCTCCCCGTTATTGAATTAACCGCCGGCCGTGCCAATATGGCGTCCCGAAGCCACAACCCTTTTTGGGGACATTCCATGGCCTATGAACCGGGTAACCGCTGGACCACGCGCGAGGCAGCGATTCCGCAAGTCGGGATCGATGTCGGCCTGCGGCAATATATGTTGCGCATCTACAACTATATGGCCGGCGGCCTGGCGCTGACCGGCGCGGTGGCCTATTTCGCCGCCGCGAGCGGCTTCTATCAGGCGATCGTCGGCAGCATCCTGTTCTGGATCGTGCTGTTCGCGCCGCTAGGCCTCGTCCTGCTGCTGAGCTTCCGCCTCCAGACCATGAGCCTCGGCGCGGCGCAGCTTACCTTCTGGGCCTATGCGGCGCTGATGGGGCTGTCGCTGGCCGGCATCTTCCTGGTCTTTACCGGCGCGAGCATCGCGCGCGTGTTCTTCATCACCGCCGGCACCTTCGCCGCGATGAGCCTTTACGGCTACACCACGCGCACCGACCTCTCGCGCTTCGGCTCGTTCCTGTTCATGGGGCTGATCGGCATCATCATCGCCGGCCTCGTCAACGTGTTCATCGCCTCCTCGGCGCTGCAATTCGCGCTCTCGGTGGCGGGCGTCCTTGTCTTCACCGGGCTCACCGCCTGGGACACGCAATCGATCAAGGAAATGTACGTCGAAAGCGACGGCACCGCGGTCGCCGGCAAGAAGGCGATCCTCGGCGCGCTGCGCCTCTATCTCGACTTCATCAACCTTTTCATGATGCTGATGCAGCTTCTGGGCGCGCGCCGCGACTGAGCCGCCGCCTTTCGCTCTTGCTCAAGCCGCCCGCGCTCGCGCCGCGGGCGGCTTTGTTTTCTGCTCAGGACTTGCCGTAAACCGGCACCAGCGCGCCGCGCGTCACGGCGTTGCCGGGCGAGGCAAGGAACAGGATCGCCTCCGCCACCTCCTCCACCTTGGGCCAGAGCGCGTAATCGGCCTTGGGCATGGCCCGGCGGTTCGCCGGCGTGTCGAGAATCGACGGCGCCACGGCATTGACCAGGATGCCGGCGCCGGCCACTTCCTGCGCCAGCGCCTGGGTCAGCGCCGCCACGCCGGCCTTGCTCACGCTATAGGCGATCATGCCGGCGCCGAGCCGCGGCTCGAGCGCCGGCCGCGCCGCGACGTTGACGATGCGCCCGCCGCCGGCGCGCTGCATCGCCCGCACGGCGGCGCGGCAGCACAGGAAGGCGCTCACCAGGTTCATCTCGAGCTGCGCCATCAGCGCGGCCTTGTCGGTGGCGGCGAAGGCGCTCATGGCGAAGCCGCCGGCGAGATGGATCGACGCCCAGAGCCGCGCAATGCCGTCATAGACCGCGGCGACGGCCACCTCCTCGGCGAGCGTCCCCGTCGGCAGCAGCCGCACGCGCTCATGACCGCGATGAGGGAAATTCTCCGCTTCGGCGGCGATGATATAGGGCACGTGGCAAGTGGCACCGCGCGCCAGCAGCGCCGCCACCACCGCGGTGCCGAGCGCGCCGGTGCCGCCGGTGACGACGACGTGGCGATCGCGAAATTCCATGGTTTTCTCTCTCCGCGTCAAGCTTAGCTTGGCCGCAAGCCCGGCGGCAAAGCGAATATGCAGCCGCAGCGCCCGCGGCGATCGTTGGGATGTTCGGGAATTTGCGCAAGACCGGCGCCGCGCGCCGATCAAAAATCCGTGCAGCGGCCGTTCCGCTCCCAATCGCCGTAGCGCGTCGGCTCCGGCCCTTTCGGGCCGCCGATCTCGCGCGGCGGCGGCTTGGCGTCGCCCGTGCCGGCTTTTTGCGCCGGCGCCGCCGGTTTTCCGCCCTCGGGCTTGGGGTCGCTGTCGGTCATGCCCCAGATATGATCCAAGCCCAGAGGCTTGCCAAGGCTTGACGAGCGCCGCCGCGCACGCCAGCTATGCGGAGGCGGGTTCATTGCATGACCATGAGCAACCTCATCCGTACCGGTGTCCTGCTTGCCGCGCTGACCGCGCTCTTCATGGGTGTGGGCTGGCTGATCGGCGGCGGCGGCGGCATGCTGATCGCGCTGATCCTCGCCGCGGCGACCAATCTCTTTGCCTATTGGAACGCCGACCGCATGGTGCTCGCCGCTTACGGCGCGCGGCCGATCGCGCGCGCCGAGGCGCCGCGGCTCCATGACATCGTCGCCGGCCTCGCCCGGCGCGCGGCGATCCCGATGCCGCGGCTTTTTCTCATCGACAGCGCGCAGCCCAACGCCTTTGCCACCGGCCGCGATCCCGCCCATGCCGCGGTCGCGGTCACGCGCGGCTTGCTTCAGGCGCTCGACGAGGCGGAGATCGCCGCCGTCATCGGCCATGAGCTGTCGCACGTCGTCCATCGCGACACGCTCACCATGACGATCACCGCCGCCATCGCCGGCGCCGTCGGCATGCTGGCGAATTTCGCCTTCTTCCTGGGTCCGAGCGAGGACGAGCGCGATGCGCCGCTGGGCATGGCCGGCGCGCTGCTGGTGGCGATGCTGGCGCCCGTCGCGGCGCTCCTGGTGCAGATGGCGATCTCGCGCACGCGCGAATATGAGGCCGACCGCCGCGGCGCGGAGATCAGCGGCGATCCGCGGGCGCTCGCCGCCGCGCTCGACAAGATCGAAAGGCTGGCGCGCGGCACGGCGGTGGCCGACGCCGAGCGCCATCCCGCCACGGCGCATCTCTTCATCGTCAATCCGTTGCACGGCGCGAGCCTCGTCCGTCTCTTCGCCACGCATCCCGCCACCGCCGAGCGCGTGCGCCGGCTCGAGGCGATGGCGGCGGCGCGCGGCCTTGGCGGCAGAGCGGGGCCGAGCGGCCCGTGGGGTGTGCGCCGCATCGCGTGAGCCGGGGGGCTTGTTCGTTGACACCAGGAATCTTGGGGTATGCATCCTTTGGCAGCACGTTCCACCCCGACCCAGACAGCCCCTCCCACGGCGCGCAGCGTCGCCATCGATCTGATTGGCACCGTGTTGCGGCGCAAGCGGCCGCTCGACGACGCCATCGAGGCCAATCCCGAGATGGGCGGCCTGCCGGCGCGCGATCGCGCCTTCGCGCGCCTGCTCGTCGCCACCGTGCTGCGCCGGCTCGGCCAGATCGATGCGCTCATCGGCCATTGCCTCAACACGCCGCTGCCGCCGCGCGCGGCGATGGTGCACGACATCTTGCGGCTCGGCATCGCCCAGCTCCTCTTCCTGCGCACGCCGCCGCACGCCGCGGTCGCCACCAGCGTCGATCTCGCCGATCTCCGCGGCTTCCTGTCGCATAAGGGGCTGGTCAACGCCGTGCTGCGCCGGCTGAGCCAGGAAGGCCCGGGCCTCGTCGCGCAGCAGGACGCGGCGCAGCTCAACACGCCGGGCTGGCTGTGGCGCGCCTGGAGCCAGGCCTATGGCGAGGATGGCGCGCGTGCCATCGCGCTCGCGCATCTCAAGGAGGCGCCGCTCGACATCACCGTGCGCTCGGACGTCGAGAAATGGCGCAAAATGCTCGATGCGATCCTGCTGCCGACCGGCACCCTGCGGCGCACCGGCGGCGGCGCGATCGTGAGCCTCCCCGGCTACAGCGAAGGCGCCTGGTGGGTGCAGGATGCCGCGGCAGCGATCCCGGCGACGCTGTTCGGCGCGATCGCCGGACAGCGCGTCATCGATCTCTGCGCCGCGCCGGGCGGCAAGACGGCGCAGCTCGCAGCGATGGGCGCGCGCGTCACTGCCGTCGACCGCTCGCCGCGCCGGCTCGAGCGGCTCAACGCTAATCTTGCGCGGCTCGGCCTGCCGGTCGAGAGCTTCGTCGCCGATGCCGCCGTCTGGCGGCCGAGCGAGCCCGCGCGCTACGTGCTGCTCGACGCGCCGTGCACGGCGACGGGCGCGATCCGCCGGCATCCCGACGTGCCGCATCTCAAATCGGCCGACGACGTGGCGCGGCTCGCCGCGGTGCAGGAACGGCTCATCGACGCCGCTATCGAGATGCTCGCGCCGGGCGGCCTGCTGGTCTACTGCACCTGCTCGCTCGAGCCGGAGGAAGGGGTGCGGCAGGTGCAGCGGCTGCTGTCGCGCGGCGCGCCGGTGCGGCGCAAGCCGATCGATCCCGCCGAGATCGGCGGGCTTGCCGAATGCGTCACGCCCGACGGCGATCTCCGCACCTTGCCGAGCCATCTCGCCCAACTCGACGGCATCGACGGCTTCTTCGCCGCGCGGCTGCGGCGCAACGACTAGCGCTTTCGCTGTTTTCATCGCTGCTCTATCGTGGCTCACCGGCGCGCAACCGGGAGGTCGCCGCGATGCCGATCGGTCGAACTCTCTCAGCCGCGATAGCGGCGGGGCTCTTGTCCTTCTGCGTCCATGCCGAGGAGCCGGCAAAGCCCGCGGCGCCGCTCCAACCCGCGGCCATGCCGCCGCTGTCGCGCGTCGCGCCGGAAGAGGTCGGCATGTCCTCGGCGCGGTTGGCGCGGATCGGCGCCGCGCTCGAGGCCGATATCGAGCGCGGCCGGATTCCAGGCGCGGTGGTCGCCATCGCGCGCCGCGGCAAGCTGGTCTATCTCGAGGCCTTCGGCTGGCGCGACAAGGCGGCCGGGCGGCGCATGACCACCGACACCATCTTCAACATCGCCTCGATGACCAAGCCGATGACCGCGGTGGGCGCGCTGATGCTCTACGAGCGGGGCGCGCTGCTGATCGACGATCCCGTCGCCAAATACCTGCCGCAATTCGCCGAGATGCGCGTGGCGGTGCTCGACGCCGGCGGCGACGCCATCACCGGGACGGTGCCGGCGGCGAAGGCGATCACGATCCAGGATCTGATGCGCCACACCTCGGGCATCATCTATGGCGGGCGCGGCACGACGGCGGTGCACAAGATGTATCCGCCCACGAGCGCCGCGGCGGCGACCAGTCTCACCGGCGAGGAGTTCCTCGACACGCTCGGCGGTCTGCCACTGCTGCACCAGCCGGGCAAGGTATGGGATTACGGCTTCGGCCTCGACGTGCTGGGGTTGCTGATCGAGCGCCTCAGCCACGAGACCCTCGGCGCCTATCTGCAACACACTCTCTTCCAGCCGCTCGGCATGGTCGACACCGGCTTCGCGATTCCGCCGGAAAAGGCGCAGCGCTACGCCAAGGCGCTGCCGCTCGATCCCGATGCCGGCCGGCCGCAAACCGTCGGCCCCGACGCGACCCGGCCGCTCAAATTCGACTGCGGCGGCGGCTGCGCCGTGTCCACCGCCGAGGACTATCTGCGCTTCGCGCTCCTGCTGCTGCAGCGCGGCGCCTTCAACGGAACGCGCCTCTTGAGCCGCAAGACGGTGGAGTACATGACCGCCGACCAGCTCGGGCCCGACGTTGTCAACCTCATCGCCAAGGCCGATCCCACCCGCGCCGATTACGGCTTCGGCCTCGGCCTCGCCGTGCGGCGCACGGCGGGCATCGTGCGGCTGATGGGCTCGGTCGGCGATTTCTCCTGGCCGGGGGCGAGCGGCACGAATTGGTGGGCTGATCCGCAGGAAGAGCTCGCCGTCGTCTTCATGGCGCATTCGCCGGGGCCGGCGCGCTGGCATTATCGCGAGCTGATCAACGCGCTGGTCTATCAGGCGATCGCGGATTAGCCGCGCGCTTGCGGCCTCCGCCTTTCCCTGTTACCAAGCCGCATGCAGCAGGCGGTCCGCATCGCGCCGTCGATCCTGTCGGCCGATTTCGCGCGGCTGGGCGAGGAAGTGCGCGCGATCACCGAGGCGGGTGCGGATTACATTCATGTCGACGTGATGGACGGGCATTTCGTGCCCAACCTCACCATCGGCCCGTCGGTGATAAAGGCGCTGCGGCCCTATTCGCCGCTGCCCTTCGACGTCCATCTCATGATCGCGCCGGTCGATCCCTTCCTCGCCGACTTCGCCGCCGCCGGCGCCGACATCATCACCGTCCATCCCGAGGCGGGGCCGCATCTCCACCGCACCATGCAGCTCGTCAAATCGCTCGGCAAGAAAGCCGGCGTGGCGCTCAATCCGGCGACGCCGGTCGCCGCGGTCGAGCCCGTGCTGGGCGATGTCGATCTCGTGCTGGTGATGAGCGTCAATCCCGGCTTCGGCGGGCAGAGCTTCATCGTCTCCCAACTCGACAAGCTGCGCGCGTTGAGGAAGCGCCTCGACGCCATCGGCCGCGCCGTCGATCTCGAAGTCGACGGCGGCATCAACGCCGAGACGGCGCCGGCGGTGATCGCGGCCGGCGCCGACGTGCTGGTCGCCGGCACCGCCAGCTTCGCCGGCGGCGCCCAGGCCTATGCCGCCAACATCCAGCGTTTGCGCGGCGGCTGATGAGCTGGGCGCGATCCGTGCTTTACGGCTCGGCCCCTTATGATCTGAGCCTCTGGGGTCCCGCCCCCGCCCGGCCCGCCTTCGCCCTCGACGCGATCCGGCTCGGCGATGCCGCCCGCGGCGCCGAGCTCAGGGCCGGCACCTTCCATTTCGCCGGCGAGCGCGTTTGCGGCGAGACGCCGCCCTGGACGGCGGCCCTGCGGCCGGCCTTCCTCGCCGAGCTGCATGGTTTCGCCTGGCTCGCCGATCTCGCCGCGCTGGACGATGCCGAGGCTTGGACGGCGGCGCGCGCCTGGACGGAAGACTGGCTTGCGCGGTGCGACGGTTGGGACATCCTCGCCTGGCGCGCCGATGTCGCGGGCACGCGGCTCATCGCCTGGATCACCTATTGGCCGCAGCTTGCCGGCCGTGCCGAGGCCGACGGATTCACCCGGCGGCTCTGCGCGAGCCTCGCCCGCCAGATGCGCCATCTCGCGCGCGTCGGCCGGCGCGAGGCGCCGGGCGTGAAGCGGCTCACCGCGCTCGCCGGCCTCATCGCCGCCGCCGCCGCGCTCGGCAATCCCGGCATGCTCGAACGCGGCCTGCGGCAGCTTGCCAGCGAAGCCGAGGCGCAGATCCTGCCCGATGGCGGCCATGTCGAGCGCAGCCCCCGCGCGCAGCTCCTGGCGCTCAAGGCGCTCATCGCCGCGCGCGCGGCGCTGGTGGCGCGGCAGACGGAAGTGCCGCCGGCACTGCAATCGGCCATCGACCGCGCCGCGCCGATGCTGCGCTTCTTCCGCCACGGCGACGGCGCGCTGGCCCTCTTCAATGGCGCCAAGGAGGACGCGGCCGAGACCATCGAGCGCGTGCTCGCCCGCGCCGAGGCCAAGGGCCGCGCGCCCCAGTCGGCGCCGCATGCGGGATTCCAACGCCTCCAGGCCGGGCGCAGCCTTGCCATCGTCGATGCCGGCGCGCCGCCGCCGCCGGGACTGGACGGCGACGCCCATGCCGGCACCTTGTCCTTCGAGATGAGCCATGGGCGCGAGCGGCTCATCGTCAATTGCGGCGCCTATCAGGGGCCAAGCGCGCAATGGCGGACGGTGGCGCGCGCCAGCGCGGCCCATTCGACGCTGGTGGTGGCCGACACCAACTCCGCCGAGATCCGGACCGATGGCGGATTGGGCCGCAAGCCCCGCAGCGTGCGCTGCGAGCGCGCCGAGGAGGAGGGCGCGCAGTGGATCGCGGCGAGCCATGACGGCTACGCGCCGATCTTCGGCCTCACTCATCACCGCCAGCTCTTCCTTTCCGCCGACGGCGAGGATCTGCGCGGCGAGGACCGCCTCGACGGCCCCGCCGGCCAAGGCTTCGCCATCCGCTTTCATCTGCATCCGGCGGTGCAGGTCTCGCTCGCCCAGGACGGCGCCACCGCGCTGTTGCGGCTTGCCAGCGGCGTCGGCTGGCGGCTGCGCGCGCAAGGCGCGGTCATGAGCCTTGCCGAGAGCATCTATCTCGGCGGCGGCGAGCCGCGGAAATCGCAGCAATTGGTGCTCGACGGCCATGTCGGCAGCGAGGGCGCCACGGTCAAATGGGCGCTGCGCCGCGAAGGCAAGAAAAGCGAGCCCGCCGCCGCTTGATCGCTCCCCCCTCGCGCCCTATCGTGCCAGCCCTTGCCGCCGCCGAGGCCTCCCGATGTCCGATGCCGAGCTTCGCCCGATCGCGCGGGCGCTTCTGTCCGTCTCCGACAAGACCGGCCTCGTGCCGCTTGCCCAGGCCCTTGCGGCGCGTGGCGTGGCGCTCGTCTCTACCGGCGGCACGGCGAAGGCGCTGGCCGAGGCCGGCATCCCGGTGACCGACGTGGCGGCCGTCACGGGCTTTCCCGAGATGCTCGACGGCCGCGTCAAGACGCTTCATCCGGCGATCCATGGCGGGTTGCTGGCGCGGCGCGGCGACGGCGCGCATGTCGCGGCGCTTGCCCGGCACGGTATCCGGCCGATCGATCTCCTGGTGGTGAACCTCTATCCCTTCGCCGCCACCGTGGCGCGCGGCGCCCCGAGTGAGGAGTGCATCGAGAACATCGATATCGGCGGTCCCGCCCTCATCCGCGCCGCGGCGAAGAATCACGAGGACGTCGCCGTCGTAACCGATCCCGCCGATTATGACGCCTTGCTGGAGGATCTCGCGCGGCATGACGGCGCCACGACGCTGGCGCTGCGCCGGCGTCTCGCCGGCCTCGCCTATGCCCGCACCGCCGCCTACGACGCCGCCATCGCCAACTGGTTCGCGGCCGAGCGCGGCGACGCCTTTCCGCCGCTGCTGACGCTGGCGGCGGCGCTCAAGGAGCGGCTGCGCTACGGCGAGAACCCGCACCAGCAGGCGGCGTTCTACGTCGGCGGCGAGCGCCGGCGCGGCGTCGCCTCGGCCGAGCAGCTCCAAGGCAAGGAGCTGTCCTTCAACAACCTCAACGACACCGATGCCGCCGTCGAATGCGTCGCCGAATTCGCCGAGCCGGCGGTAGCCATCATCAAGCACGCCAATCCCTGCGGCGTCGCCGCCGGCGGCAGCCTCGGCGAAGCCTATGCCAAGGCGCTCGCTTGCGATCCCGTGAGCGCCTATGGCGGCATCATCGCCGTCAACCGCGCGCTCGACGCGGCCACCGCCGAGGCGATCGCCAAGCTCTTCGCCGAGGTGGTGATCGCGCCGGCGGTCGAGCCCGCGGCGCAGGCGGCGCTGGCGCGCCGGACGGCGCTGCGGCTCTTGGTCACCGGCGGCATGCCCGATCCCGCCGCGCCCGGCATGACGCTGCGCTCTCTCGCCGGAGGATATCTGCTGCAGACGCGAGACAACGGGCGCATCGGCCCGGCCGAGCTCAAGACGGTGACGCGGCGTTCCCCCAGCGCGGCCGAGCTTGCCGATCTGCTCTTCGCCTTCCGCGTGGCGAAGCACGTGAAGTCGAACGCCATCGTCTATGCCAAGGACGGCGCCACGGTCGGCATCGGTGCCGGACAGATGAGCCGCGTCGACAGCGCGCGCATCGCGGCGTGGAAGGCCGAGGAGGCGGGCAAGGCCGCCGGGCTCGCCGAGAGCCCGACCAAGGGCTCCGTGGTGGCCTCCGATGCGTTCTTTCCCTTTGCCGACGGGCTCGAGGCCGCCATCGCCGCCGGCGCCACCGCCGTCATTCAGCCCGGCGGCTCCGTGCGCGACGCCGAGGTGATCGCCGCCGCCGACCGTGCCGGCATCGCCATGGTCTTCACCGGCATGCGGCATTTCCGGCATTGAGGCCGGGCCGGCCCTGGGGCTATCGCCCCCAGGGCATGGTGACCGCGTGCGGGCGCTGCGCCTCGGGGCGGTCGAAGACCCAGGGCTCGTTGACGGTATTGCGGCGGTTGAGCACGGCGATGGCCGTGGTAAGCAGGATCAGCATCAGCACCACCACCACGCGCGAGGCCGGCCAGCCGGGCGCCGCGGCGCGCGGCATGCCCGCCGGCTGCGGCAAGCCGATGCCCGGCGCCTTTGCCCGCGCGGCGGCCGCCGGCGCGAGCGCGCTCGAGCCGTAGAAGACGACGGATTCGTGAAACTCGCCGTTGCGCGGCTCGACCGCGACCACGCGCACCGCGGCGAGGCCGCGTGCGCGCTCGAGCAGGCTTTTCGCCTCCTCGACGGCAAGCGCCCTGTCGTCATGGACTGATTCCACCAGCCAATGGCCGCGGCGGAAGACGTAAAGCTCGAAGCGGACGCGGCGCGAATCCGCGCCGGAAGGCGATATCGAGGGATGTCGCATTCTCCCCTCCACCCGTTCTTGCCGCCGGGACGAAGCGCGTCGGGTTAATCCTGATGACGCCGGGTTAAGTAAAAGTTGCCGCAGCCGCCGTCATGGTTAACGCGGCAGGAAGCGCCGGCGGCGGAAAGCCGTCCGCCCTCTTGCCTCAGATGCAGCGTCCGCCGTCGACTTCGAGGGCGACGCCGGTGATGAAGGCGCCTTCATCGGAGGCGAGGTAGAGCGCGGCATTGGCGACGTCGAGCGGCGTGGCGAAGCGGCCCAGCGGGATCGACGCCAGGAACTTGGCGCGCAGCTCCGGCGTGTCGCCGCCCATGAAGCTCGGCAGCAGCGGCGTGTCGCCGGCCACGGGGCAGAGCGCATTGACCCGGATCTTGTCGGGCGCAAGCTCCTGCGCCATCGCCTTCGACAGCATGATCGCCGCGCCTTTCGAGCCGCAATACCAGACGAGCCCGGCGCGCGCGCGCAACCCGGCGGTCGACGCGGTGTTGAGGATGGCGCCGCCGCCCTGCTTGCGCATCACCGGCACGACATGCAACGCCGCAAGATAGATCGACTTCACGTTGACGGCGAAGACGCGGTCGAACACCGCTTCCTCGACGCCGAGCATGGGGCCGTTCCTGTGCGTCGTGCCGGCATTGTTGACCATGATGTCGATGCGCCCGAAGCGCGCCAGCGCGCGGTCGACGAGCCCGGCCATGGCGGCGTTGTCGGAAACGTCGGCGCGGACGTAGAGCGCGCTGCCCTGGCCTTGCGCCCGGTCGATCTCGGATGCGACGCGCTCGCCGCCGCCGTCGTTGATGTCGTTGACCACGAGCTTGGCGCCTTCCTCGGCGAAGCGCTTGGCGATGCCCTCGCCGAAGCCGGACCCCGCACCGGTGACGATCGCCACTTTGCCCTCGAGGCGCATGGGGCTTCCTCCGCTGGTTGTCAGGTCTCGGTCGTCAGTTCTCGGGTATCAGTCGCACGGGCGACTGACGACTGACAACTGGGAACTGACGACGGAGACCTGCGGCCTGGCGCCTAGACCAGGATGTCGACCAGCCGGCCGCGGCCGGTTGCGCCGGGCGAGGGGGCGGGGCGCGCCTGGTCCGATGCGGCTTTCTCGGCAGCGACGCTCGCCGGCTGCGGCGCTTGACGCGCTTGCAACATGGCGAGATTGGCGGCGGTGAGCGGGAGGGGCGGCGAAGGCGGACCCATGGGCGGGCGGAGAATGACAGCATTTTATGAAAGGACTCTTAAGCTGACCTAACCCTAACGGATACATATTGTTACAAAACCTCACAATTAATTACTTCATTCGGATCGGCCGACCGCCGAAGCTGCACGCGAAGAAGTCGAGGAATGCCGGCGCTGCGGCGACGCAAGGGGCCGCAATTTTGCATTGTCCGGAGCAGACGGCGGACTCGGCAGATCGATGGAGGGGCAGGTGGGGCGATTCGGCGGAGGAGCGGCTTGAATCTCCTGAGAGCATCGACCGGCGACGGCACCGTCGCGGCGGTCGCGCGCGGGCTGGCCATCGTCGATCATAGCCGGCTGCGCCGGGAATGCCTGCACCTGGCGCTGGTGCAACACAATCCGCATTGGCGGATCAGCGAGTTCGGCACCGCCGAGGAGCTGCTGCGCGGCGGCAACACGGGGGAGAGCGTCGATCTCGTCATCATCGGCGCGGCGACCGCCGAGCATGTCGACCTTGCCCAGCTTGGGCTCTTGCGCGAGAAGTTGCCGGACGCGCCGGTCGTGGTCGTGGCCGAGAACGGCGACCCGCATCGCGCGCGACAGGTGCTCTCTGCCGGGGCGCGGGGCTTCCTGCCGACCAGCCTCAGCCTCAAGGTGCTGATCGGAGCGCTCGATCTCGTGCTCGCCGGCGGCGTCTATGTGCCGTCTTCGCTGCTCGATGCGGCGGCACAGCGTCCCGCGGGCTGGGACGGCGCGGGTCGCCCGGTCGAGCCGTGGTCGGAGCTGACGCGCCGCCAGCGCGACGTGCTCGGGCTGATCTCGCAAGGCAAGTCGAACAAGCTCATCGCCGATGCGCTCTCGATGTCGGAGAGCACGGTCAAGGCGCATGTGAAGCAGATCATCAAGCGGCTGCACGTCTCCAATCGCACGCAGGCGGCGCTGATCGCCACCGGCCATGGTCCGTTTCCCGGCCCGTTCTCGCCGGCCGCCCTCAACGGCACGCATGTCGGCGACAGCGCGATGGCCAAATAGACTCGCAGGCAAATCGACGCCGCATCCCCCGCGGCGTGGATGGGGACCCGGCGCAGCCCCCCAGCGGCCGGGTCCCGCGCTTTGGCTCGAACGAGGCATGCGCGCGGACCGGCGGCGCATCCCTGGAATTTGCCTCTAAATAATAGTAAATATATTTAAAATTACTATAATTCATGAGTTGCGCAAATGACCCTCATCTTCATACAAACGCATGCATTGGAACGAACAGGGTACGCCGTCTCCCGCCCGCGCCGGCGGGCGGCAACCCTGCAGCGGCGTCGCCGAGCCGCGCGCCCCGCGCTTCTTGTCTCGGCCGGCACTGTCGCCGTAGATTGGTTTATCGGCGGCAAACAAAATCAGGCGGGATGAACCGCCGTCAGATCGGGAGCGAAGCCCTCATGTCCAGCACAACCGTGTTTCCCGTGCCCGAGGCGGTCGCCCGCACCGCCTGGATCGACGAAGCGCACTATGTCAGGCTCTATGAACAGTCGCTCCGGGAGCCCGACGGGTTCTGGCGCGAGCAAGCCAAGCGCCTGCACTGGATCAAGCCCTTCACCAAAGTGAAGAACGCGCGGTTCACCGGCGACGTCTCGATCAAATGGTTCGAGGACGGCACGCTCAACGTGTCGTACAACTGCATCGATCGGCATCTTGCCGAGCGTGCCGACCAGACGGCGATCCTGTGGGAGGGCGACAGCCCCGAGGAACATCGGCATGTGAGCTATGCCGAGCTCCACGACGGCGTCTGCCGCTTCGCCAATGTGTTGAAGTCGCGCGGCGTCAAGAAGGGCGACCGCGTGACCATTTACATGCCGATGATCCCCGAGGCGGCCGTCGCCATGCTCGCTTGCGCGCGCATCGGCGCCATCCATTCCGTGGTCTTCGGCGGCTTCTCGCCCGACAGCCTGGTCGGCCGCATCCAGGACTGCCGCTCCGACATCGTGATCACCGCCGATGAGGGCCTGCGCGGCGGTCGCAAGGTGCCGCTCAAGGCCAATACCGACGAGGCGCTGAGGCAATGCCCCGGGGTGAGGACGGTGATCGTCGTGCGCCGCACCGGCGGCGCCATCGGCTGGGTCGAGGGCCGCGACGTCTGGTACCACGAGGCGATGGCGGAGGCGGCGAAGGATTGCCCGCCGGCGGAGATGGGCGCCGAGGATCCGCTGTTCATCCTCTACACCTCGGGCTCGACGGGAAAGCCGAAAGGCGTGCTGCACACCACCGGCGGATACCTGCTCTTCGCCGCGATGACGCATCAATACGTCTTCGACTATCACGACGGCGACATCTATTGGTGCACGGCGGATGTCGGCTGGGTGACGGGGCACAGCTACGTCGTCTACGGGCCGCTCGCCAACGGCGCCACCACGGTGATGTTCGAGGGCGTGCCCAACTATCCCGACCCGTCGCGCTTCTGGCAGGTGATCGACAAGCACAAGATCAACATCTTCTACACCGCGCCCACCGCGATCCGCGCGCTGATGCGCGAGGGCGAGCATTTCGTCACCAGGACGTCGCGCAAATCGCTGAAGCTGCTGGCCACGGTGGGCGAGCCGATCAATCCCGAGGCCTGGCTGTGGTATCACCGCGTCGTCGGCGACGGCCGCTCGCCGATCGCCGATACCTGGTGGCAGACCGAGACCGGCGGAATCATGATCACGCCGCTGCCGGGGGCTACGCCGCTCAAGCCGGGCTCGGCGACGCGGCCGTTCTTCGGCGTCAAGCCGGTGCTGGTCGACAATGAAGGCAAGCAGCTCGAAGGTGCGGCGGAGGGCAATCTCTGCATCGCCGAGCCCTGGCCGGGGATGACGCGCACCGTCTTCGGCGACCACAAGCGCTTCGTCGAGACCTATTTCGCGACCTTCCCCGGCAAGTACTTCACCGGCGACGGCGCGCGGCGCGACGAGGACGATTACTACTGGATCACCGGCCGCGTCGACGACGTCATCAACGTCGCCGGCCATCGCCTCGGCACCGCCGAGGTCGAGAGCGCGCTGGTGGCGCATCAGAAGGTCGCCGAGGCGGCGGTGGTGGGCTATCCGCACGACGTGAAGGGCCAGGGCATCTACGCCTATGTCACCTTGAAGACGGGCTATGAGCCGAGCGAGGCGCTGCGCCAGGAGCTGGTCGGCTGGGTGCGCAAGCACATCAGCCCGATCGCCACGCCCGACCTGATCCAATGGGCGCCCAACCTGCCCAAGACGCGCAGCGGCAAGATCATGCGCCGCATCCTGCGCAAGATCGCGGCGAACGAGCACGGCCAGCTCGGCGACGTCTCGACGCTGGCCGATCCCGCGGTGGTGACCGACCTCGTCGAGAACCGGATGAACAGGGGCTAGGCACCATCCCGTCGGACAGGTCGCGGAGGCGCCATGACGATGCAGGAACCCCGCCCCATCCCGATTTCCGGCCTTGCCCATATCGGCGTTCGCGTGCACGACCTCGAGCGCTCGGTGCGTTTTTATGCGCTGCTGGGCTTCACCAAGACTGCGGGTCCGATCGGGCCGGAGCCGGTGGCCATCCTTGATCATCCCTCCGGGGTGGAGTTGAACCTCATCCTCAACGCGCCCGAGGCCGACACGCCGAACGTGCTCATGGACGTGCCGGAGAAGCGCCCGGGGATCACGCATTTTGCGCTGCTGTGCCCCGACATCGCGGCCGCCAAGGCGCGGCTCGAGGCGGCCGGCATCCCGCTCAGCGGCGGTCCCGTCCGCTTCGGACCCGGCGCCCAGGCGATCTTCGTGCGCGATCCCGACCGCAACGTGATCGAACTGCATCAGCGCGGCTGATCTCGCGGCGTAGGCCGCGCGATAGCGAGCACCGCTTTGCCGGCGCGCAAGGAGGAACGGCTATCCATGAGCTTGCGCTGGATTCACCACCATCCCGCGTATAGTCGGGGTATCGGGCAGTTGATTCTCATGTCCGTTTTCAAGGCCGAGGACGAGCGGCTCCGTTCGCTGTTGCCAGCGGTAGGGTCTGCAGGCTGCGCACGGCCGGGAGCGGCGGCGAGAGGCGACGGTTGATCAGACTCTGATGCGCGGATTGGCTAC
>DASPSJ010000104.1:0-2930 GCA_035623985.1 Allostellaceae bacterium | reverse complement strand
AATTCCACGGGGCTATATCGTCCCTCGGTCAAAAGCGGCCCTCCCTCTTCGAACGAAGCGAATCACGTCATGCTGATTATGCGGGGTAATTAGGCAGCCGCATAGGCGTGCATAGAAGAAGAATAAAGAGAAGAAGCCGCGACAGTCGCTCTGGTCCTGGTTCGATCCGGACCCTGGAGTGCCGCGAGACGAAAATTCAAGATCTAGCTGCGGCTCTGAGACAACTGTTGCAGTATGTTCAGCTATGCGCTGGTGCCCCTGGAGGGACTTGAACCCCCACGCCCTTGCGAGCAACAGATTTTGAGTCTGCCGCGTCTACCGTTCCGCCACAGGGGCAAAGCGGCGGCACTATACCCCCGCGTGACCCCGGGTCAACCGCGCGGCTTGCGCCGGCGCCGGGCTTGGCGCTAGACCGCGCGCCGGCAGAAGCACGGAGGCGGTCGATGGCGCTGCGCTATTTCGAGGATTTCCGCGTCGGCGAGGTGCTGGCGCTCGGCAGCCGCCAGATAAGCGAGGCGGAGATCATCGCCTTTGCCCGCGAGTTCGACCCGCAGCCTTTCCACGTCGATCCCGAGCGCGCCCGCGCCAGCGTCTTCGGCGGCCTCGTCGCCAGCGGCTGGCATACCTGCGCCCTCTATATGCGCCTGCTCGTCGACGCCTTCGTCAACACGGTGGCGCAAAGCATGGGCTCGCCCGGCATCGACAAGATCGAATGGCTGAAGCCGGTGCGCCCCGGCGACACGCTCACCGGCCGGCTCACCATCCTCGAGCTCATCCCGTCGAAAAGCCGCCCCGACCGCGGCACGATCAAATCCGTGGGCGAGATGCTCAACCAGCGCGGCGAGGTCGTCATGGCCATCCGCAACATCGGCTTCTTCGGCCGCCGGCCGAGCTAAGACGCGCGCGTGCTGCAGGCGCTTTACGATCGGATGATGCGCCTGGCCGCCGGGCCCAACGCCGCCTGGGCGCTGGCGGCGGTCGCCTTCGTCGAGAGCTCGGTCTTTCCCATCCCCCCGGACGTGCTGCTCATCCCGATGGTCATCGCCGCGCCGGCGCGCGCCTGGCGCTATGCCGCCATCGCCACGCTGGCCTCGGTCGCGGGCGGATTTCTCGGCTACGCCATCGGCTATTTCGCCTTCGACACCGTCGGCCGCGCCGTGATCGAGTTCTATCACGCCATGCCCGCCTATGAGCGCTTCAAGGAAGCGGCGGCCGAATGGGGCGCCTGGGTCATCATCCTCAAAGGCATGACGCCGATCCCCTACAAGCTCGTCACCATCGCCAGCGGCTTCGTCAAATTCGACCTCGCGACC
This sequence comes from Allostellaceae bacterium, assembly GCA_035623985.1. Classification (GTDB taxonomy): domain Bacteria; phylum Pseudomonadota; class Alphaproteobacteria; order ATCC43930; family CGMCC-115725; genus DAHUYF01. The sequence continues at coordinate 1,617 of DASPSJ010000104.1, read as the reverse complement.
TTCACCGTCGCCTCGCTGATCTCGCGCAGCCTGCGCTTCTTCCTGGTGGCGGCGCTGCTCTTCTGGTTCGGCGAGCCGATCCGGCTCTTCATCGAGCGCCGGCTGATGCTCGTGTCGAGCCTGTTTGCCGCGGGGCTGGTGGGCGGCTTCCTCGTCCTCCATTATCTCTAGCCATGACCCTCGCGCGCCTCGTCCCGCTCCTGCTGCTGCTCGCCAGCGCCGCGGTGCTCGCCGCCGCCTGGGGCCTCCAGCTCTTCGACGGGCTGCAGCCCTGCGAGCTTTGCCTGGATCAGCGCTGGCCCTATTACGTCGTGACGGCCGCCGCTCTCCTCGCGCTCCTCGCCGGCCGGCGCGGCGTCGCCGTGGCGCTGCTCTCGCTCTCGGCGCTGGCGTTCCTCGCCGGCGCCGGCCTCGCGCTCTATCACGTCGGCGTCGAGCATCACTGGATCGCCGGCCCCACCGCCTGCACCGGCGGCGGCGGCCCCGCCGCCAGCATCGAGGAGCTGCGCCGCCGGCTGCTGGCGCAACAGCTCGTGCAATGCGACCAGGTGCAATGGTCGCTGTTCGGCCTGTCGCTCGCCGGATGGAACGCCGTCGTCTCGCTGGCGCTGGCGCTCTGCTGTCTCGCGGCGCTGCGCCGGCCGGAAATGCGGAGCCGCGCATGAGCGCGTTCCCGCGCCGGCTTCCCGGCGATCCCTCGCGCGCGGCGCTGATCGAGCGCATGATCCGCGTCGATCACGCCGGCGAGTACGGCGCCAAGCGCATCTATGACGGCCAGCTCGCCGTCCTCGGCCGCGCCAAGACGGCGCCGGAGATCCGCCGCATGGCCGAGCAGGAGCAGCGCCACCTCGACGCCTTCGACAAGCTCATCGCCGAGCGCCGGGTGCGGCCGACGGCGCTGTCGCCGCTCTGGCACGCGGCCGGCTTCGCGCTCGGCGCGGCCACGGCGCTGCTCGGCGAGCGCGCCGCCATGGCCTGCACGGTCGCGGTGGAGGAAGTGATCGACGAACATTACCGCCGCCAGAGCGCGGCGCTGGGCGACGGCGAGCCCGCGCTCAAAGCCGCCATCGACGAGTTCCGCCGCGACGAGCGCAAGCATCGCGACGTAGCGCTCGCCCATGGCGCGGAAGAGGCGCCGTTCTATCTCGTGCTTTCCGCCGCGATCAAAGCCGGCTCGCGGCTTGCCATCTGGCTGTCGACGCGACTTTAGCGCAACGCAAAGCGTTGTCGCTGGCGGGCGTCAGCGGTTGCTCTTGCAACCGCGAGAGCCCGCACCGTGCAGGCTATCACAGATTCGCGGCGAGCGAGTTTACGCCGCGAGGCGTGGCTCGGCGGCCACCACTTCGACGATGTCGCGGATGATGGCGGTGAGGTCGTAATCCTTGGGCGTGTAGACGCGCGCCACGCCGAGGCGCTTCAGCGCCGCCTCGTCCTCGGACGGGATGATGCCGCCGACCACCACCGGCACATGGCCGAGCCCCGCTTGCGCGAGCCCGCGCACCACCTCGCTCACCAGCGGCCCGTGGCCGCCCGAGAGGATCGAGAGGCCCACCACATGCACGCCTTCCTCGAGCGCGGCGTTGACGATCTGCGCCGGGGTCAGCCGGATGCCCTCAT
>DASPSJ010000096.1:0-14028 GCA_035623985.1 Allostellaceae bacterium | reverse complement strand
CGGCGCGGCCGATCTCGGCCGGAACGGTCTCGACGATGTCGAGATCCATGTCGGTGGCGTTCAGTCCGACCTTGCCCGCCTTGCCCTCGATCTTGACGTTGCTGAGGATCGGAATCGTGTTGCGCCGCTCGACCACGCTTTGCACATGGTTGAGCGCCTTGAGCAAAGCGGCGCGTTCGATCGTCAGTTTCATGGCGTCCTGGAAGCGACTTGCCCCGGCGGATCGGGCCCGTCCAAGGGTTCGGGAGCGGCCTTTCCGCGAGCCGTTTCAGTATAGCACAAGCCTTTGGAACGCAAACCAATTTCGCCTCCGGTCCGGGCCCGATTCGGGGCCCGAAAAGCCTCCATTTCCAAGGCGTTCCGGGGCGTCAGCTCTCGATCATGCGGCGCAGCAATTCGACGTCTTCGGCGAAGGAGGAATCGCGCGCCTGGAGCTCCTCGATCTTCTTCACCGCGTGCATCACCGTGGTGTGATCGCGGCCGCCGAACTTGCGGCCGATCTCGGGCAGCGAGCGCGGCGTGAGCTGCTTGCACAGATACATCGCCACCTGGCGCGGCCTTGCCACGGCGCGGGCGCGGCGGGCCGAATGCATGTCGGCGAGCCGGATGTTGTAATGCTCGGCCACCCGCTTCTGGATCTCGTCGATGGTGACGCGCCGGTCGTTGGCGCGCAGCAGGTCGTGCAGCACCTCCTGCGCGCTCTCGATGGAGATGGCGCGGCCGACGAGCTGGGCATGGGCGATGATGCGGTTCAGCGCGCCCTCGAGCTCGCGCACATTGGAGGTGATCTTGTGCGCCAGGAACTCCAGCACCTTGATCGGGATCTGCATGCGCTGCTGCTCGGCCTTGGCCTGGAGGATGCCGAGGCGCAGCTCATAGGTGGTGGGATGAATGTCGGCGACGAGGCCCCAGCCCAGCCGCGAGCGCATGCGCTCCTCCATCCCCTCGAGATCGGAGGGCGACTTGTCGGCGGAGATGATGACCTGCCGGTTCTGGTCGACCAGCGCGTTGAAGGTGTGGAAGAACTCCTCCTGGGTCGAGTCCTTGCCGCTGATGAACTGCACGTCGTCGATCATCAGCACGTCGACCGAGCGGAACTGCCCCTTGAAGGCCATGGTGTCCTTGAAGCGCAGCGCGCGGATGAACTGGTACATGAACTTCTCGGCCGAGAGATAGATCAGCTTGCGCGAGGGGTCGTGGGTGCGGATGTGCCAGGCGATGGCGTGCATGAGATGGGTCTTGCCGAGTCCCACCCCGCCATAGAGGAAGAGCGGGTTGAACGGCACCGAGCGGCCGGGGCCGACCGAGGATTCCGCGACTCGGCGGGCGGCGGCATGGGCAAGCTCGTTCGGCTTGCCGACGACGAAATTCTCGAAGGTGAAGCGCGGATCGAGCGCGGCGCCGATCTCCTTGTCTTCGCCGGGCTCGGCCGGGACGGCCGTTTCCTTCTCCCGGGCGGCGGAAGCCGACGGCGCAACGGCCTCGGCCTGCGCCGCGCCGCCGCTGACGAAGATGTCGACGGCGGTCACCGCCGCGTTCTCGGCGTTCCACAGCGCGCGCACGCGGTCGGCATAGTGCGCCGCCACCCAGTCGCGCAGGAACCGCGTCGGCACGCCGATGCGCACGCAGTTCTCGTCGACCTCGGCGAGCGTCATGGATTTGAGCCAGCTCCGGAACGCGGCTTCGCCGAATTCCTCGCGCAGGCGCCCGCGAACGCGCGCCCATTGCGCCTGCATGTCGCCGCCGCTGGCAGGCATCGTCGGCTTCGCCATGCCGTCACTCCTTCGTGCGAGCATGCGGTGCTGCCTTGTTGCCCGGACGGCGCGTCATCTGCCGCGCCCTGCGCGCTGTTGCTGCTGTCGGAAGAGTTCCCCGATAGTCTATCGACGCGCAATGCGCCGTCGGACCAGATTTGGTTTTCACCCTATCCCCCCAAGAAGAAACTTACTCGCTTGGACGCAAGTTCCCCCGTTCGACGCCGGAGCACTCTCTCCTTCGCCGATCTTTGGCCTCGGTAAGCGCAGTTACACGAGCACGCTAACTCTCTACCTACTCGCCCACCGCTAAATGCTTGTCAGCAATGGCCGGCATAGCAGTCCTCGCTCTCAGCCGCGTATCGGCCCTGCGATCGCCGTCCATCGATAACTCTAACGAAGCACGTGGCTCGATTGCAATATGACCGAAAGGTGAACGCTTCAGATTCTTTTCCGGCTGTGGCAGAGAGGACGCAGGGGAGGCGCGGCGGGGCGCGACGCGGCGGGAAAAAGTGCCGTTGTTGTCAATACCTGGGACGCGATCTTCGCGCGCGGTATCGCATGTGACAGTCAGAGCGCCTTGATGCGCGCGGACAGCCGCGACAATTTGCGCGCGACGGTGTTCTTGTGCATCACGCCCTTCTGCGCGCCGCGCTGCATCTCCGGCTGCGCCGCCTTGAGCGCCGCGCTCGCCGCCTCCTTGTCGCCGGCGGCGATCGCCGTCTCGACCTTCTTGACGAAGGTGCGGATGCGCGAGAGCCGCGCGCGATTGACCGCGGTGCGCCGCGCGGTCTGGCGGATGCGCTTTTCTGCCGAAACATGCGTGGCCATGAGCCGACCTGCCGTCTTTCAACTTGTCTTACGGGGAGCGGCGCTTATAGCGGCGCGCCTCGAGCGGGTCAAGCGCCGGCTAGCGGTTCTTGAAATTCGGCTTGCGCTTCTCGATGAAGGCGGCCATGCCTTCCTTCTGATCCTCGGTGGCGAAGAGCGAGTGGAAGACGCGGCGCTCGAAGCGCACGCCTTCGGCCAGCGTCGTCTCATAGGCGCGGTTGACGGCTTCCTTGGCGATCATCACCGCGGGACGCGACAAGCCGGCGATGCGCCGGGCGACGCCGAGCGCCTCTTCCACCAGCCGGTCGGCCGGCACGACCCGGCTGACGAGGCCGCTGCGCTCGGCCTCGGCCGCGTCCATGGTGCGGCCGGTGAGAATCATGTCCATCGCCTTCGCCTTGCCGACGAGGCGCGTCAGCCGCTGCGTGCCGCCGGAGCCGGGGATGACGCCGAGCAGGATTTCGGGCTGGCCGAACTTCGCCGTGTCGGCGGCGACGACGGTGTCGCACATCATCGCGATCTCGCAGCCGCCGCCCAGCGCATGGCCCGCCACCGCGGCGATGATCGGCTTGCGGCAGGTGGTGATGCGCTGCCAGCCATTGGTGATGAAGTCGGAGAGAAAGACGTCCATGTAGTTCAGCGTCGCCATCTCGGTGATGTCGGCGCCGGCGGCAAAGGCCTTGTCGCTGCCGGTGATGACCACGGCGCCGATGGCGTCGTCGGCCTCGAAGTCGTCGAGCGCGCGGCCCAGCTCGCGGACCAGCGCGTCGCACAACGCGTTGAGCGCCTTGGGGCGGTTGAGACGGATGAGGCCGACATTCTCCCGGGTCTCGACCACTATGTTTTCATAAGCCATCGCAAGAACCTCCGCAGGGCCGCTAGCGCGGCGACAGGGTGAAGCCGACGGTGAGCGCGCCGTCGGGACCGTGGAAATCGAGCCGCAGCGTCTCGCCCTCGCGCCGCCAGACATCGGCGCCGGCGGGCTTCCAGCCGAGTTGCGGCAGCGTCGCGGCATAAAACCGCTGCACCGCCGCGCGCGCCAGCTTGCCGCTGGCTTGCGCCTCGACGATGCGGCCTTGCGGCTTGTCGAAGCTCAGCGCCGAGCCCGCCACCGGCCGCAGCCCCGGCATCAGCGGCACGTCCTCGGTGCCGGCGACGAAGCCGTCGGCGAGCGCCGGCAGCGGCGCCAGCGGCAGCAGCAACAGGACGAGGGCGAGACGGGCGAGCATCGGCGCAAGCCTAGTCAACGCTGGCGCCGACTACAATAAAACGTTGAACGGCCCGCCTGCACGATCCGCCGGATGCCGTGCCGGCAGTCGCAACCGGGACAGCGCTCGCCCTCCTTGCCGTAGACCGCCCAGTGATGCTGGAAATATCCGAGCTCGCCCGACGCCTGGACATAGTCCCTGAGGCTCGATCCGCCGGCGGCGATGGCGCGCTCCAGCACGTCGCGGATGGCGCATGCGAGCTTCTCGGCGCGCGCGCCGGTGACCGTGCCGGCGAGCCGCTTGGGCGAGAGCCCGGCATGGAACAGGCTTTCCGACACATAGATGTTGCCGAGGCCGGCGACGACGCGCTGGTCGAGCAGCGCCGCCTTGATCGGCGTCGCCTTGCCGTCGAGCCGGGCGGCGAGCGCCGGGCCGTTGAACTCGTTGCCGAGGGGTTCCGGCCCCAGATGCGCGAAGAACTTGTGGCGCTCGAGCCCGGCGGCGTCGACGTAATCGAGCAGGCCGAAGCGGCGGGCGTCGTTGAAGCGCAGCTCGGTGCCGTCCTCCAGCGTGAAGACGACATGGTCGTGCGGATCGGCCGGCGCGAGGCTGCCCGGCTCCGACAGCACCAGCCGGCCGGACATGCCGAGATGGGCGATGACGACGCCGCCATCCTCGAGGTGGAGGAGGATGTATTTGGCGCGCCGGCCCAGCCGCTCGACGCGCCGGCCCTCGACGCGCTCGCTCAGATCGGGCGGCATCGGCAGGCGCAGATCGGCGCGGTTGAGCCTCAGCCGCGCGACGCGCCGGCCTTCGAGGCGCAGCGCCAGGCCGCGCCTTACCGTCTCGACTTCGGGCAGCTCGGGCATGGCTGGTGGTGTAGCGCTTCAGCGCCTCAAGCGCTATGGTCCGGCCATGGCGGAGGGCGAGACGGATTTCGGCTATCGCCGGGTCAAGGCCGAGGACAAGGGGCGCCTCGTGCGCGCGGTCTTCGACAGCGTCGCGCCGCGCTATGATCTCATGAACGACCTCATGAGCGCCGGCATCCATCGGCTGTGGAAGGCGGAGCTCATCGACTGGCTGGCGCCGCGGCGGGGACAGGTGCTGCTCGACGTCGCCGGCGGCACCGGCGACATCGCCCAGCGCTTTCTCGCGCGCGCCGGCGAAGCCCAGGCGGTGATCTGCGACGTCAACCAGAGCATGCTCGTCCAGGGCCGCAACCGCGCCATCGACGCCGGCCGCCTCGCCGGCATCGCCTGGGTCTGCGGCGACGCCGAGCGCCTGCCGGTGGCCGACGGCGCGGTCGACGCCTACACCATCGCCTTCGGCCTGCGCAACGTCACCAATATCGCGGCGGCGCTCGCCGAGGCGCGGCGCGTGCTCAAGCCGGGCGGGCGCTTCCTCTGCCTGGAGTTCAGCCGGGTGGAGATGCCGGTGCTGCGCCAGGTCTACGACCTCTATTCCTTCACCGTGCTGCCCGTGCTCGGACACGTCGTGGCGGGCGACCGCGAAGCCTATCAATACCTGGCCGAGAGCATCCGCCGCTTCCCGCCGCCAGCGGAGCTGGCGCAGATGATGGAGGCGGCCGGGCTCGAGCAGGTGCGCTTCCGCAAGCTCACCAGCGGCATCGCCGCGCTCCATTCCGGCTGGCGTCTCTAAGAGTGCTGCGCGCCGGGCGCAACCTTCTTCGCCTCGTCGAGATCGCCTTCATCCTGGCGCGCTTTGACGCGCTCTTCCCGCTCGAGGACGTCGTCGCCTTCCGCCTGATCCATCGCCTGGCGCGGCTTTTCCGCCGCCGCGACGCGACGCTCGCGCGCATGCGCCCGGGCGAGCGGCTGGCGGCGGCGCTGCAGGCGCTGGGGCCGAGCTTCATCAAGCTCGGCCAGGCGCTGTCGATCCGCGCCGATCTCATCGGCGCGGCGCTGGCCGCCGACCTCGCCGCCTTGCAGGACCGGCTGCCGCCCTTTTCCGGCGCCGAGGCGCGGCGCATGGTCGAGGCGGAGCTGGGCCAGCCGGTCGACGCGCTCTTCCGCGCCTTCGACGACCAGGCGGTCGCCGCCGCCTCGATCGCCCAGGTGCATTTCGCCGAGACCATCGAAGGCGAGAACGTCGCGGTCAAGGTGCTGCGCCCCGGCATTCACGCCGCCGTCGCCCGCGATCTCGATCTCTTCTTTTGGCTGGCGCGGCTGGCCGAGCGCACGCAGCCGGCGCTGCGGCGCCTCAAGCCGGTGGCGGTGGTGGAGACGCTGGCCGAGACGGTGCGACAGGAGATGGATCTGCGCTTCGAGGCGGCCGCCGCCTCGGAGCTGCGCGAAAACTTCGCCGGGGATCCGAGCTTTCGCGTCCCCAAGGTCGATTGGCGGCACACCAGCCGGCAGGTGCTCACGCTGGAGCGGGTCGGCGGCACCCGTGTCGACGATCGCGCGGCGCTGCTGGCGGCCGGCCACGACATCCACGTCCTCATGGCGAACGCCGCCGCCGCCTTCTTCAACCAGGTGTTCCGCGACGGCTTTTTCCATGCCGACCTCCACCCCGGCAATCTCTTCATCGACGCCCAGGGCGCGATCGTCGTCGTCGATTTCGGCATCATGGGCCGGCTCGACCGCAAGACGCGCCATTACCTCGCCGACATGCTCCTGGCTTTTCTCCTCGGCGACTACCGCCGCGTCGCGGAGGTGCATTTCGAGGCGGGCTATGTGCCGCCGCGGCAATCACACGAGGCCTTCGCCCAGGCTTGCCGCTCGATCGGCGAGCCGATCTTCGGCCGGCCGATCGCCGAGATCTCGCTCGGGCGCCTGCTGGCGCAGCTCTTCCAGGTGACCGAGCAGTTCCAGATGGAGACGCAACCGCAATTGCTGCTGCTGCAGAAGACCATGGTGCTGGCCGAAGGCGTCGGCCGGCTGCTCGATCCCGGCGTCAACATGTGGAGCCTGGCGCGGCCGCTCATCGAGGAATGGATGCGCGAGAATCGCGGACCCGAGGCGCGGCTCAGGGACGCCGTCGCCGATGCCGTGGCGACGCTGGAGCGGCTGCCCAGCCTGGTGCGGGATCTGCAAAAGCTCGGGGAGGCGGTCACCGAGGGCGGCGGCCTGCCGCTCCATCCGGACACGCTGGCCGAGATCGCGCGCCGCGACGCCCTGGAGCTGCTGGGCCTGCCGCTCTGGATCATCGCGCTGGCGCTCGCCGCCATCGCCGTAGCGGTCTGGTAGCGCCGCGGACAGACAACCCGTTCGATCGCTTTGCGATCGAACCCTCCGGGGCCGACCGCAGAGCGGTCGGCCGGGTTGTCCCTGCGGGAGTTTGCCTCGCTCTCCTTGCCTCGCCCGCCGCCGCCTTATACCTTGGCGGCATCGAGCTTTCGGCAAGACCGGAGGTCCGCTTTGCCGCTCCAGGGCCGGCGCATCCTGTTGATCATCGCAGGCGGCATCGCCGCTTATAAAAGCCTCGATCTCATCCGCCGGCTGCGCGACCGCGGCGCTGCGGTGCGCGTCGTCATGACGGCGGCGGCGCAGCGCTTCGTCACGCCGCTCTCCGCCGCCTCGCTCAGCGCCCAGCCGGTCCACACCGACCTCTTCTCGCTCACCGAGGAGAGCGAGATGGGGCATCTGCGGCTTGCCGGCGAGGCCGATCTCGTCGTCGTCGCGCCGGCCAGCGCCGATCTCCTGGCCAAGATGGCGGCGGGGCTCGCCGACGATCTCGCCTCGACCGCGCTGCTGGCCACCGACAAGCCGATCCTGATCGCGCCCGCCATGAACACGCGCATGTGGGCCAACGCCGCCACCCGCGCCAATCTGGCGGTGCTGGAAAGCCGCGGCGTCGCGCGCATCGGCCCCAATCCCGGGCCGCTCGCCGAAGGCGAGAGCGGTCCCGGCCGCATGGCGGAGCCACTGGAGATCGCCGCCGCGGTCGAGCAGATGCTGGGCGGCGGCGCGCTGAAGGGCCGCCGGGCGCTGGTCACCAGCGGTCCCACCCATGAGGCGATCGATCCCGTGCGCTACATCGCCAACCGCTCTTCGGGCAAGCAGGGCCATGCCATCGCCGCGGCGCTGGCGCGGCTCGGCGCCGAGACGGTGCTGGTCTCCGGTCCCACCGCCGAGCCCGACCCGCCGGGGGTGCGCGTCGTCCATGTCGAGAGCGCGCGCGACATGCTGGCCGAATGCGAAAAGGCGCTGCCGGCCGACATCGCCGTCTGCGCCGCCGCGGTGGCGGATTGGCGCGCCGAGACGGCGCCGCAAAAGCTCAAGAAGAAGAACGGCGCGCCGCCGGCGCTCAAGCTCGTCGAGAATCCGGACATCCTGGCGAGCCTGAGCAAGCCCGGCAACCGCCGCCCGCGCCTCGTCATCGGCTTTGCCGCCGAGACCGAAAAGGTGGTGGCGCACGCGCGCGACAAGCGGGCGCGCAAAGGCTGCGACTGGATCCTCGCCAATGACGTCTCCGCCGCTTCCGGCACCTTCGGCGGCGACGCCAACACCATTCATCTCGTCGATGAGGGGGGCGTCGAGGATTGGCCGCCGCTGCCCAAGCGTGCGGTGGCCGAGCGTCTGACGCAGCGCATCGTCGGGTTCTTCGCGCGCAGGGCAACGGGACGATGAGCGCCGTCGCCGTCGCGCTGCAAGTGCTGCCCCATGGCGACGGGCTGCCGCTGCCTGCCTATGCCACGCCGGGCAGCGCCGGGGTCGATCTTGCCGCGGCGCTGGACGAGCCGCTGGTGCTGCGCCCCGGGGCACGCGCCGCCGTACCCACCGGCATCGCGCTCGCCTTGCCGGAGGGCTTCGAAGCGCAGGTGCGTCCGCGCTCGGGCTTGGCGCTTCGCCATGGGCTCGCCCTGCTCAACAGTCCCGGCACGATCGATGCCGATTACCGCGGCGAGATCCGCGTCATCCTCGCCAATCTCGGCAGCGAGCCCGTCACGATCACGCGCGGCGAGCGCATCGCCCAGCTCGTGGTGGCGCCGGTGAGCCGGGTCGCCTTCGAGCGCGTCGCCGCCTTGCCGGCGAGCGCGCGCGGCGCCGGCGGCTTCGGCTCGACGGGGGGCTGATTGCTGCGGCTCACCAAGAAACTGCTCTTTGCCATCGAGGCGGTGCTCGACATCGCCTACAACGCCGGCGCGATGCCGGTGCAGTCGAGCGAGATCACGCGCCGGCAAGGCATCCCGCGCCGCTATCTCGAGCAGGTGCTGCAACAGCTCGTGCGCGAAGGCGTGCTGCTGGGAGTGCGCGGACCGCGCGGCGGCTATCGCCTGGCGCGCGAGCGACGGCGCATCACCGTCGGCGAGATCGTGCGCGTGGTGCGCTCGCTGGAGAGCAGCGAGGATCCGATCGAGGCCGACGGCGGCGCCGAGCTTGGCCATAAGGTGGTGCGGCCGCTGTGGCTCGAGCTGCAAGAGCAGCTCATGCAGCGCCTCGACAACGTCACCATCGAGGATCTCTGCACCCGCGCCCACCAGGCCGGCGTCGCGGGCGAGTACGCCGCCCGGTTCGACTACACGATCTGATCGGCGATGCGCGGCGGCCTGAAGCTCGGCTTTCTCGCCTCTCACGGCGGCAGCAGCATGAAGGCGATCCTCGACGCCGTCGCCGAGGGCAAGCTGCGCGCCAGCGCCTCCGTCGTCATCTCCAACAACGCCGACGCGCCGGCGCTCGCCTATGCGCGGGCGCTGGGCATTCCCGCCTATCACCTGAGCGAGACCAAGCTCGGCGACGCCGAGACGGCGGACCGCGCCATCGCCGAGACGCTGGCCGCGCGCGGCGCGGAGCTGGTCCTGCTCTCGGGCTATCTGCGGAAGCTCGGCCCGCTCACGCTGGCGCGCTATCGCGGCCGCATCCTCAACATCCATCCGGGAAGGCTGCCGGCCTATGGCGGGCGCGGCATGTACGGCCGCCGCGTCCATGAGGCGGTGATCGCGGCCGGCGAGCGCCTGAGCGGCATCACCATCCATCTCGTCGACGAGGAATACGATCACGGCCCGACCCTGGCCCGGCGCGAGGTCGCGGTCGAGCCCGGCGACACGCCGGAGACGCTGGCGCGCCGCATCGAGGCGCTGGAGCCGCAATTCTTCGTCGACACGCTTCGACGCATCGCCGAGGGCGAGCTGCTCCTGCCGGATCCCGACGGCGTTGCGCCTCAGGGCAAAAGCGCCTAGAACGCCGGTGCGGAGGAGCCATGGCGGAAGCGCAAAGGCAGGAAAGACCGCAAAGCCCGGCGACGGCCGAGTTCCGCGGCCGCGTCTATGACAGCATCACCGAGACCATCGGCGCGACGCCGCTGGTGCGCCTGTCGCGGCTCGCCGCCAAGCACGGCGTCAAGGCCGACATCCTCGGCAAATGCGAGTTCTTCAACCCGCTCGCCTCGGTCAAGGACCGCATCGGGCTTGCCATGATCGAGGCGGCCGAAGCCGCGGGCCGGATCCGCCCGGGCAAGACCGTGCTGGTCGAGCCGACCTCGGGCAATACCGGCATCGCCTTGGCCTTCGTCGCCGCCGCCAAGGGCTATCGCATCGTCCTCACCATGCCCGACAGCATGTCGGACGAGCGGCGCAAGATGCTGAAGCTGCTCGGCGCCGAGCTCGAGCTGACGCCGGCGGCGCAGGGCATGCGCGGCGCCATCGCGCGCGCCGAGGCCCTGCTCAAGACCTTTCCCGACAGCTTCATGCCGCAACAGTTCAACAACCCCGCCAATCCCGAGATTCACCGCCGCACCACCGCCGAGGAGATCTGGCGCGACACCGGCGGCGCGGTCGACGTCGTGATCTCCGGCGTCGGCACCGGCGGCACGCTCACCGGCGTGGGCTCGGCGCTGAAGCCGCGCAAGCCCGGACTGCGCATGGTCGCGGTCGAGCCCGAGGACAGCGCGGTGCTGTCGGGCGGTCCGCCGGGACCGCACAAGATCCAGGGCATCGGCGCCGGCTTCATCCCGGCGATCCTCGACACCGGCCTCATCGACGAGGTCATCCGCATCGCCAACGAGACCGCCTTCCGCACGGCGCGGGAGGCGGCGCGCGTCGAGGGCCTGCCGGTCGGCATCTCCTCGGGCGCGGCCATCGCCGCCGCGCTCGAAGTGGGCGCCCGGCCGGAGATGGCCGGCAAGATGATCGTCACGGTGCTGCCGAGCTTCGCCGAGCGCTACTTGTCGACGGCGCTCTTCGAGGGCATGTAGGGACGGTGGCCCAACCTCCCGCCGAACCGTCCGTGACGCTGACCGACGCGCAATTCGAGCGCTACGCCCGCCATCTCATCCTCGACGAGGTCGGCGAGGCGGGGCAGGCGAAGCTGATGGCCGCGCGCGTGCTGGTGGTGGGGGCGGGCGGGCTCGGCTCGCCGGTGCTGCTCTATCTCGCCGCCGCCGGCATCGGCACGCTGGGCGTGGTCGACGACGACAGGGTCGACCTTTCGAACCTGCAGCGCCAGATCGTCCATCCGACGGCGCGCATCGGCGCGGCCAAAGTCGAGAGCGCGCGCGACACGCTGGCGGCGATCAACCCGGAGGTCCGCGTCGAGACGCACGCCGTCCGGCTCGAGCCCGGCAATGCCGCGACGCTGGTGCGGCGTTACGACATCGTCGCCGACGGCAGCGACAATTTTGCCACGCGCTATCTCCTCAACGACGTCTGCCACGCCGAGCGCCGCACGCTGGTGGCGGCGGCGCTCTCGCCTTTCGACGGCCAGCTCTCGACCTTCAAATCCTATCTCGGCCCGCCGCATCCCTGCTATCGCTGCCTCTTCCGCGAGCCGCCGCCGCCCGACCTGGTGCCGCGCTGCGAGACCGCGGGCATTCTGGGGGCGGTGGCTGGCGTCATCGGCACCTTGCAGGCGACCGAAGTGCTGAAGGAGCTGCTGAGCCTCGGCGACGGCCTGTCGGGCCGGCTCCTGATGTACGACGCGCTGCGCGCGGGCTTCCACAAGATCACGCTGCCCCGCGATCCCGACTGCCCGACCTGCGGCCAATAATCCCGGCAATTTTATCGACGCGCGATAGAATTGCCGACCGGCGCCGTTTAAGCTCCGCCAGATCCTGGCCGGTGGAGCTTCGCATGAAGACCAGAACATTGGCGATCGGCTTGGCCGGCGCGGTCCTCCTTCTCGGCGCGGGCGCGGTGGGCGCCCAATTTCTCGCGCAGGCCTGGATGGCGCGCCAGGTGGATGCCTGGCTGGCCGCGCCGCCCTTCACCAAAGCGAGCCACGGCGCGGTGCATTACGCGCTCCTGGAAGGTCGGCTTGCAATCGACGACCTCGCGCTCGAAAGCGCGTCGCCGGCGCTGCAATCGCTGCGCGCCGCCGCGCTCGAGATCGCGGGCGGCGGGCCGGGATTCCTTTTCGGCGGAGGCCCCGATCTGCGCCTTGCCGCCCTCGGCGCGCGGCAGGTCGAGCTGACGACGGGGGCTTTGCACGCGAGCGCCGAGACGCTGTCGCTGACCGGTGTGAGGCTCGCCGGCGGGATCGGATCTATGACATTGTCCTATGACAGTGTCGAGACGCTGAAGCACCTCTCGCTGGACCGGCTGGAGGCGAGCAAGGCGCACCTCTCGATCGACGCGAGCGGCGGCCACACCGTCGATCTCGCGACGCTCGTCATCGAGCATCTCGACAAGGGCCGTTGCGCTTCGCTCGCCGCCGCCAATGGCGCCTTGGTCGATGGCGGCCCCGTCGCCCCCGGCACCGCCACCACCAGTATAGCCGATCTCCACATGACCGGCATCGATTTCCTCGACCTCCGTGGGGTAGCGGCGCCGGCGGCGCCAGGCGACACGATGGCGACGCTCGTCGACACCCTGAGCGCGACGAAGCTCCTGCTCGCCGTCGACGCCGGCACCATCGCCATCGACGGCGCAAATCTCGCGGGACTCCGCGCCCCGCCCGGCACCTGGCCGCCCCCGGCCGGGCTCGGGCCGGACGCCAAGAGCGCGCTGAGCGGGCTCGGCCTCGACCGGCTCGAGCTCAGCAATCTCGAAGTGACGTCGGCGCCGGCGATCGGCACGCGGCTCAGCGTGGCGCATCTCGCCCTCGACAAGCTGCTGCCGGGCAGCCTCGGCCGGCTCGCCTTCGAGACCGCCGCCTTGAAGAACGCGCGGGGCATCGGCCATCTCGGCTCCTTCGAGCTTGCCGACCTCGCCTATGACCGCGAAACGACGCCGCTCGGCCTGCCGCGATTTTTCGTCAAGCGCCTGCATCTCGCCGATTTTTCCGCGGGCGAGAAGGCGGGCGCGGAGCTCGGCGTCAAAGAGGCGGAGCTCGGCATGGAGGGCGGGCTCGGCGATTCCCGCGGCATGCAATTCAATATCGGCCCCATCCTGGTGCCCGCGACGCTCGCGCCTCCCTTGACCGCCGCGGGCTATAACGAGCTGGTGCTCGACTACCAAGGCGGCAGCCGCTACGACGCGGCCGAGGGCGTGCTGGAAGGGAACCAGCGCCTCAGCGCGCATGAGGCCGGCGCGCTCGCGCTGTCGCTGCGCCTCGAGCACTATCCCGCGGTTTTCGACGCGCAGGACGCGGCGGCGCTGTCGGCGCAGTTCATGGCGGCGGAGCTGGCGCATTTCGAGCTGCGCTATGAGGATGCATCGCTGGTCGACCGCCTGCTCAAGATCCACGCGGCGCGGACGGGCGGCGACGTCGAGCAGGCGCGCGAGGAGGTTCTGGGCCAGATCGAGGCGCAGCGCGGCGCCTTTGCCGACAAGCCCGAGCTGTCGGCGAGCTTCGAGGCCATTGCGGAATTCCTGCGCCGGCCGAAGAGCCTGACGCTGATCCTGGCGCCGCCCAAGCCGGTGGCGCTCGGCACGCTGATGACGCTGTCGCGGGCGAGCCCGGATCAGGCGCTGGCGCTGCTCGGCCTCTCCGTCCGCTGAGCGGATTACAGCGGATAGCCGCATCACATTGTCGAAGGTATCATCCGATCAGGGATCGCCGAGCACATTGCGAGTCCAATATTCGACGAGACTATACGAGATCGCCAAAGCTGGCCGCCTTGATGCGGAAGCGATGCCGTCGCGCCCAGTCGTCCTTGATGCGATCGGCTTCTGCGACGGTAAGCACTCCGGCGCGGATCAGGCCGACCATGACATCGGCTGTACGGACGATCTCCACGCTGCCGCTCGCCGCGTCAACGGCCCGGAACGCGCGGTTCAGCGCCTTGTTGTCATCGATCGCGAGGGCATATCCTCGATTCCTTGCGACGGCGATTGCCGAACACTCCCCCAGGCCCAGACGATGGGTCGCCGCGAGGCGGAGAAACAACTCGACCTC
>DASPSJ010000094.1:0-116123 GCA_035623985.1 Allostellaceae bacterium | reverse complement strand
CACATCCGCGAGGCCCGACCGGCGCGCGGCATCGGCCTGTAGCTGCATCCTTAAAGATATGCCGCAGTGCAGATTTCTATTTACAACTCTGAAGTGTGAGGCTAGCATTAAGACCACAGCGGCATTTCTCCGTGCGTCCAGTGCGGTCGAGGGGGTTGCCGACGTGTACGTCCCGACGACGGTCGGTTGTGCGCCCGGCGGTCTCGCCGACGGCAGGGCATCGCGCCAGGTGGGAGCGACGAGAGGGATCGTCATGGCTGTCAACGACTTGGACGACGGACCCGTGCCGTCCGGCCAAACTGCGCGCCAAGCCGAAAGCGTGGCGGCGGCGGCGCGGCTCGACAGGAAGCTCGCGCTCGCGGTCACGGCGCTGCCGACGCTCGGGACCCTGCTCGCCGTGGCGCTCTGGCTCGCCGGTCATGGACCGGGAGCGGCCGAGATCGGCGTCTTCGCCTTCCTGTACCTGGCGACGGCGTTCGGACTCGAAGTCGGCTTTCATCGCCACGTGACGCACAAGGCGTTCAAGGCGGACGAACGGGTCCGCGCCCTGCTCATCGCGCTGGGATCGATGGCGGCGCATGGCCCGGTCATCTGGTGGGCCGCGGTCCACCGGCGCCACCACGCGACGAGCGACACGCCGGCCGATCCGCATTCGCCGAACCTCGCGGGCGACGGCGCCTGGCCGCGGCTCAAGGGCCTCTACCACAGCCATATGGGATGGCTCTTCGAGGGCCGGTCGACCCGCCCGCCCGGCTGGCAACAGCACGTGCAAGACCTCTACAAGGATACGACCGTCCTTCGCCTGCACATGCAATATTACTTCTGGGTCGCCGCCGGCCTCGCGGCGCCGGCGCTGCTCTGCGGCATCCTCGCCCGATCATGGCTCGGCGCGCTGCTGGGCCTGCTGTGGGGCGGGCTCGTCCGGTCGTTCGCGGTGAGCCACTGCATCTGGTCGCTCAATTCGCTCTGCCACGTCATCGGCAGCCGCTATTTCGACACCGGCGAGGATGACCGGAGCAAGAACAGCTTCGCGCTGGCGCTCTTCACCTTCGGCCAGGGCTGGCACAACAACCATCACGCCTTCCCGTCCTCGGCCTATACCGGGCTCAGATGGTGGCAGATCGATTTCGGCGGCCAGTTCGTCGGGCTGCTGCAAGCCCTGGGGCTCGCCTGGGAAGCGCGTCGCCCGAGCCGCGAGGCCATCGCCCGCAAGCGCTGCGCCGCCAAATAGAAAGACGCGATGGCGCCGTTCACTCATTTCGCCGCGACAGAGGAGAAGGATCGATCATGAAGAAGAGGGCGTTGTGGAAGACCAAGACCGGCCGCGGGGCCGGCGCCGCGGACAAAGGCAAGACGCGCGCGGAAATCCGCGGCTGGATGACCGACTACCTCGTCAAGCATCTCGGCCTCGGCGAGGAGGGCATCGACGTCGAACGGCCGCTGGACGAATACGGCATCGATTCGGCCCAGGCCGTGCGCATGATCGGCGATCTCGAGGACTACCTCGGCCGGGAATTGTCGCCGAGCCTGCCCTATCGCTTTCCGACGATCGAGGCCCTCTCGACGCATCTTGCGGAACCGGCGAACGCTTGAGCGCCGCCATCGGCACGGGGAGAACGGGAGACCATGGAAGCCAACAGCCAAGCAGCGGTCGCCGAGCCGGAGCGGGGGCGCTCCGACCAAAAAGTGGGCGCCTCGGCCGACGCCATCCAGTACCACTACGACATCGGCAACGACTTCCTCGCCCTCGCGCAGGAGGCGGGCCGCAACTACTCCTGCGCCATGTGGCGGGAGAACGACACGCACGAGACGGCGCAGCTTCGCAAGCTCGATTACCACGTCGAGCAAATTCGCGGCCAAGGCGCCGCGCGCGTGCTGGATATCGGCTGCGGCTGGGGCTCCCTGCTGCATCGCCTCGTCGACGTCCACGGCGTGCGACGGGCGGTCGGGCTCACGCTCGCCAAGGAGCAGGTGACGTTCATCGGCGACACATATCCCGACCCGCGCATCGAGGTGCGCCTGCAAAACTGGCAGGACTACGCGGCCGACGAGCCCTTCGACGGCATCATCTCATTGGGCGCCTTCGAGCATTTCGCCAAGATCGAGGAGGACAAGGTCGACAGCTATCGCGTCTTCTTCCGCAAATGCCACGAATTCCTCAAGCCAGGCGGCCGGCTGTCGCTTCAGACGATGGGGTACGGCGACGTTCCGCGCGAGCGCAAGCACAGCGATCTCTTCATCGCGCGGGAGGTGTTCCCGGAATCGGATTTGCCGCGGCTTGCCGACATCTGCCTCGCCTCGGAGATGCTCTTCGAAATCGAATACGTCCGCAACGACCGGCACGACTACGTGAAGACCATGCGCGCCTGGTTCAACAACCTGCGCGCAAACCGCGACAAGGCGCTCAAGCTGGTGCCGCCCGAGGTCGTCGACCGCTATGAGCGCCTTTACCGGACGATGAGCTATTCCTTCGACCTCGGCGCCTTCACGCTTTACCGCATCACCTTCCGCCGCATCGACCAAAACCGGCTGGGCGACGGCTACCATGCCGGCCGGCACTAGCCCGTCGCGGGCGCAGGTCGACCGGGGACGGCCCTCGGCGGCCGCGCGCGCAAGCGCAAGGACGGCGACGGCGGGAGCGGCCGAGCCGCTCGCGGCGGCGTCGGTCGCGCGGCATTACGGCGTGGCGCTTATTCCGCTGATCGGGACCATCGCCGCGCTCGTCCTCTGGTGCTTCGGACGGGGACCGGGCGCCGTCGAGATCGGCCTGCTGGCGGTCTTCTACGTCCTGAACATCCTCGGCATGGAAGTGGCGCTTCACCGCTATTTCGCCCATCGCGCCTTCAAGGCCGGCGGCGCGACGACGGTGGTCCTCGCCATTCTGGGCTCGCTCGCCTATATGGGCCCGCTGATGTGGTGGGTCGCCATTCACCGCCTCCATCACGCCCACAGCGACACGGCGGGCGATCCGCACACGCCGCAGCTCGGCGGCGACGGCGTGAAAGGCCGGGCGAGAGGTCTCCTCCACGGCCATGTCGGCTGGCTCTTCGACCCGGCCTCGGCCCGGCCGCGGCACTGGAACCGCTACGCGCGCGACCTCTATCGCGATCCGACGCTCCTGCGCATCCATCTCGCCTATGACTACTGGCTCGCGCTCGGCCTGCTGCTGCCGGCGGTGCTCGGCGGAGCGCTGCATATGTCCTGGCAAGGCGCGTTGCTGGGATTTCTCTGGGGCGGGACCGTCAGGATCCTGCTGGCGACCAACGCCATCTGGGCGGTGAATTCGCTGGGCCACGCCGTCGGCGGCCGCCGGCCCTTCGCGGCGGGCAAGGACCAGAGCCGCAACAGCCCGTGGCTCGCGCTGGTGACGCTGGGCGCGGGCTGGCACAACAATCACCACGCATTCCCGTCCTATGCCTCGACGGGCTTTCGCTGGTGGCAGATCGACATGTCGGCATGGGTGATTGCGCTGCTCGAACGGCTGGGGCTTGTCTGGGACGTCCGCCGGCCGCAAAGCGCCGTCGTCGAGGCAAGGCTGAAACGGGCGCCCGAGCAAGCCGCCATCGCCCTGGACCGGCCGACATGACGAGGCCGGCCGTCTTCGACGTGCGGGTGCATTTGTTCCCGCCGATGATCCAGCGCCTCATCTGGAAATCCTTCGAACGGGACGCCTGGCCGGTCAAATACAAGCTCGCGGCCGACGAAGCCATAAGCTTCCTCCGCGCCGGCGGCGTCAGCCGCGTCGTCGGCATCTGCTACACCAGCCGGCCGGGGATGGCGTCCTTCCTCAACGACCACATGGCCGAGCTGTGGCGCCGGCATCCCGACACGCTCGTTCCCTTCGGCACGGTCTTTCCGGACGCCGAGGAGAGCAAGCGCGAGCTGCCGCGACTCCTCGACGAGCTGGGCTTCGCCGGCGTCAAGCTCCACTGTCACCTGTTGCGCTTGGCGCCGGACGACGAGGCGCTCGCGCCCATCTTCGAGGCCGTGGCCGAGCGCGGGAAGGTCCTCAACATCCACTCGTGCCGGATCGCCAAGGACAGCAAGGACGCCGCGGAGATCCACCGCCTTTGCAGCGTCGAGCGCTTCCGCCGCGCGATGCGCCGGACGCCGGGGCTGAAGGTCATCGTGCCTCATATCGGATACGACGAAGTCCAGGAATATCTCGATCTCATGGACGAGTTTCCGAACCTCCATTTCGACACGGCGATGGCCTTCGGCGGCCATCGGATCGCGACCGGCGAGGCGCTCGCCGACGCCCGGCCGCTGCGGTACGCGGAGCGCGGCGCCAAGGGATATCCGCATCTTCCCGACGCCTGGAAGCCCGCGCTCGAGCAGCTCGTGCCGCAGATCGTCGCGCGGCCCGGACGGTTTCTCTACGGCAGCGACTTTCCGCATCTGCCCTATGACTGGGATTTCGAGATCGGGCAGCTCGTCCGGTATCTCCCCGCCGAGGTCGCCGACGCCGTGCTCGGGGGCAACGCCGCGCGATTGTTCCCGCCGACCCGGCGCGCCGCCGCGGCGACGGCGTGACGGCCGCGGACAGGCGGCGGCGTCCGGCAGGCCAATGAAGAGCGTCGCCTCTTTTGTCGACGTGCTGCGGCACCGGGCGCGACACAGCCCGGCGCTCGAGGTCTATCGTTTCCTGCCGAGCGGCGGGCAGCCCGCCACGGCGATGACCTGCGCCGAGCTGGACGGCGCGGCGCGGCGCATCGCCCGCGCGCTGCTGGAGCGCCTGCGTCCGGGCGACCGGGCGGTCCTGCTCTATCCGCCGGGGCTGGATTATATCGCCGGCTTCTTCGGCTGCCTTTATGCCGGCATCGTCGCGGTGCCGGCCTATCCACCCGAGCCGGCGCAACTGAGCCGGACCCTGCCGCGCCTTCTCGGCATCATCGAGGATTGCGAACCGGCGGCCGTCCTGGCCGCGGCGGCGGTGCGGGAGCAAGCGCAGGGAGCCCTGGCCGATGGCGCGGAGGCCGCGGCGCTCGCGCACCTGCCGTGGATTGCGACCGACGACCTGCCGGAAAGCCCGTCGCGCGCCGCCGAAGCCTGGCGGCCGGCCCCGGTCGATCCCCGCGCGCCGGCCTATCTGCAATACACGTCGGGCTCCACCGGCACGCCCAAAGGCGTGATGATCGGCCACCACAATCTCATTCACAACTCGGCCCTGATCGAGCGCCGCTTCGGCCACACCGCGCGGAGCCGCGGCGTCATCTGGCTGCCGCCCTATCACGACATGGGATTGATCGGCGGCATCCTTCAGCCGCTTTACGCCGGCTTCCCGGTGACGCTCATGTCCCATCTGGATTTCCTCAAGCACCCGCTCAAATGGCTGCGCGCGATCAGCGCGTTCCGCGCGACGACGAGCGGCGGGCCGAATTTCGCCTATGACATGCTGTGCTCGATCCGGATCCCGGCGGCCGAGCTGGCGGCGCTGGATCTGAGCGCGTGGGACGTGGCCTTCACGGGCGCGGAGTTCGTTCGCGCGACGACGCTCAGCGCCTTTGCCGAACGATTCGCGCCCTGCGGCTTCCGGCGGCAGGCGTTCTATCCGTGCTACGGCATGGCCGAGAACACGCTCTTCGCCACCGGCGGCGACAAGGCCAAGGAGCCCGTCCTCGCCGCCCTGGCCGAAGGCGCCGACTGCCGCCGCCGCGCCGCGATTCTGGACGAAGCGGCGGTCGCGGGCGGCAAGGAGGGAGGCCGCAAGATCATCGTCGGCTGCGGCCGGGCCGGCGAAGACGCGCGCGTGGCCATCGTCGATCCCGACACCGCGCGCGAATGCCCCGAGGGGCAGGAAGGCGAGATCTGGATCAGCGGCGGCAGCGTCGCCATGGGGTATTGGCGCAATCCGACGCTCAGCGAAGCGACGTTCCAGGCAACGATCGCCGACGGCCCTCCGGACCGGTTTCTCAGAACCGGCGATCTCGGCATCCGCCTCGACGCCGAGATCTTCGTCACGGGCCGCATCAAGGATCTCATCGTCGTCCGCGGCGCCAATCATTCTCCCCAAGACCTCGAGGCGACGGTCGAGGAGCTTTTCCCCGACCTCTTCCGAGCGAGCAGTTGCGCGGTCTTTGCCGCCGAGACGGAGGACGGGCCGGGCGTGGTCGTGGTTCGCGAGATGCGCGCGCGCCACGCCCGGCTCGCCGCGGCCTCGTCCCCGGCCGGCGACGACGGCGACGACGGCCTGGCGCGGGAGATATTCGCGCAAACCCGCCAAGCGCTGAGCCGGCGTCACGGCCTCGCGGTTTCGGCGATCGCGCTGGTGCCGCCCGCGGCCATTCCCAAGACGACCAGCGGGAAAATCCAGCGCCACGCCTGCCGCGCGCTTTTCGTCCAGGGCGCCTTGCCGATCATTGCCGAATGGCGGGCCGGTGATATCATGCGGAGCGCACCGCCGCCGGAGGATAAAAGCGCATCCCGCGGCGTCGAACGCGATCGCCGGACCCGCTCGACGGCGGCGTCCGCTCGCGCCGCGCCGCCGCGCAACGACCCATCGAAGGCGGAGATGAAGCTGGAGCCGGAGAATGAACGACAAGCCTGAGACGAGCCGCGAAAGCGACACTTCAAAGCCTCGCGTCCGGACCTTCTCCTGGGGCGATCCCGCGATCGGCGCGGACGTCGCGCGCAGCTCGAGCGGCGTCGATTTCGTGCGCAAGATCATGCTTGGCGAGGTCCCCGCGCCGCCGATCATGGACTTGGTCGACTTCCGGCTGGTCAAGGTCGAGCCCGGCGCGGTGTCCTTCGAATTCGAGCCCGCCGAAATCCATTACAATCCCATGGGCGGCGTTCACGGCGGCATCGTCAGCACCCTGCTCGACTCCGCCATGGGCCTCTCCGTCCTCTCGCAATTGCCGCCGGGCAGCGGGTTCTCGACCCTCGAGATCAAGGTCAATTTCGTCCGCGGCATCACGGAGGAGACCGGCACGCTGCGGGCGGAAGGCAAGATCGTCCATCCCGGCGCGAAAGTCGCGACCGCGGAGGCCCGCCTCGTCGACCGGCAAGGCAAGCTCTACGCGCACGGCACCACCACCTGCATCATTCTGCGCGAGACGGAGCGATGACGGCGGGCGCGGCCAGCGGCGGCTGGGTCGACCGGCTGACCCTCGGCCGGCGCCGGCCCGCCGCGTCGTCGGCCGCCGCCTGGCCAAAGGGAACGCGGCTGATCGAGCTGCCCGACGCGACGATCCGGGTCCGCGAGGCCGGAAAGGGCGAGCGCGTCGTCCTGCTGACGCCCGACGCGCCGGTCGTTCTCGAGAACTACGACCGCCTCATCGACTTGCTGGCGCGCGAGGTCCGGGTCGTCTGCTTCGAATTTCCCGGCTGCGGCTTCTCTTTTCCGCGATGGGACTTCGATTTCAGCCTCGAGCGCTACGTCGGGATCGTGAGAGGCGTGATGGACGCGCTCGCGATCGAACGGGCGACATTGGCATTCACCTGCGTCAACGC
This sequence comes from Allostellaceae bacterium, assembly GCA_035623985.1. GTDB lineage: Bacteria > Pseudomonadota > Alphaproteobacteria > ATCC43930 > CGMCC-115725 > DAHUYF01. Next base: position 108,671 of record DASPSJ010000094.1, on the reverse strand, counting down.
CTCGGTCGCCATGGCGTTCGCGCGCCTTTACCCCGGGCGCGTCGAGAGACTGATGCTGGCGCAGGTGGCGGGCGTCGAGGAGATGCGCGCCTTCGCGCTGCGCATCGACGGGCGCCTCGGCCCGATCCCCCTCCTGCATACGCCGGTGCTCGGGCAGCTCTTCATGATGGCGCGACGCGATTTCGCCGCCCGTACCTGGTTCCGCCGGGCCTTGCCGAAGGGGTTCGACGTCGATTCGATCTGGGACGTGACACGGCGCGTCTATGAGCGCGGCGGCCAATTCTGCATGGCCTCGATCGTCCAATGCCACGCGCGGGTCGAGGCCGAGCAGGTGACGGCGCCCGACTGCGAGGCCCATGTCTTCTGGGGCGACGCCGACCGCACCCACCGCGAGACCCGCAAGGAGTCCGTCCTGGCGCAACTGCCGCGCGGCCGCCTGCATTTCCTGGACGAGCGCGGCCATTGCCCCGACATCGAAGCGCCGGACGCCTATGCGCGGCTGCTGCTGGACGCCTGAGGCGCCGCAAGGCAGGGCGGCGCGGAACCGCAACGGCTAGCCCGGATTCTTCTGCTCCTCGATCCTGCGGACGAGAAGAGCGATCTTGCGCCACTTGGCCGCCTGGCCCTCCAATTCGCAGCGCAGAAGGTTCTGCGAGCGTCGTTCGGCCTCTTGAGCGGCGTTGGCGCCGTGATTGGCGAGCATGGCGCGCGCCGCGCGGTCGATTTCCTCATCCACCGGCGCCTCGGCGGCAATCCGCCAATGACCGCGAGGCTCGCGCGCCCGCAGAATCATCGGACCGGCCCGCGCGCGGCGCGTTGGCGCGCGCCATGCGCTCCGACTTGGCCGACCGCCACGCCGGCGGACAAGAGGAAAGCGACGAAGAACGGAATGCGCATGAGATCTCTCGGTTTCGCGCGCCGGATTGTGCCGACAAAAGGTTACGCAGCATTTACCGGCGAGCGCCCTCAGCGTTTCGCCGCCGCCTTTGTTGCCGAAAGTCTGTCTCAAGGTTTAGCGATCGGCGTCCGCTTCGCGCGTTCGCCCTTTCGCGCCGACAAGGAACGCCGCATCGGGCCCGGCGGAGAGTGCGATCGGCCGAGGCCGAGCGGCGCGGCGTCCGCCGGCGCTCGCCAAATTAAGAGAAGTTTAGGGGAAAGGCGCTGATCTTGTCGGGATCCCCTCGATCAACAGCGGCACCCGGCTCGCCATGGAAACTCGATCGATCCAAAGGCTGCCGCCGTCCGCGACGACCGCAGGGCCGGCGAGAGACCACGACATGCCAAGCCTTCGGCGGCAGGCTCCGCCGACCACGCCGGCGCAAGGCCGCGTCGACGGCTCCCGCGGCCTTGCCGCGGCGACGGAGTTGCCGTCCCTCACCTCCTTGCGCGGGCTTGCCGCGGCGGCGGTCGTGCTGTTCCACGCCAGCTATTTCGCGGCGAATTACGGCGGGGCCGCGCCCCCCGGGCTCTGGCAACGCGGATACCTGGCGGTCGACCTGTTCTTCTTCCTCAGCGGCTTCGTCCTGACCCACGTCTATCACGGCCGCCTCGAGGGACAGCGGCGCTGGCCGGCGGTCGGCAGGTTCCTCTGGGCGCGGTTCTGCCGCATCTATCCCGCCTGCCTCTTCACGACCGGCGTGCTCGCCTTCAAATACGCGCTCGGCACGCTTTTCCTTCCGCCGGACGTATCCTTCAAGACGCAATTGACGGCCGCGCTGCTTCTGATGCAGGTGCCGTGGCTGGACTCCGTCGCCCTCAACGGGCCGTCCTGGTCGATTTCGGCGGAATGCTACGCCTATCTGCTCTTTCCTTTCGCCGTGCCGGTGATCTACCGGCTGCGCGATTCGACCGCCGCCGCGATCTTCGGCGCGCTGCTCCTCGCTATCGCGATCGATCATCCTTTCATCGCGGGAGAAGAAACGCGCACCTGCGGCTGGGGAGCCCTGCTGCGCGCGCTGCCCGAATTCATGAGCGGCGTCATCGCCTATCGCGCCTACGCCAGCGGCCGCTGGCGCGGGATTTGGCAGAAGGATCTCGTTTTCGCGGGCGTCGTCGCGGCAATCGTCGTCTCGCTGCTTTTCGACATGCCCGACGGCGCCGTCGTCCTGCTTTTGCCGGCGCTCCTCCTCGCCTCGGTCGCCAACACCGGACGGGCGGCCGGCCTCCTCGGCGCCCGGCCGCTGCGCTGGCTCGGCGAGATCTCCTATTCGGTCTACATATTCCAAAACGTGGCGTTCAGCCTGCTGACCGCGGCCTGCGCCTGGCTGGTCGCGCATGGCCTCGACGGCAGCCGGCTCGCGGCCGTCGCCGTGCTGTTCGTGATCGCCAGCGGAGCGCTGGTGCATCGCTGCATCGACGTGCCGTTGCGCGCCGCGCTTCGCGCGGGCTTTCGCACAAGCTGACGCGGCGCGATTTCCCGCGGGATCATCGACCTTACGAGGCGATCAGCGTCTCAAGCTCGCGCTCGGCGCGAAGGCTGTCGCCGTCGCGGCCGATGGTGACGACCGCGAGCGTCCGGCCGCCGCGGCGAAAGACGGCGCGGCAGTCCCCGGCCTCGGGCCGCCCGTCGATCTCGATCCCATCCCATCGCTCGGCGTGACCGACATAGGAAATCGTCACGTCGTAATGCTGGCTCCAGAAGAACGGGACGGCGTCGAAGCGCCGGCGCTGCCCGAGGATGTTGCGCGCGGCGGTCTGTCCCTGGCGCTCGGCGACCACCCAATGCTCGACGCGAATCCGCTCGCCGGTGAGCCGGTCGGGCCAGCGCGCGACGTCGCCGGCGGCAAAGACGCCGGGAACGCTCGTCTCGAGATACTCGTTCACCAGGATGCCGCGCTCGCCGGCGAGCCCGGCCTGGTCGGCGAGCGCCGTCGCGGGGCGGACGCCGACCCCGACGACCACCAAATCGGCCGCGAGCGTCTCGCCGTTGTCGAGCGCGACGCCGTCCTCCGCGATCGCCGCGGCGGTGGCGCCGAGATGGAAGGCGACGCCATGCCGCGCGTGGAGCGACTGGACGAATTTCCCGATTTCCTCGCCCATGATCCGCGCCATCGGCACTTTCTCCGGCGCCGCCACATGCACCTCGAGCCCGCGCGCGCGCAGCGACGCCGCGACTTCGAGGCCGATGAAGCTTGCGCCGATCACCACCGCCCGCTTCGCCGTCGACGCCTTGGCGATCAGCGCGCGGCTGTCGGCGAGGGTGCGCAGATAGCGCACCTGCGGGCGGTCGGCGCCGGGAATGGCGAGCCGGACCGGCTCGGCGCCGGTGGCGATCAGCAGCGCGTCATAGGCGCAGCTCCCGCCGTCCTCGAGCCGCACCAACCGGTTCGCGGCGTCGATCGCGCCGGCGCGGCAGCGCAGCCTCAGCTCGATGCCATGCGCGTCGTAGAAGTCCGCCGGCCGCAAGGGAATCCAATCCTCGGGCGCGTTGCCGGCGAGATAGTCCTTGGACAGGTTGGGGCGGTCGCAAGGCGGGGCGTCATCGGCGCTGAGGAGAATGATGCGGCCGGCATAGCCCTCGTTGCGCAGCGTTTCCGCCGCGGCGTTGCCGGCCGCGCCGCCGCCGAGGATGACGACCGATCCCGGGGCCGCGCCGGCCGGCGGGCGCGCTCGCCGCGCCGCGCCCTCCTGCTTCTCGCGGACATGGAGGGTGTCGCCGCGGCGCTCGACCCGCCAGCAGGCGACCGGGCTCAGCGCCGGCGCGCGCAGCGCTTCGCCCGTGCGCAGGCTGAAGCAGGCGTGATGCCAGGGGCAACGGACGGTGTCGTCGACGAGGAGACCCTCGGCGAGGGGACCGCCGTAATGGGTGCAAACTGCGCCGATGGCGAAGAATTCGTCGCCGCGCCGCGCGAGCAGAACCGGCTCGGCGCCGGCATGGCCGAGCAGCATGGCCCCGTCGGCCAGCGCCGAGACGGGAACGCCTTGAGTGAAATCGGGTCCGAGGAGCGGCGTTTGTCCTGCGCTCATGGGAGTCTCCGTGATGGCGGGGCCGCGCCGAACGCCGCGGCGCCCGCGCAACGACGCGCCGGACGGGCCGTCCGCGGCCGCGCGGCCCGTCCTCGCCTCGGGATAGTAGCGCGGCGCCGGCAGAATGTGATGCCGTCAGTTTGAAGCATAACCTGCGTTCCGGAAGCAGCTTGCGCATTTTCGGGATGGGAAGACGGCAAGGAGCGTGCCGATCCGGCGCCATGTTGCTTCGACAGTTTGCTTGGCGGCCTTGCGAAGAAGCATTTTGAGCTTGGCGAAGACCTGTTCGAGAGGGTTGAGGTCGGGGCTGTAGGGCGGCAGGAAGAAGAACTTGGCGCCGGTAGCACGGATGGCGCGGCGCACGGCCGCCGCCTTGTGGCTGTCGAGATGATCGATGATGACGATGTCGCCGGTCCGAGGGTGGAAACGAGGATCTGCTCGACATGGGGGAGTAGCTGGAATTGCGAGGGTGTCCTAGATTTTGTGTAAGAAGCGCCGTACCGCGCCGTAGCTCATCACAGCGCCGCGCTTGCCCAGCTCCGTCGCCGGCCCCCGCGGCGTCAGGTGCGGAACCTCCTTGAGGCGTTTCGGCAGCCACGCCCGATGCGGCTCCAGCGGGTGCCAGCGCCGGCCGCCCATCGGCTTCGCCGCGGCGCTTCCCGTCGCCTGAAACCGCTGCGACCACTTCACCACGCTCGTCACGCTCACCTTGAAGAGCGCCGCTGCCTGCCGGCGGCTCCGCACCGCCGCAACCGCCGCCGCCACACGTTCACGAAGATCATCTGCTGCGATTATTGGCCTCCGCTTTGATCCGTTCATGGCTCTGCGACAGCGGCGTGGGGCTTGGGATTTCCAAACCCTCGCAACACGCGACCTACGCTCCATTTAACGAGCGAGCGCCGAATTGAACGATTGCTTGAGATCGACGAGAGCGACTTTGGGTCTCGGCAAATTCTCGACGGTTTCGTCCGAGACCGTGATCCACACAAACACGGGGCCAGTGACGTTTCGCAGCTTCTTCACCATCGCTTGTAGCTGTTTTTGCGTGTCAATCTTGTAGGTCAAGGGATAACCGAGCTTGTTGGCAATGGTGCGATAGTCCATATTGCGCCCCGAGACCGGCTGACCCCCGACCGACGCATGGACGCCGTTGTCGAAAAGTACGTGTACCAACGGCGAAGAGACCCGAGAGACCGTCGACAAGGCGCCGAGATGCATGAGAAGCGCACCATCGCCATCAAGACACCAGACCCGGCCGTCGCGATGCTCCCTGGCGTATCCCATTGCAATCTGATGAGCGTGACCCATGCCGCCGACACAAAGAAAGTCGCGCGCCGCCGCCGGTCGCGAACCGTTGTCCGCTTGCCCCGACGACAGGCGAATGGCGTACAGCTCGCGGCTGACATGGCCGATGCCACCGAACACAACGTCATTTTGTTCGAGGTTGTCGAGCAGCGTGTTAATGACGTCGGCGCGCCGCAGCTTGCCGTTGCCGCAGTGGTTGCCGCTCACGGCCTCCCTGTCGAGGACGCCCTTGGAGACGACGATCGAGAGACTTGAACGGGTGGCCGTCGCCGCCGCAACCGCCTCATCGACAAAACCCAACGCCGCGTCCGAAGCATCCTCCAGCAGGATCGTGCGCATGTCCATCAGGCGCAACAGATCGAGCGTGATCGAACCGACCTTGCGGTGCTGTGGTTCGTCCGCCATGCCCGGCCGACCACGCCAGCCGACCAGCAAGATTACCGGCAGGTCATAGACGCTTGGGTGACACATTGAGAGGTACGGATTGAGCGCATTGGCCAGTCCCGAATTTTGCAAATAAACCAGGGGAACGCGGCCGGTGGCAAGGTGGTGCCCCGCCGCCAGGGCGAGCGCGGCGCCTTCGTTGGCGGCAATGACGTGGTCGAAGCGCCCATCGCCGGTTGCCGCGGCACAGAAGTCTCTGAGGACGCTATCGGGCACGCCAGCGATCAGGTGAACGCCGTGGGCGTGTAGGATTCCGAGTAGGTCTTCCGCGAACATCAGCCAATCTCCAAAGTCTAATCAGAGTCTCCACTCGAGATCTCATCGAAGCTCCGTCATCCGGCCCGCGGATCGACATTATGACGTGCCGTAGACGCTAATCCGGTCTTTGCCTCGCGGCCGACCTGCGAGCCGGCAGAGCGGCTGGAGCCCGGCACTTGCTTGGATCAGCGGCGCACCTTTCGCAGCTTGCCGTCGGCAATAGAGGGGAGCGTGCGGGCCGGCTCGGCGTATATCTTCTCGGCCATTTCCAGTTCATCGACATTGGTTGGCCGAAACGCTTCCGCAACGGACACCATATCGCCATTAACCTCCAAGACCGACCGATTTTTCCGGATTCGGCCGATAATGCTCCGCGTCGCCGAAATGGCGGCGCGCAAAGCGTGATTGGCCCCAATCACCGCCGAAATTCCGCCTTTGCGGAACAAATCGGCCGGCGTCGCGCGGTACATGGCCGGGCCTATGATTACCGGCGAGAAGCCATCCCAGCGGCCGATGATTTGCGGAACCTCATCAGCCGAGCTCTCTTTCGAGCAAATCAAATTGGTATCGGCGCCGGCCGCGTGGCGGGCCTCGCTCCGCCAGAGCGCCTCATCCGTGCTGCGGCGGGAGACGAGCGCCTCGACGCGTACCGCCACGCAAAAAACCCCATTGGATTGCGAGTCCTTCGCCGCTTTGATCTTGCAGCGGAATTCCCCCATCGGCGCCGGCGGCTGATCGGGCCCGAGGAACGAATTGGTCCTCGGAAAAGTCTGGTTTTTCAGGCGGCCGCCAGCGACGCCGCGTCGATACGATTTCCACGCTGGGCGCCCGGCATTGTTGAAGTCGCCGAACCCGGCGTCGCCGTCCGTCACGACCGGCGCGGAAACCGAGTCGACCATGTATCCGATAATTTTCATGATCTGCGTCCACGACGCCTCGTTGCGGTCGCGCACACCGAGCGACGCTGACATCGACAATGCCGAAGCTCACAAAGCCCGGAAGCCGTCCTCTTCGGCGATCCCGGCGCTCAGTTCGTAATGCGCCTCCATCAAGAAGGCGATTTGGTCAGCTTCCGGCAACACGCGAAGCGGCGGCGATGTCGGTAACGAGCGATTTTTGAACTCGTGTCTCGCAAAGTTTGCGATGCCTTCTTCCTCCCGGAGCCAATCAAAGAAGACCCAAGGTCTGTGCCAAGATGATGCGTTGCGGTTTCCCGGTCGCACTTTTTGGGATCTCGTTGCGGAACAGAATGCGTCGCGGTACCTTGAACTTCGCCAACCGCTCGGCGACGAAGCTCCTGATCTCGTTTTCGCTGGCGTGAGCGCCGTCCTTAAGCACGACAACGGCGGCGATGTCCTCGCCGAGCGTCGGGTGCGGCAGCGAGAAAGCGATTGCCTGCTCGACCGCCGGATGAGCATGCAGGACTTCATCGATCTCGCGCGGCGCGATCTTCTCACCGCCGCGAATGATGATCTCCTTGGATCGCGCGGTTACGGTCAGGTACCCGTCCCGATCGACGAATCCCAGATCTCCGGTGCGGAACCAGCCGCCGACGAAGGAATTCGCATTGGCCTCATGGTTATTGGCGTAGCCGGCGAAGACGTTGGAGCCGCGGATGACGATCTCGCCGACCTGATCGGGGCCGGCGGGCCCGTGCCGCTCGTCAAGAACGCAAACCTCCGGCCCGGCCGGCAATCCGACGGTCCCGATCTTGCGCCGCATCGGCGGCAACGGGTTGCAGGCGATCTGATGCGCGGCCTCGGTCATGCCGTAAGCTTCGATCACCGGACATCGAAAAAGCCGCTCCAGGTCGTCGGCGATTTTCGACGGCAAAGCCGCGGAGCATGATCGAATGAAACGCAGGCGGGTGGCGCGCACGGCGGATTGGTTATGCGGCGCGCGCGCCAAAATCGCCTGGTGCATCGTCGGCACGCCGGTATACCAACTCGGCCTTGCTTCGGCGAACCAGCGGTAAAATTTGAGCGGGTCGAAGGCCGGAGCACACGTGATCGCGGCTCCCGCCACGAGCGAGACGAGCAGCGAAGCGACCAGGCCATGAATATGAAACAGCGGCATGATGTTGAGGCCAACGTCGTCAGGCCGAAGCTGCAACACTGCCTGCACATTATTCGCCGATCGGATCAGGTTATGCTGCGTCAGGGGAACTATCTTGGGACGCGACGTCGTCCCTGACGTGTGCAGCACCAAAGCTTCGTCGCTTGTTTGCGCCATGCCGCCGCGAAGTGCCGCGCCATGGCGCCGTCGATCGTCGAGCAGCCGGAACCAGCCCGCCGGGCGCTGCGGGTCGGACGCGAGTTCGAGAACCGGAATGTCGCGCCGCCTGGCGACCGTGGCTGCGATTGACGATGTCTGCTTTTCGACGACCACGGCTTTGACCGCGAGATCAGCAAGGTACGCATCGAATTCATCCTCGCGGAATGCCGGATTGAGGGGTGCGACACTGGCGCCGGCGGCAATAGACACGAAGACCGCGGCCAGTTCCGGGCCGTTCGGCAGAATGACCGCGACCCGATCCTCGCGGCCTATCCCGATCCGATTGAGATCGTGAACCGTCTGGTCGGCCAGCCTGGCGAGCTCGCCGTAGCTCATCGGCATGCGGCCGATGCCGGAAATCGCCGGTCTCCCGGCCGGCTGGGCCTTGGCGAGCTCGATGATCGATGCCGCTGCCATGGTCGTCATCCCAAAGCCGCAAGCGCGCGCGGAGGACTCGCAGCCGCGTCGAGGAGTTCATCGCATGCGGCCTCGATGCGCTTGCACGCCTCTTCCAGCAGCGCGTCCGAACCCCCAAGTGCCATTCGCACAAAGCCGGGGGCGCCGAAGGCCGTTCCGGGGACGATCGCCACGTTGGCGTACTCCAACAGGTAACTCGCCAATTCCACGTCGTCGTTGATAACGCTGCCGCCGGCCGCGATACGCCTGCCCAGCACGCCGGTGAAATCGACGAAGACGGAAAGACCACCGCCGAGCGGCCGGCATTCCACTCCCTCGATCAGATTGAGCCTACCGGCAACAAGCTGGCGCCGCGCCGCGAAGGCACTGCGCATCGCGCCGACGCAATCCTGCGGGCCGACCAACGCCTCTACCGCGGCCGCCTGACTGATCGAACATGGATTGGTGGTGCATTTCGACTGGACGGCCGCCATCGCCACGATCAGATCTTCGGGGCCGCAGCCGAAGCCAATACGCCATCCGGTCATGGCATAGGTTTTGGAGACGCCGTTGACCGTGAAGAGCCGGTGCGCGAAGCCGTTCACTGCGACCGCGAAGCTCCGGCAAGGCTCGGCTTCGTAGTTCAGGCTTTCATAGACCTCGTCGGACATGACGTTCACGTCGGGATAGCCCGACAGGACGTCCGCCAGCGCTCGCAGCTCATGGGCGCTATAGACGGCGCCGGTCGGGTTGTTCGGCGAGTTGATGATCAGCCAGCGCGTGCGTTCGGTGAGGCAATTGCGCAGCGTTTCGGGTTGCAGCTTGAAGCCGTGTTTGGCGTCGCAGGGCGCGATGACCGGCGCGCCTCCCGCCAGCGTCACCATTTCCAAATAGGTCGGCCAATAGGGCGCGGGAACGATGACCTGATCGCCCGGCTCCAGACTCGCGCAAAGCGCACTGAAGACGATTTGCGAGGCGCCGCTGCCCACCGAAATCTGCCTGACCGAACATTCGATACCGTTGTCGCGCCGTAATTTCTCGACAATGGCGCGCTTCAACACATCCGTCCCGTCAACGGACGTATATTTCGTGTCGCCGCGCTCGATCGCGCGGATCGCGGCGACTTTGATGTGATCAGGGGTGTCGAAATCGGGCTCGCCGGCGGCCAGGTTGATCACGTCCCGGCCCTCGGCTTTGAGCGCCCGGGCCTGAGCGGACAACGCCACCGTCGCGGACGGTTTTATGTTGGAGACTTTGGCGGCGATGTGCATGTCCCGGCTCCAGGTCCCCGCGATGCGTCTGTCGTCGAACCGAAATCCTTCCGTCACATCTACCGCAATTTAGGTTGTCTGTCAACTATAGTTCTATTATAAAAGGTGTAATGGCTCACGCACGGCTCAGTGCCGAGCTGAACCTGCTCACGCCGTCGGTATGCCGGGATGATCCAGTCACAGCCGATCGAGGCGCCAAGCTACGTGCCGACCCGATTCATCTTCGGCGAGGGGTCGAGCGAGTCGCTGCCCGAACTTGCCCGAGCGCTTGACGGCACTCCGGAAGGTCCGCGCGCCGTGCTCGTCTGCGGGCGACGTTCCGTCGCAAAGCCCGGCTTGGAAAAGCTTCTCGATAAAGCGAGCACTTTTTGCCCGATCACGCTCAACAAGCAGGACGATTATCCGACGATAGAAGGCGTGACGGCCATGCTGCACGAGGCGCGGCGCGGGGCCGTCAACCTCGTCGTCGGCATCGGCGGCGGCAGCGTCATTGATGCAGCCAAGGCGATCGCACTTTTGGCAAACCAGTCGTTTGATCTGGATGCCGCCCTTTCCGGTGCCGAACTTACGAGCCCAAGCGTGCCGCTGATTGCAATCCCCACGACAGCGGGAACGGGCTCGGAAGCGACAAGCTTCGCCACCATCTGGGACATGCGGCGGAAGAGGAAATATTCCCTCACCCGTCCGCAGAATTATCCGAGATTGGCGATCATCGATCCGCTGCTGCAGGCCAGCCCCCCATGGGCCGAAAAAGTGAGCTGCGCATTCGACGCGCTTTGCCAAGCAATCGAAGGCTGCTGGTCGTGCAAGTCCACGGAAGAATCCATCGACTACGGACTGGAAGCCACCGCCTTGCTGATCGAGGGCCTGGAAAAGTTGCGCACCGAACCGAACGATCGATCGGCTTATCTCCTTCTCAGCAAGGGCAGCCTGTATTCCGGCATGACCATCGCGCAGGGACGAACCACCATAGCGCACGCCATCTCCTATCCGTTGACGGCATGGTACGGCATTCGACACGGCCACGCCTGCGCGCTCACGATCGGCGCGCTGCTTCGCTTCAACGGCGCCGTGACCGAAAACGACTGCCTCGATCCGCGCGGGCGATCCCACGTCCGCACGGTCATCGGTCGCATATGTACGGCCTTGCAAGTCTGCGATCCGGAGCAAGGCGAGATGCGAATAGCGGATCTGCTGCGATCCTGCGGCCAAAAATCGTTTGCCGATATCGATGAGATCGACGTCGATTTCCTGGCGCAGGACGTCATGTCCTACGACCGGTTCGAGAACAATCCCCGCGCCATGGGACGCGCCGAGCTGACGTCGATGCTGCGAAGCCTGAAACGACAGACCGCGTGCGCGCAGGTGAAATGACAACAGTCCGGTCTCGAATGGGCGTCGGGCTTAGGGAGGATCGTGCGATGGAGCAATCTGTGGCTGTAGACGGCTTTAAAGTCATGCATTGGCTGAACGCGCGCAAGCTCACGCTCGAGGCCGCCGCGCGGACGATCGGCATTCCCTCCGACACGCTTAATCCGATAACCCAGTCGGAATCCTGCCAATTTCCGGCGGACCTCGTGGAAAAACTGGCGCTATGCCTGAATGTCGAAGCGCATCAGATTTCCGCCGACAACGCCGCGTCGCCGCAGATCATCGTCATGAAGCGGCGGGAGATCGAGGCGACGCGGCGCGCGATCTATCGGGACGGCATCCACTTCTACAATTACTATTCGCTGCCATCGCCCAAAGGCAAGGTGGGGCCCGTCATCCTCGACATTCTTTGTCCCAAGGGCCGCCTGCCGAAGTTGAACAATGGTCATCTCGAACCGGCGATTACCGTCAATATCGGTCCCGGGGACATCTATGGCCGATGGGGTGAAGATCTCACCGACGACACGTGGAACGTGCTGGCGGCCAACAAGACGGGACGCGAGCCGTGGATCCTCGGCGATTCCTATACCGAACCGTCCTACTGTCGGCACACCTACTCGCTGGTCGCCGATGAGAGGGCGCAAATCATTTCCTACACGGTAAAATCGAACCTGGAGGGCTTCCTGAACGAAGCCAACGCTTGGAGCGCGCGCGCCTTCGACACGATGCTGGAGAAGTTGTGCGATGGCCCCGCGCAGGCCAGTATCATGACGTTGCAGATGGGCCGGCGCGGATTCAGCGCCGAAACATTGGCCGAAACTCTCTCCCTGAGCCGAAACGCCATTCTCGGTTATTTGGCCGGGGATTCGGATTCCCTATCGGTCGCCGATCTGCGCGCGATCGGCACGCATCTGGGCGTGGACTACCGCTTATTCCTGCCAGCGGCGCAAAATCGGGACCGGGTCGGCAAAACGTTCTGTTCCGTTGCCAACAGCTTGAGCACGATCCGCCGCTATCAGTCTTATACCGTCGCGTCGATGGCGTCGGCCCCGACCGAAAGCGATCTGGTCGGCCTGTTCATGCGCGTGGACAAGTCCGCTTGCGATGAAACTCCGGATTTGACCGACCACGGACCTTCGCACTACCTCACGACACGGGGGAAACTGTCGCTGCACGTCTGCACCGACGAGGAACGGCAAGTCATCGATCTCGAGCCGGGGGATGCGGTTTGGCTCGGTCCGTTTGTACCGCACGCCTTTTTCGGCCAAGGGGCGCTGGCCAAGCTGGGCAATGGCGCAGGGTCGAGCTACTTGGACCAGATCCAACTCAGCAACACCTTCGACCCGCGAGCGACTCTCAAGCAGGGCCGCCGCAATCTTCGCGGCTGGGGGTACGACTGAAGATATCCGCCGCCGTCTCTCGCTTCGCTGCCGTAGATATGCCAGAGGAAACGCATATGGAGATAGAGCACAGCAAGCCGTGGCGGATCGTCTATACAGATCCGATGTGGGCGCTCACCGAGGACGGCGAGATCGACCCGCGTCGCGCCGATATTGAAATGCAGATATACGGCCACTCCACCCGGCTCGATCTGGGCGTTCATGACGGTCAGGATTTCGTGCGCAGAGGTCCGCTGCTGAATGAGAGACTCAGCAAGGCTGACGCGGTGGTGATCTATCGCACTCAGATAACCGAAGAAATCGTCGACGTGCTACGTCCCAATTGCAAGGTCGTGGCGCGTCAAGGCGTAGGCGTGGACAACCTCAACGCCGGCCTCCTCAAGCGCGCGGGAATTTTCGCGTTTAACATTTCGGATTACTGCGTTGAAGAGGTTTCGACGCACACCTTGTCGATAATCTTGGCCCTGGAGCGGGGCATCTGTCGGCAAGACGACCATATCAAAAACGGCAAATGGGGCATTTTCTTCGGCGGAGTACCACGCCGGTTGAGCGGGCTCACGCTCGGCATCGTCGGCTACGGCAGGATCGGACGGGCGACCTCGCGCAAGGCGCAGGTGTTTTACGAGCGCGTGATCGCCTGGGACCCCTATGTGCACGACGACCTAATGCAGGGCTACGGCGTCAAGAAGTCCCGCAGCCTGTCCGATCTCCTGCAGCAATCGGACGTCGTCGTTCTGCACTGCGCGCTGACCGACGAAACCCGAGCCATTATCAACGAGCGCACCATCCCCGACATCAAACCCGGCGCCTTATTGATCAACACTGCGCGGGGTGCGCTGGTCCAACCGGCGGCCGTGCTGTGGGCCCTGGAGAACGGCCGCCTCGGCGGCTACGGCTCGGATGTTTTCACACCTGAAAATCCCAACGAGGATCCGGTCAACAAACGCATTGTTCAGTTCAACAACGTGATTGTCACGTCGCATCGGGCTTTCCTGTCGCAGTCTTCGGAAATCAGCCAGCGGGCGCGGCTGGCCACGCAAGTTCATCAAGTGCTGACCACGGGATTGCCGCCGCAGAGCGATCGTGTCGCCTGAGACAAGCATCTCGACCATCGCCAGAGGGCGAAAAAGAGAGCATCCCTGATGCCAGCCGTCCGTCAGATCGAGACGCCCGTCATCGGCAAAGCCGCGGTTCGCGCCTTCAGCGCTCGCGACGCAGCCGTCGTCGCTTTCCTACCGCTGCAGTTTTTAATTTCCTGGTGCGTGCCGGAGCGTCTATGGCCCGCCTGCGCGCGGTTGCTGCATCCCCTAACCGCATTTCTGTACGTCAAAGGAGGCGACGGAACCCGAGAGTTGATCGCGACGGTCTTGGAGCAACGAATCACGCCGCGGACCAGCCGCCAGATCGTTCAGGAGCTCGCAGCGGACGAGTTCATTTCAATTCTGCAAATCCTGCGCGACTATCGGCCCGGACGATGGCGGCCGAAAATCGAAATAACGGGCACGGAGCATCTTCGCACGGCAATCGACGGCGGCAAAGGAGTCATTCTGTGGGTTTCCTATACCCATGGCGCCAAGTTGGTCGGCAAAATGGCAATCCGGCAAGCCGGCTATCCGGTGTCCCATTTGAGCCGGCCACGGCACGGCCTATCGCCCACCAAATTCGGCATTCGCTTTCTCAATCGCATCCAGACCACGATCGAGAATCGATACCTCACCGAGCGTATTGTCATCCACGACGGCGAGTTCCACAAAGCCATGCGCTCCCTCATCGCCCGACTTCGCGCCAACGGGATCATTTCGATCACGGTCCATCGCGACGCCGCCCGTCCGACTTCGCTGCCATTCCTGCAAGGGCGGATCGTGCTCGCCGACGGCGCTTGCCGGCTGTCGCATAAAACCGGCGCCGCGCTCCTGCCGGTGACCGCCTACAGACGCGGCAGGGAGGGTCTCAAGGTCGAGATCGACGCGCCGATCAACAGCCGCCAGCCCGAATCAGAAGACGACGCCGTATCCCGCGCTCACCGCGATTACATCGCGCGGCTCGAGCGTTTCGTGCTCGCACATCCGGGCCAGTGGCGCGGATGGTATCAGCTCTCGTAAAGTCGATTCACGATCGGTCCGGCGGATGATCGGCCGCTTGGGAAAATGACCGCAATTCGCGCGGGGACGCTCATGACAGTGCAATGGCGAACCTTTGTCGTGATCATCGCCTTCGCGGTCTACGGGCTGATCCTGCTTTTGCCATCCTTCGCCGATCTGTCGAGCTCCGGTCAGGCCGTCCTGGCCATAGCTGCGGCGGGCACCGTGCTATGGATATCGGAGGCGATTCCGGTAGGCGCGACCGGCCTGATTGTTCTGGCGCTCTTGGGATGTAACCGCGGCGTGCGAGCGGCAGACCCCTTTGCCGGATTCGCGTCTGAAGTAACGGTTTTTCTGATCGGCATTGCCGGAATATCCACCGGCGTGGAAGTGAGCGGTCTCGCGGAACGAGCGGCGCGAATGCTGCTTGGAGCCGCGCGCGGCAATCCACACCGCCTCTATTGGCAAATGATCGCGTCCTTTCCTGTCATGGCCCTGCTGTTGCCGTCGGCGATAACGCGCAATGCGATTCTGATCCCGGCCTACGAAACTGCGATCGACGTCTTGCAGATCGATCGAGGCGGACAATTGAAGCGGGCCGTGATGCTCACCCTCGGGATGCTTAATCCACTTGCCTCATCGGCGCTGCTTACCGGCGGGATCACTGCAATAGCCGCAGGAAGCCTGCTCGGCGGATTTTCCTGGTTGGGCTGGTTCTGCCTGATGGCTCCGCCTTATTACGCCCTCATGCTGGGCGGCGCGGTGGTGGTCAATGTCATGACCGGAATCCCCCGATCTGGCGCGCATGTCAATAATCCCGGCAAGGTCGAGCGTCTCTCGCCCACGGAAGTACGTACCCTCTTCGTGCTGGCGGGGACTTGCGTGCTTTGGCTTACCGACTCAATTCATAAGTTGTCGCCCGCAGTACCGGCGCTCATCGGTGCAATAGCGCTGCAATTGCCGTGGATCGGCGTGGCGACTTGGAAGGAGTTCGAGGCCCGCCTGTCTTGGAACCTGATCCTGACAGTCGCGGGCTCGCTATCGCTCGCCGCGGCGATGACGAATACGGGAACAGCCGCGTGGCTTGGCCAGCAATTCGTCGCCCAATTCCCGAGCATGGCCGCGCACTCGGTTTTGCTGATTTTAACGCTGATTGCGGCTTCCGCCGTGGTTCATCTCGCCATTACCAATTTGGCGGCTTGCATCGGTCTGTTGATTCCCGTCGCGGTCACGGTTGCGCAGACAACCCAACTGAATCCCACCGTCTGCGGGCTCATCGTCACCCTGACCATCAACACTGTCGTTTTGTATCCGGCGCAAACAGCGTCGAACCTGCTCGCATACAATAGTTGCCACTTTTCCGCAGCGGACGTTCGGCGCCTGGGCCTCGCCATGTTCGCCTTGAATATCATCATCGTACTATGCGCGATTCCCTATTGGAACCTGCTTGGGTTGCCGCTCGATGCCGAGGCCGGCTAGAATCCGGGACTGAGGCGAGCCCCAGACTACGGCGGCTACATCCGGATAAATGCTCCGCGGAGCGCCTCCGAGGGCGGGGCTCAGAAGTGATTGGCCGAGATTTTGATCCGCCTGAGAATGTGAATCCCCGACCGGTTCAGCTCCAGGAAATCAAGCTCGAGTTTGCCGCCTCTCGATCGGCGTCTCACACATGCCGGATGCCGTTTCACCCTCGCCATCCTGCCAGGGATGATCGGTCTCGCCAAAATCGGCGCATACCACGCGACGCTTCAGGCGATGCGTTGACCGAGGCGCCAGGTGGCGCGCACGAAAGGCAGCGCGTCGACGACGCCGACACGGACGAGGTCGGCGCGCAAGCCGGGCGCGATGCGGCCGCGATCGGCAAGGCCCATGGCCTCGGCAGGGTTGGCGCTGGCGGTGGCGACCGCGTCGGGGAGGCTGATGCCAGCCGAATCGGTGAGCATAAAGGCGGCGTGCAGCAGGCTCACCGGCGCGTAATCCGAGGAGAGAATGTCGAGGAGGCCGGCGCGGGCGAAATCGAGTGCCGAGGCGTTGCCCGAATGCGAGCCGCCGCGCACCACATTGGGCGCGCCGCCGATCACGCTCATCCCCGCCGCGCGCGCCGCCGCCGCCGCCTCATGGGTGGTCGGGAACTCGGCGATGATGGCGCCCGCTTCCTGCGCCTCGGCGATATGCGCGGCGGTGGCGTCGTCGTGGCTGGCAAGCCGGATGCCGTGCTCGCGCGCCAGGGCGATGACGGCGGTGCGATTGTCGGCGGCGTAGCACTCCTGATCGGCCTGGCGGCTGCGGACGAAGTCGGCGACCGCCTCGTCCGTGAGGTTGTATTTTACCTGGTAATAGGTCTTGAACTGGTCGAGGCTGACGAATTGCCGCTGGCCGGGCGTGTGGTCCATGAGCGAGATGAGCCCGACCATCGGATGAACGGCGAGCCGCGCGATCAGCTCCCGCAGATCGGCAAAGGACAGCTCGCAGCGCAAATGCAGGAAATGATCGGCGCGCAGCACGCCGGCGTCCTGCGCCTCGATGACCGCGCGGACCATGCGGTCGAGCATGTCGATACGATCGCCGCCGCGCTGGACATCGCCGATGGCGAGCGCGTCGTAGATGGTGGTGATGCCCGAGGCGGCCATCTGCGCGTCATGGCCGATGACGGCGGAAAGCGCCGGCCAGCGCACGCGCGGACGCGGCGCGGCGTGGCGCTCGAGATTGTCGGTGTGCAGCTCGATCAGGCCGGGCAGGAGGAAGTCGCCCTCGAGATCGACCGCGCCGGGCGCGGCGCTCGGTCGCAGCGCCGGCTCGACGCCGGCGACGAGCCCGTCGCGAACCACGACGTCGCCGAGGAAACTCTCCTGCCGCGTGACAATGTGCGCATTGGTGAAAATGGTCTCGCTCATGCCGCCAGGGTTCTTTCGGGCAAGGGGAAGAGCCGGGTCGCGAGCTTACGCCACGCCACGGCGTCGTGGAAGATGCCGACCATTGCCGTGCCGCGGTCGCGCCGCTCCACCAGCAGCGCCAGCACGCGGTCGCGGTTCTCGTCGTCAAGCGCGGCGGTGGGCTCGTCGAGCAGCAGCAGCGGATGCTCGGCGATGAGCGCGCGGGCGATGTTGACGCGCTGCTGCTCGCCGCCGGAGAAGGTCGCCGGCGCCAGCGGCCAGAGCCGCTCCGGCAGCGCCAGGGCTTCGAGCAGCGAAGCCGCCTTGGCGTAGGCCTCGGCCGCGCCGAAGCCGCGCCGCGCCAGCGGCTCGGCGACAAGATCGAGCGTCGGCACGCGGGGGATGACGCGCAGGAACTGGCTCACATAGCCGATGGTCTCGCGCCGCAGCTCCAGCAGCAGACGCGGCGGAGCGCCGGCGACATCGACCTTGGCGCCGCGATGGTGGATCAGGATACGGCCGCGGTCGCTGCGGTAATTGCCGTAAAGCGCGCGCAACAGGGTGGATTTGCCGCTGCCCGACGGCGCGTCGAGGACGAGGCATTCGCCGGCGGCGACCCTGAGATCGATGCCCTCCAGCACGGCGAGCCGCACGCCGCCTTGGGCGTGGAGCGTGAAGCCCTTGGCGAGGCCCTCGACCTCGAGCAGGATCGGCTGCGCGCTCATGCCGCCAGCACCGAGGAAACGAGGAGCTGGGTATAGGGGTGTTGGGGATCGTCGAGGATCTGATCGGCGAGGCCGCTCTCCACCACCTCGCCGCGCTGCATGACCATCAGGCGATGGGCCAGCAGCCGCGCGACGCCGAGGTCATGCGTCACCAGCACCACCGCGATGCCGAGATCGTCCACCAGACGGCGCAGCAGGTCGAGAAGCCGAGCCTGCACCGAAACGTCGAGGCCGCCGGTGGGCTCGTCCATCAGCACCAGGCGCGGCTCGGTCACCAGCGCGCGGGCGATCTGGAGGCGCTGCTGCATGCCGCCGGAAAAGGCGGCGGGGAGATCGTCGAGACGGCTGACCTCGATCTCGACGCGCTCGAGCCAGGACGCGGCGGCGCGGCGGATGGCGGCGTAATGGCGCGCGCCCGCCGCCATGATCGGCTCGCCGATATTGGCGCCGGCGCTGACGCCGAGCCGCAGCCCGTCGCGCGGATTCTGATGGACGAAGCCGATCTCGCGCCGCACCAGGCGGCGCAGCGCCGCTTCCTCGAGGCTCGCGAGGTCGAGGACGCCGCCGTCCGCGGCGCGGAAGCGCACCGCGCCGGCGTCGGGACGCAGGCGGCCGCCGATCAAATTGAGCAGCGTCGTCTTGCCCGAGCCGCTCTCGCCGACCACGGCCAGCACCTCGCCGGGAAAGAGCGAAAAGCTCACCTCGCGGCAGGCGAAGCGCTCGCCATAGCGCTTGGCGAGGCGCTCGACCTCGAGCAACGGCGCTTCGCTCATGTCCCCCTCCGCCGTTCGAGAACCGTCTCGCAGTGATCGGTGTCGGAGCAGACGAAGCGGCGCGTGCCGCGGTCGTCGACGACGATTTCGTCGAGAAAGCTCTCGCCGGAGCCGCAGCGCTGGCAGCGCTGCGCCCAGCGCTCGATGGTGAAGGGATGATCCTCGAAATCGAGACTCTTCACCGGCGTGTGCGGCGGCAGCGCAAAGATGCGCTTCTCGCGCCCGGCGCCGAACAGCTTCAGCGCCGGCGAGCGGTCGAGCTTGGGGTTGTCGAAGCGCGGGATCGGCGAGGGGCGCATGAGATAGCGGCCGTTCACCATCACGGGATAATCATAGGCGGCGGTAATGCGTCCCACGCGCGCGATGTCCTCGTAGAGCTTCACATACATGCTGCCGTAATCGGCCTCGGCATGCATGCGCCGCGTCTCCGTCTCGCGCGGCTCGAGCCAGCGCAGCGGCTCCGGGACCGGCACCTGGAGGACCATGATCTGGCCCGCGGCGAGCGGCGTCTCGGGAATGCGATGGCGCGTCTGGATGATCGTCGCCTCGCGCGTGCGGGTGGTGGTGGCGACGCCAGCGGTCTTGGCGAAGAAGCGCCGGATCGAGACGGCGTTGGTGGTGTCGTCGGCGCCCTGGTCGATCACCTTGAGGCGGTCCTCGGGCCCGATGATCGAGGCCGTCACCTGGATGCCGCCGGTGCCCCAGCCGTAAGGCAGCGGCATCTCGCGCCCGGCAAACGGCACCTGATAGCCCGGCACCGCCACCGCCTTGAGGATGGCGCGGCGGATCATGCGCTTGGTCTGCTCGTCGAGATAGGCGAAGTTGTAGCCGGGCGAAGCGAGCGCGCTCATTCCGCCGCCTCCCGCCGTGCCGACCAGTCGCGACGCAGCCGACGCAGCAGCTCGAGCTCGGACTGGAAATCGACGTAATGCGGCAGCTTCAGATGCTGCACGAAGCCCGAGGCTTCGACGTTGTCGGCATGGCTCAGCACGAATTCCTGGTCCTGCGCCGGCGCCAAAACTTCCTCGCCGAGCTCGCGCGCGCGCAGCGCGCGATCGACCAGCGCCATCGCCATGGCCTTGCGCTCGGCGCCGCCGAAGCTCAGCCCATAGCCGCTGGTGAATTGCGGGGGGGCGGCCTCGCTGCCCATGAACTGGTTGACCATCTGGCATTCGCAGACGGCGATCTCGCCGATCTCGACGGCAAAGCCGAGCTCCGGCGGCACGATTTCCACGCTCACATGGCCCTGGCGGATCTCGGCGGCGAAGGGATGGTTGCGGCCATAGCCGCGCTGGGTCGAATAGCCGAGAGCGAGCAGGTATCCCTCATCGCCGCGCGCCAGCGCCTGGAGCCGCACATCGCGCGCGGCGGGATAGGCGAGCGGCGCGCGGGTGAGGTCGCCGGGCGCGTCTTCCGCCGCCGCCTCGCGCTCGATCAGCCCCTCACCGCCCAGGATCTCGGCAACCTGCGGCATCGGCCCCGCCGGCGCCGGCGCCGGCAGGTCGGCCGGCGGGACAGGCGCGGTGCCGGCGGCGAGCGCGAAGTCGAGCAGGCGGTGGGTGTAGTCGAAGGTGGGTCCCAGGATCTGGCCGCCGGGGACATCCTTGAAAGCGGCGGAGATGCGCCGCTCGATGCGCATGCGCGCGGTGTCGATGGGCTCGCTCACCGCCAGCCGCGGCAGCGTGGTGCGATAGGCGCGCAGCAGGAAGATCGCCTCGACCAGATCGCCGCGCGCCTGCTTGATCGCCAGCGCCGCGAGATCGCGGTCATGGAGCGCGCCTTCGGCCATGACGCGGTCGACGGCGAGCGAGAGCTGCTCGCGGATCTGCGCCAGATCCAGCTCCGCTACCGCGGGATCGCCGCGGCGGCGCTCGGCGAGCAGATTGTGCGCCGCGTCGATCGCCGCTTCGCCGCCTTTGACCGCGACATACATCGGCTCAGCCCTCCAGACGCGTGCCGCGCGGCAGCGCCGCGATGCGCTCGCGCGCGGCGAAGACGACGTCGACGCCGAGCGGGAAGCGCGCCCGATTCCAGCGCCACTCGCCGGCAAAGCGCTCGTCGATCCCGGCGACGGCAAGCCGCCGCGTGCCGGCGATGCCCGGCCCGGAGAGAGTCCAGCCTTCGCCTTCCGCCAAGCCCTCCGCCGCCAGGATGAGCGTCGCCGAGCGATCGGGATATTCGGGGGTGCCGGGGCTCAGCAGCGCGAGCGGCGGCCGATGGGGAAGGCTCGCGAGCAGAAAGAGCGCGTCGCTCGGCGCCCGCACGATCGGCGCGCCGGTGTGGAAGCGGAGATAGGAAGCGGCGGCACGCGCGCCGGCGTCGAGCCAGAGCGGCGTGTCGCCGTCGCACAGCGCCAGCGCCACCGCGGCGGCGGCGGGATCGAGCCCCGCGGGCGGCAGGCAACCAGACGACAGCGCCAGCACGCGGCCGGGCTCGGAGAGAGCGGTGAGCAAAGTACGAAAGACGCGCTGCGCCTCGAATACCGGCTGGTCGAAGCCGCGCTCAGCCATCGCCGCGCACCAGCGTGGCGAAATCGACGCGGGTCGCCGCGGCGGCGGCACGGGTCGCCGCGGCGGCGGCGGCGCGCGCCGCCTCGGCCGGGCGCACGAGGCTCACCTCGATCCGCGCGCGGCTCTCGCCGCGCTGCAGCAGCGCGTGGAAGACCGCGGCAAGCTCGGCGCGGCGCGGATGGCGGCCGAGCAGATAGGCGAAGCCCTGCTCGCCGGTGGCGAGCTCCACCGCCGCGCGCGTCAGCGTCGCCTCGCCGAAATTGAAGGCCCGGCCGGCGCCGCCGACGCGGGCGCGCAGCAAGGTCATGCCGATCTCCACCGGCCGCAGCAGCCGGTAGCCCGGCGGCGGCACCAGCTTCGCCCATGCCTCCTCCAACAGGGTCTCGTCGGCGCAAGCCAGGGCGGAGAGCCACCGCTGCTGCTCGGCGGTCGGGGTGTTCATCATCGTTTCATATCGTCTAGTCGTCTAGATGAATTTATGCTAAGAATGCCGGGACCGGCGAGGGCTGTAAAGCACTTTCCGCGCCGTGGAGGAGAAAATGAGCGTGCTCGAGCCCGGCAAGGGCGTGAGCCTGTGGCGGCAGATCGCCGAGCGCCTCGCCGCCGAGGTCTCGGCCGAGGGATTTCCCGGCGGCAGGCTGCCGACCGAGCCGGCGCTGGCGGCGCGCTTCGAGGTGAACCGCCACACCATCCGCCGCGCCGTGGCGGCGCTCGCCGAGCAGGGGCTGGTGCGGGTCGAGCAGGGCCGCGGCACCTTCGTCGCCGATCACATGATCGACTACGTCCTGGGACGGCGCACGCGCTTCAGCGAGAATCTGCAGCGCCAGGGTCGCGCGCCCGGCCATCGCCTGATCTCGTCGACGACGGCGGCGGCAGACGACGCCACCGCGCGCGATCTCGGACTGCGGCGCGGCGCCCGCGTGGTGCAGATCGAGACGCTGAGCGACGCCGACGGCGTGGCGCTGAGCTACGCCGTCCACCACTTCCCGGCGCGGCGCTTTGCCGCGCTGCCGGCGGCCTTCGCCGAGACCAACTCGATCACCGCCGCGCTCGCCCGCTGCGGCGTCACCGACTATACGCGCAAACTGACGCGGCTCCTGGCGCGGCTGCCGAGCGAGCGCGAGGCGCGCCAGCTCAGCCAGCCGGCGGCGCGGCCGGTGCTGCAGGCGGAGGCGATCAACGTCGACCCCGCCGGCGCGCCGATCCAGCGCTCGCTCGTCGTCTTCGCCGGCGACCGCGTGCAGATGGTCGTCGCGGCGGAGGGGTTTCCGGAATAGGCGCGCGAGCGGGACGCAGCGAGATCGCCTCCCCCGCCGAAACACCGGCGGAAAAGACAGGCCTCGGAGGCACGGAGGACAGGGAGAAGCGAAGAACGGCCCATCCAACAAGCATTCTCCCTGTCCTCGTTGATCGGCGTCGCGGCTCAACCTCCATGGCGCGCTCCCGAGGCGGCGGCCTCGGGCGGGAGGGCTCGGCCTCACGCCAGCTTCTCCCGCAGCATGGCCGACAGCCGCTCGGCGATCAGCACGATGACAAAGATGACGATCAACAGCAGCGACACCTCGCGGTATTGGAACAGGTTCATCGCGGTCAGGAGCTGAAAGCCGATGCCGCCGGCGCCGACGAAGCCCAGCACGAGCGACGCGCGGATGTTCTCGTCGAGCCGGTAGAGGCCGATGCCGAGCAGCGCCGGCAGGACCGACGGCACGACGCCGTGAGTGAAGATCTGCAACCGCCGGGCGCCGGTCAGCGCCAGCGCGTCGATCGGCGCCATGTCCATATGCTCGATCGTCTCGGCGAAGAGCCGTCCCAGCATCCCGATCGAGTGCACCGCGAGCGCGAGCCCGCCGGGAAAGGGGCCGAGCCCAACGGCGGTGACGAAGAAGAGCGCCCAGACCAGGTCCGGCACGGCGCGGGTAAAGCCGATGATGCCGCGCGCGGCGTAATAGAGCGGGCGCGAGGGCGTGACATTGGCGGCGGCAAGCACGGCGAGCGGCAGCGCCATCATCACGCCGGCGAGCGTGCCGAAAATGGCGATGTCAACGGTCTCCAGCGCCGGCCACAGCTCCTTGTCAAGCTGGGTGAAATCGGGCGGCATGGCGCGACGCAGGATGTCGGCCATGCCGTGGATGCCGGTCACGAGATCCTGCGGCCGCGCCTGGACCACGATGAGCGACTGGATGACGATCAGCAGCCCCGCCAGCGCCGCGACGATGTGCACGGCATGGCCGAGCGGGCCGGCCCAGCCGCGGGCAGGGCCGACATGGCGCCCCTGCCCGCCGGCCACACGGTCGGTCACGCCGCCTCGCTGAGATAGAGCTGGCGCACCGCCTCGCGCGACAGGTCGGCGCGCGGCAAGTCGAAGGCGACGCTGCCGTCGCGAATGCCGACCACCCGATCGGCATAGGCATAAGCGAGCTCGACCTGATGCAGCACGCAGAGCACGGCGAGATTCTCCTCGGCGGCAAGCCGGCGCAGCAGGCGCATGATGTCCTCCGCCGCTTCGGGATCGAGGCTGGCGACCGGCTCGTCGGCCAGCAGCACGCGCGGCCGCTGCGCCAGCGCGCGGGCGATCGCCACGCGCTGCGCCTGCCCGCCCGACAGCGTGCCGGCGCGCTGCGCGGCGAGAGGCGCCAGGCCCACCTCGTCGAGATGAAGGTGGGCCGCGGCAAGCTCGGCGTTCGGCAATCCGCCGAGCGTCGTCCAGATCCCGCCATGGCGACCAAGCGCGCCGCTGGCGACATTGGCCAGCACGCTGCGCCGGCGCACCAGCGCCGCCTGCTGCGAGATCATCGCCAACTCGAGCCGGGCGCGGCGCAGCCGGTCGCCGGCAAGCCGCGTCAGATCGGTGCCGTTGACCCGAATCGTGCCCGCGCCAGGCACGAGCGCGCGCGCGATGCAGCGCAGCAGCGTCGTCTTGCCGCTGCCGTTGCCGCCGAGCACGATCACCAATTCGCCGGCGGCCACCGCGAGGGAGAAATCGGTGAGCGCCTGCTTGCCGTTGGGATAGCGCAGCGAGAGGCCGCGAACCTCCAGCATCGCCGTCCCCCTGCGCACGGGATGCATCAATTCAGCTTCTCGAGGTCGATGTTGAGCGTCTTGACGAGGTCGCGGATGCCGTCATAGGCGGCGTCGGACTGCGCCACCATCTTGATGCCGCGCGCGCCCATGGCCTTGCGGTCGGCCTCGGACAGGACGGAGAGGTCGACGGCCAGCAGCGTCGCGGCGAAACGCGCCTTGAAGGCCGGCAGGAGGTCGCCGCGCACGGTGATCGGATCGAGCGGGATCGGATCCGACTTCCACAGGAAGATCAGGTCGCCATCCTTGTAATGGCCGCGCTGCGTGGCCGATTCGAGCTGTAGGCTGTTGAACTCGCCGGCATCGACCTTGTGGTTGTAGAGCGCCTCGAAGGAAGAGGCGTGGCTGCCGGCATAGATGGCGCGGATGTCCTTGTCGGGATCGAGACCGGCCTTGCGCAGCCCATAGGCGGGGAAGAGATGCCCCGAGGTCGAAACGGGATCGGAGAAGGCAAAGGAATGGCCGCGAATATCGGCCACGGTCTTGATGCCCGAGCCGGGCCAGGTGACGAGGCTCGCCCAGTAATTGTCGGGCGTGCCATCGGCCGCGGCATAGGTCGCCACCGCCTCCGCCTTGGCCACCTGATGCGCCAGCACATAGCCGAGCGGCCCGAATTCGCCGGCTTCGAGCTTGCCGTTGCGCATCGCCTCGATCTCGGCGTTGTAGCTGGTGGTGACGAAGATCTGCACATCGCAACCGAGCTTCTCGCCGATCAATTGGCCGAGATGTTGATAGATCGGCACCAGCTTCTGCGCGGTATCGTAGGGTTCGACGCCGAAACGCACCGTGCCGTTGTTGGGACAATCGGCGGCGGCCACCGCAGCCGGGGCGCCAGCCAAAAGCGCCGCCATCGCGGCAGCCGTCGCGCCGCCGCACAGCCGATGCCGTTTCATCGCGCTCTCCCCCCGCTGTTCCAAGAGCGATGCCGTCGATTGCCGCTGCTCGCACGCAGCCCGCGTGCGCGTAAAGAGTCTTACACGCTTCCTGTGACAGATTTATTTCCCCGAGCGACAAATCATCGAGAGGTCTAGACGACTCGCGGCCTGCTTGCCGCCGCCGCGGAGATCGTTAAGCTCGCCTCTCTCCGCCGCGACGGCATGTCTTCGACAGGCTCCTGGCATCCATGATCACCGCGCCCCGAAGCGACAGCGCCGCGCGCTATGCGATCTATTGGGCGCCGCCCGGCGATTGCACGCTATCGCATTTGGGCGCGGCGTGGCTCGGCCGCGACGCGGCGACGGACCGGCGACTCGACCGGCCGGCGATCGACGGCTTCAGCGAGGAAGCGCTCGCGGCGATCACCGCGGAGCCGCGGCGCTACGGCCTGCATGCGACGCTGAAGCCGCCCTTCCGCCTCGCCCAAGGACGAAGCGCGGCCGAACTCGAAGCGGCGCTGGCGCGCTTTGCCGCGCAGCGATCGCCCGTGGCGCTGCCGGCGCTGCGGCTGAAGCGGATCGGCAGGTTCATCGCCCTCGCCCCTCGCGCGCGCGAGGCCGCGATCGACGCGCTTGCCGCCGCCGCGGTCGAAGCCTTCGACGGCTTCCGCGCGCCGGCCGACGCGGCGGAGCTGGCGCGCCGCCGCGCCGCGCGGCTGACGCCGGCGCAGCAGGCGAACGTCGCGCGCTGGGGCTATCCCTATGTGATGGAGGAGTTCCGCTTCCACGTCACCTTGACCGGGCCGCTGGACGACGCCGTGGCGGCGCGGCTGGAGCCGCCGCTTGCCGCGCTCTTCGCCCCGGCGATCGCGGCGCCGCCCGCGATCGCGGAGATCGCGCTCTTTATCGAGCCGGAGCCCGGCGCGCCTTTTCTGCTGGCGCGGCGCTTTGCGCTCGGGCCGGAGGAGCGATAGCGCTTGTGCCTAAGACGAGCGGCTTCGCGGTTGCTTGCGCAAGCGCTGGCGCCGATGCGGACAGTGCTTGTGCTTGAGACGAGCGGCTCTCGCGGTTGCTTGCGCAACCGCTGACGCCGCAGCGGACAGTGCTCGTGCTTGAGACGAGCGGCTTTCGCGGTTGCTTACGCAACCGCTGACGCCGCAGCGGACAAAACGCCCTGCGGGCGTTTTGCTTAGGGCTCTCGCGGTTGCTTGCGCAAGCGCTGACGTCGACGCGGATAGTGCTTGTACTTGAGACGAGCGGCTCTCGCGGTTGCTTACGCAACCGCTGACGCCGCCGCGGACAAAACGCCCTGCGGGCGTTTTGCCTAGGGCTCTCGCGGTTGCTTACGCAACCGCTGGCGCCGCCGCGGACAAAACGCCCTGCGGGCGTTTTGCCTAGGGCTCAACCCAGACGTCGCTTTGCTTGATGCGGTCGATGAGAGCCTGCGGATCGAATTTGCGATAGCCGGCGGGAATCGCGAAGAGGTCCGGCGGCTGCGGGCCTTCCTCGATGTTCTCCAGCGCGACGACCGCGCCGTCCTCGGTCTCAAGCCGCACCGCAAAACGCAAAGTGGGCGCGATCCAGGCTTCGTGCAAGCGCCGCCGAGGCGAGAGCGCCCGGTATTTCACTGTCTCGCGGCCGTCGACACTCTCGCCGCCGAGCCGGTCGCAGCGCCAGCGCTCGCCCGGGGCGGTCGCGCCGGCGCGCTCGGCCATCGCCTGCCATTGCCCGCAGGGATCGTCGGGATCGAGCGGCACCAGGAGCCGGGTGAGCCGGGTTGATTGCCGCGCCTCCATGAAGACCCGCCGCGCCGGCCGGACGAACCAGGCGGATCCGGCATCGCCGTCGACGAGGAAGAAACCATCGGGAAAATCCGGCGTCTCGATGCGCACTTTGCCGTTCGCGACGTAGAGCCTCCCCTTGGCGCCGGCGGCGGTCGCGACGAAATCGGCGGAGAATTGCTGCGCCGAGGCCGAGCCGCCGGCAAGCGCCAAGGCGCCGAGAACGCCCAGCGCGAACACAGGAGCGATCATCGAGTCCTTCATCTTCGCGTTCCGGCCTGCCGAAAAAAAGCGGCGCCGGCCGGGCCCACGAGCCCGGCCGGCGCCGGTCTCACCTTACTCGGATCGTCGGCACAGTCATTCCAGATAGGGCTGGTTGTTGAAGGAGGCGAAGTCGAAGGCGTCGAAGAGGTCGGAGAGCGCCGGCATGTTGGCGGGAACATAGGGATCGCCCGGCCTCGGCTTCGGGTTCGGCAGATTGTCGCGGCTGCGATCGGTGAGCGGCGAGAGGTGCCAGTTGCGCTCGATGAATTTCAGCAGCGACACGTGATCGCCATAGCTGTGATGGACCTTCCCGCCGGTCGTATAGGGCGAGAGAATCAGCAGCGGGATGCGCGGCCCGTCGCCGAAGAAGTCGAACGGCTGGATGAAGCCCGAATCCCAGTAGCCGCCGGCCTCGTCCCAGGTGATGAACACCGCCGTCTGCGCCTTGAGCCGCGGATTGGCCTCGAGCGCGTCGAGGATGTTCTGCACGTAGCCCTCGAAGAGATCGATCTTGGAGCTCTGCGGGTGGCCGTCGAGCAAGCCGTCCGGCTTGCCGACGGAGACCGCCGGCAGGGTATCGTTCTTGATGTCGGCGATGAGGTCGGTGGTGTCCTTGAGATGGGCGGTGCGGATCGCGGCATTGCTCATGATCGAGGTCGCGTACTGGAAGGGATTGCAGATCTGGCAATAGGCCGTGCCGAGCGCATGCGCGGGATCGGCGAGCGCCGCCGCGGCGAGGTTCGGATTCGCCGGGTTCGCCGCGACCGCCTCGTTCGAGAGGATCACGGCGTCGTTGAACGATCCGCCGAAATAGGCCCAGGAGATGTTCTTGGCGAGAAGCGCGTCGCCGATCGTCTTCACCGGCGAAGGCGGCAGCGCTCCCTGCACCGCCGGGACCACCGTGCCGTTCGGCAGGAAGCCCGGATTGGTGTTGTCGAGCATGTAGTAGTGATCTTCGGCGCAGTTCGGCTCGGCGCCGTAAGGCAGGCTTTCGATGTAGCTCACGATCGGAAGGACGCCGGGCTGGGTGACGTCCGAGCAGTTGCTGAAGTTGTTGTCGGCAATGTACTGGTTGATCGTGCCGCCCTTCGGATTCGGATTGGCGATGTTGGAGGGCGGCGTGGCGGGATTGCCGTTGCCGTCGCTCCAGAAGCCGGCGTCGCCGGTGCCGAACATGAAGTGGTTGGCGCCGGTGCCACCTTGGAAGGATTGATGGAAATTGTCGCTCAAGGTGAAGCGGTCCGCCAGCGTCTTCAGCAGCGAAGCCTCCTCCTCTTCCGCATTATAGAAGCCCATCTCGTTGCCTTCGCTCTTGTTCGTCGCCGAGTAGGTCGCCATGACGAAGGGGAAGAGGTCGTTGAGGCAGCCGGTGGGATTGGCCCTGGTCGCGTTGGCGAGACTGCAATCCGATTGCTGCCAGGCCTGGTAGAAGCGATGGGTCATGTCGCCGGTGTAGTCGTCATCGGTGATTTTGGGACCGAGCAGCATGAAAGGCCCGGCAGGCAGCGTGCCGGCGCCGGGAACGCGGGTGTCCAGCACGCCCGTCGGCAGCCCGGTGGCGCCGGTGGTCAGCAGCACGTCCTCCGCCGGCTCGATATCCGGCTCGAGCGCCGCCTCGGCAATGGTGGGAAACGGCGGCGTGCCGGTGCTTTGAAACTCCGGCGCGCCGTTGGTGTTCGGCTGAGGCATCAGATTGGTCGTGGTGTTGTACGGCGTCTTCGCGCCGCCCGGAGCGCCGATGTAGTAAAGCCCCTGCGGCGTCACGGCGTATTGCTGCGCCAAGGCGAAGTTCGGCCCGGGCGTGCCGTCCTCGTTGACGATCCCCTTGGACAGTATGTTCGAGATCGTCTGCCCCCCGCCCTTCGGCTTGTAGACGCCGAAGGTGTGGTCGAGTCCGCGATTCTCGCCGATCAGGATGATGACGTGCTTGATCGGCGTTTCCGTCACCGCGCTGTTGTCGCCGCCGGCGCCGTGGCCGGCGGCGACATAGCCGAGAGCGGACAAGGCGGTCACCGACGCGCAGATGGCGGCCTTCAGCCGCCGTCTTCTCCGATTGAGAAGGTTCGGTCGCATTTTTCCTCCAAAGCGAAAGCGTGGAAATCCCAGAAGAACGCGGCGAACCGTATCAACCGACGGTGACGCTGGCGTGATGGCGACGTTTCACTTTCGCGCCTGCCCACAGGGACTCGGCGCCGCCGCTCAGCGCGACGGTTTTTCCGCGGCCTGCAGCATCTGGCGCAGCGTGCCGTAATGGGCGTCGTGGATGGCGGGATTGAACAGCGACCACGGCTCCGCCGCGTGGAGCAGCTTCGGCACCGCGGCGGCCATCAATCTGCGGTAGTTCGCATACTCGGCGGCGGCGGCGTCGAATTGTCCGGCGGCGGCCGCGGCGTCGACGCGGCGTAGAATCAGCACGAGCTCCTTGAGCGCGGCGCGCGCCAGCGCGCGCTCCTCCTCGCCGCCGGTGACGGTGGTGTCCCTGCGGTCGGGGAACGCCTCGGTGAGCTCGCGCAGGTCGCCGCCGACGGTTTCCACCGCCAAGTCGACGACCGCGCCGTCGCCCGCGGCGATCGCCGTGTCCAGCACGCTGGCGAAATCGTTGAGCTCCCGGAGGCGGGCGTTGACGCCGTCGCGCTCATAGGGCCGGACGCCGTCGCCGACGGCGGCGAGATAGGCGGCGAGATCCTGGCGATCGCGCGGCGCGAGGCCGAGATCGAAGACGCGATCGAAATGCGCCACCACCTGCGCGTAGCCGTCGTAGCGCCCATCGTGAAAATAGGGCGCGTTGAAATCGGCGTTGAGCAGGGTCGGCGTCTTGTAGAGGCCGCCGGAGCCGACGTCGTGCTGGCGATGGTCGACGAAGGCCGCGGAGGGCACGTGACAGGCGGCGCAACTCAGGCCGGGGTCGTGCGGAAACGGCTTCGAGAACAACGCCTCGCCGCGCCGCTCGGCCTCGCCGGCGCCGGCGGCGAGCCTGCCGCCCGGCGCCAGGCGCGGATTGGGCAGGAAGTCGATGTCCTGGATATAGGCGACCAGCGCGTCGAGGATGGCGGGCGCGGGCTCGGGACCGGCGAACTCGCCGACGATGACGTTGCGCACGAAGTCGCGCAACGACGCGGTGCGCCCGTCATGGCCGTAGGGCGCGAGCAGGCGCGCGCCGCGCAGGCTGGGCGGCGTGACGGGATCGAGCACGCCGTTATCGGCCCGGGGGTTGAACAGCGCGCCGGTGGTATCGAAATTGCCGGGGCGCGTCGACAGGCCCGGTATATAGAGTCGCTCGTTGCCGGCGCCGTTGTTGTGGCAGGTGTTGCAGCTCATGCCGGCGCGGCGCGCGACGTCGCCAAGAAGCGACGGCGCATTGAACGCCATGTCGCCGAGCCGCACGAGATAGGATTTGACGCCGCCCGCGGCCTCCGAGCGGAAGATCTCGCGCGGCTGATCGAGCGCGTCCTCGTCAAGCTCCGTGCCGGCGGGGAGCACCGTCTGACGGCCATGCACGGGAAAGGACGCGGCCATCGGCGCCGAGGCCAGGAGCACCAGCCAGGCGGCGGCCGCGGCGGCGACCGGCCGCGGCGGGAGCCGCCCGGTCATCGCGCCCCCTTCGGCCCGATCACTCGACGATCTCCTCCAGCGTCGGGCTGCGCAGGCCCAGCGCCGGCGCGGCCGTCTGGAGGGCCAACACCAGCTCCTCGCTCGCCGCCCGCAGCTTGTCGGGCTCGAGGCGCGTCAGATCGGGAACCTCGACCAGCGCCTTCAGACGGTCGATCTTCGCCTGCACGAGAGCCGCGAGCGGCGCGTCGCGCTCGAGCAGCGTCGGCGCGAAGATGATCGCGAAAGCCCGATCGATCCCCTCGACGTTGTTGCGCATGTCGTCCAGCGACGTGCCGCTGAAGCGCGACTCGCCGCCATCCGCCTTGCTTTCGCCGACTTCATAGGCAAGTCGCGCGGTGCCGTTGAGCAAGCGCTGGGGCAACAGCGCGATGAGGTGCACCTTTATCGACAAGTCCTCGAGGTGAAAGATCAGCGCGTCGGTCTGGTCGCGAACGTCGGTGGCATTGGCGCCGAAAAGCCGCGCCTCGATCGCGTGAAAGCCCATGAGCGCGTTCGGCCAGGCGTCGATCTCGCGGTCGAGATCGGGAACGAAGGCGCTGGTGAACACTTCCGCGCGCTCCCAGCCGATGCGCGCGTCGATCCACGCCTTTTTCGCCCCGGCGACATCGGCGGCGGCGATGCGATCGCTAAGCTTGCGCGCGCCGGCAAGCGAGCGGTCGACGTTCTCGATCATGTAGGGGCGGTAGCGTTCGGCCGCGGCTTCGAGGGTTTCGGCGCGCGCCGGCGCGACGCCGGCCGCTGCCAACAGGGCGGCAAGGAAAGCAGCGATGGAAGCCGCACCGATGCGGACAAGCCGCGGCGGCACTGCGATGTGCGACATGGCCCCCCTCGATCGACGGTTCGACGCGCGAGACGACGGCGACGCGGCCGATCGCGGCGATTTAATCCCGCGAGTTTTGCTCTTTTATGACAGCGGCGAGGGATAATCGCTTCGACTTCGAACTTGCACATTTCCGACAAAAAGCCGTAACCCGCGCTCCCTAGATTGGCTGCGCACGCACCATTCGGAAAATCTTCCGATCGCAAAGGTGGAGTGCCGTGAGCGCGAAAGTCCGCGCCGATTGGCGGCAAGTCAGGACACGCGCTCCACCGCATGGGGCGAGGCAGAACGC
Organism: Allostellaceae bacterium; assembly: GCA_035623985.1. Classification (GTDB taxonomy): domain Bacteria; phylum Pseudomonadota; class Alphaproteobacteria; order ATCC43930; family CGMCC-115725; genus DAHUYF01. Next base: position 76,302 of record DASPSJ010000094.1, on the reverse strand, counting down.
ACATCAGCCATAATTGTGGGGGTAAAGACAATGAAACGCAGGGACAGCCGAAGCTGGAGCGGGAAGCTCGCAGCGCTCGTGGCAAGCACGATCCTCAGCAGCGCCGTGGCGGTGCCAAGCATCGCCGCCGATCCGCCGACCGCGACGCCGATCAAGCATCTGGTGATCATCTTCTTCGAGAACATCAGCTTCGATCACTACTTCGCCACGTATCCCGTCGCCACCAATCCCTCGGGCGAACCGGCCTTCGTCGCGCGCCCCGACACGCCGTCGGTGAACAACCTCAGCTCGACCGGGCTGCTGACCAGCAATCCGAACCTCAAGCTGCCCAGCCGGCGCGACCGCAGCGAAGCCTACACCTGCGACATGGACCACGACTACACCGACGAGCAGAAGGCGTTCGACGGCGGCCTCATGGACAAGTTCGTCCAGGCCACCAGCGACACCGGTCTCGGCTGCCTCGCCGACGGCTCGACCGTGATGGCCTATTTCGACGGGAACACCGTCACCGCCTACTGGAACTACGCCCAGCGCTTTTCCATGAACGACAACTCCTTCGGCTCCATGTTCGGGCCCTCGACGGTCGGCGCCATCAATCTGGTCTCGGGGCAGACCGGCAACGCGGCGATCGCGCTGACCTTCGCCAAAGGCCTTGTCGCGACACAGACGCCGTCCGTCACCATCACCAGCGACACCGATCCCGCGCTCGATGATTGCGGCGCCGATCTGGGCGGCACCAAGACCGGCGAGGGAACCGCCGAGATGATCGCCGGCAAGAACGTCGGCGATCTCTTGAACGAGAAAGGCGTCACCTGGGGCTGGTTCCAAGGCGGCTTCGCGCCGACCTCGCCCGCCGTGCTCAACTCCGACGGCTCGACGAAGACGCCGGCCGTCTGCGGCTCCGCCCATCTGGCGCATGAATTCACGCCGCCGGGGGCAACGACGCCGCTCTTCGTCGTGCCGGAACCGAACACCGCCAATGGCGGCACGAGCACGACCAACATCCACACCTCGACCCCCGATTACGTGCCGCACCACGAACCCTTCCAATACTATCCCTCGACGCGCAACCCGCACCATCTGCGGCCGTCGCCGGATGTCCCGGCGGAGATCGGCAAGAGCGATCAGGCGAATCACCAATACGACATCAGCGACTTCTTCAACGCGCTGACCCACGGCAACCTGCCGGCGGTGTCCTATCTGAAGCCGCCGAAATACGAGAACGCGCATCCCGGCAATTCCGATCCGTTGACGGAACAGGTTTTCGTCGTGAGCGTGCTCAACGCCCTGCAAGCCTCGCCGTTCTGGGGCGACACCGCCGTGATCGTCAATTACGACGATTCCGACGGCTGGTACGACCACGCCGCCGGCCCGATCGTCAACCATTCGGCGAATCTGAACATAACCTCGCCGTCCAACCCGAATGTCGGCGGCAACAACAACGTCGCCGACGCCAATGATTCGCTGATACCCGTCCTGCCGCTCTCGACCTCGACGACCCCCGCAAGTCCCGGCAAGATCACGACCTCGGGCTCCTGCGGGCCGGCGCCGACGGGCGCTCCTCCGGGCGCCGGGCGTTGCGGCTACGGCCCACGCCTGCCGTTCATGGTGCTGTCGCCCTGGGCGAAGCAGAACTTCGTCGACCACACCGTGACCGACCAGACCTCGAGCCTGCGCTTCATCGAGGTCAACTGGAATCTCGGCTTCATCGACGGCTCGACCCTGCCGGCGGGCGCGCCTTTGGGCTCGTTCTCCTTCGACCAGTTCGCGGGATCGATCATAAACATGTTCGACTTCGACGAACCGCCGAACCTGGTGCCGCTGTTCCTCAACATCGTCACCGGCGAGCCATGAGGCGGCGGCGCGGGCCCGTCGGCCCCATCCCCGCCGCATAACGGCGCGGCGGATCCCCGCCAACGCGAAACCCGCTGCCGGCCCGTCCGGCAGCGGGCGTTTCGCGAGGCCGGCACCGAGCGACGGTCGATGCTCCGTTGCCGGCTTTCGCCCGAAATTCATGACGGTATCATGTCATCCGTGCAAATTTGATGAGAAAAATGCGTTGTTCTCTCCGCAGACGCCCGCCATCGTCGCCGCTCGGCGTGCCGATCTCCGCCGAAATTCCCGCCGCCTGCCGCCAGCCCTGCCGCCCATGACAGCGCCTCCCGCCGCTTCCCCGGCCCTTCGGCAGCATCGTCGCTTCGGCCTTGCCGCGGCCGTCCCGTGGCTCGCGATCGCGGCGACGGGGCTCGTCGCCGCCTGCGCCGCGCCCAAGCCCAACGAGTCCGCCGCCAAGCCCGAGACGGCGGCGGAAGTCGCGACGCGCGCGCACAGCGCGGCGGCGACGGCGCTGAGCGTGACGGCGGAGGCGGCGCCGGCGCAGCGGCCGGCGCCGCTGATCGTCTCGGGCACCGGCGAGATGGTCGCGGCGAGCGACGAGCCGCCGCCCGAGGCCGCCGCGGCCGGCGACATCACGCTTAACTTCGTCGACACCGACGTGCGCGAAGTGCTGCGCGCGGTTCTGGGCGGCGTGCTGCATCTCAACTACGCCGTCGATTCCAAGGCGCAGGCGACGATCACCCTCCAAACCAGCCGGCCGCTGCAGCACGACCAGGTGCTGCCGATGCTGCAGGCGGCGCTGCGCAGCAGCGGCCTCGCCCTGGTCGAGACCGCCGGCGTCTATCGCGTCGTCCCGCTCGAGGACGCCACGCGCAGCGGCGCGGCCGCGATCGTCGTCGGCCAGGGCGCGCCGCGCCAGCGCGCCGAAAACCCCAGCTACAACGTCCAGATCTTCCCGCTGAAATACGTCGCCGCCGCCGACATGCGCCAGACGATCGAGCCGCTGCTGCCCAAAGGCGCGGTCATGGAAGTGGACACGGTGCGCAACCTGATCATCCTGTCGGGCAGCGGGCAGGACCTCTCCACCGCGATCGAGCTGTTGCGCAGCTTCGACGTGGACTGGCTCAAGGGCATGTCCTTCGGCATCTTCCCGCTGCAGGTCAGCTCGCCGCGCGCGGTGGCCGGGGAGCTCAACACCATCTTCGGCACCGGCGGCAGCGTGCCGCTGGCCGGCGTGCTGCGCTTTGCGCCGCTCGAGCGCATGAACGCGATCCTCGCGGTGTCGCCGCAGCGCGCCTATCTCGAGGAGGCGCGCGCCTGGGTCGAGCGGATCGACCAGGGCAGCGCGGAGAACACGCCGCGCCTTTTCGAATATCACGTGCAGAACAGCCGCGCCATCGATCTGGCAAAGGTGCTTTCGCAGCTCTTCGCCTCGGGCGAGGTGCAGACCGTCGAGGCGCAGAGCGCGCCGGACAAGGCCTTCACCGAAGCGGCGCGGGCGGGCTCGGCCATGCTCAACAATGCCCAGCCGGGCGGCTCATCGATGCCGGGCCTGCCGGCCTCGCCGCTCGCCCCCGGCACCGGACCCGGCATCGGCGCCGCCCCGTCCTCGCCCGCGCCCGGCGCGCCCGCGCCGAGCACGCCGCCCGCGCCGGGCGCCGGCGGCGCCGGCCAGCCGCGGCCGGAATCCCCGGGCCTCTCCTCGGCGCTCGGCGGCGCCTTCGGCGCCGAGCATGGCGGCGAGGAGTTCCAACTGCCGCATGTGCGCATCGTCGCCGACGAGAAGAACAACACCCTGGTGATCTTCGCCCGGCCGCGCGACTACCGCATGATCGAGGACACGCTGAAGCGCCTCGACGTCGTGCCGCTGCAGGTGCTGATCGAAGCGACGATCGCCGAGGTGACGCTCAACGACAATCTGCAATACGGGCTGCAATGGTTCTTCAGCCAAGCCTCGAACAGCATTCAGCTCCTCAACAACACCAACAGCGCCGGCGGCACCGCGAGCGGGCTCGCCTCCGATCTCCTGCCGCAATTCGCCGGGCTTTCCGGCTTCAACTACATCGTCGGCGGCGGCAAGGCGAAGGCGGTGCTGAGCGCGCTGTCGCAGCTCACCAACGTCAACGTGGTCTCCTCGCCGCAGCTCCTGGTGCTCGATCATCGCGTCGCGACGCTGCAGGTCGGCGACGAGGTGCCGGTGCCGACGGCGCAGATCCAGAGCACGATCACCAGCGGCGCGCCGCTGGTCAACACGATCCAATACCTCAACACCGGCGTCATCCTCAGCGTCTCGCCGCGCGTCAACGTCAACGGCGTCATCACCCTCGACATCTCGCAGGAGGTCAGCAACGTCTCGACCACCGCGGCGACCTCGGCGCTCAACGCGCCGACGATCAGCCAGCGCCGCGTCGAAACCTCGGTGACCGTGCTCAACGGCGAGACGGTGGCGCTGGGCGGGCTCATCACCGAGACGCGCACGGTGGGCAACAGCGGCGTGCCGGTGCTGATGGACGTGCCGGTGGTGGGCAGCCTGTTCGGCACCAAGCAGAACAACAAGGAGCGCACCGAGCTGCTGATCCTGCTGTCGCCGCGCGTCGTGCACGACGCCGCCGAGGCGCGGGCCGTCACCGACGAGCTGCGCAGCCGGCTTCACACCATCGCGCCTTCGATCGGACAGGCGCCGTCGCAATGACGGCGCGGCCGCCTCGCGAGCGCGGCTTCGCGCTGCTGCTCGTCATCTGGGTGCTGGCGATCCTCGCCGTGGTGGCCGCCGGCTTCGCCGCCGGCACGCGCAGCGAGACGCGGCTCGCGCGCAATCTTCTCGAAGCGGCCGAGGCGCGCGCCTTGGCCGAAGCCGGCGTCGCCCGCGCCACGGCGTCGCTGCTCGAAGTCGACCCGCGGGCGCGCTGGCCGGCCGAGGGCACGCCGCGGCGGATGAGCTTCGACGGCGGCGACATCCAGGTGCGGATCGAGGACGAGGACGGCAAGATCGATCTCAATCTGGCGCCGACGGAGCTGCTGTCGGGGCTGTGCGCGGAGCTCGCCCTCTCCGACGACGCCTGCGCCGGGCTGGCGGCGGGCGTCGCCGCCCGCCGCCGCGCCGCCGCCGCGGCCGCGCCGAGGGGCGCGCCCGTGCCGCGCTTCGGCGCGCCGGCGGCGACGCCGGACCGCCAGGACGCGGCCTTCACCACGATCGAGGAGCTGCGCCAGCTACCGGCGCTCGATGCCGCAAGCTTCGCGCGGCTCAGACCCTTCGTCACGGTCTATGCGCAAAGCGAGCGCATCGATCCCGCGGTGGCGCCGCGCGAGGTGCTGCTCGCCCTTCCCGGCGTCGATCCCGGCGAGGTCGAGCGGCTGCTGGCCGCGCGGGCGGCCGCGGCGCAGACGCTTGCCCCCTTGCCGCCGCTCACCGGCGCCGAGGCCTATGTGGCGCCGGGCCAGCTTCATGCCGCGACGATCATCGCCGCGGCGCGCAGCGCGGCCGGCGCCTCCTTCACGCAGCGCAGCGTCATCGCGCTCACCGGCCAGCCGCTGACGCCGGTGCAAGTGCTGGAATGGCGCCAGGAGATCGAGGGGGCGGCGGAATGAAGGAAGCGCGGCGGCGGCTCCCCCCGAAGCGTTCCCTCCCGCATGGTCCCAACCGCAATCGCCGACGCCATCCTCGAGAAAGGACCGCCGGACTTTCTTGGGATATCGCCGGGAGAGGACGCTAAAGGGCAAGACACGCCGCGCCAATCGCGATTGCCCCGCATGCCGCAAATCGACCCGCCGTCAGCCGTTCGTGGAGAAAGACGCCGCCGATCACGGCGGCAAAGAGCACGCTGGTTTCCCTCAACGCCGAAACCACCGCCATCGGGGCGTACTGCATGGCGGAAATCACAATGCCATACGCCAGATACGAAACGACACCGCCGGCCAAAGCGATCGCGGTTTGTGCAAGACCATAAGCAGGAGGCCGCCCGCGCATGACGAAGAAAAGCGGGAACGACACCAAACTCCACAGAAGAAACATGGCGGAGGTATGGGCTATTCCGTCGCCGGCAAGGCGCACTCCCATGCCGTCGATGACGGTATACGCGCCGATCAGGCTTCCCGTGAGCAAAGCCGGGCCAAACGTCTCGGTCCGAACGCTGCTATTCCTGACGCCAAGAGCCATTATCCCGCCGGAAACCAACAGGATTCCAACAATCGAAATCAGCGCAAGGCGCTCGCTCGCGGCCATGGAAGCCCCCAGCCTTCAAGCCGGCGAGCACGGGAAGTTCGGGTTAGAGCCCCTCGGCTCTCAGAATTCGAAGAAAGCCGATTTCGGGCTATGGCCCGAAATAGGTACGCTCGGCGGCGGACAGCTCGTCGTATCGCAGCAGTTGAAAGATATCTTCGAGCGAGGCGACGCCGCTCTCTATGGAAGCGATGCTTTCTTCGTCGTGAATCCTCCTGCAGAGCGCCGCCATGGCGGCAACCGCCGCCCGCATCGAATGGTTGGCCCAGATCACCGTGGAAATCCCGGCTTCGCGATAAACGGAGGTGGGCGTCTTGTAATATTTGGTCGGAACGATGACGACGGGCGCCACGTTGCCCCACAGCCGCGCGAAGTCGACGATCTCGTCCGCGACCGATTTTCGTGAATGAATCAAGATCGCGTCGGCGCCGGCGCCGACATAGGCGTGAGCCCTGTCCAGGGCCTCCGCCATGTCGTACCCCGCGATCAGCGCCTCGAGGCGGGCCACCAGAACGAAGTCGCGATCCGGGATTGCGTCCTTCACCGCCCGCAACCGACCGCAGAATTCGCGAACCTCGGCCAGCGGGTGACGATTTCCGACGAACGAATTCATCTTAGGAAACTGCTTGTCCTCGAGGCAGACGCCGGCCGCGCCGCGCTGCCAGAGCTTGTACGCGGCAATTCGCGCGTTGTTGAAGTTTCCGAAGCCGCTGTCTCCGTCGACCAAAATGGGTATCGAGGCGTTGTCGGCCATGCGCTCGACGGTATCCACGACCTGGGTCCACGACGCTTCATTCGCATCGCGATAGCCGAGCGTCGACGAGATCGAAAGCCCGGATGCCCAAATGCCCTTGAAGCCGGTGCGTTCGGCAATTGCCGCGGACAGCGCGTCGTGCGCCTCGATGAGAAACGACAGCTCCGGCGAGCGGACGAGCTGGCTGAGCCGGCGCGTTTTTGTGTCCGCGTGGACGGTTTGCATGCCGCGTTCCAGTTGAATCAGGCCCATGACACGGTTTCCAGCGTGAAAATTTTAACAATCAAAAAGTGTTCCATTATCAGCCATTCAACGTCAAGGAAAATTGTGACCGTTCGATGACGTTTTTCGCATGCTCGGCGTGCAGTTTTTCAACATGATGGAGGTGTCGTTCCGCGCCCGCGCGCGTGAGGAAGCGAGCGCGCGCTCCGCCGCGCCGGAGAGCGTCAACACCAGCCGGAGCCGCCGCGCTTTCCATCAAAAAATCGAACCATGCGGTCCCGGCGAAGGGTTGCCCCTGATGGGTGAGTGCTGATGCCGGCGATGCACGTCACCTTTCTCATCGCTCTTGCGGACGAAGAGAGCAGCGGCAAAGCGGTCGCCCGCTCTCGCCGCTCGTGCGCGCAGGGAGATTCCCTCCGCTCGCGCTTCCCGCTGAACGAAACCGGCCCCGGGATCCCGAGAGATGAAAGCCGGCGTACCGTTGCGCGCTGCTGAGCAGGGGCCGTCGCTCATGAAAGGGGAGGCTCATAAGCGATCGCCGCCATCGAGCGTTGCGGCGTGCCAGCCGTCGGAGCAGCTCTGCGCCTCGCCGGCAGTCGACCGACTCAGGGACAACCGCCGCCGAAACCCGGGGTCGCGTCCATCAAAAAGCATAGGTGCGGCCCGCGTCCGGCGGTCCGCTCTCGTTCCAAGAGAGAAGGGTCTCGGATTTGCGGCAATCGGCGGGAGAGCTGATAATGCTCGACGCTCCCCCGTGCTCGGAAACGCCGGGGTCAATGACCGCCACGAGCGATGGACTGCGCTGTCGGCCGCGAAAATCCCATGACGAGCCTGTAGAAAAGCCGCCTGCCGGCAGCGTCTTTTCGCATTGCGGTCGCGGCTCGCGCGGGGATGAGTCCTCGCCCGTCGTCGTCGAGCCCGTTCTTTCGCCTGCCGCGCGTGCCGGAACCCTAACCGCGCGGCTTCGGCAGATGCGGCGCGCCGGGGATGGCGGTGGCGGGGAGGTCTTTCAGCTTGAGCTCATATTCCGTGGCGCCGTGCTGCAAGACGACGCGATCGGGCAGGATCGACTGCAAGGTCCAGCCTTCGACCGTCTGACCTTCGGCAAGGCGCGCCATCTCGCCGGGATGGCCGTGCTCCACCAGCGCAACCCTGCCTGCTCCGGAAATGATGACCCCCACCAGCACGAAGCTGTTCGACCGGCCCAGCAGATCCTGCCCGGCCGCTTCCGGCGGCCGCCGGCGCGCGGGCGAGAAGAGCGGCCGCTCCACCACTTCGCCATAGCTCGCCAGCGGCGGCAGGTCGAAAGCGGCGGGAAGCGGCGGCAACGGGCGCGGCGGCGCAGCGGCAAGCGGTGGCGGCGCCCCTTCGCCGGCTTCGCCGCCGAGCTCGACCGCGACGATCGCGGCCAGAGCGCAGCACAACCCGGCCAGCAGCAGCGCCGCGCCGCGCCGGCCGGCCAGCGAGACCGCGATCGCCGCGCGCGCCTGCCTGAGCCTCGCGATCGAGACCGGCGCGCGCGACATCACCGCGCCGCCGCCTGCGGATCGCCCGAAGCCACGGATTGCCGCTCCGCAGCCTTGCCGCCGCGCATATAGCCATAGACGTCGAGCCGGACATCGAGCGGCGGATCCTGGGCGGTCTCGCGGTGCCGGTCGGCGCCGATATGGGCGCGCATGTCGAGATTGTCGAGAAACAGCAGCGGCGACGCCGTCTCGACGCCGTAGAGCACGCTCTGCGCCGCCTCGGTGTCGAGCATCATCTGCACGCGGATGGTGATCCGGCGGTATTTCCCCTCCTCCTGCACCGGCAGCACCTGGGTGCTCTTGAGCTCGCCGCGGGCGGCCTCCACCAGCGCCTTGATCCGGTTCTGGATCTGCGCCGCGATCAGCGCGTCATTCGTCCCTTCGAGAAAACCCACCGATGCCGCCTGGCGCTGGCGCAGCGTCGCGAGCTCGGCACGCCGCTGCGGCAGCTCTGCGGCAACGCGCCGGAACCGCGCAATGGCGGCTTGGCGATCGGCGATCGCCTCGCTCGTCGTCCGGTAATCGTCAAGCAGAGGCTCTAGCGCGCCGAGATAGACCAGGCCGATCGCGCCGAGCAGGATCAGCACGGCCAGAGGCCGGCTCGCGGCCGGCGGCAGCGACCTCACGGCTTGGCCTCCCGCAGCAGCCGCGCCGCGATGTTGAACTGCTCGCGCTGGGTCCTCTGGTCCTGGGTGACCGGCGAGCGGAAAGCGGCGTTGCCGAAGCGCGCGGACTGGTCGACCAGGGCGAGCACGCTCGAAGCCGAGGCGGCAAAGCCGGTGATGCGCAGCTCGCCGCCGGCCAGCTCGAGCTCGCTGAGCCAGGTATCGTCGGGCAGCAGATGCGTGAGCGTATAGAGCACCTCCGAGGCGGACGGCGCCTGGCGCTTGCGCGCTTCGAGAAAGCCGCTCTCCTGAATCTCGGCGTCGATCTCCTTTTGCAGGCGAAGGCTTTCTTCCGCCCCTCCCTTGGCCTCGGCGAGCTCGGCGGCGAGAGCGTCGGCGGCGCGATGCGCCCGCTGCAACGGAATGAGAACCGCGCCGGCCGTCAGCACCGCCGCCAACAGCGCCAGCCCGCCCAGCGCGAGGCTCGGCAGGCGCGCGCCGAGCGCCTGCGGCTGCGCCGGCAGCAGATTGCCGGATCTCGGCTCGCCCGCCACCTCGACGCCGTCAAGCGTCAACCCCAGGCGTTGGGCCGCCGCCAGCACCGCGTCGATCAGCGGCCGCGGCACCACCGTGAGCCGCACGGCAAGGCGCTTCGTCGCCGCATCGCGGCGGAGCACCTGCTGGCTGCGATAGACCTCCTCGCTGCGGAACGGGGTATGGCGATCGAGCTCGAAGCCGACGACCTGCGCCAGATTGGCCTCCGCCGCCAGCGGCAAGCTCACGACGGCGCGCAGCGCGCAATCGGCCGGCAGCAGGACCGTCGTGGCGCCGCGCAAGCGCGGCCGAAGCGCCGCCAGCGTCTCGCGCGCCGCCGCCGCCTGCGCGGGATCGAGATCGAGACGCGCCAGCAGCTCCTCTTTGCCGCCGCCGCGGCGGATGAGCGCGGCGCTGCCGTCCTCGCCGGTCGCCAGCACCAGCCGCTCGCGCCCGGAAGCGAGCGCCTCGCGCCAGCGCGCCGGCACCAGCGCCACGATCTCGCCGCTCCACCAGCGCCAGGCGGCGTGGAAAGCGGGCAGGAAACTGGTCAAGGAAAAGCGCATCGCAAAACCGGCCGGCGGCGAGAGAAGGGCGCCCAGCATGGCCGATCCCCATGACAGAACGATGTCTGTTCGATGACAGATCAGTGCGCGAAAGGTTGCGCGGTCCAGACGGGCGCGGCGGCGCGCAACGCCACCAGCAGCTCCGGCGCTTGTCGGCCATCGGCGAAGCCAAGGCGCAGGCGCACCAGCGCCGGAAGATTCGCCGCATCCCGCCAGCGCTCATGCCATGCCGGCGCATCTTCCTCGCTCAGCGCGCCGAAATAAGCGAAGTCGACCCACGCCACCCGCTCCAGCAGCACCGAGCGTTGCGTCGAGGGCGCCGTGGTGTCGTCGGCGTCGGCGCGGACCAGCCGCCAGCTCAGCACCAGACGATCCCCCTCCCGCCCGCCCTCCAGCGCCAGGCGCAGCACGTGCCAGCCTCCCGGCGCCAGATGCGCCGGCGGCGAGGCGACGAATTCGATGCTGTCGCTCTCGCCGTCGAAGGCGACCACCTTGTTGCCGTCGCCGGCATCCTTTTGCAGCGGCTGGGCGTCGGCAAGCTGGTTGCGCAAGAAGCCGGAAGCCGCAGCGATCTCCGCCGACCAGTCGAGGCGCGCCGTTCCCACCTCGCTGGCGCGCATGCCGAAATGCAGCCCGCCGAACAAGGCAACCGACAACAGGGCAAAGAGCGTGACCGCCACCAGCAGCTCGACCAGCGTGAAGCCGGCGGCACGCGCGGAGGGCGCGGTCATTGCTGCGGCCCGAGGCGCAAGGTGCTCAGCGACACCGAGCGCAGGCGCCGCCCCTCGCGCCAGGATACGGCGGCCGAGACGCGATAAAGCACGAGATATTGCGTCGTCCCCTCGCCGGCGCCAGATCCGCGATAGCGCTCGACCGCGGCGCGGATGCGGAACGGGCCGTTGACCAGCTCGGCGACGTCGCCCTCGGCGAGCGGCGCCACCACCCCCACCGCGTCGAGCGTCGATTGCGCCAGGATCGTCGCCCGCGTCACCCTCTCCGAGCGCTCGCCGGCGCCAAGGCTGAGGGTGAGGATGCGCAGCAGCGCCACGAGCAGCAGCGCGGCGATGGCGAAAGCCACCAGCACCTCGATGAGCGTGAACCCGTCCGGGTCAGCGCGCCGCCGCGTCGAGCGCGACGCGGCCGGTAAGCCAATCCACCGTGACATCCGAGCGCCTCTCCCCGCGCAGCAGAATAAGGTGGCCGCCGGTCGAGCTGCCATCGGCGAAGAAGCGGATGGCGGCGCGGGCCCGGCCGTCGGCGACACCGGTGATCGACAGAAGCAGCCCCGCCGGCAGGCGGCGCACCGGCCCGGCGCCGGCGCGGAAGAGCCCGGCGCCGTCGAGGACGAAGGCTTCGCTGCGGCCTTCGCGGATGGCAAGGCTGCGCGTCTCGCGCAGCGCCGCGGCGATCTCGCGGGTGGTGGCGGCAAGCTCCAGCCTGTCCCGGCCGCCGGCGAGCAGCGGCGGCACCAGCGCCGCGACCAGCGCCAGCACGACCAGCACCACCAGCATCTCGACCAGGGTGAATCCCGAGGCGCGCATCGGCGCTACCAATTCGTAACGTCCTGGTTCTCGCCGCTGCCGCCCGGCGCGTTGTCGGCGCCCAGCGAATAGAGATCGTATTCGCCATGCTCGCCCGGCAAGCGGTAGAGATAGGGCCGGCCCCAGGGGTCGAGCGGCAGCTTGCGCTGCTTGATGTAGGGGCCTTGCCAGCGATCGGCGTCGGGGCCGGTCGGCGCCTCGACCAGCGCCTGCAAGCCTTCGACTTGCGTCGGGTAGCGCTGCATGTCGAGGCGGTAGAGATCGAGCGCATTGCCGAGCGTCTGGATCTCGATGCGGGCGGCGTCGGTCTTGGCGCGGCCGAGATATTTCAGCACCTGTGGCGTCACCAAGGCCACCAGCATGGCGAGAATGGCGAGCACTACCAGCAGCTCGACCAGGGTGAAGCCGCCCTCGCGTCCCGGCGTGCGGCGGGAATTCGACGCCGCCGATACCGCAAGTCCTTCTCCGCTCTGCCGGGCGGAGAAGGATTCAGAATGAGCAACCCGTTCGATCGCTTCGCGATCGAACCCAAGCGGGGCCGACCGCAGAGCGGTCGGCCGGGTTGCGGGGCCGGCGCGGTCCCGCCGCCGAGGCAGAGGCGTGTCGACGGCGATGTTGCAAACAGCGAGGCGCCCCCACCTCACCCCGGCCCTCTCCGCCCCCAGGGGCGGAGAGGGGGCGAAAGCGGGGATCGCGAATGGCAAATCGTTTGACGAGAAGTCCCTGCGAACTACCAACAACACCCCTTCTCTCCTTCAGACGGCAAGCTCGTAGACGCTGAGCACGGCGGTGAGGATCGAGCCGATGACCAGCGCCACGACGATGCCGAGCAGCACGGTGATCCCCGGCACCAGCACGGCGAGCAGCCGCTCGACGCTGCGGCCGACCTCCTCGTCGAAGATCTCGGCGGTCTTGACCAGCATCTCCTCGAGCCGCGCCGTCTCCTCGCCGACGCGAATGAGCTGGATGGCAAGCACCGGCATCGCCTGGCTGCGCGACAGCGGCTCGGCGAGCCCCTTGCCCTGCTTGAGGCTGTCGGCGACCTCGCCGACCGCCTCGGCGATGGCGGCGTTGCGCAGCGTCTCGCGCGTGATCGCCAAGGCCGAGAGCGGCGCCACGCCGTTCTTCAGCAGCGTGCCCAAGGTCCGGGCGAAGCGCGCCACCTCGGCCTTGGCGATGAGGTCGCCGATGAGCGGCAGCGCCAGCAGGCGCCGGTCCCAGCGCAGGCGCCGCTCCGCGCCGCGGAGCTGGCGGGCCACGACCGCCGCCGCCAAGGCGATCGCGGCCAGCAGCAGCCACCAATAGCCTTGCAACAGGTCGCTCAGCGACAGCACCGCCCGGGCGGCGAAGGGCAGCGCCGCGCCGGCATCCTCGAAGAGCGGACGGAAGCGCGGGACGACGAAGAAGAACAGCGCGCCCACCGAGGCCAAGCCGGTGATCAGCACGATGGCGGGATAGATGAGCGCCGAGACCACCTTCTGCCGCGCCGCCTGGGATTTCTCGAGGAACTCGGCGAGATGGCGCAAGGTCGCGTCGAGCGAGGCGCCGGCCTCGCCCGCGCGCACCATGCCGAGATAGAATTTCGGGAAGGAGGCGGGCTCGGCCGCCATGGCGTCGGCGAGCGCGCTGCCGCCGCGCACCTTCTCCAACACCGCGGCGAGGCAGTCGCGCTCCGCCTGGCGCGGCGTCACCGTCTGCGCCAGCTCGAGCGCGCGGTCGAGCGACAGCCCGGCATGCAACAAGGTGGCGAGCTGCTGCGTGACCAGCGCCAGATTGCCGATGCGCCGGGCGCGCGGCTTCCATTCCCAGGAGAGCAGCCGCGCGAGCCCGCCGCGCGAGGCGATGTCGGCCCGGATCGGCACGTGACCCAAGTCGTGCAGCCGCTCGATCACCGCCGCCTGGGTTTCCGCCTCCATCTCGCCGGCGACGAGCTCGCCCTGGGCGGAGACGGCTTCGTAGCGATAGCGCATCAGGCGCCTACGTCCCGCGTCACGCGCAGCACCTCCTCGAGCGAGGTGATGCCGAGCAGCGCTTTCTCGAGCCCGTCCTCATACATGGAGCGCATGCCCTGGGCGGCGCCGGCGCGGTGCAGCTCGCCGGCCTCGGCGCGGCGCAGCACCAGCCGACGGATCGCGTCGCTCATCGCCAGGAACTCCAACACGGCGACGCGGCCGCGATAGCCGCTGCCGCCGCAGGCATCGCAGCCGCGCGGCCGGTGCAGCACCACCTCGCCGCCGCTCTCGGCGAGGCGAAGCTCAGCCGCCAGCTCGGGCAAGGCGCGGTAGGGCTCGCGGCAGGCCTCGCAGAGCTTGCGCACCAGGCGCTGCGCCAGCACGCCGGTGACGGTGGAGGTGACGAGATAATCCTCCACCCCCATGTCGAGCAGCCGCGTCACGCTGGCGGCGGCGCTGTTGGTGTGCAGCGTCGACAGCACGAGATGGCCGGTGAGCGCCGCCTGGATGCCGATCTGCGCCGTCTCGAGATCGCGCATCTCGCCGATCATGATGATGTCGGGATCCTGGCGCAGGATGGAGCGCAGCACATGCGCGAAGCTCAAGCCGATCTGCGGCTTCACCTGGATCTGGTTGACGCCGTCGAGCTGGTACTCGATCGGATCCTCGACGGTGAAGAGCTTCTTCTCCGGCGCGTTCAAGCGCTGCAAGCAGGTGTAGAGCGTCGTCGTCTTGCCGCTGCCGGTGGGGCCGGTGACCAGCAGGATGCCTTGCGGCTGGTCGAGCACGGCGAGGAACGGCGGCAGGGTGTCCTCGAGAAAGCCGAGGCCCGAGAGATCGGCGACCAGGCTCGTGCGGTCGAGGATGCGCATCACCACGCTCTCGCCGTGCAGCGTCGGCGCGGTCGAGACGCGCAGGTCGAACTCGCGGCCCTGCACCGCGATGCGGATGCGGCCGTCCTGCGGCAGCCGGCGCTCGGCGATGTTGAGCCGCGCCATGATCTTGATGCGCGAGATGATCGCCGGCTTGTAGCGCAGCGGCGGCGGGGCCACGTCGCGCAGGATGCCGTCGACGCGGTAGCGCAGCGCGAGCCGGTTCTGGAAGGGCTCGATATGGATGTCGGAGGCGCGGCTCTCGACGGCGCGCGCGATGAGGTTGTTGACCAGCCGGATGACCGGTCCCTCGCTGGCGAGGTCGCGCAGCCGGTCGACGTCCTCGGTGAACTCCTCGTCGCCGGCGAGCTCCGCCTCGGCGCGGTCGACGACGGCGCCGAGCGCGCCTTGCCCCCCCTCGTAGAGCCGCGCATAGGCGGCCTCGAGCTCCGAGGGCAAGGCGATGCGCGCCAGCACCTTCTTGCCGCTCGCCATCTCCAGCGCGCGCAGCGCGAAGCCGTCGAGCGGGTCGACCATGGCGACGGTGAGCGTGTCCGCGCCGTCGGCGAGCGGCACCACCCCCGCCTGCTTCAGGAATTTCTTGCTGATCCTGCCCTCGAGCACGGGCGCGTCGGGGAATTCGGCCGGAAGGGCGACGGCGAGGCCAAGCTCGCGGGCGAGCGCTTCCGCCACGTCGCGCTCGCCGGCGAGGCCGAGCTTCACGAGCAGCGCCTCGAGCCGCTCCTCGCTGCTCGCCTGCAATCTCACAATGCGGTCGAGCGCCGCCGCGTCGAGCTTTCCCGCCTCGATCAGGCGGGAAGCGAGCGATCGCTCGAACGGCTTGCGATCGGCTCCGTTCACCAGCATGACCGTCTCTGTCGCGGAAGGCGACGGCGGACGCTAGCACGCGAGTTTGACGGTTATGTTACGGTGGGCGGAGGCCCGAAACGCCGCGGGATTTCGCGCTCTTTTGCGGTCATTTTCGCTTGTCTCGCCGGCGCCGATGCAGGTGCTCGCGCAGCGCCCGATTGACATCGGTTTGGTAGCCCGCTCCCCTTGGCGCATGGTTCTTGAACCAGGCGATCACATCCGCATCGAGGCGAAGCGTGATCTGCCGCTTCACCGGCCGGTAAAACACGCCGCGCCGCGCTCCCGACCAGTCGCGGACCTCCGGCACGTCGCGCGTATCGATCTCGCCCTCCCTCAGCTTCGCCAGCGCGTCGAGCTCGGCTTTCCGGTCCGGGCTGAGGGGCTTCATATCGCCGCGCCGCTCAGCTCTTCTTATGCCTAAGCACCGGCGCCGGTCCCGAGAAGTCGACACGAACCAAGTCATGGATCTCGACCAGAGACTTCCCCGCAAGTCCGGGGGGCGCGTCGAGAGACAGAACCTTCCCGCCCTTGGGCGCGCGCATCTTGACCCCTGATGAGCCCGCAGACGGCGCGTTCTTCGCGGGCTCGTGGAGAGAAATGACGTTACCGTCACGGTCGATCGCTACCGAGAGCTTCATCGTCTCGTCTCCAATCCGATCATGTCAGACCCGCCCTCAGGCGGAAAGAAGCCGTCGCCGCGCCGGTGTTGGTCACGGTGAAAAAATATGTCGCCGTGCCGTCGGCGTTGAGCTGCACCGACGGCGTCGAGCACTCGAACACGGCACCGGTGACTTGGGGGATGGCCACGAGGGCGAGCAAGGTCGGCGCCACGCCGAGGTCCCACTGGAGGCCGAGTGTCCCCCCGGCGCCGAGCGTATACGCCCCGCTCGGGTCATCGATCACGTTTTGGGCCGTCGTCACCGCCGAGTACAGCGCCTCGAAGTCAACCGATTGTTGGCCGACGTTCCACACCGTCAGCCAATAGGTGAGCGTCCCATCGTCGGTCGCTTCGACGGCGAGAGCGCGGAGCGCGACTTCGCCGATTTGACCGGGGCGCGGACGCACCGACCACTCCATGAGGAACTCGCGGTTCCAGCCGTAGGTGGTCCAAACCTCATACTGACCGGGATCGAGACTGCCCGTAAACTGAACCGGCATCGAGGGCTCCTCCTGTTCAGTAGCCGACGATAGGGACGTTGTTGATCTGGATGAGGCAGGCGCCGCCCCCGGCATCCGCTGCGCAGGCGTTGAGAAGACAGGCATCACCGGCGCACAGATTCGCCGCGCATGCGTCGGCTCCACAAACCGCGGCGGCGCAGCCGTCCGCCGCGCATGCGCCCGCGCCGCTTGCGTCGAGGCCGCAGCCCGCCGTCGCGCCGGCGTCCGCCCCGCAGACGGCGGCCCCGCAGGCGTCCGTTCCACACGCTGCAGCGCCACAGGCGTCTGCCCCGCATCCACCTGCCCCGGCAAAGTCTGCCGCGCATGCACCAATGCCGCCTGCATCGGCAGCACAAGACGCCGCGCCACAGGCGTCTCCCCCGCAAGCATCGGCGACGCAATGCGCCGAGGCGCACGCATCCGCGCCACAGCCGCCGCCCTCGCAGGCCGCAGGCATGCTGGTGCCGGTCATGGATCGCGACGGCACGAAACCGTTCAGGGGTTTAACGAGAAATTTCATCGTTCATCTCTCGTGTCGGAGCGGTCAGGGGTTCGTGGTGGCAATGCATCCAGATCTACCGGTCGAACGCGGCCTGGCCGACCAGCAGCGGCGAGACGGAGCAAATCGCCGCGCTGTTCGTTCTGACTTGCTCCGATTGGTAGTCGTCCGCCGTGATGGCGCCGCTCCGCTCCGCGGTGAGAAGCAAGCGCTCGTTGATGTTGTATTTCCAACTCGGGCACGGGAGAGCTCCTGCCTCGCCGAGCGTCTGATCCGGGTTCAGGAACTTGTGGGCGCAGGAGCCCGCGCAGTTGGGCAAGATCTTGCAGCTCGTGCACGTGGCATTGTCGAAGGGTGACCACTGCACCCAACGGAGCGCCCGCTTGTCCGCCGCCAGTGCGTCGACATCGAAGATCGTGCCGACCTTTTGGTCGGGCGAGGCGACCGTGTCCCAGCATTTGTGAACGTCGCCGTTGGGTAGCACCACGAAGCCCTTCGGCCGGAGAGCACCGCACACGCCGCGGAAACGGGGTGGATATGGCAGGGAAGACAGCCCCGCATCGAAGGCGTACCGCGTGAGTTCCGTCTCGAGCCGCCCATACGCCGATTTCGACATGCAGTCGTCGGCCACATTGTGGCAGCCCTCGGTGATGGCCTCGACCGGGGCGAAGTACACACCGAAATTCTTCCGCCGGGCAAAACCCTGCCTCGCCAGCTCGTCGAGCAGCGCGTACACCGAGGCGGCGTTCCTCGAGTCGATATTGATGCGGATGCTGATGGTCAGCGGCACGTCGTCGATGGCGGCCTTCAGGTTGGCGAGGATGCGGTCGAACGAGCCCCCGCCCCCGAGTCGAAAGCGCCGGCGGTCGTGCTCGTTCCGTGCGCCGTCCAGCGTGATCTGAGCCCCCGTAACCCTGCGGGCCGCGAGGGCGCGGGCCACGCCGAGCGTCAGCTTGTAGCCGTTGGTGACGATCGTCGCGTCGTAGGCGACGGATTTCGCGTCGCACAGGGCGATCAGACGCTCCGAAAGCGAGTCGATGACGGCCGGGGCCAAAAGCGGCTCGCCCCCATACCACGCGACGTGCAGGCGCTTCAGCGACGGCGTCGCGCGCGTCACGAGGTCGACGATCGCGTCCTGAACGTCCGCGGACATGGTGCCGGCCGGCTTGCACGCGCCCTGGAAACAGTAGTCGCAGCCGAAGTTGCACATGAGCGTCGGCGCGATGGTGAGGACCATTCGCGAGGGATCCTTGCGCGTGGCGTCGTAGCGTTGGCGCAAGAGCGCCAGCTCATCGAACCCGTGACGGACGATGAAGCCGCCATAGAGCAGGTCGGTGACGGTCGCCTCTGCGTCGTCGATGTCTTCGCCCCGCCCGACGCGGTCGAAGACGTCCGACTCGGCCCGATCCCAAACCGCCGTGGCGTGGCTCATGGAGTTGTAGGCGAGGTTTCGCCCGTGGCGCAAAGGCACCACGATGTTGAAGCGCGAGTGAGCGAGCGCGGCCATGAGTCCCTCCTCACCCCGGCGCTTTCCGCGCGTCGCCGGCGTTCGGCGCGGGTCCGCCATCCTTGGGCGCCCACGGGCCTTTCGACCGTATGTTAGGAATCTCCTTGAGGACCGCCATCTGCATCCCCCGGAACGCACTGTCGGGCGAGAGGATGAGCTGGTGAACTTGCTTGATGGCGTCGTTGACGACCTTCGGGCTCGGCATTCCCCGTTGAATGGGCAACTGGGTATGGACTTGAACGAGAAGCTCGACGAGTTGGCCGACCGTCAAGCTAGACACCTTCGTTTTGGCGGTCACCTTCGGGATGTCGATGTCGACATGCGGGTATGGCTTCTTTGCCTTTTTGGTGGCGGCCGACTTCTTTGCCTTTGCGTTCGCCATTGAGTCCCCCTGCTTCCAGGAACGCTCCGCGTCTCGATCGACATGCACCTCACCTGGTAAATAGGATCACAACGAACGGTTGCTCTGTCAACCCAATTGGTATCGACCGTCGGCACCATGACCGCGGTCCGCACTCTCTGGATCGTCTCCTCAGCTTCCCTCGGTGAGCTGAAAGATCGCGGTCGCCGTTCGTCCGTCTGCGCACACGTCGACAGAAAACGGCGTGCTTGCATGTCGGGTTGTTGCGGCGTGGTGCCGGGCAGCAGCGATGCAGAGCACCGCGCCACTGGCGCCATAAGCCTCGCCATACGCGAGGGGCGTATCGATAGGACACACAAAGGCATCACCGCGCCACTCGGCTTTGTATGACGTGCCACCATGCGCCGGGGCGGTCTTATCAATATAGACGCCGAGTAGTTGTAGGGTCGCCTGGTCGCTTTCTGCGGCGATGCCGAAGGCGATCGACACGTCGAGAGACGGACGGCCGACGCCCGCCCGCGCGCGCGCCGCTTCGATGAAGACATCGCCGCTCGAGACCGCGAGAACCAATACCTGTGCTGCGAGCCTATAATCGACGGCGCTCGAGGCCCGGTGCAGTGCCTCGAAAAAGGCGAGGCGGTCATGGCCGATGACGAAGGCAAAAGCGTGAGCATGCAGGAGGCTCGCGGGTATCGTCGCCGCCGCGCTGAGAAGGGTGGCCGGAAACTGAAGCGGGTTCACCAGCCCGGGGCCGGCCTCACTCGTACGATTGATGAAAGTGCTGCAGGCGGCCAATGACCAAGGTCCACCCGTGCATATGACGCCGGTCTCGCGCGGGCCAAGCCGCTGGAGCAATGCGCTTCCCGCCAGAGCGGCGAAGCACCCGGCCGACCCGACGAGCCGGGCGTGCTTTACGCCCGACGCCCGCTCGGCGACAGCGCGTTCCGCATCGGTGAGCTGGGTGACATATCGCGCGAGATCCTGGCCAAGCAGTATTGGGAACCCGCCTTCGATCGTGAGGGCGAGCGCGCTCATTGGCGGGCACCGACGATGCACGCGGCGTTGTTGCCGCCGAACCCGCTGGCGAGGACGAGAATCGCCCCTCCGGGCTCGATGTCGCGTGGCCGTCCGCACACGACATCCACCCGGTCGAGCGTCGCACTGCCGTCTGTCGTTGTCGGAGGCAGTTTGCCCGTCCGGCACGCTTCGACGGCGACAAGGACGTTGAATAGACCGGCTGCTCCCATCGTGTGTCCGAGGCCGCCCTTCACCGACGTGATGGGAACGCCGCGAGCGCCCCAACGCTCGGTGATTATTGCCGCCTCGATCGCATCGTTCTTTTGCGTTCCCGTGCCGTGACAGACGATCGCCTTGATATCGGACGGAATGAGTTCTGCGCGGCGGAGCGCATCGTCGAGCGCCTTGCCGAGCCACCGGCCGTCTGGATCCGGATCGGTAGGGTGACCGGCGTCGCAGCTCAATCCGAAGCCTAAAAGGCGGATCGCCGCAGAATCCGCCGCGCTCGCGGCCAACCGGAGGGCAACGGCACCTTCGCCGATCAGAAGTCCATCGCGTGTGTCGTGGAAAGGCCGACAGCCGTGTTGCGCGACGGCGCCGATCCGCCGAAACCCGATTACCTCGATCGCGCTGAGGGCATCGGCCGCGAGCACGATGATCTCGCCAAGCGACCCGGCACTGTCCTGCACGGCCGCGGCAAGCGCGAGCAATCCGGAGCCGCAGGCACCATAGGTCCAATCGACGGATCCACCACAGGCGCGCGGAACGGGATCGAACAGCACCGCCCGCCACTGTTCCCTGGAGCCCGTTCCCACCTCGGCGAGCAGCAACGTGAGCAGAAGATCGGTTTCACCGTGGTTGCTGCCGCCATAGATGCGCACTGGCTCGGCGGGCGTTCGCACTTGGTCCAACGCCATGTTTGCCAGACGAACCGCCGCCCCCCCACCGTCCTGGGAGATGTCCCGGTTCAGGCCCGGAACCGCGGCAACCAAGACATCGATGTCATACCGGCGATCGAGGTCCCGATAGGACGTACGGGGTGACGCGCCGGCGAGCAGTCCAGTCCACGTCGTCGGCCAGTCGAACCCAAGCGCCGAAACGGCACCCACCGCAGAAACGGCCGGGCGAGGGAAAGTCGTTGTCACGCAGAGCCACCTAGCGGGCTGTTGGCATCGGCGCGGCGATGCCGCGGACCTTCGCGACGAGGCTACCATGAACCTCACAGGTCGCGCGAAATCCCATTTTCCCGCCAATGACGGCGTCTATCGCGACGTTGGCGACGACGGTACAAGGTGCTTGCGCCGGACCCATGATCTCGCACCGGAATTGACCGAGCATCATCGGTTCCCGAGACGGGTGGCAACCTTCGATGACCGCCAGGAGAAGTGCCGACTGCGCCACCTGCTCGGCGAGGAGGACCCCCGGCACAAGCTTCGGCCCCCGCACGAAATGCGCCGCAATCTCAGGACGATCCTCGCGCCACGTGAAGCGGGTGACGAGCTGCCGATGGCCAAGATGTTCCGCCTCGTCGATGAGCATGAACGACTCGCCATAGGGCAGCAGATTGAGGATGTCACACCGCGTCAAGGGCCGGCCGATCACGCTCGAAGCTTCGGGCATAGGTGGCGAGCAACCGTGCGGTGTGGAAGGAAGCGAAGTCCAAATGGGGTTCCGGTTCCGGAATCCCAAACGCGTAGGACAGATCAATGAACACCGCCACGGCTCCCAGGGAATCAAGGCCGAGCGTCTCGTAGAAATGGTCGTCCGGACCGACCTTCTCGACCGGAAGGTCGAGCGCGTCTGAGACAAAGCCGCGAATTCTGTCGATCAATTCCGCATCATGTGCCGGGAGGCAGAGACATTTTGCGGGTCCACCCATGAAGCTCTCCCACGAAAGAGACCGTATTCGAGCGAGCGCAAATTCCCGGGAACCGATACCAGCGTCGACGCATCAAGGCACGAACATGATCATAACCAACTGCCGCACCTGTGGATAGAAGCGAACGCAGGGTGTCTCCCACGTTCGCCATGAGCACCCCGCAACGATGCCGACGCTGGTCCTCGATATCGCAGAGGACGGCGATATCAAGCCGGCAGCACGACGACGGCATGATCGCCCGGCCCGAGCAACGCGTGCATCGCCTATGGATCGCCTCCTGCGCGCCAGCGAAGCACAGGACGGCCTCGGCGATCGCTTGGCGCAGCCAATCGAAGCCGCGCGGATCGGTGTAGCCGAGCGCCAGACGTCCCCACGCTATCCGGTCCCCGGCGGTGCGAGCACTGGCGCTGCTCGCCGTTCACCTCTCCAGCCCGCCGCGCTCGACGATGAAGCGGGCGATCCCGGCGATCGGGACAAGCAATGCCTGGGCGGAAGATCGGCAAAGGGGCGGCCCGCCGGGCCGGGCCGGCGCAAGGGCGCGCTCAGCCGCCAAGCGCGTCGCGCAGGACGCGCGCCAGCTCCTGCTTGCGATAGGGCTTGCTCAAAAGCCCCACCATGGCCGATGACGCCCCCAGCTTGCCGTCGATCCTGGTCTCGGGGAATCCCGAGGTGAGAACGACCCTGACATGCGGCCAGCGGGCGAGGACGTGCCGCGCCAGCCCGAAGCCGTCCATGTCTCCGGGCATGATGACATCGGTGAAAAGGAGATCGACCCCGCCGCTGTCCAGAAGCGCCAGCGCCTC
This sequence comes from Allostellaceae bacterium, assembly GCA_035623985.1. Taxonomy (GTDB): domain Bacteria; phylum Pseudomonadota; class Alphaproteobacteria; order ATCC43930; family CGMCC-115725; genus DAHUYF01. The sequence goes on along the minus strand of DASPSJ010000094.1, from coordinate 53,581 downwards.
GGCCGCATTCGGCGCGGCGATCACGCGATATCCCAGCTCCGCGACCTGGCGCGCGACGAGGCGACGCAGCGCCTCGTTGTCCTCGACCACGAGCACCGTCTCGCCCGCCGCGCGGTGCGGCGCGGCACCGTCCGGCCGCGGACCTTCGACGGATTCCGCCAGCGTGCGCGGCAGATAGAGACGGAATGTCGTCCCGGCGCCGGGCTCGCTGTAGACGCCGATGTGTCCGCCCGACTGCTTGATGAAGCCGAACACCATGCTGAGGCCGAGGCCGGTCCCTTTGCCGAGCGCCTTGGTCGTGAAGAACGGCTCGAAGATATGGGCGAGAACGTCGGGCGTCATGCCGGTCCCGGTATCGCTCACCGCGATCATGACGTAGTCGCCCGGCGTCACCTCGGAATGGAGCGCGGCATAATCGGCATCGAGCCGGCGATTGGCCGTGGCGATCCGCAGCCGTCCGCCCGAGGGCATGGCATCGCGCGCGTTGGTGGCCAAGTTCGCCAGCGCCGCCTCGAGCTGGACGGGGTCGACGACGACCGGCCAAAGGCCGTCCGAGAAATCGGCGGAGATCGGGATGTTCTCGCCGAGGGTGCGCCCCAACAGCTTGACCATGCCGGCGACGAGCTCATTGACGGCGACGCGCTGCGGGCGAAGCGGCTGGCGCCGCGCGAAGGCGAGAAGCCGCCGCGTCAGGTCGGCGCCGCGCAGCGCGGCGTCGAGAGCCTCGCGGACGAGGTCGCCGGCACTGCCGGCCCTTGCCGCCATCGGGTGCGCCAGGTCGAGGTTGCCGATGATCACGCTCAGAAGATTGTTGAAGTCGTGCGCCATCCCGCCGGTGAGATTGCCGATCGCCTCCATCTTCTGCGCCTGGCGTAGCTGCTCCTCGCTCTTCCTCAGCGCCTCTTCCTGGCGCCGCCGCTCGGTGATGTCGACAAGCGTCGACAGCACCATGCTGCCCGCCTCAGTCTCGATGGGCGTGATGCCGATCTCCACCGGAACCTCGCTGCCGTCCTTCTTCAGACCGAAGAGATCTCGTCCGGCGCCCATCCGGCGCGGCCGCGGATCGGCGAGGAACGCGCGGTGAAAGCCGCCATGGGCGTTTCGGAAACGCTCGGGGATCAACATCTCCACCGGCCGGCCGAGAAGTTCGCCGCCGGCATAGGCGAACAGCGTCTCCGCCTGACGGTTGACCATGACGATGGCGCCGTCCGGGCCGCTCATCACCATGGCGTTCGGCGCGGATTCCACGACCTCGCGGAAGCGCCGCTCGCTCTCGCGAAGCTGCTGCTCGGCGCGCTTGCGCTCGGTGATGTCCTCGGTGACGGAAATGTAGTAGTCGGGGGCGCCGTCCGCCTTGCGCACGAGCCGAACGCCGCTGATGGCCCAGACGGTGCCGCCGTCGCGCCGCACATAGCGTTTCTCGATGGTGGCATGGTCCGCCTCGCCCGCCGCCAGCCGGTGGAAGAGCGCCTGCGAGGCGGCGCGGTCGTCGGGATGCGTGACCTCGAGAGGCGTCAGCGCAAACAGCTCCCTCTCGGCGTAGCCGAGCATGTCGCAGAGCCGGCGATTGACCTGCAGCCACCTGCCGTCGGGCGTCACCAGCGCGATGCCGACGGCCGCCTGCTCGAAGACGCCGCGGAACTGCGTCTCCGCCGCTTGCAGCGCGCGATCATGCGCCATCTGCGCGAGCGCGTCGTGGAGGCGGCGGCGTTGCTCGAGGAAGAAGGCAAAGACGATCGACGCGATGAGCGCCGCCAAAACCAAGAGGCCGGTGCCGATGCCGAGCCGCGTCACCTCGGCCAGCGCCTCGTCGCGGTCCATCTTGACGAGCAGCACCCAAGGCGTCTCCGGAACCGCGGCAGCGGCGGCAAGCACGCGCCGGCCGCGGAGATCCGTCCCGACCGTCGGCGCGGTCTCGCCGCGCAGCACGCGGGCGGCAATGACGTCGGGGCCGGCGATCCGCCGCAGCTCCATGGCGGCGTCGCGGGCATGATCAAGCTGGCCGAGATAGAGCACTTCCCCGCCTTCCGTGCGGATCAGCATCGCCCGGCCGCTGGCGCTCGCCGACGGCCAGGTGGTGAGCTCCTGGCCGAGAAGCGACAGGACGGCGATATCGAGGCCGACCGCGCCCAGTCGCTGGCCGGCGGAATCCTCGGCGAGGACCGGAGCCACGAAGCCGAGATCGATGCCGCCGCTCCTGGGGTCGCGATGGAAGTCGACGAACACGACCTCGCCGGACGCCGCGGCGCGCCGCGCGGCCTCGCTCCAGGCCGCGTCGTCGGTGCGATCCTCGCGCGCCGCCATCAGCCGGCGGCCGGCGCCGTCCATGAGCAGGAGGTTTTCGAGGCCGGCCGCAGCCCGCGCTTCCTCGAGAAAGCCGGGCAGAGACGCGGCCTCGGCCTCGCTCGGCCGGCCGAGCCGGCGGCGCAGGAATTCCACGACCGTGGGGGCCCGGCCCAGGATCCGCGCGCGCGCCTTCTCGGCGGCCAAAGAGCGGCCGATGGCATTGACCTTGAGACGAGCCACCGTCGCCAGATTGGCCAGCGCCTCCCTCTCCAGCGCCGCGGATTGCGAGCGATAGGCGAAGAGCGCGATCCCGGCGATGGCGAGGCCAAGCAGCAGCGGCGCCAATAACGGCCCTTGCCAGCGCCGGGCTTGGCGGAAGAACGTTCCGCCCACCTTTCCTCCTCCGAAAGCGGTGCGGTAGGGACGAAGCCAAAGGGTAATCGCCGGTGACTCTCGCTACACCCAGGTGTATGCGCATTGAGATAAATCAATCGACGCGAGTAGAGAACGCGGGACGGGCGGGCAACCGCCGCGCGATTTACCGCTCCAGCCCGCCGCGCTCGACGATGAATCGGGCGATTTCGGCGACGCCTTTGCCTTCCCTGAGGTTGGTGAAGAGGAAAGGCCGCTCGCCGCGCATGCGCCGCGCGTCGCGCTCCATCACCTCGAGGCTGGCGCCGACCAGCGGCGCCAGGTCGATCTTGTTGATCACCAGAAGGTCGGAGCGGGTGATCCCCGGCCCGCCCTTCCTCGGAATCTTGTCGCCGGCGGAGACGTCGATGACGTAAAGCGTGAGATCGGCAAGCTCCGGGCTGAAGGTCGCCGCGAGATTGTCGCCGCCGGACTCGACGAAGACAAGGTCGAGGCCGGGAAAGCGCCGGCTCATCTCGGCCACCGCGGCGAGGTTGATCGAGGCATCCTCGCGGATCGCGGTGTGCGGACAGCCGCCGGTCTCGACGCCGGCGATGCGCTCGGCGGCGAGCGCGCCCGAGCGCGTCAGGAACTCGGCGTCCTCCTTCGTATAGATGTCGTTGGTGACGACGGCGATGTCGTAATGCGCGCGCATGTGCTTGCACAAGCGATCGACCAGCGCCGTCTTGCCGGAGCCGACGGGACCGCCGATGCCGACGCGCAAGGGACCGTGAGGGGAGCGGGTCATGAGCGGAAGAGCCTCGTATATTGCGTCTCATGCCGCATCGAGCACCAGTCGATGACCGGCGCGGCGGTGCCGATCTCCTCGAGCGGCGTCGCGAGCAGGATTTCGACGGTGGTGGCGACGACGCTTTCGAGCGCCGCCATGGCGAGCTGCCCGTCGGACTGGCCGAGAGGAATGAGCCGCAGCCCGGCGGAGACCAGCGTTCCGGCAAAGGCGTGGAGATAGGCGACGAGGGCGGCGGCGAGCGGCACGCCATGGCAGGCGGCGGCGACAGCGACCGCCACCGGGAGCGCCGCCTCGCCGCGATGGCGCAGCGCCAGCGCGTCGAGCAGGCGATGCGGCCAGGCGGCGCGCGTGGCGGCGAGGAAGGCCGCGCCTTGCGCGCGACTCTCCAGCGCCGTCTCGGCGCTGCCGCGCCAGGCGAAGGCCAGTTCGGCGATCGCGTCGAGCGCGGCGACGTCGGCGGCCTCAGCGGCGCGCCAGGCGGCGGCGAGCAGCGCGCCGTCGCCAAGTCCGGCGCCGGCGCCGAGCGCGGTGGCGACCCAGTCGCAGAGGCTCGCGCGGTCATGCACCAGCCCCGCCTCCACCGCATATTCGAGCCCGTGGCTGTAGCTGAAGGCGCCCAGCGGATAGGCCGGCGACAGCCAGGTCATCAGGCGATAGAGCGCGGGCTCAGGGATCATGGGAATGGCCGTGCGGTGCTGCGCCGTAAGCGCCGGGCTCGGGCGAGAAAGGCGCTTCGAGCCGGCTGAGGCGCGCGCCCAGCCCTTCGAGCATGGCGGCGATGACGGGATCGTCGCGGATGAGCAGGCGGCCGGGCTCGATCTGCGCCGGCAGATGGCGGTTGCCGATATGCCAGGCAAGCCGCGCCAGCAGCGCCGGGCTCGATGCGGTCACCTCGATCAGCGGCTCCGGCGCCGCCTTGACCGCAAGCCAGCTTCCGTCCGAGAGCGCGAGGCCGTCGCCTTCGCCCAGCAGGAAGGCGCGCGGCAGATCCAGCAGGAAAGCCTCGCCGGCGTCGCTGCGAAGCTGCAACCGGCGGCGGTAGCGGTCGTCATAGCCGAGCGTCACCGTGCCGCGCGCCGCCTCGCTGGGCCAGCGCCCCGCGCGCTCGATGCGCTCGGCTTTAAGCACGAGAGCACCCGCTCTTTCTGTTCCTCACATATCGCAAGTTCCCTCCCCCCGTGAGGGGGAGGGACAGGGTGGGGGGTGACCACAGCACCGGAGCTCGCCAACTACTTTTTTTATTGTTTGTGCGCTGCGCGCACGTCCCCCCACCTGCCCGAGGCCATTGGCCTCGGGCGCCCTCCCCCTCAAGGGGGGAGGGACTGCGAAGGCTATGTGCGACGGCTCGGTCCATCTCGTTCAGAACAAGAAATAGCGTTGGGCCATCGGCAGGACCTTGGCGGGCTCGCAGGTCAGAAGCTCGCCGTCGGCGCGCACCTCGTAGGTCTCGGCATCGACCTCCATATGCGGCGTCTTGTCGTTGTGCACCATGCTCTTCTTGGAAATGCCGCCGCGGGTGTTCTCGACCGCGACCAGCGGCTTGGCGAGGCCGAGCCGGGCGGCAAGGCCGGAGGACGCGGCGGCGGCGCTGACGAAGCTCACCGAGCTTGCCGTGAGCGCGCGGCCGAAGGCGGCGAACATCGGGCGGTAATGCACCGGCTGCGGCGTCGGGATCGAGGCGTTGGGATCGCCCATGGGCGCCGCGGCGATGCTGCCGCATTTCAGCACCATCTCCGGCTTGACGCCGAAAAACGCCGGCTGCCAGAGCACGAGATCGGCGAGCTTGCCGGGCTCGACGGAACCGACGTGGCGCGCGATGCCCTGGGCGATGGCGGGGTTGATGGTGTATTTCGCGACATAGCGCTTGGCGCGGAAATTGTCGTTGTCGCCGGTCTCTTCCTTGAGGCGCCCGCGCTGGCGCTTCATCTTGTCGGCGGTCTGCCAGGTGCGGATGATGACCTCGCCGACGCGGCCCATCGCCTGGCTGTCGGAGGAGATCATCGAGAAGGCGCCGAGATCATGCAGGATGTCCTCGGCGGCGATCGTCTCCTTGCGGATGCGGCTTTCGGCGAAGGCGACATCCTCGGGGATCTTGCCGTCGAGGTGGTGGCACACCATCAGCATGTCGAGATGCTCGTCGAGGGTGTTGACGGTGTAGGGCCGCGTCGGATTCGTCGACGACGGAAGAACATTCGGCTCGCCGCAGACGCGGATGATGTCGGGGGCATGGCCGCCGCCCGCGCCTTCGGTGTGGAAGGCGTGGATGGTGCGGCCCTTGAAGGCGGCGATGCTGTCCTCGACGAAGCCGCTCTCGTTGAGCGTGTCGGTGTGGATCGCCACCTGCACGTCGTAGCGCTCGGCCACGGCGAGGCAATTGTCGATCGCCGCCGGCGTCGTGCCCCAATCCTCATGCAGCTTGAAGGCGCAGGCGCCGGCTTCGACCTGCTCGATCAGGCCCTGAGGCTGGGCCGCGTTGCCCTTGGCGAAAAGGCCGATGTTCATCGGCAGGGCCTCGATCGCCTGCAGCATGCGCGCGATGTGCCAGGGCCCCGGCGTGCACGTGGTGGCCGAGGTGCCGGCCGCGGGGCCGGTGCCGCCGCCCATCAGCGTGGTGACGCCGGAATACAGCGCCTCTTCGACCTGTTGCGGGCAGATCATGTGGATGTGCACGTCGATGCCGCCGGCGGTGACGATGCGGCCTTCGCCGGCGATCGCCTCGGTGCCGGGGCCGATGACGATGTCGACGCCGGGCTGGACGTCGGGATTGCCGGCCTTGCCGATGGCGGCGATGCGCCCGTCCTTGAGGCCGATATCGGCCTTGACGACGCCCCAATGGTCGAGGATCAGCGCGTTGGTGATGACGGTGTCGACGGCGCCTTCGGCCCGGGCGCGCTGGCTCTGGCCCATGCCGTCGCGGATCACCTTGCCGCCGCCGAACTTGACTTCCTCGCCGTAGAGCGTGCGGTCCTGCTCCACCTCGATGAAAAGCTCGGTGTCGGCAAGCCGGACGCGGTCGCCGGTGGTGGGGCCGAACATGCCGGCGTAAGCCGCGCGGCTCAGGTGGGCGGTCATGGGCCGCCTCCGAGCGCGCCGTCGATCTTGCCGTTGAAGCCGTGGACGATGCGCGCGCCGCCATAGGCGACGAGCCGCACGCGGCGCGTCTGGCCGGGCTCGAAGCGCACGGCGGTGCCGGCGGGAATGTCGAGGCGGAAGCCCCGCGCCTTGGCGCGGTCGAAGATCAGCGCCGCGTTGGTCTCGAAGAAATGGTAATGCGAGCCGACCTGGATCGGCCGGTCGCCGCTGTTGGCGACCTCGATCTCGACGGTCGGGCGGCCGGCATTGAGCTCGATCTCGCCGCCGGGAGTGATGATTTCGCCGGGGATCATCAGGCGCCTCCTAGCGGATCGGCTGGTGCACGGTGACGAGCTTGGTGCCGTCGGGAAATGTCGCTTCGACCTGGATCTCGTGGATCATCTCGGCGACCCCCTCCATCACCTGGGCGCGCGCCACCACCGCGGCGCCGTCGCGCATCAGCTCCGCCACCGAGCGGCCGTCGCGCGCGCCTTCGACGACGTAATCGGTGATCAGCGCCACCGCCTCGGGATGGTTGAGCCTGACGCCGCGCTCCAGCCGGCGGCGCGCCACCATCGCCGCCATGGCGACGAGCAGCTTGTCCTTCTCGCGTGGCGTCAGATTCATCGATCCCTCCCCCTAAGCATGCCAGAGCCGCGGCAACGTTGCCGGCAGGCCCGCGGCCACAGCGCGCAAGCCCGCGACATAGCGCGCGAGCGCATCCCGCACCACTTCCGCGCGCGGCGCCAGAAATCGCGCCAGCAGCAGGCCGTTGACCAGGCTCGCGGCGCCGCCGCCTGCCGCCGCCAGCGCGCGCGCCGCGGCGAGATGAGACGCCGCGTCCGTGCCGACATAGAGGACGGTGGCGAGCGCGCCGGCGCCGCCGAAGCCGGCCGGAGCGGCAAGACGCCGGCCGATATCGCCGTCAAGGCGCAGCGCATCGGCCCAGACCAGCCTGCCGCCGCAGCGGACGCGCCAGCTCTCCGACAACAGCCCACGAGCGAAGCGCTCGCCGCGCGCGGCGCGGCCGAACACCAGGGTCTCGGCGGCGATGAGCCGCGCCCCCGGCGCCAGGGCGGCGGCGATGCGGCGCACCAACCGGGCACCGTCGAAGAGTATGGTCTCCTGCGGCAGCCACTCGAGCCAGGCGCCTTCCTCGGCGGCGAGACTTATCGTCACCGCGGCGTCGGGGCCGAGCGAGCGATAGACCTTCTCCGCCGCCGCGGTGGCGACCACCGCGCGCGCGCCCTCTTCGAGCGCGACCGAGAGGCGCAGGCGGTCGCCGCCGGCGAGCCCGCCCGACGTGGTGAGCAGCGCCGCGAGCGGAAGATCGCCGGGCTCCGGCCGCGGAAAGAGCACGCGACAGGGCGTGCGCTGATAAAGGCGGGCGAGGCCGGCGCGGGTGAAGACGATCTCGGCGGCGCCGTCGCCGCGCTCCAAGGCGGGCGGCGGCGCGGGCGCGGCGAGAGCTGCCGGCGCCTCATACCGTGAGGTAGCGGCGGACATCGCTTTCCACCATGTCGCGGGCGTCGCCGGACAATACCACTTCTCCGCGCTCCATGACGACATAGCGATGAGCCAGCGCGCGGGCGAATTCGAAATACTGCTCGACCAGCAGGATCGCCATGTCGCCGCGCGCGGCGAGGTCGCGAATGACGCGCTCGATCTCCTTGATGATGGAAGGCTGAATGCCTTCGGTGGGCTCGTCCAGGATGAGGAGCCGCGGCTGGGTGACCAGCGCGCGGGCGATGGCGAGCTGCTGCTGCTGCCCGCCCGAAAGGTCGCCGCCGCGCCGGCGCAGCATGTCGCGCAGCACCGGAAAGAGCGAGAAGATCTCGTCGGGGATGCGCCGGCTCTGGCGCGGCAGCGGCGCAAGCCCGGTCTCGAGATTCTCCTGCACGGTGAGGCGCGGGAAGATCTCGCGGCCTTGCGGCACCAGCGCCAGGCCGCGGCGCGCGCGCTCGTCGGGCCGAAGGGCGGTGATGTCGTGCCCCTCCCAGGTGATCCGTCCGGCGCGGATCGGCTGCAGCCCGAAGATGGCGCGCATCAGGCTGGTCTTGCCGACGCCGTTGCGGCCGAGCACGCAGGTCACCGAGCCCTTCTCGGCGGCGACGCTGACCCGGCGCAGGATGTGGCTCGCGCCGTAATAGAGGTCGATGTTCTCGGCGGCGAGCATGCTCAGCGTCCCAGATAGACTTCGATCACCGCCGGCTGGTTCTGCACGAAGTCGATGCTGCCATCGGCCAGCACCGAGCCCTCATGCAGCACGGTGACGCGGGTGTTGAGGCTGCGCACGAACTCCATGTCGTGCTCGACGACGACGACGGTGCGCGCGCCGGCCAGCGACAGCACCAGCTCCGCCGTCGCTTCGGTCTCGCGGTCGGTCATGCCCGCCACCGGCTCGTCGAGCAGCAGCAGGCGCTGGTCCTGGATCAGCAGCATGCCGATCTCGAGCCATTGCTTCTGGCCGTGGCTCAAGGCGCCGGCGACCGCCCGCTCGCGCCCGGCAAGGCCGATCATGCGGATGGTCTCGGCGATCTCGTGGCGCTGGCGGCCGGGGAGCGCGGCGGCGAGCGTGCGCAGGATGCCGCGCGGGCATTTCTGCGCCAGCTCCAGATTCTCGAAGACGGTGAGGTTCTCGAACACCGTCGGCTTCTGGAACTTGCGGCCGATGCCGAGATTGGCGATGGCGGCCTCGTCGAGCCGCGTCAGGTCGTGGTCGCCGTCGAACAGCACGGTGCCGGAATCGGGCCGCGTCTTGCCGGTGATGACGTCCATCATCGTCGTCTTGCCGGCGCCGTTGGGGCCGATGACCGAGCGGATCTCGCCGCGCTCGACCAGCAGCGACAAATTGTTGAGCGCCTTGAAGCCATCGAAGCTCACGCTGACGCCGTCGAGATAGAGCAGCGTCTCGGGCGCGGCGCCGGGGGTCATGGCGCGCCCTCCTCGCCCGGCACCGCCGCCGCCGGCGGCCGCGGCGGCTTGAAGCCGAGCTGGCCCCAAAGCCCGAGAATGCCGCGCGGAAAGGCGAGCGTCACCAGGATGAACAGAGCGCCGAGCACGAAGAGCCAGGCCTCGGGCATCGAGCCGGTGAGCCAGGTCTTGGCGAAGTTGACCACCACCGCGCCGATCACCGCGCCGACCAGCGTGCCGCGGCCGCCGACGGCGACCCAGATGGCGATCTCGATCGAGTTGCCGGGCGAGAACTCGCTGGGGTTGATGATGCCGACCTGCGGCACATAGAGCGCGCCGGCGACGCCCGCCAGCACGGCGGAGACGGTGAAGGTGAAGAGCTTGGCGTGATCGACGGAATATCCGAGGAAGCGCACCCGGCTCTCGGCGTCGCGCAGCGCCAGCAGCAGCCGGCCGAGCTTCGAGCGGGTGATGAAGCGGCAGGCGAGATAGCCCAAGCCCAGCGCGACCACCGAGGCGATGTAGAGCCCGCGCCGGGTCGAGGCCGCATGCAGGTCGAAGCCGAGCAGATCCTTGAAGTCGGTGAGGCCGTTATTGCCGCCGAAACCCATGTCGTTGCGGAAGAAGGCGAGCCACAGCGCATAGGTCAGCGCCTGGGTGATGATCGAGAGATAGACGCCGGTGACGCGCGAGCGGAAGGCGAACCAGCCGAAGACGAAGGCCAAGACCCCCGGCACCAGCACCACCATCGCCACGGCAAAGGCGAAATGGTCGAAGCCGTACCAGTACCAGGGCAGATACTTCCAATTCAGGAACACCATGAAATCCGGCAGGATCGGATCGCGATAGACGCCGCGCGTGCCGATCTGGCGCATGAGATACATGCCCATGGCATAGCCGCCGAGCGCGAAGAAGGCGCCGTGGCCGAGGCTGAGGATGCCGGCATAGCCCCAGACCAGGTCGAGGGCGAGCGCCAGCAGCGCGTAGCAGGCGTATTTGCCGAGCAGCGGCACCAGATAGTCCGGGAGCTGCAGCGCGGCGCCGGCGGGCAGCGCGTTGAGCAGCGGCACGGCGACGATCAGGATGGCGCCGAGGGCGAGAAAGCCCGCCCAGCCGCGCGGCGTGAAGAGACCCTCGGTGCGGCGGCGCATCCTCAGCTCTCCGCCGCCCGGCCCTTGAGCGCGAACAAGCCGCGCGGCCGCTTCTGAATGAAGAGGATGATCGCCACCAGCACCACGACCTTGCCGAGCACCGCGCCGGAGATCGGCTCCAGCAGCTTGTTGACGATGCCCAGCGTCATGGCCCCGGCCAGCGTGCCGAACAGCGAGCCGACGCCGCCGAACACCACCACCATGAAGCTGTCGACGATGTAGATGGTGCCGAGATTGGGGCTGACATTGCCGATCTGCGACAGCGCCACGCCGGCCATGCCGGCGATGCCGGATCCCAAGCCGAAGGTGAGGGCGTCGACCATGGCGGTGCGGATGCCCATCGCCGCCGACATCTCGCGGTTCTGCGTCACCGCGCGCATGTGCAGACCGAGCGTGGTGCGGCGCAGCACCAAGGCGAGGACGCCGAGCACGATGAAGCAGAAGACCAGGATGACGATGCGGTTCCAGGTGATGGTGACGCCGCCGACGAGCTCGAAGCCGCCGGTCATCCAGGACGGGTTCGACACCTCCTTATTGGGGGCGCCGAAGACGGTGCGCACGAGCTGCTGGAGCACCAGGCTCACGCCCCAGGTGGCGAGCAGCGTCTCGAGCGAGCGGCCGTAGAGAAAGCGGATGATGCCGCGCTCGAGCGCCACGCCGACCGCGCCGGTGACGAGAAAGGCGGCGGGCACGGCGGCGACGAGATAGGCGTCGATCCATTGCGGCGGCAGGAAGGCGCGGAAGAGCTGCTGCACGACGAAGGTGGTATAGGCGCCGAGCATGATCATCTCGCCATGCGCCATGTTGATGACGCCCATGACGCCGAAGGTGATGGCAAGGCCGATGGCGGCGAGCAGCAGGATGCTGCCGAGGCTCAGCCCCTCGAAGAGCGTGACGGCGATGCCGATGAGCCTCAGCCGGAAATCGATCGAGCCCAGCGCGGCGTCGATGGCGCGCTTGATGTCGGGATCGTCGGTGGCGCCGCGCAGGTCGAGGAGCAGGCCGCGGACCTGCGGGTCGGTCGAGGAGCCCAGCAGGCCGATCGCGGCAAGCCTCTGCTCCTTGTCGCCGCTGCGCAGCCGCGCGGCGGCGAGCGCCAGCGCCAGCGCCGGCTTGACCTGCGAGTCGCGCTCGGCGGCATAGGCTTTCTGCAGCCCCTCGGCGCGCTCGGCCAGCGGATGCCGCAGCGCCTCCTGCGCCGCGGCCAGGCGGTCCGAGGCGCTGCTGCTGAAGAGCGTCAGGCTGCCCAGCGCCGCGTCGATCTCGCCGCGCATGCGGTTGTTGACGCGCACCTTCTCGATGGCGTCCTCCGTCGCCTCGCCGAGACCGGCGTGGTCGACGGGATCATAAAGCTTGAACTTGTCGTCCGCCGGCTCGGCGACGACGAGCTTGTGATCGGCGGTGGTGTAAAGCGCGCCGTCCTCGAGCGCCTTGAGCACGGGGATGGCGCGACCGTCGCCGAGCGCGCCCAGCGCGCGGATCGAGGCGATCTTGCTGTCGAAATCGTCGGAGGCGAGCTGATCGACGAGCGTCTTGAGATCGGCGTCCTCGGCGGCGCGCGCCACGCCCGGCAGCGGCGCCAGCGCCAGGAGCGCCGACAGGACGAAAAGCATGAGACGCATCATTGAAACCAATACCCCGGAGATTGGTCGGCCGGGCGCGGCGATCGGGGTGGCCGCGCCCGGCCGTCTTCACCCTCGGGTCACGGAAGCGCTTTGTACTTGGGCTCGGTACAATTCCCGCAAACCCAGGGGAAGGTCCAATCGGCGACCTTGCCCTTGTCCTCGGGCAGGTACGGACTCCAGGCGTCGGCCTTGATCGTGGTCTTGGTCTCCGACACGATCTCGAACTGGCCGTTCGGCTGGATCTCGCCGATCATCACCGGCTTCGACAGGTGATGGTTGGTGTTCATCACCTCGACGAAGCCCGACGGCGCCTTCACTTTCTGGCCGTACATCGCCTGGCGAACGGCGTTGACGTCGGTGGTGCCGGCCTGCTCCACCGCCTGCGTCCACATCTTGAAGCCGATATAGTGGGCTTCCATCGGGTCGTTGGTGACGCGCTTGTCGTTCTTGATGAAGGCGTGCCACTGCTTGATGAAGGCCTCGTTGGTCGGGTTCTTCACGGACTCGAAGTAGTTCCAGGCGGCGAGATGGCCGACCAGGTTCTTGGTGTCGATGCCGGAAAGCTCCTCCTCGCCGACGGAGAAGGCGACCACCGGGATGTCGGAGGCCTTGATGCCCTGATTGGCCAGCTCCTTGTAGAAGGGCACGTTGGCGTCGCCGTTGATGGTCGAGACCACCGCCGTCTTCTTGCCCGCCGCGGCGAAGCTCTTGATTGCCGCCACCTCGGTCTGCCAGTCGGAGAAGCCGAAGGGGGTGTAGTTGATCTTGATGTCCTCGGCGGCGACGCCCTTGGACTTCAAGAAGGCCTCGAGAATCTTGTTGGTGGTGCGCGGATAGACGTAGTCGGTGCCCTCGAGCACCCAGCGCTTCGCCTCGCCGCCTTCCTTGCTCATGAGATACTCGACCGCCGGGACCGCCTGCTGATTGGGCGCGGCGCCGGTATAGAAGACGTTGTTCGAGCTTTCCTCGCCCTCATACTGCACGGGATAGAACAGCAGGCCGTTCAGCTCCTCGAAGACCGGCAGCACCGATTTGCGCGACACCGAGGTCCAGCAGCCGAACACCACCGCGACCTTGTCCTTCTGCAGCAGCTCGCGCGCCTTCTCGGCGAAGAGCGGCCAGTTGGAGGCGGGATCGACCACGACGGCCTCGACCTTCTTGCCCAAGAGGCCGCCATGCTGGTTGAGGTCATCCACCATCATCAGCACGGTGTCCTTGAGCGTGGTCTCGCTGATCGCCATCGTCCCGGACAGCGAATGCAGCACCCCCACCTTGATCGTGTCCTGCGCCTGCGCCGGCGCCAGCGCCGCCGACGCCGCGACTGCGCCGGCAAATGCCAGCACCTTAATAAAGGTCCCAGATGCCATAACGCCTTCCCTTCTCCTCTCGGCATGACACCGGCCATGCCCCCTGTATGCGTGATGGCAAGAAACGGGCCAAAGGCCAGTCGGATTGGGATTCAACGGCTTCGCCATCGCCGCCAAAGTCCAAGCGCAAGCGCGGGCGACAAAAACGAACCAAGTTGACGTTTTTTTGCTCAGATATGCTCAATAAATAATCTTTCTAGAGATTTGATCAATTTAAATGCATAGAGCACAATTAGTAATCAGATAATTCATCGTCCCCGTCACATCGAAGCCAAAAAATCGGGTTCGGCCTCTGGCATATCGCTTGCATTCTGCGGCGCGGGATGCGCTATTCCATTTATGAGTTTTTCATTTAAATGAGCGATATTTTCATCTTATGGCCTGCACGAGCCAACCAGGCGACCAACAGCCATCAACGAGGCAAAGAGGTGAAGAGGATGTCCCGCCGTACCTTCGGTTACGCCTCGCGCGTGACGCTTTTGGCCTTGGGCGTTGCCGCGGCGGCGAGCCTGCCGGCGCGCGCCGATGAGACCACTCCGGCCGCGCCGGAGACTCCCGCCGCGCCGGAGGCCGCCGCCGCGCCGACATCGAACGCGGTGGCGAGCCCGTCGATGACGGGGCCGCTTGCCGCCAATCCCAACCCGCTCAAATTCGACGCAGGACCGCTCGGCCCGGTCTACGTGACCGGCGCCGTCAGCGGGCTCGGCATGGCGCAGACCAATCCGACGGCCGCCGACAAGACCGACCGTTTCGACATCAGCAACGGCCAGGTCGTCGTCCAGAACACGGCCGGCCTCGTGCAGTTCTATGCCCAGGGCGGCATCTACTCGATCCCGGTGCTCGGCACGCCCTATGTCACGGCCGGCAGAACCAACAGCCTGCTGTTCGGGCCGTTGCCCGAGGGTTATCTGAAGCTGGCGCCGACCGACACCTTCTCGGTTCAGGCCGGCAAGCTGCCGACGCTGATCGGCGCGGAATACACCTTCACCTTCGAGAACATGAACATCGAGCGCGGGCTCTTGTGGGCGCAGGAGCCGGCGGTGAGCGACGGCGTGCAGGCCAACTATACGGTCGGGCCGCTCGCCTTCTCCGTCTCCCTCAACGACGGGTACTATTCCGGCAACTACAATTGGCTCACCGGGTCCGCCGCCTGGACGATCGACGCCAGCAACACCCTTGCCGCGGTCGGCGGCGGCAATTTCGGACACTCGCCCCAGGCGACCTTCGCGACGCCGCCGACGCTGAACAACGGCTCGCTGTTCAACCTCATCTACACCTACAGCGCCGCACCCTGGACGATCACGCCCTATGTCCAATTCATCGACGTGCCGAAAGAGCCGGGCCTCGGCTGGACGCATGAGGCACAGAGCTACGGCGGCGCGGTGCTCGCGAGCTACGCTTTTACCGACGCCATCAGCCTCGCCGGCCGGGCCGAGATCGTCGGCTCGACCGGGAACGGGACGGACGGCTCGCCCAACCTCCTTTTCGGACCGGGCAGCTCGGCCTGGTCGCTGTCGCTGACGCCGAGCTATCAGCAAAGCCTCTTCTTCGTGCGGGCCGAGGCGTCCTATGTCGGAGTGAGCGGCATTGCCCCCGGCGCCGCTTTCGCCCATAGCGGCAACGCCACGAACCAGGCCCGGTTCCTGGCCGAAACCGGCATCGTCTTTTAGGGCGGCAAGAAGCTCGGCATTGCGGGGCCGCTTTTGCCGGCCTGCCGCACTTGGCGAAACGCAGAGGGTGAAGCGGCTTGCGACGGGGCCTCTTCACCTTTCTTGCTTGTTCGGGGACGGGCGCAGGCTCACGGCTTTCGCCCGATGAAGCTGCGGAAGACGTCGAGATCGACGTCGCAGCGGCACGCGACGAAGCCGCAATCGCGCATCGCCTGAAGAATGCGCTCCGCGGGCACGCAGTTCTCGATCGTCTCCCAGTGATAGCGCATCAAGGTGCGGGCACGAGCGTCGCCGGTGGTCAAGCGGGACAAGACGGGCACCAGGCGGCGGAGATAAGCCGATACCACAGCACGGCTCAGCGGCCTGGTCGGCTTGCCGATCTCCAGCAGCAGGAGGGTGCCGCCGCGGCGCAGGACGCGGTGGAACTCGCGAAAGGCGACCACGAGGTCCGAGACGTGGCGCAACGCATAGCCCATCGTCAGGAAATCGGCAGTTTCCCCCGCCAGCGGCAGGCTTTCGGCCGCGCCTTGAACCAGCGGAATGCCGAGCTTGCGACGCGCGACGGCAAGCATGCCCTCGCTGAGATCGACGCCGATCACGCCTTTGGCGTCGCCGATGACGGCGATCGCCTCCGCCGCCAGCAACCCCGTGCCGACCGCGACATCGATGACGCGCAAGCCCGGGCGCAGCCCCGCGCGCAGGAGGCAGCGACGGCGATACCGGGTGCCGGTGCCCAGCGAGAACAGCCGGTTGATCGAATCGTAATGCGCCGCGGTCGTGTTGAAGAGGCTGCGGACGAAAGGCTGGCGCTCAGAACGCCGCTCATAGAAGCCGGCGATGACCGGATGCGGCTCGGCGCCGCTTTGCGACTGGGGATCGTGCACGGCGGCAACTCCCTCGGTTCCCCGGCGCATTCCTAGGCCGCGGGCTGGATATCGGCAATCCGGACTGGTAGTCTTTTCCGACCCGTCCACTCCTGTCCAGAAGGGGCGTTCGCCGCCGTTGGCCAGCCAAGCGGTCCATGCACAATCGGCCGAGGCAGCGCCACCGGCGCGATGCGAGGTGCTCGTCGTCGGCGGCGGCCCGGCGGGCTCGACCATCGCGGCGCTGCTCGCCGCGCGCGGCAGGCGCGTGGTCCTGGTCGAAAAGGACCGGCATCCGCGCTTCCATATCGGCGAGTCGCTGCTGCCGCTCAACCTGCCGCTCTTCGACCGGCTCGGCGTCAAGCAAGAGATCGAGCGGATCGCGATGCTCAAATACGGCGTCGAATTCGTCTCACCCTATCACAAGCGGAACGTCACCTACGATTTCGCCCACGCCTGGGACAAGTCGTTCCCCTACTCCTATCAGGTCCGCCGCGCCGATTTCGATCACATCCTGCTGAAAAACGCCGCCGCCAAGGGGGCGGAGGTCATCGAGGAGTGCCGGGTCGGCGAGGTCGAATTCCTGCGCGAAGGCGGCGCCGTGGTCACCGCCCGCGACGGCGACGGCGGCACGCGCCGCTGGCGGGCCGATTTCCTGGTCGATGCTTCCGGACGGGACACGCTGCTCGCCGGAAGGCTCGGCATCAAGCGGCGCAACCGGCGGCACAGCAGCGCCGCCATCTTCGGACACTTCGCCGGCGCAAAGCGCCTGCCCGGAAAGGCCGAAGGCAATATCAGCATCTTCTGGTTCGATCACGGCTGGTTCTGGTTCATTCCGCTCGCCGACGGCACGACCAGCATCGGCGCCGTCTGCCCGCCCGCCTATCTCAAGTCGCGCAAGACCGACGTCGCCGACTTCTTCATGAGCACGATCGCGCTCTGCCCGGAAATCGCCGATCGCCTCAAGGACGCGCGGCTCGTCGCCCCCGTCACGGCCACCGGCAACTACTCCTACAGCGCCGAGCGCATGACCGGCCGGAGCTTCATCATGGTGGGCGATGCCTTCGCCTTCATCGACCCGGTCTTCTCCACCGGGGTCTATCTGGCGATGACCTCGGCCTTTCTCGGCGCCGACGCGGTCGAGGCGTGCCTCGACGCGCCGCGCTCGGCCGAGCGCGTGCTGAAGCGCTACGAGGTCGAGGCGCGCCGCGGGCTCGCGGCCTTCACCTGGTTCATCTACCGCATTCCCGAGCCGGCGTTCCGCAACCTTTTCATGTCGCCGCGGAATTATTTCCGCATCGAGGAGGCCGTGCTGTCGCTGCTCGCCGGCGACATCTTCGGCCGCTCGCCGATCGGGCCGCGGCTTGCCTGCTTCAAGCTCCTTTATTACGCGACGAGCCTCTTCCATCTGAGGTCCGGCATCAGGTCGTGGCGGATGCGGCGGCGGAACGCCGCGCTCGAGGCCGCGGGCTAGGAGCCCGTGCACCGCCTTCTCCCGCATCGCGCGGCAAAGCGGCCGGCCCTGCCAAGCCGCCGCTCGCCCGCCGCGACCGGCCGCCGCGGAACGATGCCGCGGCACGCCGGACTGTCCGCGCGTTGGCGCGGCGTCCGCGACCCCATCGTCTTCTATGGCCTGCTCGCGCTCTTCGGCGCCAGCAGCCTGCTCTGGAGCCTGACGGCGGCGGCGCTCTACCGGGTGCTGCCGCGCCGGACCGGCGAGAGGCTGGGGCAATGGATGATATGGGCGGGCTTCCGCGGCTTCGTCGGCGCGATGCGGCTTGGCGGCGCGCTCGAGTGCGATTTCGCCGCGCTCGACGCGCTCGCCGAGGCGCCGGCGCTGGTGATCGCGCCCAATCATCCCTCGCTGCTCGACGCGGTGCTGGTGCTGTCGCGCGTGCCGCATGCGGTGGGCGCGGCAAAGGCGGAGATCTGGGACAATGCGTTCCTCGGCGGCGGCGCGCGGCTGGCGGGCTTCATCCGCAACGATTCTCCGGCAAAGCTGGTCAAGCAAGCGGTGCGACAGGTGCGAGCGGGCCGGCATTTCCTGATCTTCCCCGAAGGCACGCGATCGAGCGCCCGCCCCGTCGGCGATTTCAAGGGCGGCTTCGCGCTGATCGCCCGCCGCGCCGGAGCGCCCGTGCAGCCGGTGTTCATCGAGACCGCCTCGCGCTTTCTCGCCAAGGGCTGGCCGCTTTTCAAGCGGCCCAAGCTGCCGCTCGTCTATCGCATCCGCCTGGGGCAGCGCGTCAGCATCGACGGCGACGTGCACGAGGCGGTCGACCGGCTCCACCTCTATTACCGGCGCGCGCTCGATGCGGGCGATCCCTGATCCCGCGGCCTCGTGACCCAGGAAGCGGCCACCCATCTCGTCCTGATCCCCAGCTACAACACCGGCGCCGCCGTGCTGGCGACGGTGGCCGAGGCGCGGCGAGCCTGGACCCCGGTCTGGGTCGTGGTCGACGGCAGCACCGACGGCAGCGGCGAAGCGCTCCAGCGCCTTGCGGCGGGCGATCCCGGCCTGCGCGTCCTGATCCGGGCGCGCAACGGCGGCAAGGGCGCGGCGGTGCTCGAAGGCTTGCGCGCGGCGGAGGCGGAGGGTTTCACCCACGCGCTGACCATGGACGCCGACGGCCAGCATCCGGCGGCGATGATCGCGGCGTTCATGGCGCTCTCGCGCGCTCATCCCGAAGCGATGATCCTCGGCGTTCCCGTGTTCGACCAAAGCGCGCCGCGGCTGCGCGTCGCCGGCCGGCGCGTCTCCAACGGGCTCGTCCATCTGGAGACGCTGTGGGGCGGCATCGAGGACTCGCTGTTCGGCTTCCGCGTCTATCCCATCGCCGCCTTGCGCGCGGTCATGGAGTCCGGCCGGTCGATGCGGCGCTTCGATTTCGATCCGGAAGCGGCGGTAAGGTTGAGCTGGCGCGGCGTGCCGATCATCGCCCGGCCGGTGCCGGTGCGGTATTTCCGGCGCGAGGAGGGCGGCGTGTCGCATTTCCGCTATCTGCGCGACAACGCGCTTCTCGCCTGGATGCATCTGCGGCTGCTGAGCGGCCTCGTGCCTCGCCTGCCGCGGCTCGCGCTGCGGCGGCTCAGATCATCGCGCCGTTGATCGAGATGAGCTGGCCGGAGATGTATCCCGCGCTTTCGGAAGCAAGAAAATTCACGAGATCGGCGACCTCTTCCGGCCGTCCCGCGCGCTTCATCGGCACCAGCCGCTCGATCGTCTCCTTGGCGAAGACGCCGTCGGCCGCGGGCGAGGCGATGATGCCGGGCGCCACGGTGTTGACGGTGATGCCGCGGCTCGCCAGCTCCAGCGCCAAGGAGCGCGCGGCGCCGTGCAGGCCCGCCTTGGCCGCGGCGTAGTTGACCTGACCGGCATTGCCGGCAAGCGCCGCCACCGACGAGAGGTTGACGATGCGGCCCCAGCGCGTCCGGATCATCGGCAGGAGCAGCGGCTGAGTGACGTTGAAGAAGCCGTTGAGCGAGACGTCGATGACGCGCGACCATTGCTCCCGGCGCATGCCCGGCATCACGGCATCGTCGTGGACGCCGGCGTTGTTGACGAGGATCTGCAACGCGCCCGCCTCGAGCAGCCTTTCGAGCGCCGCCCGCGTCGCCTCGGCATCGGTCACGTCGAAGACGACGGGCTCGGCCGAGCCGCCGGCGGCGGCGATCTCGGCGGCGACCGCCTCGGCGCGCGCGGGGCCGCCATGGGCGTGGACATAGACGTGATGGCCCGCCGCCGCGAGCCGGCGGGCGATCGCCGCGCCGATCGCGCCGCTGCCGCCGGTGACCAGCGCCCGCCTCATGCGGACGGGAGGTCGAGCACGACCGCCGCGCGGCCGCTGAGCACCTCGCGCCCGGCGCAGGCAAGGGCGAAGCGGTAGAGCGCCTGCCGCTCATCCCCCGCCAGGCGGCGGGCGTCGATGACAAGCGCGTCGGCGAGCAGGTCGAGACGCTCCTCGCGCCAGGTCACGTCGCGCAGGCTCGCAAGATATCCTGCCCGCGGCGCGCGTGCGGCATCACCCGCCAGCCGGCCATGGACCGCCATGGCTTGAGCGGCGAACTCGATGCCGCAGATGGCGGCGAGCCCGCTGGCGCGCCGGAGCGGATTGTCCGCGGCGCGGTGGCGCAGCGAGAGGCAGCGGATCGAAGCCTCGTCCCAGCGCAGCACGCGATCGAGCAAGCACATGGCGCCGGCATGGGGAATGAGCGCCGCGATCTGCTCCCGGCCGATCATCGCGCCGCCGCCATCGCGTCGCGCGCCGGCCCGACCGCCGCCGCCCGAGCCGCGGGCTCGAGCGAGAGGCCGATCTCAAGGGTCGGGAGATAGTCGAGAGCGAGGGCACGCGCCGCGCCCGACGCCAAACCCGCCAGCAGCGGCAGACTGCGCGCCGCCGGGGTGCCGCGGCGCAACGCCTCGAGCGCGGCGTCCGTCATGGCCGGAGCGCCGGCAGCGGCGCGCCGCAGCACGAGATCAAGCCGCGCGAGCGAGCCGGCGGTCGGGCCCGGCGTCAGCACAAGCGCCGTCCCGAACGCCGCGGCAATGGGGCGCGCACGGTTCAGCGGCTCGGGATAGCGCACGTCATAGGCGACGAGCGCCACGGCGCGATCCTCGACCGTCGCCTGGACCGCGGCTTCGAGCAGCCCCGCGGCGAAGCTCGCGTCATAGCAACTGAGGCTGGTCGAGGGCGCCCGCGAGCGGGCGGCGATGGTCCAATAGCCCGCCGGCGCGTTGTGCACCGAGTTGTGAAACCGGGTCGGCGACATCTCGCCGCCGGGCGTGGCCAAGGTTTCGAGAATCTGATGGATCGTCGCGCCGTCGCCGCCGGAGGAGGCAAAGACGGTGGCCGTCTGCGCGGCATCGCGCCCCGCCATGTCGAAAGCTTCCTTGCCGACCGCGAGCGCAAGCCGCACGGTCTCCACCGTGCGGCGGCGCTCGTTCGGCGGCAGCAGCGGGCTCGGCGGCGCGATGACGGGGGCCGGCAGGTAGGGGGCGGCGCCGGCCAGCACCGGCCGGCTCGCCGCCCAGCCGGCGAGGCCGGGGCCGCACAAACCGACGCCTTCGATATAGACCCGCACGATCAGGCTCTTCCCAGCAGCAGGCTGCAATTGGCGCCGCCGAAGCCGAAGGAATTGCTCATCACCCGGTCGATACGCGCCGTCTCCGTCGCGACCACGTAGTTGCATCTGAAGGCGGGATCGACGGTGCGCGTATGCGGGCTGCCCGGCACCATGTCGTGCAGGATGGCGAGGGCGGAGAACACCGCCTCGACGATCCCCGACGCGCCGAGCGTATGGCCCGTGCACCCCTTGGTCGAGCTGCACGGCGTCGCCGATCCCAAGAGCTCAGAGACGGCGCGATCCTCGGCCGCGTCGCCGACTGGCGTGGCGGTGCCGTGCAGGTTCACATAGTCGACGTCGCGCGGCCCAAGCCCGGCGGCGGCCAGCGCCCGCTCCATTGCCAGCCGCGCGCCCAGCCCTTCGGGATGCGGCGACGACATGTGATAGGCATCGCTGCTCTCGCCGACGCCGAGCAGCAGCACGCCGCCGCCGTCTTTCGCCGCCACCGGCCGTTCGAGCAAGGCGAAGCCGGCCGCCTCGCCGATCGATATGCCGCTGCGTTCCGCGTCGAAGGGCCGGCAGGGCTCCTCGGACATCACGTTGAGCGAGCGGAACCCGTAAAGCGTGGTCGCGCAGAGCGTATCGGCGCCGCCGACAATGGCGGCGTCGCAGAGGCCCGCGGCGATCATCCGCGCGGCGGTGGCGAAAACCTTCCCCGTCGTCGCGCAAGCGGCGGAGACGACGAAGGCGGGACCCGCAAGCGCCAGGGACGCGCGCAGGAAATCGCCGAGGGAATAGGTATTGTGCGTGCGCGCATAGTCGTAATCCGCCGGCAGCGCCCCGGTCGCGCGATCGCGCCGGCGATAGGCCGCCTCGCTGTGCTGAAGCCCGGAGGTGCTCGTTCCCAGGAACACGCCGATGCGCTCCGCGCCGTATCTCTCCCGCGCGGCGGCAACGGCATCGGCAAAGCCGTCCTGGCGCAAGGCCATTGCCGCGAGCCGATGGTTGCGGCAATCGAAAGCGGCGAGATCGCCGGTCAATGGAGCGGCGTCGAGCCCCGGGACCTCCCCGACATAGATGGGCGAGGGAGCGTGATCGAGGGTGGAAGGCCGCAGGCCGCTGCTGCCCGCCCGCAAGGCGGCGAGCGTCGCGGCGCGGCCGGCCCCCAGGCTGGTCGCGACGCCGAAGCAGCTCAAGGCAAGAGGCTGCATTGTCCCGGAGAGTTCCACGCCCAGATAAAGCTCTCGGCCGCCGAATTGCGCTCATCGTAACAGCCGCGCCAGGGCCGGGGAACCCCCGGGACCCGGCGCCTCAGGGGAGCGCGCCCGCCACCGCCGGCGGAGAGCGCGGCAAGGAGGCGAGGCCGGCGCTGGCCTTTTCCTCTTCCGCCGCGATAGATCGGACGTAGCTCGCATAAAAGCGCGCAAGCACCTCCCGCTCGGCCGGGGCGGCGGCGGCGCGGCCGTCGAGGAACGCCGCGAGCGGCGGGCGGGCGCGCTCGATCCGGCGATAAAGCGCGGCAAAGTATTGCAGATTCGCCTGGAGATCGACGTAGCGCGGCACGGCGAAGATGCGCTCGAAGCGCTTGCGATAAGCGCCCGAAATCGGCTCGTCATAGAGGAGCAGGCTGAGGTCGGTGGCGTAGACCTCGTTGTCGTGAACCGCCGGCTCCGCCTCGGCGAGCGCACCCGGCCCAGTCGGCAGCGATCGGGTCTCCAGCAGCGCCCGGCGGGCGGCGGCGTCCTCGTAGACCGCGTCGAGGCTCTCGATCGGCAGATCGTTGGTCCGCCGCATCAGGTTGACGAACTCGTTTGCGGGCACGGGAAAATCGAACAGGGACGGCAGCAACGGGCGGCCGGCCGGCCACTCATCCCAGAGACCGGCGGCGGCGAGCGCGTTGTGGCTGACATGGGAGCAATTGTCGGTGAAGACGTTCCACGCGAATTCCTTGCGGCCCTCGCCATAAGGCGCGTTGAGGCGGTTCAGATATTCGATCACCCGCGTCATGCGCTCGCGATCCAACGGCACGCGCGCGCAGTAGCGGTCGCGGCCGAAGCCGATGGCGTAATCGGTGGCCACCGACATCTCGTATTTGTAGTCGCGCGCCGACATCCCCGCCGGCTTACCATCGAACACCTCGGCATGAAACTCGACGCCGTCGAGGATGCCCATCGCCTTGGCTTTTTCCTGGGTCTGCTCATAGGCCGCGCGCGTCAGCTTCTCGCCGGGCTTCAGCGTCCCATGAAAGAAGAAGTCGCGGCCTTCGGTCGCGGTCCAGTTGGCGTTCTTGTAATGCGCGTTGACGCTGAGCCCGACCCCCTGCCCCGCGACGGGCGCGCCGGCGCCGCAGAGCCGGATCGCGGGATAGGAGACGCCGTCGTCGCGACAGACGCCGTTGAGGTACATGACCGCATGGCCGCCGGCGCCGCTGGCGACCTCGGCGCCGAAGCCGGGCTTCTTCTTGAGCTCCGACACCGCGCAGATTTCCGCGTAGTAGGGATAGAGCGAGGCGTAGAGCCGCTCGGCATCCGCCGTAGCACCGGTATCGACGCGCGCCGCGCTGCACGCCGCAATGCCGAGCACCGCGCCGATGGCGACAGCACGACGGAAGAAAGGCATTCCCGGCGCTCGCTCCGTTGGCGGATGGGCGCAGGATAAGGGCTATGGCCGACAGAGGTCCAGCCCGCGCGAGGGGCGGGCGTGTCCCGGGGTGCGCGCTCGGAGATCGGCGCCGTTCGTGGTTGCTTGGTCCGCTTATCACTCGGAAGCGCCCGAATAGCGGTTGCCGTGGAACGTCTAGGTCGTGCCAACAAGAGACATTCCCCGCAGCATGTCATGGCGAGCGGCCTAACCGAGAAGCGAACGCCTGAACTTGTCGATTATCGGCGGGCGTCAGTTCTTAGATTTTCGTTGAAATGAGGCGGTTTACTCCTTGAGTGAAGCTACCGAGCGAAGAGCACCGATAAACCGTTCGCGTTCAAGGGACAGCATGAAAGGGTAAGTGTCGTCGATATAGGTGATATCGAGCGTCGGCTGCAGACGCGAGAGCTCCAGCGCAGCAGCCCGCGCCCTGTCGTTAAATCCGCGCAGGCTCAATCCAGCCACCAGTCGTTGCCACGCTCTGACGTTTCCCGGTTGAATCCGCAACGCCTTCTCCGCGGTGGCAATCGCCTCGTCGAGATTGTCGAGCAGCAAATGGCAGAGACTTTGATCGGCAATTGCAAGCGAGCGGAAGCGGTAATGCGGGTCTAGGCGAAGAATAGCTTCAAGATGCGGTAGGGCCTCCGCCGGATGGCCTGTGAACTCGAGAACGCAGGCAAGGAAATGCCTTGCCAGCGGCGCGCTTGGATTAAGCGCAACGGCACGCTCCACGCCGTCGAGCGCGGACTGGAAGTCGCGCTTGGTCCACAGCCGTCCCATGCCCCACAGGCCCTGCGCAAGCCACTCGCGGTCATCGCACAAGACAGCCTGTTCAGCGGCTTCCAGTGAAGCATTCAGTGCTTCAGCACGATAGACCCAGCCCAGGATACCTTCATGGTAGTGACACAGAGATAATAGCGACCACGCGCGCGCCGAGGTTGGATCAATCTCCAATGCAAGTTTGAGATGGTTGCGTGCTTCCGCGTGGCAGGCGGGTGTCATGCGCTCCTGGAGCGACAAGGCCTTTAGGGCGTGGTCCCAGGCGCTGAGATCAGAAGGATGCTTGCGCGACGCACGCCGCGCCTCGGCACGGTGGATCTCGGGCTCGATGCTGGCCACGATCCGTTCAGCGATCTCTTCCTGCACGATGAAGACATCAGCGATCTCGCGGTCGTAACGCTCCGCGAACAGGTGGTGGCCGGTCGCCGCCTCGATGAGCTGCACGGTGATGCGGACCTGTTCACCGGAGCGCCGTGCGCTGCCCTCAACCAAGTAGGCTGCGCCCAATTCCCGGCCGATCTCTGTGACGTTTTTGGGTTTGCTCTTATAGGCAAATGTCGAGTTGCGCGCGACCACCGGAAACCAGCGCCAATAGGCAAGCGCTGTGATGATATCCTCGGTCAATCCATCGACGAAATATTCTTCCGCCGGATTCCTGCTCAAATTGTCAAACGGCAAAACGGCGACTGCCTGGAGATCGCCAAAGTCGCCTTGGAGCTTTCCGCTCCGCATTGAGCGGCGGCCCATCACCAACCGAAAAACCTTGACCGGGCGCGCGATATTCTTCAGCGATCGATCGCCAAGATCGTCAAAGGCATATGGCACCTTGTCGCGCACTTGGTCATAAGCGGCTTGCGAGAGGAGAACGCCCCCCGGGTCCGCCAACCCTTCCAGTCGCGCCGCGACGTTGACGCCATCGCCGAAGACGTCGCCATCTTCGACCATGATGTCGCCGACGTTGACACCAATCCGCAGCTCGATGCTTTGAGCGGCGTTCGTTTCACTTCTCATTTCGGCAACACGGTTCTGAACCTCGACCGCACATTCGACGGCTTCAACAGCGCTGGCAAATTCCAGGAGAAAGCCGTCGCCCATTGTTTTCACAAGCCGCCCGCCACGGGCGTCTACGGCCGGATCGATGATGGCGCTTCGCAAGGTGCCGACCGCGGTCAGCGTACCGGCCTCATCATCGCCCATGAGATAGCTGTAACCGACAATGTCGGCCACAACTATCGCGGCGAGCCTGCGTTCCATAGCGTTCTCCAGAACGACCGACGCACATCCGCCCCCGATCGGGGAAGTCCTTTTCAAGTCTATCAAAACATCGGCGATGGCTCCATGAAGAACATCACAAAACGAGACGGTAACACGCTGCAATTCCAGCCGGCCTTACCTTGCTGCAGAAGCTGAATTCGGGGTAGCTTCGAGGTCGTCCGGCCGCGGTGACTGGCGCGCGATGTTCTCATCGCAAACAACGCACAGTTGGAGGGACAGCATGAAGCGGAAATACCAGAGCATCGTCGAGACGATTGGCAGGACCCCGGTTGTCCGGATCAATCGTTTGGCGCCGCAGGGTGTGAACCTCTTCGTCAAGATTGAAGCCTTCAACCCTCTTGGTTCGGTGAAGGACCGATTGGCTTTGGGCGTCATCGAGGCGGCTGAAAAGTCGGGAGAGCTCAAGCCCGGCCAGACGGTCATTGAGGCAACAAGCGGGAATACCGGGATCGGTCTCGCCATGGTTTGCGCGGCCAAGGGATACCCGCTTGTGGTGACCATGGCGGAGCCGTTTAGCGTTGAGCGGCGCAAGCTGATGCGCTTCCTTGGAGCGAAGGTCATCGTCACTCCCGCCGCCGAGCGCGGCATGGGCATGGTCACCAAAGCCATCGAGCTTGCCAAGGCGCATGGCTGGTTCATGACCAGGCAGTTCGAGAATGAAGCCAATCCCGATTTTCATTCGCGCACTACTGCGCCTGAAATACTCGAAGATTTTGCCGGAGAGCGGCTGGATTATTGGGTGACAGGCTACGGCACCGGCGGAACCTTGAAGGGTGTCGCGCGGGTCCTCGCCAAGGAGCGCCCCGAAACGAAGATCGTCGTTTGCGAGCCGGAGGATGCGCAGCTATTGGGCAGCGGCATCATGCAGTTGCGGAACCCGGACGGTACTCCAGCGGCAGCGCACCCGACATTCAAGCCGCATCCGATGCAGGGTTGGACGCCGGATTTTATCCCCAAGCTCACCGACGATGTCGTCGCGACGAAGGTAATCGATCGCGTCCTGCCGATCTCCGGGCCCGAAGCCATTCGCGGCAGTAAGGACCTCGCAACGCATGAGGGCATCTTTGTCGGCATTACTTCCGGCGGGACCTTTGCCGGCGCACTCAAGATTGCAGCCGAGGCGGAGAAAGGAGCGAACATCCTCTGCATGCTTCCTGATACCGGCGAGCGCTATTTGAGCACGCCTCTATTCGCCGATGTGTCGGTAGACATGAATGAGGAAGAGCTTAAGATTTCGCGATCCACGCCAAGCGCACAGCTCAATCCTTGAGCGGTCCTCAGCTCACGCTGCGCACTCTCGCAGACATCCACGAGGTCAGCTCAGGGTCAAGCGCGGCGGTGCCACGCGGTCGCCGGGATGGCCGCTCTTCCTTCGACCGCGGAAGCGTCCGCGCGCTCGTGGCGGCGGAGCTTTGCGCAATTCCACACCTGCGATCGGAAATGCCATTGCTCTGCCCACGACCGCCGGCGACCATCGGTATCGCCTTCGCTGCCGGGCACGGCTTCGCGGGGCCGCTCGCCTGCTCGATGAGCTTCGCTTAGAGTTGTTGTATTCTGAGATCGCGCCCCTTGGGCGGTCCTCGGAGAACACCTCGATGGAACAGCGCCGCGCTCCCCTGCTGGTGACGATCCCGCCGCCCATCATCTATGCGGCGACTTTTGCCGTCGGGATGGCCGTGGACTGGCTGATGCCGTGGAGTCCGGATTGGACGGGCTCCGACCTCGTGCAATGGCTCGGCTGGGCCTTCATCATCGCGGGGCTTTTGCTGGGGCCGGGCAGCGCCAGCCTCTTCGCGCTTCGACGCACGACGCTCAATCCGGCGGGCCAGCCCGCGCGGCTCGTCACCAACGGCCCGTTCGCGGTGTCGCGCAATCCGATGTATGCGGGCGTGACGATGATCTACCTGGGCGCGGCCCTGGCTCTCGGCAAGCTCTGGCCCTTGGTTCTCGTGGTCCTCCCGTGGGCCACAACGAACTGGATCGTGATCCCCTTCGAAGAGGCGCGCCTTCGCAACACCTTCGGCCAAGCCTATGTCGATTACTGTCGCCGCGTGAGACGGTGGGTTTGAGACGCAAGGCCGGGCAAGCCACCAGTCGCCTCAAGGAGGGGATCGCGGCGGCGATCGCTCCTCGCGCCCTATGAACCTTGCGCGGCGACCGTCACCCCGGCGTCCGAGAAGCGGCGGCGTCCTCGACGCGATCAGGCCGGCGAGGCGAGCGGCTTGCCCTTCTCCACGACGTAGGTGGTCGAGACTCTCGTCTTCTTGTCGCCGTTCGGTCCGCCGGCATGAGGCGTTCCGGGGGGTATTTGATAACTGTCGCCCGGCTTCAGGCTGCGGGTCGGCTGACCTTCCACGGGAAGGTCCAGGCCGCCTTCGAGGATATAGCTGGCTTCGATTCCGGGATGGGTGTGGCGCGCAATCATCACGCCCGGCTCGATTTCCACTTCCGCCATGATCGTCACGTAGCCCGGCATCGGACCGTCCATTTGCGACAGAATCTTTCGCGTGAGGCCGGGCGTCGTCGCGGGCGGCGTGCCTTGCGCCAACGCCCCGGTCGCAACCAACCCCGTCGCCGCGCAGAACGCACAGGATGCAACGCCCGCAAACTCTCGCCGTGTCAGCATAAAATCCTCCCTCGAGTGTCCGGATCGCCAGCGTCCGGACTGCCGTCGCCGCAATAATAAGTTGTTCACGACGAGGACGGCAAGGCGGGAGTCGGCGAACGCCGGAAGAAGCGCCGCACGCGGATCGACGTTGCGGCCTCGGCGTCTTCGCTCCTCGACGCCCTCGGGACGCCGGGCGCTCATCGCGACGCCATGGCCGGCGGCCGTGCCCGGTTGGTCCGTCGACGCTCACCCGGCTTGCGCGTTCTGCTAGCTTATGATCCGCACCGGGATGAGGAGCCCGCCCCCGCCATGAGCACCACGGAGATATTCCTCGTCGCAATGCTGATCATTCTCACCATCCCATATTTCCTGTGGCGGATATCCACTCTGGATTTTTTCGCGCCGCTGGTGGTCGTGCAGATCGTCGCCGGCATCCTGCTCGGGCCGGGCGCCTTGGGCGCGCTCTTCCCCGGCTATTACAGCTTCGTGTTCACCCCACCGGTCATCCAGGCGTTGAACGGCATCGCCTGGTGGGCGGTCATGATCTTCGTCTGGATCGCCGGCATCGAGCTGGACCTGAAAAAAGCCTGGGCAAACCGCCGCGAAACCGGCATCACGGCCGGCTTGGCGCTTGGAACGCCGCTCGCCTTCGGCTGCGTCGTCGCCGTCGGCCTGTCGTACCATGACGGCTGGATCGGACGCGCGGCGACGGCCGGCCAGTTCGTCTGCGGGATCGGCATGGCCTGCGCCGTGACGGCGCTTCCCATCCTGATCCTGCTCATGGAGAAGCTCGAAATCCTGAGGCAACCCATCGGCCAGCGAATCCTGCGCTACGCCAGCGCGGACGACGTCGCGATCTGGGGCGTGCTCGCCTTGATTCTCCTCGATTGGACGCGCATCGGACGGCAGGTCGGATTTCTCGCCGTCTTTGCCGCGTGCAGCTTCGGATTCCGCAAGCTCATGGCCCGGACGGCGGAGCGGGATCGCTGGTATCTCGGCTTGATCTGGCTCGCGGCCTGCGGTTTTGCCGCCGACTGGGCGGGCTTGCACTTCATGGTCGGGGCCTTCCTCTCCGGCGCCGTCACGGACGGCGACTGGTTCGATCAGAAGCAGATGGACATGATGCGCCACCACGTCCTGCTGACGGTGATGCCGGTCTTCTTTCTCAGCACGGGGCTGAAGACGAGCTGGAGCAGCGGGGGAGCGGCGGTCTTTGCCGTCGCCGGACTATTGCTGGTTGCCGCCGTCGCCGGTAAATTGGCCGGCATCCACGTCGCCGGAAGGATTCTCAAATGGGAGGCGGGCGAAGCCTCGATCATCGGCTGGCTGCTGCAGACCAAAGCGCTCATCATGATCATCTTCGTCAATATCCTTTTGGACAAGGATCTCATCACCGGCGAAACTTTCACCGCGCTGCTGCTCATGGCCGTCGGCAGCACGATGCTGACCATGCCGATGGTCTATCCGAAGCTGCGGGGCCTGAGATCGGTGATTTTCAAGACGAGTTGATCGGGGCCGGCCATCCGGGCCGGATCGCGGAGCAACGCATCGGTCCGCCTCCGATCCCGTCCGATCGAAACACGCGCTATGGGCCGGGCGCGGCAAAGGGGCGCTTGTCCAGCACCTGCCGCCACAACCGCTCCCAGCTCTGCCAATCATGCCCGCCCTCGCCGACCACCACCTGTTCGGCCGGCAGGCGAGCGGCGAGCAGGGCATGGCCTTCGGCAAAGCGGTCGCCGCGGGCATAGCCGAGATAGAGCGTCGGCCGCGGCGGCAAGGCGGCCGCATAATCCTTCAGCCAGCCGAGGAGCGCGCGCTCGCCGTCATCGGCGGCGATCTCGCCGGGCTGCCAGCACGCAAGGCC
This sequence comes from Allostellaceae bacterium, assembly GCA_035623985.1. GTDB lineage: Bacteria > Pseudomonadota > Alphaproteobacteria > ATCC43930 > CGMCC-115725 > DAHUYF01. The sequence goes on along the minus strand of DASPSJ010000094.1, from coordinate 23,241 downwards.
GCCGGCGCGCGCCACCTCCGCCACCATGCCGGGCGTTCCCAGGAACGGCGCGAGCAGGATGACCCCGTCGATGCTCGCGCCATGGGCGCGGGCATAGAGAAGCGCGCCCATGCCGCCGAGCGACAGGCCGAGGAGCCAGATGCGCCGATAGCCCTCTGCCCGCGCCGGCGCGATGAGCGCCCCGTCGATGTCGGCGGCGATGGTCTGGTCGAGATAAAGATCGAGATCGGCGCCGACGGCGATGATGTCGACGGGAAGCCCGCGCGACCGCACCGCGGCGATGAAGCCGTGCGCGGCGAAATCCTCGGGCTCCATGCCGACGCCGGGAAGCATGACCAGGAGGACGCGGTCGCGGCTTCGATCGGGCGCCTCGTGACGGACGATGCGCAGGCGGGCGGCCGTCATGGCGCGGCCGGAGACCGCCCGGCAAGGCGCCAAGTGCTGAAGACAGCCGACAGGAAGAGACAGGCGAGCGTTCCGGCCGCCACGGTCATGCCGATGTCGTGGAGGACCGGGATGCCTGAAAAGGACAGCAGGCCGAAGCCGATGACGGTGCAGAGATTGGCGAGGGCAAGCGAAGCGACGGAGCGCTCGCCATGCGCGTCCTCGCGGCTCAGCCGCTCGAAGAACAGGCAGTAATTCGATCCCACCGCGACGATCAGCATCAGGCCGACCAGATTGAAGATCGACAGCACCCGGCCGCCGGCGGTCAGCAGCGCCGCGGTGAGGATCACGGCGGCGGCGAGCGGCGCCGCCACCGCCAGCACACGACGCCAGGAGCGCAGGCTCACCGACAGCAGGAGCAGGACGACGACGCTGCCGACCAGCGTCAGCACGACCGCCTGATGCTGATAGGTCTGCAACAACCGATCGGACTCGGCCTTAAGATCGACGAAGCTGGCCGCCGTCCCGTCCAAGGCGGCGATGCCCGCGGCGACGCGCGCGGGATCGTCGATGCCGCGCAGCGGCAGCGCCGCCATCCATCCGCCGTCCTGCCGGAACAGCAGCGATTCGAGCTTGAGCGACAGGCCCGCGGGCAGCGCCGCGCGCGTCAGCAGCGGCGCCTGCCGCGCCGCGGCAACGTCGGCGAGGAAGGGAGCGAAGAGATCGGGGCGAAACGGCAGACCGGCCGATGCCTGCGCCAGCCGGGCGCGCAGCTCATCGGGCTCGGGCAAAGCCTGCTGGCGGGCGCGCTGGACGCCGTCGCTCGGCAAGTAGCGATCGGGCGCATCGAAGCCCGCCAGCACGCCTTGCGACACCAGGGCGTCGAGCGCGCGCGATATCCGCTCGCTCGCCGCCAGCGCCTGTTGCTCGCCGGGCGCCGCGAGGACAATGAGATAGCGGACGTCCGGCGCGCCGATGCCGCGGCGCAGCTCCTGATCGAGCCGCTGCGCCGCCGGCGGGATCGGGCTCAGGCTCGCCAAGTCCTGCTGCCAGAAGCCGCCGCGATGGACGCACAGCAGCGCGCCGGCACCGAGCGTCAGCAGCGCCACCGGCAGGCGCAGCCGCCCCGCGCGGCGGATGACGGCCAGCAGCGGCCGCGCGAACAGGGCGGAGTCGACGACGGCGAATTGCCGCGGCAAGGCCGCGGGCAGGACCCAGCGCGTCACCGCGACCGCGACGACGAGGCCGGCGATCGAGAACAGCCCGAGCTGCGCGAAGCCGGCGAAGCTCGAGAACAGCATGGCGCCGAAGCCCGCGACCGAGGTAAGCACGCCGAGGCGCAGCGTCGGCCAGATGCGCGCGAGCGTGCTTTCGGGAGAGCTGCCCGGCGCGGTCTGCGTGAAGAGATAGACCGCGTAGTCGACGGACTCGCCGATCAAGGTCACGCCGAAGCCGAGCGTGATGCCGTGCACGAAGCCGAAGCCCAGAGCCACGGCGGCAATGCCGGCGAGCGCGCCGCTCATCACCGGCAGGAGGCCGAGCAGCAACAGGCGCGGCGAGCGGTAGGCGAAGAGCAGCAGGCCCGCCACCATCGCCGTGGCCAACAGCGAGAAGCGCGTCGCGTCGCGCTCCATCACCGCCCGCGTCCCGACCGCGAAAACGCCCGGGCCGGTTTCTAGAAGGCGCGCCTCTCCGGCTTCCAGCAGACCGCGCCTGGCGGCGTCGAAATCCTCGCCGATCCGGGCGAGCGCCTGTTGCTGGGCGTCGATGTCGAAGCCCTCGGCGCGCGTCTCCAGCATCAGGAGGGCGCGGCGCTCGTCGCCGGAGAACCACACGCCGTCGCGGGCGTGGGGCCGCGCCGTCCCCGTCAGCCGATCGACGAGCGCCAGGACCTCGCCGGTGGGATCGCCCGGCAGGCTGCGCTTCACCAGCACGGCGAGATCCGAGCCGAGAAGCCGGAGATCGGCGGCCAGCGCCGCTTGCAGCCCCGCCGCGGTAAAGCGCTCGGGACGGACGGCAGGGCTGAGCAGATAGCGGTTGCGCCAGACCCAGTCGCGCTCGGCGGCGGATGCGGCCTCCTCACCATTGTCGACGGCGGCGAATTCCGGTCGGCCTCGCAGGCGCGCGGCAAGCGTCCGGCTCAACGCCGCCAGGGCGTCCGGCGATGCGCCCTCGATGCCCAGCAGAATGAGCCGCGAGACGACGCCGTTGCGTAGCTGGTCGACCAGCGCCTGCTGTCCGGCCGAAGGCGAGCGCGGCAGGAACGCCGTCATGTCGGTGCGCAGCTCGGTGCGGGCGATCGCCAGGAGGGAGACCACGACGCCGATGACCCAGAGACCGGCCGGGACATAGCGTCCGACGGTCATTGAATATCTTCGACGACGCTCATCTCGGAGCGGTCGCCGTCGCTCTCCTGAGTCTCGACCAAGCGGATGCGATTGCCGCTGCCGGCGATGCGGATCCAGCCGACAATGTCCTTCAGCGCCGAGGCTTTCGGCCGAAGCAGCAGCCGCCAGTCCTCGGCGTTGCCTTCCAGTTGCAGCGTATAGAAGCGCTCGAGCGCCGCCTGGTCGCCGGCGAGCGTGGCGCGTATGCCTTCCACGAAAGCGCCAATCTCGGGATAGTCGGCCAAGGACAGGCTGCGGGGCCGATCCTCCGGCCCGCCGTCGATCGTCAACCGGTCGCCGCTGAGCGCCAGGCGCTCGCGCTTCGGCAGCACGGTGATTTTCTGCACCTGGTCGGGCGCGACGTAGATCAGCGTCCCCGAAGCAACGAGCGGCTCGCTCAGCATGTGCAGCGTCTTGCGCTCGACGAACTGGCCGGACGCCGCCTTGACCTGATGCAGGCCGTGCATCAGCCGCTCCAGTCCCCAGGGCGCGGCCTCAGGCGCCGGCGCGACATCGGCGGCGACGATCAGGAAGCCGGCGCCGAGCGCACCGGCGAGGCGGGGGCAATCGGCTCTGCCGCCGAAGCGCCGGCGGGAAAGACTCGCCATGGAGGCAACTGCCCTGCCGGCGAGACGGGCAAGGCGGCCCACAAAGTGCATCTCAGGCCCAGAAATCATAGAAGTTGAACCAATTGTAAGGCGCCGCTCGGCAATAATGCTCCAGCCGCTCGACATAGCGGCGCGTCACCTCCTCGACCTGCTCATCGCGCCGGCGCGTCGACGGGCCGGAGGGGTCGGCCAGCGGCTCGAAGAACACATCGTACCGCCGGCCGCCGCGATAGACGCCGATCATCAGCACCGCCGGCCGCTTCATCAGCATCGCCAGCCGGAACGAGCCGAGCGGAAACGCCGCGGAAGAGCCGAGGAAGGGATAGCGGATCCGGTCCTCGCCGTCGACGCCGCGGTCGGCGAGCATGCCGACGAAGTGCCCTTGCTCCAGCCGCTCGCCGACCGCGATCATCGAATCGGATCGGCCGAGCCCGATGACCTCCATGGCAAGCGCGGGATTGATGGCGTTGAGGACGGCGCGGATCTTGCGCGCATTCTCCTCGTACATCACCAGGCTCACCCGCAGGCCGGGCTGCCGGCGCCCCAGCGCGCGCGCGACCTCGAAGCTGCCGAAATGCGCGCCGAGCAGGATGCAGCCGCCGCCCCGCCGCAGGACGTCCAGCACGATCTCCTCGCCGTGAACCCGGAGATCGAACAGCCCGATCTGGTCGTTGAGAAAGAAGACGCGATCGAGCACGCATGAGCCGAAGCAGTGGAAATGGCGCAGGACATCGAGCATCGTCGGCGCGCGCGCGAGCACGCGGGCAAGGTATTGCCGCGACGCCCGGCGCGCGCCGCCGGAAAAGAGCAGGAAATAGGCGCAGATCGGATAAAGGAGCAGCCGCGCGACCGGCCGGCCGAGACGGCGCGCCACCCAGACCATGAGCCTGATCAGCGACTGGGCGCCGCGCTCCCGCCGGCCGGTCCACTCCTGCGGCGCGCCGCCCGCCGTCACCGCGAGGCTGCCTCCTGCTGCACCGTGCCGGTCAACGCCAGGCGCTCGGGGTCGAGCAGCCGGCCTTCGAATCTCGTCTCGCCCGGCGCCCGGGACTGCCACCGGATCAGCAGGACGTCGCCGGGACGCACCGGCTCAAGAAACTTCACCGCGCGGATGACGGCGGGCCTGCCGCCGCCCTCGCCCGCGATCGCGTGCAGCACCTCGTCGAGCAGCACGGCCCCCGGGATGATCGGATTGCCCGGGAAATGCCCCTCGGCGGCCGGATGGTCGATGCCGAAACGGACCTCGAGCGACTGCCACATGTCTAGGAGCCGCCGCCGGAAACCAGCCGAAGCACGGCCTCGCGCGGCAGCTTCCCCAGCGCGTTGCGCGGCAGCGCGTCGACGAGGACGAGCGGGCGCGGCAGGAAGGCGGCGTCGATCCGCTGGCGCAGCGCGCTCAGGATCGTCGTCGGAGCAAGGCCCGGCGCGACCGCGACGGCGATGAGCCGGGTGACGCAGCCCTCCGCCTCTTCCGGCATGAGGAAGGCGCCGTCCGTCACGCCGGCGATCGCCTTGAGCTGATGGTCGAGATAGGCGAGGGAGGTGCGCTTGCCGGCGATGTTGACGAGATCCGCCATCCGGCCATGCAGCAGGAAGCGGCCGGAACCGCAGAGCTCGATGACGTCCTGGAGCAGCGTCTCGATCTCCACCGGCGCGCCGCTCGCCCAGGTGCCGTGCTCGTCCTGGCGCAAGACGACGCCGTCGAGACAGCGCCACAGGGCATGCTCGCTCGTGCGGCGCACGGCAAGTTGGCCGGCCTCCGAGCAGCCATAGACCTCCAGAAGCGGCGCGCCGGTCCGCGCCTCGGCCGCCGCCGCCAGCGCTTGCGACAAGGGCGCGGTGGCGGAGACCAGCAGATCGACCGGCGGCAAGGCCTCGGCCTCGGCGAGCAGCGCGCGAATGTGGATCGGCGTGGTGACCAGAATGCGCGGCCGCGGCATGGCCGCGAGGCAGGCGCGGATGTCGCCGGGAAAGAAGGGCCGCTCGGCCTGCATCGCCAGCCCGTGCTGGAGCGCCAACAGGACGGTCGACTCCAGGCCGTAGCTGTGCTGATGCGGCACGGTGCCGACGATCGCGGCGTTGGCCAGCGCGCCGACGCCGAGCCGTTCGCCCGCGGCAAGCGCGCTGCGGACGAGCGTGCCCCAGGACTTCGCCTGAGGCTTGGGCCGCCCGGTCGAGCCGGAGGTGAAGAGCAGCAGCGCAAGCTGCGCCGCGGGAATGACCGGGGTCGCCGCCGCCGGCCGAGCGTCGCCGGGATGGTCGGGATAGGCGAGGCAAGGGATCGGCAGGTCCGGCGGCGCAGCGTCGGCGAGGCAGTAGGAATCGGCAAAGTCGGCGGCGAGATCCCGAAGCACCCCCGGCGCGTCGTTGGGCGGCAGCAGGCTGACTTGCTCACGGCACAGCGCCGCCGCGAGGCCGACGGCGAAGCGATAACGATCGACGCAGAGATTGAGCACATAGCGGCGCGCCGGCAACGCGGCCGACAACGCGGCCACTTCCCGCAAAAATCGTCCGGCGGCGATCGGCTGCCGCCCGCGATAGGCGACAATGGCCTCCGGCCGGTCATGCCGGAGCAGCGGATAGGCCGTCGCGCTCCGCCGAGGCGGGAGGTTGCGATCCCGGGACCGGTCAAGCCGCTGGTCTGGCATCAGCCGGGCCTCGACCGTTTCCAAACGCCGTCCCTGATGTAGCCGATCATGCGCACCACATCGGCCGGCGAATGGCGCGGCGCGTCGGCCAGGCAAACCAGCCGGCAGGCGTGCTCGGCCGCGAACATCAGCGCGATCAGCGGCAGATCGAGGAGGTTCACGAAAACCGACCAGACCGCGACCGGCGCCCACAGGAAGAGCGCCAGCGAGGTCGCGAGCTGCGCCGCGAAGAAGCCGCACCAGGCCCAGGTCACGCCGCGGGTATAGGCGGCCATCGCCGGCGGGACGCTGTCATACATCCGGCGCGAGAGCGCCGTGACGAGGGCGTCGCGCCCAGGCAGAAGCGTCGCCCCGAACACCGCCAGCAAGGTTGCGTAGATGACCGTGTGCGGCAGGGCCGTCGCCGCCACCAGGCCGAGATCGACGGCCCGCCCGACAGCCGGCGCCGAGGCGAGCCGCGACCCGCCCTCGCCGACCACCGCCAGGTGGATCAGCACGGGGCAGAAGCCGAGGGCGACGAGGCCGCCGCCGCGCGCCAGGGAGCCCGCGGAAAGGCGCATTCAGCGCCCTCTGTTCTGCTCGATGTAAGAGCTGAGGCTGCGCAAGGAGCTGAAGATCTGCCGATTGTTCCTGTCGTCAGCGCGCAGCTTGACGCCGAATTCCTGCGAAACCACCAGCGCGATTTCCAGCATATCAATCGAATCAAGCCCCAGACCTTCGCCGTAAAGTGGCGCCTTGGGGCTGATCTCCACCGCCGGGATCTCGAGATTCAACGTCGTCACGATCAAGCGAGCCACTGTCGCCTCATGCGCGCTCTGCCCGTCCTGGATCGTCATAAGGCCCTGTCTTTCAATGGATTTTGATATCGTGGCAGCGGCGCTTTCCCGCTCCAAGCCGACGCCGCCCGGCCGATGCCGCGCCTGGTCTCTTCCGATGCAATCTTACAGGCTCGAATGCCAATTTTCACCTAGACGGCGAGTCCCGGCACTCCGCCGTGCATCCTATCGGCGGCGATCAGCGAGAAGCCCCGCCCGCCTGCGGCTTGTCCTGCGTGCCTTGCAGCTTTTCGCTCGCCGCCGAGGCGCCCGCTTTGACTGCTTCCCAAGCGCTGATTGCGCCCTGTTTGATCCCTTCGCCGATATGCTGAGCGCCATCGCCGATTTGTTGTATTCCGGATTTAAATTGCTCTGTGGCGCTGTCGATCGGGGATTGGTTGCCTTGTGCCGGCTGCTGGCCGGAATCCGCGGCACAGGCCATCGTCCAACCGGCGGAAACGAGCAGCGCGATCATGGCAGCTCCGGCAAGATGTCTCACAGCATCCTCCATCGGCTCATCTTCGGCGGACAGAACGGCCCAGATGGGAGAGCAGTTCCCATTCAGCAAGAACCAAGGGGAGACGTTCCCCTTCCCCGCGCATGGCCCATCGGTTTGCCCATCTTACAGCGCTTCCCCCGCCGCTCCTACCTTGAAGGGGCTATGTGATCGGCGCCGCCGACCGACGGTGCCCTCACCTCAGCCGCGCTGCGTCCAGCCCGGCACCGGAAAGATCGGCGCCAGCTCGGCATTGCTCTCGGGCAGCACCACCGTCGGCTTCTCGTTGCGGATCTGCAGCACCGCCATGCCGGTATCGACGTTCTGGCCCTTCTCGTTGAAGCGGATCGGCCCCCCGACCATGACGCGCTTGGCGAGGTCAGTGGCGCGCAGCGCCTCCACCAGCGCGTCCGGCCGGCTCGAGCCCGCGCGCTTGTAGGCGTCGGCCGCGATCATCACCGCCTCGAAGGAAAAGCCGATATTGAGATCGAAGGACTGGTCGGGAAAATCCTTGTAGAAGGCGGCTTCCAGCGTCTTGGTCAGCGCCTGCTTCGGATCCATCCAGGCGTTGATGGAGAAATTGTACTCGGCATATTTGCCGAGCACCTTGGTGAACTGGCGCTCGTAGAAACCGGGCGCGCCGGGGCTGATCACGCCCATCGGCTCGTAGCGCTGCTTCACCATCTCGCGGATCATCAGGATGCCGTCATTGAGGCGGGTGACGGCCAGGTGGAGGTCGGCATTCGCCGCCTTGGCCTGCGCCACCTCGACGGAAAGGTCGTTGGCCTGCGGGTCGTAGCTCACGGTCTTGACGATCTCGAAAGGCAGCCCGGCCTTGGGCAGCATCGCGTTCAGCCCCTTGAGGAATCCCTGGCCGAAGGTGTCGTTGACGATCATCAGCGCCGCGGTCTTGGGCGCGGTATGCGTCGCGGCGAAGAGCTCGCCCATGCGCTTCAGGCTGCCGGAGCCCAGCATGATGCTGGTCAGGAAGTTGCGGAAGACGAATTTGTAGCCCTGCTCGGTGATCGCGGGGTCGGCGCCGATATTGATGACGAAGGGCACGCCATGCTGCTCGCAGACCTGCGCCGCCGCCGCGGTCTGGCCGCTGTCGAAGGCGCCGCTGATGATTTGCGCGCCGTCGCGGATCAGCCGCTCCGCCTGGGTGCGCGCGACCTCCGGCTTCGACTCCGTGTCGGCGTTGATCAGCTCGACCTCCACCCCCATCTCGCGCACCACTTTGACGGCGACGTCGAAGCCGCGCTGGCAGCCCTGGCCGATCAGCGCCTGGAAGCCCGAGCGCGGCAGCAGGACGCCGAGCTTCAGCGGCGGCAACGCCGCGCGCGCCCGCCGGCCGGGAAAGGAGACCGCCAGCGCGCCGGCGGCCGCGCCGAGCGCGACGTCGCGCCGGTTGATGAGCCGTTTCATTCTTCCCCTCCCACCTTGCGCCACACACCCATGCCGGCGCCCAGCCTAGCACGAGATCGCCGATATCGCTCCGCCCCGTCAGCCCCGGCTTGCGGCCGGCGCCGCCAGCTCCCGCCGCAGCTCGTGGCGCAGCACCTTGCCCAGCGCGTTCTTCGGCAGCGAAGCGGCGAAAACGACGTCGCGGGGGTGCTTGAAACGGGCGATGCGGTCCTGGAACAGCGCCAGCACTTCGGCCGCGGCAAGCGCGGCGTCGGCGCGGCGGACGATGACCGCCACCGGCACCTCGCCCCAGCGCGCATCCGGCCGCGCCACCACCGCCGCCTCGGCGATACGGGCATCCTCGAGCAGGATGGCCTCGATCTCGGCGGGATAGATGTTCTCGCCGCCGGAAATGATCACGTCGTTCTTGCGCTCGTCGATGTAATAGTCGCCCTGCGCGTTGACATGGCCGATATCGCCGGTATGGAACCAGCCTTCGACCAGCGCGGCGGCGGTCGCGGCGGGATTGCGCCAATAGCCGGTCATCACATTGGGGCCACGGATCAGGATCTCGCCGCGCTCGCCGGGCCGGACCTCGCGCCCCTCGCCGTCGACGATGCGCGCTTCGCAATGAAGCGCCGGCTTGCCGCAGGACCCCACCGACGCGAAAGCCTCGCGCCGCGTCTGGTGGATGGCGATGGGCGCGGTCTCGGTCGCGCCGTAGACCTGAATGACCGGCACGCCGCGCGCATGGATCGCCTCGATCAGCGACCGCGGCACGATGGTCGAGCCGGTGGTGACGGCGCGCAGGCTGGAAAGGTCGGTCATGGGCCAGGCGGGATGCTCGATCAGCGCCACAAGCTGCGTCGGCACCAGCACGGTGAGGCTCGGCCTCGCCTGGGCGATCGCCGCCAAGGTCGCCGCGGGATCGAAGCGCCGGTGCAAGCTCACCCGCGCCCCGGCATGAAGCGCCGGCAGGGTCTGGATGTTGAGGCCGCCGACATGGAACATCGGCAAGGTCGTCAGCACGTGGTCCTCGCTGGTGAGGTCGTGCATCAGCGTGCTGTTGACCGCGTTCCACAGCAGCGCGTCCTGCGTCAGCACCGCGCCTTTCGGCCGCCCGGTGGTGCCGGAGGTGTAGACCACCAGCACCGGCACGTCCAAGGTGGAGGAGGCTTCCGCCTCGCGCTCGGGCGCAGCGGCCAGCGCCGCGGCGAAGGCATCGAGCGCCATGGAGCGCACGCCCAGAAGCGATGCGGCCTCGGCGAAGGCGTCCTCATAAAGCAGCAGCGCCGGCTCGGCATCGGCGAGGATGACGCGGTGCTCGGGCAAGGCGAGGCGCCAATTGAGCGGCACCAGCATCGCGCCGAGCCGCGCGCAGGCGAAGAGCAGGACGAGGAAGAGCGGATTGTTGTAGCCGAGATGCGCGACGCGGTCGCCGCGGCCGATGCCGAGCTCGGCCAGGGCGCCTGCCATGCGGCGCATCTGGCGATGGAGCGCGGCCCAGGACTGGCCGCTCCCCTCGAAATGGATCGCCACGTCCTCGGGCGTGCGGTCGGCGCGGCGCTCGAGCCAGGAGGAAAGGTCCATGGACGCCCCGCCGCTCAGTCGTCTTTCTCGCCGGGCTCGTAGAGCGTCTCGCGGCCGAGCCGGTCGAGGCAGAGCTCCGCCGTCCAAGGCAGCATCAGCGAGCCGCAGCGGCTGTCGCGGTAAAGCCGCTCGAGCGGCAGCGAGCGCAGCATCGCCTGGCCGCCGCAGGTGCGGATGGCGAGCCGGCAAAGCTCGTTCGAATTCTCCATGATGGTGTATTGCGCGGCATAGGCGCGCAGCCGCTCCTCCTTGGAGGGATCGATGCGCGCCTCGGCGATCACGCGCTCGAAAAGCGCGCGGGTCTGTTGCAGGCGCACGAACATCTCGGCCACGGCGATCTGCTTGGTCGGATACATCCGCCGCTTCACCGGCACCCCCGGCACCTCGCCGCGCAGATAGCTCACGGTGAAGTCATAAGCCGCCTGGGCAATGCCCATGTAAGTGGGTGCCAGCGTCAGGAACATGTGCGGCCAGCGCGACGCCGCCTGAAAATAAATGCCGGGCGGCATCAGCTCCGCGCTCTCCGGCACGAACACGTCCTCGAGCAGCAGCGTACGCGAGACCGTGCCGCGCATGCCCAGCGGGTCCCAATCGCCGACGATCGAGACGCCCTCGGCCGCGGCGGGCACGCCGAGATAGAGCGTGTCGCGCTGCGACAAGACCGGCTTCTCCTCGGTGCAGAGCACGCCGTAGTAATCCGCGGCGCCGGAGAGCGAGGCGAAGATTTTCTTGCCGGTGAGGCGATAGCCGCCGGGGACGCGCCGCGCCACGGTGCCGAAAGGCGCCTTCCCGGCCGCGGCGGCGCCGCCTTCGGAGAAGGGCTGGGCGTAGATCGCGCCCTCGACGAGGATGCGGCGGTAATGCTCGGCGCGATGGCGCTCATGCCGCTCGCGCTCGGCCGGCGTCATGTCGAGGTCGTCGGCCAGCGCGCCGGTCCACAAGGTCGAGCAGACATGCATGTTGAAAGTGAGCGCGGTCGAGCCGCAATAGCGCCCAAGCTCGGCCGAGACCAAGCAGTAGGTCGCGAAATCGGCGCCGGCGCCGCCATGGCGCTCAGGCACGCACAGCGCGGTGAGCCCGGCCGCGCGCAGATCGGCGTAGTTCTCGAAAGGAAAGCTGGCCTCGCGGTCGTATCTGTCGGCGCGCGGCGCAAAACGCTCGCGCCCGAGCTTGCCGGCGAGCGCCACCAGCGCCGCCCGCTTCTCGGCAAGGCTCGTCATAGCTGCTCGCGCAGGAAGCCGAGCACGGCGGCGTTGAAGCGCCGGGGCTGCTCGAGATTGGCGAGATGGCCCGCCTCGGGAATGACGGTGAGCCGCGCGCCGGCGATGCGCCGCGCCATGGCGCGCGCCAGCTCCGGCGGCGTCAGCCCGTCGTCGTCGCCGACGACGATATGCGTCGGCACGCGAATGCTCTCGAGATCCGGCGCGCGCGCGTAAAGGAAGGAACCCTCGATGGTCTTGAGGTAGGAGGGAGCCCGCAGCGCCGCCATGCTGTCGACCAGGCGCTCGAAGGCGCCGGGCACGGCGTGCGGGCTGACCAGCGAGCGCGCGACGCCGGGAGCGATGTCGGCAGGCGTCTTGCCGGCGCGCAGCGGCTCCTGGCGGAGGCGAATGAACTCGCGGCGTTTTTCCTCCGGCATCTGCGCCAAGCCCGGCTGGGTGTCTGAGAGCGTGAGCGAGGCCACCCGCTCCGGGTGGCGGTCGTGAAAATCCATGGCGATGCGCCCGCCCATGGAGAGGCCGCAGAGATGGGCGCGCTCGGCCTTGAAATGATCGAGCAGGCGCAGGAGATCACCGCTGAAATCGGCGAAATCGAGCGGTCCGTCGTAATCGTCGCTGCCGCCGTAGCCGCGCGCGTCCCAGGCTGCCGCGGTGAAGTCGCCGGCAAAGACCGGAAGCTGATCGCGCCAATTGCCGCGATTGCCGCCAATGCCATGAAGGAAGACCAGGAGCGGCCCCTGCCCTTCGACATCGACGGCGATCCGCGGGGAGGGCTCGATCCGGATCGTCCGATGCGCCGCCAAATTGACCGCCTCTCTCCCGGCGTGCCAGCATACTGAAAACCTCCCGAGGCAACAATGTTGGCGGCCCCTATCGAAGCGAAATGGATCCAGTGCTTCCGCCGCGCCTTCGCGCTGAGCGGCATCGGCGAAGGCACGCTGGTGGCCATCCTGTCGGAAACGCTGTCGCGCGCGGTCAACGTCAAGCTCGCCGAGCTTGCGCTGCTGGAACTCGGCGCCCGCACCTTCCACGTCACGATGCCGACGCCGCCGCAATCCGCGCCGGTGCCGGTGCGCTCGACCGGCGCCTCCGAGGCGCTGCAACGCAATCCCGCGGCGCTACGCGCCCTCAGCGCGTGCGAGATCATCATCGACTGCACCGTCGAGGGGCTGCTGCACGCGCCGGAGACCCCGGAGCTGCTCGCCGCCGGCGCGCGCATCTTCATGATCAGCAACGAGCATCCGGAGATCCTGGAGCGGCTCATGCCGGACCCGCTGCTGCAGCCGCGGGTCACCGCCGCGCTCGAGCTGCTGCGCAACGCGCAGGAGATGCGGGTGACCTCGGAAGCGGGCACCGACCTCCGCATCGACGTCGCCGGCGCGCCGGTGCGCGGCAATGCCGGCTATCTCGATCCTGCCGCCAAGGTGGCCTATTGGCCGGGCGGCCTCTGCCTGTGCTTTCCCAAGGCGGGCACCGTCAACGGCCGGCTGGTGATGGCGCCGGGCGACGTCAACCTCACCTTCAAGCGCTATCTCGAAAGCCCGGTCCGCATGACCGTGACCCGGGACTACGTCACCGCCATCGAGGGCGAAGGGCTCGATGCCGCGCTGATGCGCAGCTATGTCGAGGCCTGGGGCGAGCGCGACGCCTATGCCGTCTCGCATGTCGGCTGGGGCATGAACCCGCGCGCCCGCTGGGACGCGCTCACGCTCTACGACAAGGCCGACGTCAACGGCACGGAACTCCGGGCGTTCGCCGGCAATTTCCTTTACTCCACCGGCGCCAACGAGACCGCCGGCCGCTTCACCCGCGGGCATTTCGACCTGCCGCTCAGGAACTGCACCATCGCGCTCGACGGCAAGACCGTCGTCGAGCGCGGCCGGCTGCTGGCGCCGCTGGGCTGAGCCGTGGCCGAAAAAAAGCGGCGCTCGCGCCTCACCACCGACGGCCTCGACCGCACGCCGCACCGCGCCTTCATGCGCGGCATGGGGCTCGATGAAGCGGCGATGGCGAAGCCGTTCATCGGCGTCGTCACCACCGACGCGGAAGTCACGCCCTGCACGATGGGGCTGCGCGTCCAGGCGGCCGAGGCCAAGGCGGGAATAAGCGCCGGTGGCGGCATGCCGCGCGAGTTCACCACCATCGCCGTCTCCGACGGCATCGCCATGAACCATCAGGGCATGAAGTTCAGCCTGATCTCGCGCGAGCTCATCGCCGACAGCATCGAGGCGGTGATGCGCGCGCATTGCTATGACGGGCTCGTGGGATTCGCCGGCTGCGACAAGACGCTGCCAGGGGTGATGATGGGCATGGTGCGGGTCAATGTCCCCGCCGTCTTCGTCTATGGCGGCAGCGCGCTGCCCGGCCGCTGGCGCGGGCGCGAGGTCAGCGTGCTCGACAGCTATGAAGGCGTCGGCGCGGTGATGGCCGGGGCGATGTCGCCGACCGATCTCGCCGCGCTCGAGGCGGCGTGCCTGCCGACGATCGGCGCCTGCGCCGGCCAATTCACCGCCAACACCATGGCGATGGCGAGCGAGGCGCTGGGCCTCGCGCCGCTGGGCTCGGCCATGCTGCCGGCGGTGCATGCGCAGCGCCCGGCCTTGGCGCGCGCGTCGGGTGAAGGGGTGATGGCGATCCTGCGCCGGGGCGGGCCGCTGCCGCGCGATCTCGTCACCCGCCGCAGCCTCGCCAACGCCGCCGCCCTCGTCGCCGCCACCGGCGGCTCGACCAACGCGGCGCTGCACTTGCCGGCGATCGCGCATGAGGCGGGGATCCGCTTCACCCTCGCCGATATCGGCGAGGTGTTCCGCCGCACGCCGCTGATCGCCGACCTCCGCCCGGCCGGACGATTCCACGCAGTCGACGTTCACGCGGCGGGCGGCGTCGCGGTGCTGCTGAAGGAGCTGCTGCGCGGCGGCCATATCGACGGCGAGGTGCCGACGCTCTCCGGCCGAAGCCTCGCCGAGGAAATCGCCCCCGCGCCGGCGCCGGACGGCCAAGTGGTGCGCCGGCTCGAGGAAGCGCTGCTGCCGAGCGGCGGGGTCGGCGTGCTCACCGGCAATCTCTGCCCCGATGGCGCGCTGCTCAAGCTGGCCGGGCTCAAGACTCCGGTCTTCGAAGGCCGCGCGCGCGTGTTCGATTGCGAAGAGGACTGCATGGCGGTGATCGCGGCGCGGCGCTACGCCGCGGGCGAGGTCATCATCATCCGCCATGAGGGCCCCCGCGGCGGGCCGGGCATGCGCGAGATGCTGGGGGTCACCGCGCTGATCTACGGCCAGGGCATGGGCGAGGAGGTGGCGCTGCTCACCGACGGCCGCTTCTCGGGCGCTACGCGCGGCATGTGCATCGGCTATGCCGGGCCCGAAGCCGCCATCGGCGGCCCGCTGGCGCTGGTCGAGGATGGCGACGTGATCCGCATCGACGGGCTTGCCGGCACGATCGAGCTGAAAGTGCCCGATGAGACACTGGCGCGCCGGCGTGCGGCCTGGCGGCCGCCGCCGCGCGCGCCGCTTTCAGGGCTGCTGCAGAAATACGCCGCCAGCGTCGGCCCGGCCCATCTCGGCGCCGTAACCCATGACGGCGCGGTCGATTGGCCCGAGGAGAGCGCGTCCTGAACGACTTCTCTCGCTGGCATCCGGTTGAGCGCGGCGCCGCATGACCGAAGCCGGTCCCCGTTTCGCGTTGCGGAACCGCCGCCGCGACAAGCTCGCGCCGCCGTCGCGGAGGGCTACCGCAAGCGCAGATGCCGGCGCAGCAGCGCCAAGCTCAGCAGGCTCAGCGCCGCGGTCACCATGAGATAGAAGGCCGGCGCCAGCTTGTTGCCGCTGACATCGATCAGCGACTGAATGATCACCGGCGCGAAGCCGCCGAAGACGGGCACGCTGATGTTGTAGCTGAGCGCCATCCCCGTGCCGCGCGTCCGGGTCGGGAAGAGCTCGGAGAGCAGCGACGGCAGAACGCCGCTATAGCCGGCCTTGATCAGCCCGAGCCAGCCGACCACCAGGACAAGGACCGCCAGCACGGCGCGATCGGTGAGCAGCACGAAGGCGGGATAGACCGAAAGCAGGAAGAGCCAGGTCATCGCCTGCATGATGCGCGTGCGGCCGACCCGGTCCGACCAATGGCCGGCCAGCGGCGCGACCGCGATCAGCACGACGGCGCCGACAACCGTGGCGAGGAAGCCGGTTGCCTGGGGCAGGTGCAGCTCGGTGACGGCGTAGGTCGGCATGTAGAGAAGGAGATAGTTCGAGCCGGTCGAGATCGCCACCAAGCCGATCGCCAGCAGGAGACGGTCCCACTGGCGCGCCAGCACGTCGCGAACCGGCGTGCGCGT
Source organism: Allostellaceae bacterium (assembly GCA_035623985.1). Lineage (GTDB taxonomy): Bacteria > Pseudomonadota > Alphaproteobacteria > ATCC43930 > CGMCC-115725 > DAHUYF01. The sequence continues at coordinate 7,356 of DASPSJ010000094.1, read as the reverse complement.
CGTCTCTGTGCGGAGGAATTCAGGCGTCTCGTCGACGTAGCCGCGGATGTAGAAGCCGACGGGCCCGATCAGCAGGCCGAAAAGATACGGCATGCGCCAGCCCCAGGATTGAAGCTGCTCCGGCGACAGCATCTCGGCCAGAACGAAACCGAAGAGCGAGGCCAGCAGCGCCGCCACGCCCTGGCTCGACCATTGCCAGCTCGCGAGAAACCCTTTCCGCTGCGGCCCATGCTCCACCAGGAACGCGGTCGAGCTGCCGAATTCGCCGCCGACCGAAAAGCCCTGCATCAGCCGCGCGACAAACATGCCGATCGGCGCCAGCAGCCCGATGACGGCATAAGGCGGGATGACCGCCATGATGAACGTGCCGATCATCATCAGCAGGATCGACACCATCAGCGACGCCTTGCGCCCAGCACGGTCGGCATAGGCGCCGAGCGCGATCGCTCCCAGCGGGCGGATGAGATAGGAGGCGCCGAAGGTGCCGAAGGTCAGCAGCAGGGCGACGGCGGGATCGGTCTTGGGAAAGAACTGACCGGAGATGGTGACGGCGAAGTAGCCGTAGACCAGAATATCGAACCATTCGAGCGCGTTGCCGATCGAGGCGGCGACAATGACGCGGGGGAGCCTCGCGGATGTCCGCGCCGACGCGGTGCTCGCCGATGACGCCATCCTCTCCCTCCCTTGCCCAGCCTGGCCCGCGCCACGGCCTCGATCATCGCTCACGCGGCGCCGCGCTTCCTCGCCGCGGCGCCCGGCGGCAACAGCAGATCGACATGCGCGAGCTGGCCCGCCAGGCGGCGCAGCACCTCCTTGCGATAAGCGGCCACGTCGACGCCGGCGAAATCGTAGAAGCCGCGGCCGCTGCGCAAGCCCAGACGGCCTTCGCGCATGTTGCGGTCGATGATCTCCGGCGCGGCGAAGCGGCTGTCCCGCATCGCCTCGGCGAGAGAGCGGCTGGCGTAATAGAGAATGTCGCCGCCGCCATAGTCGATGAACTCCAGCAGCCCCATGGCGGCGGAGCGGAAGCCGATGCCGTAGCGCGTCGCCTTGTCGACATCCTCGGCGGTGGCGATCCCCTCCTCCACCAGCCGCGCCGCTTCATTCATGGCGAGCGCCTGGATGCGCGGCACGATATAGCCGGGCGCCGCGGCGCAGATCACCGGCACCTTGCCGATCGCTTCAAGCAGCGCCTTCATGCGCGCGAGAACGGCGGGGTCGGTGCGCCGGCCCGGGCTCAGCTCCACCAGCGGGATGATGTAGGCCGGATTGAGCCAATGGGCGTTGAGGAAGCGCTCCGGCGCCGGCGCCAGCTCCGCCAGCGCGTCGACGAGAAAGCTGGAAGTGGTCGAGGCGAGGACGGTATCGGCGCCGAGATAGGGCGCGGCGAAGGCGAGCGCCTCGCGCTTCCATTCCAGCACCTCGGGCACGCCTTCGAAGACGTAGCCGGCGCTCGCCAGCGCCGCCGGCGCCGCCGCGCGGCCGGCGAAACCGATGCGGCCAAGGATGGCCGGGATCTCGGCCGCGGCAAAAACCCCGATCTCGGCCAGCACGGCAAGCGCGGCCTCGATCTCGCCCAAGGCTTCGCGCTCGAGCCGGCGCACCGCCTCTTCCGGCCGCGCCTTGACATCGACCAGCACGACGCGATGGCCGGCATAGGCGAAGACATGGGCGATGCCGCGGCCCATCCGGCCGGCGCCGAGAGCGGCGATTACCGGCAGCGCCTCGCTCACGCGATGCCTTCGGCAAGCAGCCGCCGCATGCCGGCGCGATCGAGCCGGTCGAGGCCGAGCGCGGCAAGCGTGCGCGGGCCTTGCGCGAAATCCTCGCCGCAGAGGGCGGAGCCGATGCTCAGCAGCCCCCGCGCCACCGGGCAGGCGACGCCCGCCCAATCGGCGAGCGAGACGAGAAAGGCCAGGCCATAGCCGACATCCTCGCGCATATAGCGGTGCCGCGTGAGATCGAGGCGCTCGCGCCAGTCGCCGCTGCCGACGAGCTTGTCATGGGCGAGATTGCCGTACATCCAGCGATCGCTTTCGTAATGGTCGGCGAGCGGGAAATGCGGCGGACCGTAGCCCAGCGCCTCGCGCAGCGCCATGCGCTCGCCGTCGAGCACGGTGGTGACGCGGCGGATGCCCGGCTGGGTTCCCTCGTTGTGAATGTCCCACTGCGAGAAATGCTCGATCGGCCCGGCATTCATGATGAGGAGCGGCGGATGAATGATCGGCCCGGCATTCATCAGCGCCGCGCTCAGCGCATCCTCCACCGGCTCGACGGCGAGATAGGCTTTTTTGATGACGGCGAGCGCCGAAGCAGCAAGCCGCGCCGGGAACACGCCGGTCGGCAACCGCGTGGCGCGCGTGGTGATGGCGACCTCGGCGGCGCCGTGCTTGCGCGTGAGGTAAGGCAGCGTGCCGGTTTCGGCGAAAGCCACCTCGACCGAAGACCCCGCGGCGCGCAGCGCCCGCGCCATGACATAGCTGCCGAAGCTGCCGGGCGGCAGGAACACGGTCTGGCCGTCGCGCAGATGCGCCGCCATGGCCTGCGCAAGATCGAGTTGGGCGAAGGCCGGCAGCGGCGCGACGATCAACTCCACCCCGGCCAGCGCCGCCGCAAGCGACGGCGTCGCCAAGCCAAGCCGGACTGCGCGGCGGCCACGATAATCGCCGAGGAGAAGCGTGCCGGTCTCGAGCACGGGTGCCAGGGCGGCGACATCGCGGCGCCAGAGCCGCACTTCATGGCCCTGCTCCGCCAGATCGGCGGCGGCGGCATAGCTGCCGTTTCCCCCGCCCAGAACGGCAATGCGCATTCCGTCTCGCCCAACCTGCCGACACCCGCGGCGATTATGCCGAATCCGGCGCCGGCGCGTCGATGGAAGGTTGCCGGAGAAATCGATAAGCTGCTCGCGGCAAGATGCGGCCCCCGGGGGACGACACGGCCGAGGAGGAGAGGCGATGCTGCACCGAATGGCGGTAGGCGTGATCGCGGCGATGCTGGGCGCGCTGCTGGCCGCCGGCGGCGACCACGCCGGCGCCCAGGACAAGGGGGCCATCATCAAGCAGCGTCAGGCGCTGATGAAGCAGCAGGCCGAAGCGCTGAAGGTCATCCAGAACTATGTCTCCGGCAGCGCCGACCGCGATACCGCCATCGCCAAGGTAACGGAGCTGCTGACCTTGCCGCCGAAGATCACCGACCTGTTCCCGCCAGGGACCAGCATGGTCGAGTTTCCCGGGGCGACCCATGCGAAGCCCGAGATTTGGGGGCAATGGGACCGGTTCAAGGACGTGCCAAGCGCGCTCCGGCGCGCCGAGCAGCGCCTCGCCGACGCCATCAAGACGGGCAGCAAGCAAGACGTGCTCGACGAGCTCGACACGGTGGGCAGGACCGGCTGCGGTGCCTGCCATACCTATTTCCGCGCTCCCCTTGACGACTAGGGCGTGCCGCCTACCTTGCTCTTGCCACCGGCGAAGGGGAGGCTGCGCGCTTCTTTGATCCGTCTGGTGTAGAGTGTCCGGGCGCTCGAGCTGCGGCTCGGGCGCCAACCGTGGCGGTCCGGCCGGTGCCGTCAAATGCTAAGGGGGAGACGCGGTGGAGGCAAAACGAGGCATTTGGCGCAACGCTTGGCGCCTCGCGAGGCCCTATTGGTCCTCCGAAGACAAGGCCTGGGCATGGGGCCTGCTGGCGATCGTGGTCATCCTCAACTTCCTGTCCGTCGCGGTCATCGTGATGCTGAACTGGTGGCGAAAGGCCATCTTCGACGCATTGCAGCATTACGACGAAAGCGAGTTCATCTGGCAACTCGGCTATTATGCAGTGCTGTCGGTGCTCTCGATCACCTTCCTCGTCTACCAGACTTACCTCGGGCAGATGCTGCAGATCCGCTGGCGGCGCTGGCTCACGCGCCAATACCTCAATGCCTGGCTCGACGAGCGCGCCTATTACCGGCTACAGGTCAGCGACACCGGCACGGACAATCCCGATCAGCGCATCGCCGACGATCTCGACCGCTTCACCAAGCACACCATCGCGCTGACCGTCGGCACCACCGGCTTTCTCAATGCCGGCATCACGGTGGTGTCGTTCCTCGCCATCCTTTGGTCGATCTCGGGGCCGATGACCATCCCGCTCGGCGCTTGGGGAGACTTTACCGTCCCGGCCTATATGGTTTGGGTGGCGCTGGTCTACGCCGTCGGCGGCACCTGGCTCACCTTCAAGATCGGCCGGCCGCTGGTCCGGCTGAATTTCGATCAGCAGCGCTACGAGGCGGATTTCCGCTTCAGCCTGGTGCGTTTGCGCGAGAACACCGAAAGCATCGCCTTATACGGCGGCGAGAGCCGCGAGCTTGGCAATTTCACCGAGCGCTTCACCAATGTCGTCGGCAATTTCTGGTCGATCATGAAGCGGGTGAAGATCCTCGGCTGGTACACCAGGACCTATGATCAGGTGGCGGTGATCTTTCCCTTCATCGTTGCCGCGCCGATGTATTTCTCCAAGAAGATAGAGATCGGCGGTCTGATGCAGACCGCAGGCGCCTTCTTCGAATTGCAGGTGGCGCTCTCCTATCTGATCAAGAACTACACCGAGATCGCCGAATGGCAATCGGTGGTCGAGCGCTTGCACGGCTTCGACCTCCGCGTGCGCGAGATCGCCGCGGCCGCCCGCGCGCCGCAACAGATCGAGGTCCGCACCGGCGGCGAAGGCATCGAGGTCGCCGATCTCGAGCTCGACCTTCCCGACGGCTCGGCGCTGTTGCGCGATGTCGGCTTCTCGGTGCCGGCCGGCCAGGCCTTGCTCATCGCCGGCCCCACCGGCACCGGCAAGAGCACCTTGCTGCGCGCCATCGCCGGCATCTGGCCCTATGGCCGCGGCCGGATCCGCCTCGGCAGCGGGGTTTGCCTCTTCCTGCCGCAGCGGCCTTACCTGCCGCTTGGCACGCTGCGTCACGCCGTGCTTTATCCGCGCGAGGACCTCGCCGTGCCGACCGCCAAGATCGCCGCCGTGCTGCGCGAGGTCGGTCTTCCCGAGCTGGTCGAGGAACTGGATTCCTCCCAGAATTGGGCGCACCGCCTGTCGCTCGGCGAGCAGCAGCGCCTGGCCTTTGCCCGCGTCCTGCTGACCCAGCCCACGATCGTCTTCCTCGACGAGGCCAGCTCGGCGCTCGACGAGGCCTGCGAGGCGATGCTCTATCGCCTGCTGCGCGCCGCGCCGTGGCGGCCAACCATCGTCAGCATCGGCCATCGCAGCACCTTGCGCGCCTTCCATGACAGCGTCCTGGATCTCGGCGCGATGTGCCAGCGCCGGGGGGTCCTGACCGTCGTCACCTGAGCGCCGGCCCTGACCATTGACCCTAGGCCGAGACGATCCTACGGTGATGGCGATTGATGGCGCATCGTCTCGCGGGGGGACCTGTGGCAACTGATCAAGACGAAGACACCAGGACCTATACCGTGCTGGTGAACGATGAGGAGCAGTATTCGCTTTGGCTCGCCGAACTGCGGATTCCCGCCGGCTGGCGCGCCGTCGGCAAGGTCGGCACGAAGCAGGAATGTCTCGACTACGTCGACGAAGTGTGGACCGATATGCGGCCGCTCAGCTTGCGTCGAGCCATGGAGCAGGCGGCCGAGAAGCAAGGCTGAGGCACACGCCAGCCGATATGCCGCCTTCTCCCTCCGCCGCAGCGGACCATCGAAAAGCACTGCTTCCGTGCTGGCGCGCCGTTCCGGTTTTCGACACCGGAGCGAGGCGGCGCACACGGAATTGTCGACCGCGCGCATCGTCTGCCGCGCGCCGCAACGCCGTTGCAAAGCGGCGAAAGCAAGCGTAAACCGTTGCCCCGGCGCTGATTTTCGCCCACTCTGAGGCACTAGAAGAAAAGCGATCGACAGGGCGCAAGGGTTCGATGGACGGCACATCGCGTTCCACATCCGAGGTCGAGTGGCAGGAGCTGACCTCTGCCCAGATGCCGGTGTGGCTCGATTTGCAGACCGGCACCGATCCGCGCTTCTATATCATCGGCGGCTATCTCAGGATCGCCGGCGCCATCGACCCCGCAATCTTCCGCCGTGCCGTCGCGCTCGCCATGGCGCGACATGACGCCTTGCGGCTTCGCATTCACGCCGATCAGCCGAAGCAGACCATCGGTTCCGCTCTCGATCCGCCGGTCGACCTGATCGATCTCTCGAGCGAGATCGATCCGGAAGCGGCGTTTATCGATTTCATCGACACCGCATTCGCTCGCGTCTTCGCGGGCGGCGAGACGCCGCTGTTCCACTTCACGCTGGCGAAAGGGCGCGAGCGGCAATGGTTCCTGCTCATCCGCTATCACCACCTGATCATCGACGGTTTCGGCATCTGCCTGATGATCCGCGCGGTGGCCGACGCCTATGACGCGATCCCGCGCGATGCCGCGTCGGACGCGACCGCGCTTTTCTCCTATCGCCGCTTCATCGCCGAGGACGCGACTTACCTTCTGTCGGCGCGGCATGGCCGCGACATCGACTACTGGCGCGAGCGGTTTCACACGTTGCCGGAACCGATCTTCCCGCCGCGGCGCGGCGAGGGCGCGCATGACGACCTGCCGTCGCGTTCCGTGCAGTTCTGGGTGGATTGGCAACGCTACGTCGAGTTCATTGACACTTGCCGCAGGCGCGGCGCGACCCCGTTTCACGTGTTGACGGCGTTGCTGGCCATTCTGCTGGCACGGACGGTACAGCGCCGCGACATCACCATCGGCGTGCCGATCCTCAACCGGCCGGCCGCCGATCTCAAGCGCACCATCGGCATGTTCGCGGGGATGATGCCGCTGCGCCTCGAGATCGAAACGACCGACTCGGTCAAGCAGCTCGTCGCCCATGTCGGCGAGCAATTGCGGCGCGATTACCGGCATCAGCGGGCGCCGATCCAAGACGTCCAGCATGCGCTCGGCCTGGCGCGGCTGGGCCGCCGCCAGCTCTTCGACGTGGCGCTGTCCTACGAGAAGAACGACTACGACTTTCCCATCGGGGACGCGCCGTTCCAACTTATCGGGCTCACCGGCGGCTATGAACTCAACCCGCTCGCGCTTTATGTGCGCGAATATCACCGCGAGAAGCCGGTGCTGTTCGACTTCGCTTTCAACGCGCACCATCTGACGCGCGGCGAGGTCGAGGACATCGCGCGGCGCTTTCGCCTGCTGTTCGATGGGTATCTCGCCGAAGACACCATGCGTATCGATGCGCTGTCGCTGCTGTCTGCGGCGGAGCGGCGGACCATCACCGAGGGTTGGAACGCTACGTCTGCGGCGGTTTGCGCGACGACGCTGCCGGCGCTGTTTGCGGCGCAGGCGGCGCGCGATCCCGCGGCCATCGCGGTGGCGTG